>CAZLVS010000090.1:0-2729 GCA_964563085.1 uncultured Ignavibacteria bacterium | reverse complement strand
TGTCAAGCGACAATTATTCTTTCCCCTCAACGACAATTATTTTTCCCTGTTTTTCTTGTGGCTAAAGTTTGTATTTTAGATTGTCTTCAGGGGATTTTTGTGGAATCCATTCACCTCCTTTGAGCGGTGCGTAAGCACCGTTTTAATTTATAAATAAATCAATACGTCTCTCTTATTTGCACGCTTGTGGAGTCTGTGGGCAGGCGCCTACGATTCGTTTGCTCATTCCGAATACCTTTCATAGGCGGCTGTCCAAATCTTGTGGGCAAACCCGCACAAGTTTTCAGTTTTTCGCTAACGAGCCATGGTTTGTCCACAAGATGGCAGAATCCACAAGCCCCTGGTTGATCCTCGGGCTCTCTAAAAACGGCTTTTTAATCGGCCTTGGATTTCTTGTTTTTCGCGGCTGTCTGCATGCGGTAACTGGGCATGTTCAGTTCCAGAATCACGCTGTGATGCACCAACCGATCAATGACTGCCGCGGTGGTCATCGGGTCTTTGAAAATACGTTCCCATTGTGAAAATGGCAGATTGCTGGTGATCATCACGCTGCCTCGCTCGTACCGTTCAGCCAAAAGCGTAAACAAGACCTCCATCTCTTCCCGGTTATGCTGAACATATCCGATGTCATCCAAGAGCAATGCTTCGTATTTGGCTAGGTTCTTGATAAAACGGGAGAGACGCAGTTCCTGCTTGGCGATCAACAAGTCCTGAACCAGCAGATCGCAGGAGCGGAAATACACCCGATGTTCCTGGTGAATCAATTCCTGGGCGATAGCGGACAGCAGGTGAGTTTTCCCGCTGCCGGGATTACCAAAGGCCAGCACATTTTCCGTCTTTTTTAAGAAATCTCCCTTCAACAACGTATTCAACTGTTGATTCAATTTACGTGAAAGACGGCTCCGGTCAAACGTTTCCAGGGTTTTCTCCAACGGCAGTTTGGATTCCCGCACCCACCGGGTGATGCGATTCGTCCGCCGTTCTTCACATTCCTTTTCCACCAGTTCGAACAAGTACTGCTCGTAACTTATCGATTCTTGCTGGGCTTGCGTTGCATACGACTCGTACAAGGCACGAATGGTGGGTAGGTGCAATTCCTTCAGATAGGTTTGCAAGTCGGCATTCAAGGTTGCTAGTGAGCCCATGTCGACACCTCCCCATCCATCAGCTGGTCGTAGCCCCGCAAATCTACCGAGGCGATATCCACTGACGTTGAAGCAGAAATCTTTCCATTGTCCTGCAGCAAGGATTCAATCGCTTTCAGATCAATGCATTCGTCATTCTTCAATTGATGCCGCAAGATCTCTTCGACCCGGCTTTCTCCTTCATGCGCCGCCCAATACAGAATGGTCAGGTAATCTTTGTCCGCACGAGAAGGCGATTGCTCTTTCAACAGGTCATACGCCATGCGAAACTGACTGCTGGGAAACAATTCCGCTCGATAACGGTAATTGGCGAACGCTCCCGGTTTGCGTACCAACCAGCCAATGATTCGCCGGTAATCGATCCATCGATTGCCCCGGCCTCTTAGTCGAGGCATGGTGTCCGCACAGCGTTGCGCATACCAGATTTCCACCCGCTCGGCATACACACGTGCTTCCACGTGTTCTCCGATCAGGCGGCTGGAGACCATATACGTATTGTGCAACACTTGAATGGTACTGCCGGAATTCACCTTCACTTTGATTCGCTGACAATCGTCCAATCGTAAAGCAGGCAACTGCCGCAACACTTTCAATTCCTCCTGCAGTCGTTCCCGGCGGCCGGCATTGAGTTGCTTGAACAGATTCCGCAGAAACGCTTCATAGTCGGCCCGATCCTCGAAATCCCGATGGCCGCGCAACAATAAAGCTTGTTCCAGTGCGCTTTTGAACCGATAATGCCGTTGCTCCACATCCCCGTTCTCATTGGCTCGCCCCGCTTGGATGGCCCGCCCTTCCAATCCATAATGCTTGAGGAGACTGCGGTATGCAGCCGTAAATTCCTCTCTTGCTTCCCCAAGTTTCTGCACGGCTGAAGTGAGCCGGTCCGTCTGGTGTGTTCGAGGAACCCCACCCAGTTCCCACAATGCATTCTGCAAGCCTTCACTTAAACTGGCGAAACTTTCGGAAAAACAGATCGTCCCCGTCTCCCAATTCGAATAGGTCAACACGAAATGGTAGATCAGATGGGGAAACGGTTGACCCGCTATCGTGATCTGTAAATTGGATACATGGGTAAAGTCCGATTGACAACGGTCTCCTGGATAATGGACTTGCGCAAAGAACACTTCTTTCTCCGGGCCTTCTAAGGCACGCCATGTTTTGATCCGGCGTTGCAGCGTTCGTAATTGGCTGTCTTGAAACCGGCCTGGATATTTCCGTTGTAAATAATCGAAGAGGGTTTTGGCTTCCAATCCCTCGTTCGTTTTCAGCATCTCTTTCACTTCTTCCCAAGTCTCAGCGAATGGATCGGTACGAGTTCGCCATGTATGATCCGCTTTCAGTTGACTTGGCAAGCTTCCGGATTTCCGGTATTTTCGAGCGGTTTTCACATCCATTCCCGCTTTGGCTGCTGCTTGGGTCAGCGTTTTTTGTTCTTGACAATATTTCATGAGTAACCTCACCTGTTTATCCGTGACCATTCCACCCTCCTCTCTGGATGGAGGTCACTTTAACGTCTCTTTTCCTCTCCGGTCAAACAGGGAGTTTTAATTGTCGTCAGTAGGGAATTTTAATTGTCGCTGATCA
>CAZLVS010000089.1:0-2742 GCA_964563085.1 uncultured Ignavibacteria bacterium | reverse complement strand
CTATCTATCTTCAGGACAAGGATAATTCCCTTTGCTTGCAAAGAAAATAGCGATATGTTATACTATAGTGTTAAATGCTATGTTATGTTTAAACCTTGGTTTAACAGTAAAAACCAAACATCAATGCGCTGGTTAGGCAATGATAACAAGAATTGACGGAACCATAGAAAAGTTTACCGATAAGTCGGTAATCCTCAAAGTATTTCCCTGCGTTTTCTGGAATGTATTCGTACCATCGGGAGTGCTCAACCGCCTGAAATCAACTCATTTCAATGGCTCCGAGTTAACAATGCATACACTCGAGTATATCGAATCGCCCTCCGGCGGCGGGAACGCATTCCCGCATTTAATCGGTTTTACCGATGAGAACGATAGGGAATTTTTCCAGCTTTTCACCACAGTAGATGGAGTTGGGTTCAAAAAGGCTCTGAAGGCGCTTACGAAGCCGGTTAAGGATGTCGCTGCTGCAATCGAAACCGGAGATACCGCCGCCATCAAACAGATGCCGGGAATGGGCGGAAGGACAGCCGAGAAAGTGGTTGCGGCGCTTCATGGAAAAGTAACGAAATTCGCATTGCTTAAAGAGAGCCAGCCGTTAGTAGCTGAAAAGGCAAAGCCGGATATTACTACTCTGGAGAAGGACGCTATCGCTATATTAAAGCAGTTAGGTTATTCCGAACGTGAAGCCAGCGGAATGATAGAAAAGATAATGGTCGACAGCCCTAAGGTAAAATCCCCGGAAGAGCTTATTAATCTTATTTTCAAAAAGGGGATAAACAAGGCGGAATAATATGTCGCGCGAAAGATTGGTAACACCAAAACCTACCACACCCGAAGAGGAGAATTTCTCGTGGGCGCTCAGGCCGCGCAAGTTATCGGATTATATTGGTCAGGGGAAGCTGGTAGAAAAACTGAAGCTTTCTATTACGGCGGCGATAAAACGCAGCGAGCCGCTGGAACATGCTCTATTCTACGGTCCTGCCGGTCTGGGCAAAACAACACTGGCGCACATCATCGCCAATGAGATGGGTACTAAGCTGGTTACTACCACCGGACCGAGTTTAACCAAACCGGGGGATTTGATGGGTATTCTCACCAATCTTAAGACCGGCGATGTGCTGTTTATCGATGAGGTTCATCGTATGAACGCCGCTGTGGAGGAATTCCTATATCCCGCTATTGAGGATTTCGCCGTAGATTTCCTGGTGGATTCAGGTCCGCACTCCCGACTGATAAAATTCAAGCTGGAGAGATTCACGCTGGTGGGTGCGACAACGCGCGCCGGCTTACTCTCCGCTCCTCTGCGCGACAGATTCGGTATGACATACCACCTCGATTTTTATCCGCCGGAGGAGCTCGCCGACATCGTTTTGCGCTCCTCCAAACTCCTGAATGTGGACATCGATTCCGCCGGAGCCGAGGAGATTGCCAAACGAAGCCGCGGTACTCCAAGGATTGCCAACAGGCTGCTGCGAAGGGTGCGCGATTACTGCGAGGTTAAAGCCGATGGGCGCATAAATCGGGATTTGGCAGTCGAGGCGCTTAAACTCGAAGGCGTGGATGAAATCGGCTTGGATGATATAGATAGGGCTTACCTTAAGATTATCATCAAAAATTACGCTGGCGGACCAGTGGGTATAGAAGCGATTGCGGCTACTTTGAATGAGGAGTCCGATACCCTGCAGGATGTAGTGGAACCGTATCTTCTTAAGATCGGTTTTCTCCAGAGAACCCGGAAGGGCAGGGTGGTTTCCAATGTCGGTTACCACCATCTGGGATACGCACTGCCGGAAAAACGACAACAGGATCTATTTTGAACAACAAAATCGTCATTCATATATGCTGCGCACCCTGCGCCGTTTATCCGGTGGAGAAATTAGCAAAGGATGGCTACTCCGTAACCGGATTTTGGTATAATCCCAATATCCATCCTTTTGTGGAATACACAAAACGGCTGCAATCTTTCAAGTATTATTCGAAATTAATCGATTTGGAAACGGTTTACGACGAAAGCTACGATCTCGATGAATTTCTGCGCAATGTCGCCTCAAATCCATCGGCGCCGGAACGATGCTGCCATTGCTACCGAATGCGTTTGCAGCGAACCGCTGAGTTCACTAAAAGGAAAGGTATAGAGCTTTATACATCGACACTTTCGGTATCTCCTTATCAAAACCATGACTTATTGATTGATATAGCGAATGAAGCGGCAGAAAAGGCTGGAGTGAAATTTCGATACATCGATTTCCGCGAGGGCTACCGGGAGGGGCACAACAAAGCCAGTGAGTTGGGGCTGTATATGCAAAAATACTGCGGCTGCGTATACTCCGAACGGGACAGGTTCATCGATATGAAGCCGGAGAAAATAGTAAAGAAATTCTGATTTCCTGGATCGATTTCCCGGTGGCTTCGATTGTTGCCTCCAGACAGGTAGACGCCCTAACCAGTCCCGCACATTGCGGGATTACATCGGGGGGCAGCTATTGCGGCACGAACTCGTCGCAGACAAGAGTAAGCCGGAAGCTCACAAATGTCTGCGTTAGGTAACCGGTAGATACTATGGTATAAAAGAGTAAAAAAGAGAAGGCTGCCGTATTAAATTAAGGTAAAAAAATAAATAAAAACCTGGTGGCGATAGTGCCGTAGGTCGGGTTCCGAACGAAGTGAGAAACCCGACACGCTTTACTGTCATTGCGAGCGAAGCGAAGCAATCCGTGACCCCGTTCGTGCCCGGCGGACATC
>CAZLVS010000088.1:0-2846 GCA_964563085.1 uncultured Ignavibacteria bacterium | reverse complement strand
CCCGACAGCATAATGAATGATATCAAAGTAGCAATGTACGTCTGTTAACTCCTGTGCTTTATTAGGAGGTATGCTATGGAGAATTATCATAATTATCTGAGATATAAGCCGGTTTATCTGCTGTTGATATTAACCTCATTTGCGTCGGTAATATTTTTTGATATTTATCGGGGCGCTGCATTTAACGTAATTCCACATGACGATTACGCCATATACTTGCTCCACATACTGAGTGAAGATGGGGGGAAGGCAATGGGATCTCCATTTTATTATAGGGTGATATCGGTGCTGCTTGCAGCGCCTTTCTACTATATCTTACCCACCTATAAATTCACGAATCTGGGGCAGCTTAGCGCTCCCTATCTTAAAGCTGTAGAGGCGTTGTCTTTTGTCACCTTCCTTGCCATCCTTGTTTCATCGATAATGATATATCTCATTTCCAAGCGACGACTCGGGCAGAGCGAGGAGGTTTCATTGATCGCATCGCTGCTTTCGCTTCTGCTTTTTAGATATACCGCTCTATATGGAGTCGATCCGACAGCGATCATGATGATATCGATCATAATATACTACTTCCATAACAAGACGATATTCACTATTCTAATTCTACTTTCAATAGGTGTTAACGAAAAAATCATTCTGCTTTTTGTCATGCTGGGATTGTCGCGGAATTTATTCAGTAATCGAAAATCGTTATGGCATGCAGCTGTTCCGGTGACTGGATTCGCGATATACCTTGTCATCAGGCAGACCATTAATGTAGCGGGCTGCGAACACCAACTCGAGCCTTTAGCCTATGCAGCGTCCTTCTATTCGGTTCTGCTTCAGACTCTAACGTTGAAAGGGATCGTGTTAAATATCCTGCCTACTGGAATTGTGGTGATTCTTTATGTGCTGGCGCTTTTCGCCAGCAGGAAAAATAATCTATCCGGCAGCTGGTATTTTCAACCATCGGATATATTGCCATTGATCGGAATATTTTTGATAGCCCATATCGTTAGAGCTGAGTATAATGTGGGTCGTTTATCTATGTATTGTTTTCCATTCTATTTGCCGCTGGCGTCGTCCTTTTTCCGGGAGGAATAAGCCGTGCTTCAAGCTGGCGCTGCAGATGAGTTTGTTAGCCTTTAGCGGGGAGGTCCGCCGTGCACAAACACGGAGCCGGATTGCTTCGCTTCGCATTCGCCGCGTCCCGATGTGATCGGGGCAATGACGGGTGCGGCGACCCGACAGCAAGCGTGTCGGGTTTCTCCGTTCCGCTTCGCTCCACTTCGGAACCCGACCTACGGTAATCGCAATGACGGGCGATTATACCTCCAGCATTGATTTGGCGCGCTCCTTATTGATGAGGTCGGATTCCAATAATTTCAATACATTATCTATGTGAATGTTCTCCGCCTGACGCTGGTCGAGCATACCGAATGATTTGCTGTTATCGAAACGATGTTTGACCCGGATCGGGATGCCTTTTAACGCCAGTTCGATATCACACAGCCAATCCAAAAGGTGTGATGCGGCGGCTTGAATGGAATAAACCTGTCTTAAAACGATTTCATATTTGAATTTTGCCCAGTTGTGGGTTGTACCGTATGAATACCCCAGCATGAACGGGTCAAGATGACATCCGCAGCAGATATCCTCGATTATCGCCTTGTGATTGAGATACCAGGCACCGATCGAACTGTAATTGCTGGGACCGATATGTTTGATCTCTACATCGTTCCAGGTGATAGGATTATCATCCGGCTCCAGAGTGTTCATCATATCGACAGTGTCGTCGAAATACTGGTTGGCGCGGTTGACATAAGCGCTATCGGATTCCCCGGATGCTTTTTGCGGCGGAGTGATCGATACCTGCAAGCGATGATAACCGGCGTTGTGAACGGTTTTGCTCATGTCATTGACAAGCTGCTGTTCGATACGGGCGACAAACGGCACCGCGGATATAATCGAACGACCCCGCGGATCAGACGGTTCGGCATCCAGTCCGTAGTAAAACAATGTCGGCAAGGGGAGTTTGACCTTGCGATCATCGATTTTCTGGAATATTCGCCATTGGTTCTCAACAAGCTCGAATTCGAGATCGATAATGTCAACGGGATAGAAGGCATGGATACCATCGCCGGCCGGATTTATTACCAGTTCGCCGCAGGAGCCGCCATCGGTGAAAAGCGCATTGAACAATGTATCCAACAGGGCATCGAAACCGGCATAACGCCAGAATTTGAATGGGAAGATGCGGCGTTCGAGTGACTGAAGAATTTCCTCGATTTCGCTCTCCATATTATCGGTAACCTCGGAATCGTAGTATCGGATTCGGGGGGCGTTGCATAGTTTTGACCAGGTCCAGACAGCCGAGCTGATAGTCGGGATATTATTCCGCAGGAAGCGGTATAGCTGGATGCGGAAGCGCGGCGAATTTATCAATTGACCGTCAAAAAGGAAGTTGTTCGCCATGGGGCTATCCTGCGATGAACGGTTGCGGCGTCTGCTGACACCCGGCGGGATTTTGCGGGAGTCGTAGTTTGAACCCAAAAGATTTTCTTTTAATTTTAGTAGGATGTTTTTCATGTTTGCCTTTCGTATATTCAGGTAAACGGTGTCTCTTAGCTAACGCAATTGACGGGGACATCTGCTGAGCATGGACATCAACAACCGTCGGCATGACGGCGAAGTCAATTACCATCAAGCAAATGTGTCGGGTTTCTCCGTTCCGCTTCGCTCCACTTCGGAACTCGACCTACGGCACTGCAGATGAGTTTGTTAGCCTTTAGCGGGGAGGTCTGCCGTGCACAAACATGGAGCCGGATTGCTTCGCTTCGCTCGCAATGACGGGTGCGGCGGCC
>CAZLVS010000087.1:0-2989 GCA_964563085.1 uncultured Ignavibacteria bacterium | reverse complement strand
GTTTTATATTCATTACCAGTTTTATCAGAAGATCAGTATTTGGGTACTTGTTATAGTGTAAGCTGGAATCCTTACCCAATATGTGATAATGACTTTGCTGGAGTAACGGGAACTGAATCATTTAGGATTAGGTTGAGTTGGGGACAGTTGGATGCATATTTTCAGTCCCATTGCCCGGAAGATCTCGACGAATTAGCTGATACAATTTTAGCCCTTTATCCACCTGATACCGAGAAGATTTTCATTTTCAAATTCCACCATCCGGACAAAATGGATGTTCCGCAGGATGGCAATAGTGAATGGGTTTATAAATACCACAGTGATTATGAGGAAGATTTCTTAGGATGGTGTCGTTTTCTGGGAGAGTATCTGGGGGATGTTGACAGGGAGATAAACAGCATTGTATTGCATAACGAGCCGAACTAGAGATGGAGCTATTTTTCGCCGCCCGGAGAGTATGGAAGTGAGAAATGGCGAAATACGCCTCAAGACTTTGTAGATCAGTGCGAAGAATGTATCGACACCATTATCACGTACAATCCAAACGCTTATATTATATTCGGTTCCTTTGCGTTCGAGTTCGACCCGACCTCTGGATTCGACCCGACCGGCGTTGTGAGGGAAATGGTTGAACGGATGGAAACCTCTAAGATTGACTGCATCGATTTTCATGTATATGGATCGCCAATGTCTTCCAGCGAAGCGGAGATTATTGGGGGTACATTGGATACATTCTGTACTGTTTACAGAGGTAAGGACTGGTCCATTCTGGAAACGAAGCCTGTCCTGGAATGTCCCCTTGAGGAAGAGACTAATGATACTACAATAAAGACATATTTGGGTATTTTTATTCAGAATATTTTGGAAGATAATAACTATCAATGGAACCAGGATGAACATGATAGCATTTTCATAGATACCCTTTATGCGTTAACCCGAATAGTGGATTCATGTAATCTGCTGCTTCCAGAAAATTGGCATGAAAATCAGAATTGCGATAATTTAGAGGATCTTAAGATAGAGCAATTCCAGCGCCGGGTAACCAAATTTCATCAAGAGGGAGCTAATTTCGTACACTGGTTTTCAGCATGGCGCTACCAGCCGTACAATTTCCCCTGGCAGCCGGATGAATGGGGACCGTGCGATCCGGACTGCAATCTACCGGGTTCAGGCCCATGGGAAATAGGGCATACCCTAACGGGGCAAGCACAGAAATTTCCAATGAACATACTACATCCGGAGTATCCTGATTCGATGACTCCTCTGGCTTATCAAATGCATGTATATGTTCCGCCGGATAATCCCAGGAGATATACCGGAGATTTATCGGATGTATCCGGCGCGATGCGGATAAGTAATCATCCTAATGTGTTTAATTCCCGGACCCGGATAGAATATTATCTATCGCGAAGTGGGGATGCCAGGTTAGAAATATATGACCTGATGGGCAAAAGGATAGCCATATTGTTTAACGAGTTCAAAGAGGCCGGAGAACATTATGTTATTTGGAATGCGGATGAGTTTGCGTCGGGCGTTTACTTTTGCGTTTTAACACAGGAGAGGATACAAGCGACACAGAAAATGGCTTTGGTAAAATAAGGCATTTAACTCAGCAAAGGATTTACTCCTCGTCCTCCCGAAAGGGAGGACGAATGAATATATCAAAATCAGGAGAAACGACATGAGTAGATTAGTATTTATATTCACCGTGGGTGTATTGATTTTATGTTTCATTGCTGCGCCCGTTTTTGCGCAGGATACTCTTTGGACCAAGCGTTATGGAGGAGAAGGTTGGCAGGAGGCTGTAGATTTACTGCATACGGACAATGGAGGATATATTCTGGTGGGCAAAACCGACGCAGGATATCCCGGTATAGACGCCTACGTTGTTAAAACCGATAGCCTCGGCGATACTATCTGGATATCTGTTTACGGTGGCGTAGGATATCAAAGACTTAGCTCGATTTGCCCGGCTAATTATGGTTATATAGCAGGAGGAACCACAACAAATGGCGAACATGGCGGATATGATTTTTGGCTGGTCTTAATCAATGAGAACGGCGACTCCGTAAGTAGTAGGACCTATGGCGGCTCCGGTGATGATCGTGGCCGTTTCGTAGAGACCACCAAGGACGGCGGTTATATATTTGCCGGAACAACTCACTCCTTCGGCGCCGGGAGCGCTGATTGGTATGTGGTGAAAACCGATTCTCTGGGTGATATTTTGTGGACTCATACCTATGGTTGGTCCGGTTATGATGTGGCATACTCTGTTCAACCAACCAATGATGGGGGATATGTAATTGCTGGCTATAGCGAAATGAACAGTTCAAGTAGGGCATATATAGTTAAGACAGACTCAATGGGAGAGGTTGAATGGTATCACCTGGAATTCGATTCAAATGATAAATCGTTTGCTGCAGCAATCCAAACCGACGACGGAGGATACATAGCCACCGGTCACACCCAGGCTTGGAGCGGTGGGAATCCTTATTATAAAATATATATAGTTAAATATGATTCCCTTGGGAAAAAGAGCTGGGAACGAATGTATGGGAATCCGCCGTATCTGAACTACTCCAGCCACATCCAGCAGACTGTGGATGGCGGCTTTATAGTGGTCGGTAATAGGTCGGGTGACGGTATTGAAACGTATATTATTCGGACTGACTATCAAGGCAATGAGGTATGGTCAATGCTTCTGATGAGCGAAGGGATATATGATTATTTAAACGCAATCAAGAGAATCAATAACAACGAATATATAGCTGTTGGAAGATTCGATTATGATATGTGGCTGGTTAAATTACAGGAACCATTATACTGCTGTGTGGTTGACATGATTCCAGACAATGATCCGGTGATTGTGCAGCCGGGCAGCTCGTTCAGCTACATTGGGAGGTTAATCAATCTAACTTCCATTGATATCATAAGCGATGTATGGGTGGGTGTGATTTATGACGATCAGTTTTTCCAAACCCGTTTGTTC
>CAZLVS010000086.1:0-3578 GCA_964563085.1 uncultured Ignavibacteria bacterium | reverse complement strand
GCCCGGATAAATTATAAATCGCAATATTCACGCTACCCGCCTCGGGCAGTCGATAGGTGATGGTAGTTGCGGCGTTGAATGGATTCGGTGATGCATCAACACTGCCGGTTGGGGCTCCAGCGTCGACGGACTTCGTGTCAGCCCTGGAGGGCTGACCACCGGATGGGGTGATTTCCTCTACCGTCCATCCGCTTGCCGGGGGCAGAATAAAACCATCGATACCGTCATTGCCCCGATCACATCGGGACGCGGCGAATGCGAAGCGAAGCAATCTGTTTCCGTTATCATGCAAGGGATCGGGGATTGCTTCGTCGCCCTTTGGGCTCCTCGCAATGACTTCTCCATCAATCCCCGCCAACCTGCCATCGCCGGTGACTGTGAAATCAAACCATACCGAATCGCATTTCGAAGGGTAGTTGCCGCCATAAGCAATGTAACGATAATCCCCGATGGGTGCGTAGTTGGGAACACTCTGGCGAAGGTGACGCGTAAGGAATTCACCCGGTTCCAATGGTTCCGTCCCTTCGAACAAACGGGTTTGGAAAAACTGATCGTCATAAATCACACCCACCCATACATCGAATGCGAGGGAAAAGTCCGTTGGATTTATGAGAGTACCGATATAACCAAACGATCCCCCGGGCTGGACAATGATAGGATCATCGTCAGGAATCATACCCACCTCGCAGCAGTAGGACGGCTCCCATAATTTCACCAGCCACGCATCCCAATCAAACCAACCTGTAGCTACAAATTCATTATTGCTTGTTCTTTGTATGGCAAATAACTCATCGTATAAACCCGGGCTATTAAGGACTAATGACCATAGTAATTCACCCTGGAAATCAGTCCTGACTATATATGTGTCTATACCATCATGGGATCGGCTCCCGACAACTATGTAACCGCTGTCAACTGTTTGTAATACATCCAAAGCGACATTCATATAAGGGTATTCGCCGTATTGCTTCGACCATTCTTTGTTCCCCAGCGAATCATATTTAACTATATAGAATCGATGATACCAGTATCCTCCTGACCAATCCATGGTATATCCCACGGCGATAAACCCACTATCAATAGTTTGCCGAACCGAATAGAATGTTTTATTGTTGCCGTCAAACTCCAGGTTATACCAAAGAACTTCCCCTTGTGCATCGGTCCTCACTAGATATGCGCGTCCGCTTTCGTTAAATTCACTTAAACCCGCTATGACGAATCCCCCATCAACTGTTTGCCGGATAGAATATGCCTTGTCATCACCTGACCATCCATAAGTACGTGTCCACAAAGTATCGCCAACTGAGTCGGTTTTGACTACATAATAGTCGGAATGTCCGGCGCCAAAAGAATGAGTTGTTCCGGCTAAGATATAACCTCCATCACCGGTATTCACCAAGGCGCGACAGTAATCATTATTAGACCCGCCATAGGTTCTGCTCCAAACGGAATCACCATTTTCACCTATAAACAACAACCAAGAATCATCGCCGCCGTATTCACCCGTTGAAGTTGACCCTCCAATCATATAGCCACCATCGGTTGTGCAAATTGAAGTTAGTGTTTGATGTCCTGATCCGCCGAAAACCGAAGTCCATAGGGTGATTCCCAGGCTATCGGTCTTTGCCAGATAAGCGTCCCATCCGGCATTCCCGAAATCTGTTTTTCCTACTATGACGAATCCTTCTTGATTTGAATTAGTTAGATTTAATCCCTCCTGCCAACCCTCTCCTCCGTATCGCCTCGTCCATAAGGTATCCTGGGAAAAGGTGTCAACAACAAATACAAAACAAGTAATTATAGTATATATTAAGACTATTTTCTTCATCCAAAAGCTCCTGTTCTGCATGTATATGGTTCTCCCCCCATAGATAGGAAGGGATACCAAACGTATTCATTATTGTATTTAAAGTTATTTAACTAATACCATCTTCTGAGTCGTCTGTAGTAGCCCTTGTGTTAGAATACAGAAATAAACGCCTGATGAATAATCTTCCGCATTCCAAATTACGGAATGTTCGCCTGCTTTCTTGTATCTGTCTATCAAGATATCTACTCGCTTGCCCATGATGTCGAAAATCTCTAACTTTACATGGCCATCCTTTGATAGCTTATAATCGATTCGTGTCCGAGAATTAAACACATTAGGATAATTACTCAACTGCATTGTTTCCAGTACCACCGTCAATTCACCCCCATATTGCCTCTCCATACCGGGCGGCTCGTAACTACCCATCCAGCGAGCTAAATCCGTTAGTTCTTCCGGATTCTCTGGGTCAAGAATGTGTACAGGGAATCTCTGCGCTTGTTTGATTAGTTTGGCAGTAAATGCCGAGTCTGATAATTCTGGAGGTCCGCACTCTGGACCGCATGGTCCACAATCGGGTTGCCAGGGGAAATTGTATGGGTGGTATCGCCAGGCTGAAAACCAATGTACAAATCTTGCTCCTTTACTGTGAAACTCAGTAACTCGATGCTGGAATTCCTCTACTTTATAATCTTCTAGATTATCACAATCATTATTTTCAAACCAATTTTCCGGAAGAAGCAAACAACATGAATCCACTATTTCCGTTAATGTATATAAACTATCTATGAAAATAGAGTCGTGAATTTCGGGATTCCATGTGCCACTACGAATGAATTCAACGTAGTTAAGTAAATACGTCCAAATTGTAGTATCATTGATCTCTTCTTCAATGGGGAAGGAGAGATTCGGTCCTGCGGTTTCCAGCATTGACCAATCCTTACCTCTATTTACGGTACAGAAAGTATCCAGACCTGCTCCGATCATTGCTGCAGTACTGGCGGACATGGATTCCCCATAACAGTGAAAATCAATGCAGTCAATTTTGGAAGTATCCATACGTTCCACAAAATCCCTTACTACTCCGCTGGTATCAGGTCCAGCAAAGGAACCGAATATAATATAGGCATCCTGATTATACGCTTTTATGGTATCAATACATTCTTCACACTGATCAACATAATCCTGGGGGCTATTCCGCCATTTTGGGCTTCCATATCCCGGTGGCGATAGATAGCTCCAATCATAATCGGGTTCGTTATGCAGAACAATATGGTTAATCCCTCTGTCTACGTCTCCCAAATACTCCCCTACAAATCGGCACCAAGAGAAGAAATCCTTTTTATAACTCGTATGATACTTATAAACTTCAGAATTCTCTCCACCTTGCGGTACATCCATCTTCTCAGGATGATGGAATTTAAACATAAATATCTTCAAGGCATCCGGAGGATAAGCGCTTAAGATGGTGTCAGCCAATTGTGGAAGGCTAAACTCGAAAGAGTCTTGATATCCTTCCAATTGCGCCCAGCTCAACTCCAAGCGAAAGGATTCGATTCCGGCTAACGCTGCGAAAGCGGAATCGCATGTCGGATGTGGATTCCAACCCACAGTATAGCAGGTTCCCAGATAACGGTCTTCTGATAATGCTGATAAAGAAAATAAGGTCATAGCTATTATCATACTCAGGACTACGGTTTGCACACTTTTCCTACACATTATTATAACTCCTAATTGAATAATTCCAAGAATATTCGGTTAATTAACCAAA
>CAZLVS010000085.1:0-3937 GCA_964563085.1 uncultured Ignavibacteria bacterium | reverse complement strand
CAAGCTGACCGCCGGCGACAAACAATTCGTCAAGAAGATGATGCTGGTGAAGTAGTTGTAGGATATGTTGGTGGCATGGTCAGGGCGAAGCCCTGGCAATTATGATCTTATATAATAGAGCATGCCGCGCTTTTGCGCGACGGGGCGGCATGTTTATCCCCGCTAAGAGCGGGGATAAGCATGCTGATGGATACAAAACATGCTTATCTCTTCGCATGCGGCTACGAGCTAAGCATGCCGCTCTTTGACGGCACGTTAGTGGCGTCGAGTCACCCCGATGCAATCGGGGCAATGATGGCATTAGAAGTCATTGCGAGCCCGAGGCTTGCCGAGGGCGTGGCAATCTCTTATTACCATGCAGCGCCTTAAATCAGGATTTTGAGACGGTTTCGAGGTCCCCTGGCAGCGCTTTTGCGCGGCATTCGAGGACGAATGCCGCATACTTCTCTGCTTAGGCTTCCTTATCAAGCGCATGTTCAAAAACATCATCCACGCAACTCAAGGGGATGAAATTAATTCGGTTACGAATCTCCTTGGGTACTTCATCGAGATCCTTTTCATTCGATTGGGGGAAGAGAATCGTTTTTATCCCCAGGCGATAGGCGGCTAATGATTTTTCTTTCAATCCGCCGATCGGCAAAACATCACCCCTTAAGGTTATCTCACCGGTCATCGCCAATTGCGGTTTAACCGGACGTTCAGTCAAAATCGATAGCAGCGCTGTAGCGATGGTGATACCGGCTGAAGGACCATCCTTAGGAGTAGCACCCGCCGGAACATGTATATGAAAATCAAAGACTTCAAACATCTCCGGATCAATATCCCATACCGGCGATTTGCTTCTGATATAGGATAACGCAGCCTGCATCGATTCCTTCATTACATTACCGATCTGGCCGGTCAACGTAAGGTGTTTATTCCCGGGCATTTTAGTCGCCTCAATATAAAGCACATCTCCTCCAACCGATGTCCATGCCAGTCCCGGCACGATGCCGATACGGGATTTATCAAGCAGAATCTCCCTCATAAACCGCTCGGGTCCCAAATATTTGCGCACCTTCTGCGGTGTGATATTTACGGTTTCGTTCTTACCTTCCGCAACCACGCGCGCCACCTTGCGGCAAATAGACCCTATCTCGCGCTTCAGGTTTCTCAAACCCGCCTCGCGCGTATAATCATCCATCAATTTCATTACAGCTTTATCGCTTAGCCGGATATTGTCGGATGTTAATCCGTGATTTTGCAGCTCCTGCGGAATGAGGTATGATTTTGCTATGGCGAGTTTTTCTATATCGGTATAGCCGGATAAATACACCACCTCCATCCTGTCCTTCAGGGCGGGCGGAACCGGTTCAAGTAAATTCGCGGTGCCTATAAAAAACGCTTTTGATAAATCGAAGGGCACCTCAAGGTAGTGATCAGAGAAACTCCAGTTTTGTTCCGGGTCGAGAACCTCTAACAACGCCGATGCGGGATCTCCCCTGAAATCATTACCGAGCTTATCCAGCTCATCCAGCATTATCACCGGATTATTGGACTTAACCTTTCGCAGCGCCTGAATCAATCGCCCCGGCATGGAGCCGACATAGGTCCTGCGATGTCCCCGGATTTCGGCTTCATCCCGGACGCCTCCCAATGACATCCGGTAGAATTTCCTGTTCATAGCCCTGGCTATCGATTTCCCCAGCGATGTTTTACCTACCCCCGGAGGTCCCACGAAGCAAAGAATCGGTCCCTTAATATTCGGATTCAGCTTGCGTACTGCCAGATATTCTAAAATTCTCTCCTTGATTTTTTCCAGACCGTAATGATCCTCATCCAGAATTCGTTGAGACTCCGGAATATCCAGGTTATCCTCGGTTCCTTTCTTCCAGGGTAGAGAAACCAACCAGTCAAGATAGTTTCTGGATACCGAGTATTCTGCGGCAGCGGCATTCATGCGAGCGAATCGTTCCAGTTCCTGTTCTGCGGCTTCTTTGGCGGAGTCGGTCAAACCCGCTTCTTCCATTTTGCGGCGATATTCCTCGATTTCCGCATTTCGATCATCGGTTTCGCCCAGCTCGCGCTGGATTGCCTTCATTTGCTCCCTGAGAATAAACTCCCTCTGAGATTTGTTGATTTCAGCCGCGGCGTCATCCTTTATTTTGGCGGCTATATCTACAATTTCGATTTCCTTGCGAATATGCGAAACAATTAAGCGCAATCGCTTCATAACATCGGAGGTTTCCAGAATAAGCTGCTTGGCGCCGGTATCGAGCTTAAGATTGGAGGCGATGATATCAATCAAACTCGAAGCGTTTTCCGCATGGGAGGCTGTTTGGAGTAAATCCTCGGGGAGATAATTGACTTTTTCCGTCAATTTCTGAAGCAGTTCTTTCAAGGTGCGAATCAAGGCTTCTTCTTTTACTTCGCTCAAGTACTGAGTACTTAAAATCTCGATTTCCGCTAAAGGAGGCGGTTCGCTGCTGATTGTTCTCTTGATCTTAAATCTATCCTGCCCCTTAATCAAAATCCGTACGCTGCCGTCAGGAAACCGCAGCATCTTGAGAACCTGAGCGGTTACACCAAAATCAAAATATGATACGGCATCTTTGTTTCCAGTTGGTGATTCCCTACGGCATACAATTCCGATCAAATGCCCTCGCATTATTGCATCATCAAGCATTTGCGTGTATTCCGTTTCGGAGATTACCAGCGGAATAACCAATCCGGGAAACATCACATTATCTTTCACCGGCAAAAGCTGAATCTCGCTTTTGTCTAATTCAATTCTCTCCTTGGGATCCGTTTTGATGTCGTCTAAAGCCACAGAAGCCCCCTTTTTATATTTATGCTTGAGGATTTTTCAATTACATTCCAAAAGCATTAAGGTTTAAACCGATGTCTTCGCCCTATAGATCATCAGGCACCGCCCTGTAATCCTTAACAGTTTTCTCCAGCCATTTCTCGAATTTATCTATCTTGCTCTCTAACATGAGGTTAAGCTCGAAGCAGTTGTCGCTGTTACTCATGGCGCGTTTGGGAGTGAAGAGATAATCCAGATCGGATTGAACATTCTTGCGATCGCCTCTTAATTCCGGACGACCATCAGGACCGTAATCTATTCCCCCTTCGAATTCAACCTGATATTTTCCCGGCTCGGCAATTTTACTTACTGTCATCTTAAAGCCGGAAAATGCCCATTTTCTTTTCTCCATAATCATAACTCCTTTCCAATTACCAGCTTATATACAAATATCCTACGAGCCCGCAGTCTGGATTCACCGATATATCCGGGGATCCCGGCTTATTTAAGGCTGCAATTGGATAGTAACTACAGTATATTATCGGAGTCAAGGCAATTGTTATTATTATGAATTTACATATTCCTGGAATAGGATCATTTAACTTGATACTCAATAAGGAATATTAATGCATTGCCAGGGGTGCATTTTTCGGGAACACCATTATGTGGTCGGCAGATGAAGCGTCCGCCGGTTACGATACTATGTTCCATGAAGATTGCATGTTTAGCCGCGCCAACGGCGGGGATAAGCATGCTGCGGCGCTACAACACACCCACGCCCTCAACCGTCCCGCGCTTCGCGGGACACCCTCTCCCCCTGAATGGGAGAGGGAAGTAAGGTAAGAATAGAATTATATTTATAAATATAGATTATCCACTCAGTTCCCCTTCTCCCATTTAGTGGGAGAAGGGGTCAGGGGATGAGGGGGACGATTAAGGCAGGATGTCGGGTGAGGCCGCCCGACGGCACGGGGTCACAGATTGCTTCGCTTCGCTCGCAATGACTTCGGGGGACGGCACTCTTGAGTGCGGTTAGACGTCCGGGTATGACCGAAGGTGTCAAACGGGGATGTCCGCCGCGCACGAACGGGGACACGGATTGCTTCGCTTCGCTCGCAATGACTTCGGGGGACGGCACTCTTGAGTGCGGTT
>CAZLVS010000084.1:0-4037 GCA_964563085.1 uncultured Ignavibacteria bacterium | reverse complement strand
CCGGTTGCATCCACGTAATCGCTGTCAACTTCGGGATCAGGATTATAGTCTACATTATAAGAAGTGCCGATTTTTTGCGCTGAAGACATAACTGCAAGAAATGAGATAGCCATTAAAATGGATACTCCCAAAGCTATTATCTGGTATTTTGGTTTCTTCATAATTATAACCCTTTTTCCAAATTAAACAAGGTTTTTCCTTAATCCATTGTTAAACTGTCACTTTCCTCCTTTCTTTTTGATATTCTTGAGCTTGATTGAATTTGTCAGCGGATAAATTTTCAAAATTAACTTCCAGCCTTATGTTTAGTAATAAATGTAAAGATACACCCCCCCCGTAATTGTCAGGGATTATTTTGAAAATATACAGAATAAAGTCATTTTTATGCTGAGTTATGTCGCTTAACAGCACATTTTACCTATTTCTGCCGGTAACATTTCCGATTGAGATTAACTCTCTTTGTGAAAAAAGTTACAAGAAAAGTCTTGACTTTTATTTACCGAATTTACATAATTGGCTTTCTAAATTGCGGTTATTTCCGCGGTTTTCTATTATTGCTATTGAGACAGTGTAAACTCAGTTGTCATTATAGTATCGCAGTTGCGGTCTTTGCACATTATTGCTTGATAAGAACTAACTTTCTAATAGATTTAAGGTTGCGAAGTGAGTCAATTTGAACACCAGGTACCAAAACGTTATGCGCAGGCGCTATTTAATGCCGCCAAAGCACAAAACAAAGTTGATGAGATTTCCGAGGAGCTAACCGCTATCAGAAATGCTATCTCAACCGATGATTCCCTGATAGATTTCCTGACCGCTCCTCAAGTAACCGATGAAGCCAAATTCGAGCTTATTGACAGCGTTTTCAAAGGGCAATTCTCCGAGCTGGTTTACAGCTTCATTAAACTAACCGTGGATAAACGGCGCGCTCAGTATATCCGTTCGATTATTGAGACTTATACCTTCTTGGTGGAAGAGGAAAAGGGAATACTCAGAGCCAGGGTCACCACGGCGGTTCCGTTGGAGCTGGATCTTCGGGATAAACTGCGCAAGAAGCTGGAATCGATAACGGGCAAAGAGATCAGGATTTATCCGGATGTAGATAAGAATATTATCGGGGGCGTTATCATAAATATGAACAATCGCGTGGTTGATGATTCGGTGAGGGATAAACTGGCGACCATCAAAGAAGATTTGATGTCAATCAAGATTCATAAAATAGAATAAGTATTATAGTTGAGATAAAAGGAGATAAAAATGGCGCTAAGGCCTGAAGAAGTTTCTTCTGTTATTCTGAAAGAGATATCCAAATATGAGTCCAAGCTGGAGATGGAATCGGTTGGAACCATTCTTCAGATCGGGGACGGTATTGCGCGAGTGTGGGGTTTGGAAGATGCCATGATGTCGGAGTTGGTGGAGTTCCCCGGCGGCGTTATGGGAATAATTTTGAACCTCGAGGAGGACAACGTCGGCATCGCTCTGTTCGGCGATGATTACAATATCAAGGAGGGCGATGAAGTGAGGCGTACCGGCAGGATCGCTTCGATTCCGGTAGGCGATGCGGTTATCGGGCGCGTGGTCAATGCAATCGGCCAGCCGATTGACGGCAAGGGACCGATCCCGCTTGACAAGACGCGGAATATCGAAACAGTAGTACCTAACGTAGTGCAAAGACAGCCGGTAAAAGAACCGGTACAAACCGGACTGAAGGCTATCGATTCCATGATTCCGATAGGTCGCGGACAGCGCGAGTTGATTATCGGCGACCGTCAGACCGGTAAAACGGCGTTGGCGATCGACACCATCATCAACCAGAGAGGTTCCGATGTATTCTGTATCTATGTTGCCATAGGTCAGAAGCAATCGACCGTGGCTCAGGTGGTGAAGATACTCGAGCAGTACGGAGCGATGGAATATACTACGGTTGTGGTGGCTAACGCTACCGAGAAGGCGCCTCTGCAGTTTATCGCCCCGTACTCCGGATGCTCCATGGGTGAATTTTTCAGAGACAACGGGCAGCATGTGCTTTTGGTTTACGATGACCTTTCCAAACACGCTCAATCCTACCGTCAGCTTTCGTTGCTTCTGCGCAGACCTCCGGGACGCGAGGCTTATCCAGGCGATGTTTTCTATCTCCATTCCCGTCTTTTGGAGAGAGCGGCGAAATACTCCGATGAGATGGGCGGGGGTTCGTTGACCGCATTGCCTATTATTGAAACCCAGGCAGGCGATGTTTCCGCATATATTCCTACAAACGTGATTTCGATTACCGACGGGCAGATATTCCTGGAATCCGACCTGTTTTTCTCGGGCGTCCGTCCTGCGATTAACGTAGGTATATCGGTATCGCGTGTGGGAGGTAACGCTCAGACCAAATGTATGAAGCAGGTGGCAGGAAGACTGAGGTTGGATTTAGCGCAGTATCGTGAGTTGGCGGCATTCGCCCAGTTCGGTTCAGACCTTGACGAAGCGACCAAAGCGCAGTTAACCCGCGGTGAGAAGATGGTGGAGATCCTAAAGCAGGAGCAGTATGTGCCGGTACCGTTGGAGCGTCAGGTTTTAATTGTCTGGGCAGGCGTTAACGGTTATATTGATACCATTCCCAAGGCTAAGATACCGGAATTCGAAGAAGGATTAAACAAGTTCGTGGATGAGAAATACCCGGACATCCTTCACAATATCGCCACGGAGAAGGTAATTTCCGACGCCACAGAAGAGAAATTGAAAAAAGCGGTTGGCGAATTCAGAGATAAATTTGTAGCAGAGAACTAAGGTATCAAGCATCAGGAATAAAAGATAATGCAGAATTTACGCGATATACGTAGAAGAATTAAATCTGTCGAATCCACCAAGCAGATCACCAAAGCGATGGAGATGGTTTCCGCGGCAAAGCTGCGCAGGGCGCAGATGCGTGTGGAGTCGGCAAGACCTTATTCTGAAAAACTGATTCAGATTTTGCAATCGTTGGCTGGCGCCGCTGATATCTCGCACCCGCTTTTCGAAAAACGCGAGGTTAAGAATACTGCTATTGTGATGATGGCGGGTGATCGCGGTCTCTGCGGCTCTTTCAATCAGAACGTAACCAGAGCGGGCGAAATTTCATTGGCTGAACATAACCCTGATGATATTCAGCTTGTTTTGGTTGGGAAGAAGTTAATAGACTATTTCAAACGCCGCAGATGGAACATGCGGTTGACATATACCGATTTCATCGGCAATATGGACCTGCAGCGGATGATCGATATTGCCAGGGATGTGGTTAATTTGTTCCTGACCGGTGAAGTGGATTCTGTTAAACTAATTTACACCCGATTTGTATCCACTACAATTTACAGGGTAACGGTGGAGGATTTCCTTCCCATCTCAAAACCGGAAGGCGACGAAGCCGGGAGATCAGCCGATTATATTTTCGAGCCTGATTCGGAAACAATCTATGCCGATATCCTTCCGCGTTTTATACAGAATAGAATCTATATGTCGTTTGCGGAGTCGCTTGCCAGCGAACATGGCGCTCGTATGATGGCGATGAGCAACGCCACCAGGAATGCTAAAGAGATGATAGATAACCTTACGCTATTGCGAAACAAAGTTCGTCAGGCATCCATCACCAGCGAGCTGCTGGAGATCGTAGGCGGCGCGGAGGCATTGAAGGGGTAAAACCGGGCAACAAAAAAAGCCAAGATTAACATTGTCATTTCTGCCATCGGGATAGCGACTAATAAATCCCTCTCCCTGTTTGTGCGCGGCATTCCTCCTCGAATTCCGTTTTTCTCCCGTAGGTCGAAATTTTGGCGAAGCTCCTCTATGAAATCGGGATGATTTCGTCATCTTAATTTCAAAATCCGATCACAATGTGCGGTCGGCCACCCGCACCCGTCATTACCCCGATCACATCGGGAAAGCGAAGCAATCCGTGACCCCGTTCGTGCCCGGCGGACGTCCCCGTGTGCCGCCTGCGGTCAGACCGGGACGTCTGACCGCACCCAAGAGTGCCGTCTCCCGAAGTCATTGCGAGCGAAGCGAAGCAATCCGTGTCC
>CAZLVS010000083.1:0-4041 GCA_964563085.1 uncultured Ignavibacteria bacterium | reverse complement strand
GCTTCGCTCGCAATGACTTCGGGGGACGGCACTCTTGAGTGCGGTTAGACGTCCGAATATGACCGAAGGTGTCAAACGGGGATGTCCGCCGCGCACGAACGGGGACACAGATTGCTTCGCTTCGCTCGCAATGACTTCGGGGGACGGCACTCTTGAGTGCGGTTAGACGTCCGGGTATGACCGAAGGTGTCAAACGGGGATGTCCGCCGCGCACGAACGGGGACACGGATTGCTTCGCTTCGCTCGCAATGACAGTAAAGCGTGTCGGGTTTCTCACTTCGTTCGGAACCCGACCTACGGCGCTATCGCCGAATTCCGGAACCCAACCACCGGCGGAAACTATGTCAGGGGAGAAACACGCTGACCTACCCCACCTATGGCTAATGAATCATCCGTTAGTGAATCACCCGGGTTAGAGGATTACTAAGCTTCGTCGTCAGTTTCCTCCCCTTCCTCTCTTTTCCCGGTCAATTTAACCACAAAAATACTCAACTCGTATAGGAAGTAAAGCGGTACGGACAAAACCACTTGAGTGAATATATCAGGCGGTGTAATCAAAGATGACAAAACTAGGATTCCCACCACCGCATAGCTTCTGCCTTTCGCCAATAACCTCGAGTTTACTATACCGATTCTACCCAAAAAAAAAGTCACAACCGGCAGTTGAAAGACCGCACCAAAAGCAATCATCAGCCACATCACGTAAGAGAAATACGAACCCAATCCGATCACCGGAGTTGTATTGGGCGGTTGATTGACCATTATCAAGAACCTCAATCCATAACGCGCCACCACAAAAAAGCAAAATCCTGCGCCCGTAAGAAAGAAGACAGAAGAAACAGCTACCAGCGGAACCGCCACTTTAACCTCGCTTTCCAACAGCCCCGGCACAACGAATTGCCAGATCTGATAAAGGGCTACCGGCATCGCTACGAACAATCCGGCAAGAAATGCCAGTTTAATTCTGGTCATAAACGCTTCGGTTATACCGAAAAAATGCAGTTCGATATCCGGCGCCCCCTTCTTTAAGGGATATTGTAGAAACTCGAATAGTTGATCGGAAAAGAAAAACCCGGCGATAGCAAACACCAAAATCGCCGCCAGCGTTTTTAATATCCGCAAACGGAGTTCTTCCAGATGATCCAGAAAAGGCATATCTTTAGCGTTGCGAGCGCTCATAAGTTATTCCCGTTCGATGAATCCGATAACACCAGTTTCCGCTCTCCGACTTATATCTCATTCTCGTTATCTTCTCCGGTTATAATCACGCTATTGTTTGGATGAGTTCTTGGAGGCGCTGAATCAAGATAGCGAACCTTTATGCAAGCTTGTTCCAACATCTCCACAGCCATACTGTCGGGATAACCCTCTTTGATCACGATTTCTACGATGCCGGCATTTATTATCATTTTAGCGCAAAGGCTACAGGGATAAGTTGTTGAGTAAATGGTTGAGCCCCTGACCGATACTCCGAACGAAGCCGCCTGAACGATCGCGTTCTGCTCGGCATGGATTGCCCGGCACAACTCGTGACGCTCCCCCGATGGAATCTGCATGGTTTCACGCAAGCACCCGATTTCCAAGCAATGAGTCAGTCCCGAAGGCGCGCCATTATATCCCGTGGTTAGTATCCGCTTTTCCTTTACAATAACCGCTCCTACTCTCCTGCGCAGACAGGTGGAGCGCTGGCTAACCAGGGATGCCACGCTCATAAAATACTCATCCCAGCTTGGGCGCTGCTCTTTATCTGCCATCGGTTTCACCTCTCAATACTATTTCCTCGCCGGTTTCCACGCCAAGCATCTCTCCGGCGCTTTTATTCTTCACCGCAATCTCCAGATATCCCGATGATCCGGGAAACATAAACGGTTCATCGCCTTTACCGGATTGGAAAAAGTCATAAAGATCGGTGATTGTATGTTCGCGTAATTCCAATACCGGCGCCTCAAATCCCTCCAGCTCCTTTAATCGCAGATTCGTAACCAGGTTTCCGAACCGATCTATATGGATAATTTCGCCATTCAAGTTCTGTCCCTGCATTCTTGGTCCTGGAATCTCATATTTCACTATATCGGGATGTTCCGGGTAAACCGTCTCGTAATCAAAACCAAGAGAGATTTTTGCCGCCGCCGGAGCGAAGATATCCCTGCCGTGGAATGTTTGAGATACCAATTTAACTCCCTGATTTAGCGGTTTGATCTCATAACACCTGTATGCGGTTCCCGCTATCATAGGATAAACCACTCCGTTATCCGGCGTTATGAAGTAAAACTGTTTATTAACCGTCAACAGCGGTTTCCTCTCCGAGCCCACGCCCGGATCGACAACACAGTAATGGATAGTACCTGAGGGAAATTCGGAAAAGCAGTTAAGCAGCGTGAAAGACGCTTCCCTTATGCTGCCCGGATCGATGGTGTGCGTAATGTCAACAATCCGAACCTCGGGATTAATCCTCATTATCACTCCCTTGACCGCTCCAACGAAATAATCATCATTCCCAAAATCGGTAGTAAGCGTTATAATTCCGGACGGCTTAAGCATCATCAGCGGAGTCTATTAAGTTTAAATTAAATTCTTCCACAAATCCCCGGTTTATTCGCGTATCTATTTCTGTTATAAACAGTTCCAGGGTAACTGCGACTACAGCCGAAAAAAGGTGACCGCCAAATGCATTGAAATGGGGATCGCCGATGCAGATATGGGAATGCAATATCGGTTTCTGCTCGAAATACGTGATATTGCCATTAAGCGCAATCACTTCGTAGATATCATTGAAATTCTTATTAAGATATGTTTTTCGGTTGCGGTCAAAATAGCCGAGAACGCAATCGGTTACAGCGCCAATGGCGGATATCGCTCCCGACTTTATCTTCATCTTCTCAGCGAATTTCAGTATAGTATCCACCACTTCCTCGCCTTTATCCAGGCGCAAAAGATATCCGTTTTTCAACCTGAAAGATTTCATCGTTATTCCCCTCCGGAATTATTCTCAACCCATTTAATATATTCATCGCTGCCGCCTACTATCGGCATGGCTATAATCTCCGGTAAATCATAAGAATGCAATCTTCCGATCCTCTCGGTGACTGCATCGAGAGCCTTCTCCGAAGTTTTGATTATTAGGAGATACTCAGAATCGCTGCAAACCTCTCCTTCCCAGAAATAAATCGAGTTTATACCTGAAAGGATGCTGCAGCAAGCCGCTGTCTTAGTCCGCACTAAATCGGCTGCTATTGTTTCGGCTTCTTCTTTGGATCCTGCCGTGCAAAAAATTACTACCGTACTCATAAAACACCATTATTAATAAGATGACAGATCACCGTTTTTCTCTAAAATACTCATTACTTCATCAGTGAGATATGCTCGATAATGGATTCCTCCGGAATCGACACCTTCCATCACTTCCCTGATTGCCGGAATCTCTTCGGGACTAACAACAAACACCTCTCGTATCTCGTTGGTATCTATCGGCTTCAGGTCGCCGGACACGAACTCCGCAAGGAATATGTGGGATGTCCAATCCACCAGTTCATCGCCGCTGGTAAAACGGCACTTTATCCTTAATAGATATTTTAATAGTTTAACAGCGCATCCGGTCTCCTCCAGCGCTTCTCGCAAACAGCCATCCTCAATATTCTCTCCGGGGCGAACTCCGCCGGAAGGAGCCCGGCACATCCCTTTGGGATACCAATGCTTTGCATTGAAGATAAAATTGTCTCCCTTCTTAATGAAGACAGTGACATCATGGGCGCGTCCATCTTTTTGCGAGTTTTTCACCATCGAAAGCTCATAATCGGGCATTTCAAACAATGTCTCTCTTAATTCCGGTTTACCGAATTTATCTTCTATCTCTTTGATAGCTCTATTTGAAATATACACCATTTTCCGGTCTTACAGTTATTGTTTATAGTCTCCCAAATTGCAGCGACTTCAAGATAGCCTGCTAAGTCCGACTTGTCAAAAGATAATCGAAGGGGATATCCGGCACGGTAATGTAAATTAAAGTGTGTAAAAGTGGCGTAAAAGAGACAAAAGGTGTAT
>CAZLVS010000082.1:0-4060 GCA_964563085.1 uncultured Ignavibacteria bacterium | reverse complement strand
AACTTTGGATACCCCTTTTGATTACCTTTTTACACATAATTATTGACATTACCTACCGTTAAATTGATAAAATAAGTCATTGCAGTCATAAACTTTGATTCGACCTTTAGCAGGTTAGGTTACAACCGTAAAGGTTGTGACAAGTTAATTGGGCTTATTCTCATGAGACACGGGCATTGATTTTACATATTCCGCGGAATCATGCTCTATCTCTATCCAATTCACAGTTAGTTTTATCAAATTTATCAAATCATCTATGTCATGGTCCTCCCATATACGAAGATAATGAGTTTCATCATTCCCCAACCACAGGGCTCTTGATGCTACTGCTTGAATCCTCTTATCTTCAATATGATCTTTGATAACTTGCCCTGCGAACTTATTCTCAATTTCCTTTCTTTTCTCTTTACAATCCGGTTGTTCATCGTCAATAGTATGCTTGGCATAGTCCTTGATGAGGAATTCAACGGCTTTCCGATAGCCTGCACCTGCAATCTGTTTCAAATTCTTAAATCTTGCTTCTTCTGCTTCTTGATAAATTGATCGAAATTGTGAAGATATTATATCGATTACTACCGGAAACTCTCGTATTTGAACATTATATGGCTCCATACGATCCATCTGTAGGTTTCCATCTTGTCCAATTACATAGAATCCTAAAAACATGTTTCTACATTCATCATTCGGGCAAATAAATACTGTCTGGACATTATCATTCTTTATAACTTGAGCACAACTTTTCTTCACGTCAATAATGCAGTGACACAGTGGGCATTTATTGGGGTATTTTAAACTCCTATCTCGACCTTGGAACTTAATTGACACTTTTGCAGACATACCCTAATCCTTTCCCATCAACATAACTCAAATTCATTTATAATTACGTAAAGCGCTTACTGAAACTCCAATATTAGAAAAACTAAGATCCTTCTTTGGATAGCATGCTCATTATTTACTTCATTATTATGATTATAAACGATTTCGCAAATAGAATCATATTATCATGAATAAACTCCACTATCCATCCAGCACTCAGCACTAGCAAAATAAACCATACCAATATAAATAGAATAGAGAGCAAAATCATCATCAAGCTAACAGATAGTTTCTTAAGCACAAGCTCGTCGATAAATCTAATAACCCAGTATTGATGTTCGCTTCTCTTAATAGATTCAACAACATCATTTTTAACTATAGTCCTATTAGTGTCGAATAGATACACTGGATCTGATAGGTACAATTTTTCTTCTAGTATCGCAGCCCTTTGTTCCCATCTCGATTGCCAAAATTTGCTTCCCAAATTTACACAAAACCAAAGAATAGATGTGAATATACCAAATATCGCGATTAAACACTCATAATTTGAATTCTGTTGGGTGAAAAATCCAACTGCTATTGCCGTATTCAATGCAAGAAAATAGTTCGATCGCTTCCAGAATAGACCGATTTCGAAATTGCGCGTGTCAATAGCAATCTTATATAGCTCTTTCGTTTCCAAATTTAGATCCTTTAATTTATGACACCTCTTAATATTGCCCTATGAGTACTCTATTAAATTACATTATTGCACAAATAACTGACTTGGTCATGGTTTGTCAAATATTAAAATCTGCGCCAGGTCACGCGACCTGGCGCCGCAATCATTTCATGTCCCAAATAGGTATGAGATTCAGCAGCAAATTTGGATTGGCCTACACGTCCAGGTTTTTGACGTATTTGGCGTTTTCCTCGATGAACTTGCGGCGGGGTTCCACCTGGTCGCCCATCAAGATGGTGAACATCCTGTCGGCTTCGGCGGCGTTTTCTGTCGAGACCTTCAGGAGGGTGCGCGTTTCCGGATTCATGGTGGTTAGCCAGAGCTGCTCGGGATTCATCTCACCCAATCCCTTGTATCTCTGGAGAGAAATTCCGTCCTTACCCATCTGCTGTATTATGCGGTCGCGTTCCTCATCGGAGAAAACATACTTCTCCACTTTCCCCTTTTTGATCCTATATAGCGGAGGTTGAGCGATATAAACATAACCCGCTTCCACCAACTCCTTCATGTGGCGGTATAAAAATGTGAGTATGAGCGTGCGGATATGAGCGCCGTCGATATCGGCGTCTGTCATTATAATTATCTTGTTATAACGCGCCCTGCTGATATCGAATTCTTCCTTGCCGATTCCGGTGCCCATTGCGGTTATCATGGTGCGTATCTCTTCGTTGGAAAGGATTTTGTCCAGCCGAGCCTTTTCCACGTTAAGAATTTTGCCGCGCAGAGGCAGTACAGCCTGAAAACGTCTGTCCCTTCCCTGCTTGGCGGATCCTCCCGCTGAATCACCCTCAACGATATAAATCTCGCAATGCTCGGGATCCTTCATAGAACAATCCGCCAATTTACCGGGCAGGGAACCGGATTCAAGAGCGGATTTCCTCCTAACCAGCTCGCGAGCTTTGCGCGCCGCTTCTCGTGAACGAGCCGTGGAAACACACTTCTCGATAATCTTTTTGGCAACCGGAGGATTTTCTTCCATGAACTCGCCCATTTTTTCGCCGACTATGGATTCGACTATTCCCTTGACCTCGGAATTGCCCAGCTTGGTTTTAGTCTGTCCTTCGAATTGAGGCTCGGCGACTCGAACCGATAACACCGCCGTTAAACCTTCTCGGACATCTTCACCCAACAGCGGTTTGTCGCCGTTTTTGAAAAGGTTATTTTTGGAAGCGTAGTAATTCAAAGTCCGGGTGAGTGCGGTACGGAATCCCACTAAATGGGTTCCCCCCTCAATGGTATTGATATTGTTGACGTAGCTGAGCATATTCTCGTTATACCCATCATTGTATTGAATTGCTACATCCACCTGGACTTCGTTTCTTTCGGCGGTGAAATCGATTGGCTTAGCGTATAGCGCATTTCGATTTTCATTGAGATATTTAACGAATGCCGATAAACCGCCTTTAAACACAAATGTCTCGGAACGATGGGTCTCTTTACCGTTTTCGGAAACCTTCTCACGTTTGTCGGTAAATTTTATACGAAGCCCCGGATTCAAAAAAGCGAGCTCCCTGAACCGCGCCGACAGGGTATCGTAATTGAATTGAATCCTCGGGAAAACCTCGGGATCGGGATGAAAAGTGGTGGTGGTGCCGGAATTAGCCCGCTTGCCAATGGTTTTGAGGGGAGCCTCCGGTTCGCCTCTACGGTATTTCTGATAATAAAGGTCGCCGTGCCTCGCCACCTGTACCTCGCACCAGTCCGACAAGGCGTTCACCACGGAAACACCGACGCCGTGCAAACCACCGGAAACTTTATAGGTTTGATGATCGAACTTGCCGCCGGCATGCAGCGTGGTCATCACGACTTCGAGCGCAGGTTTTTTCTGGGTGGGATGCATGCCGACCGGAATACCCCTGCCGTTGTCCTTAACCGTTACCGAGTCATCTTCATTTATCAACACTTCTATAAGATCGCAGACCCCGGCCATTGCTTCATCGATAGAGTTATCGACAACCTCGTATACGAGGTGATGTAAACCGCGGCTTCCGATATCACCGATATACATTGCGGGACGGCGACGAACAGCTTCCAGCCCCTTCAGCACCTGTATGGTCGCAGCGCTATATAGCTCTTTTCTTACCTCTTTCTTATCCACTTTTTCCATAAGTATTCACTTTCTTAGCGAAAAATAATATCCTCTACGCCGCTGTTGGGAATCTCGTTACGGAGTTTCTCCAGCAGGTCAGGCTTCAAGAAGGTTAATTCGTTTCTCAGTATGGGTGAATCGACGATAACCAGCAGCCGATGTTCATGCACCTTGACCGCTCTGGTATGCCTCGCTAATTTCTCGCCTGCTATTTCCTCCCATTTAATTACAGCTTGTTGTTCATTTAGCTTGCGAGCAAGCCCGGCGCTTTTCAATTGCTGATTGAGAATCTCACCGAGCTTAAAAAAACCTTTTGCCGGTCTTTTGTTGTTTCTTTCACCCGTCAATTTCGGTCATTCTCTTTAATATACAATCTTGAAATATAACATAAATCACGCTATTTTGCAAATACTATTATCAAATATTCTATCTAT
>CAZLVS010000081.1:0-4420 GCA_964563085.1 uncultured Ignavibacteria bacterium | reverse complement strand
CGTTTGACGCCTAAATGTGCTGTCGGGTGCCCTCACCCGACAGCTTTTATAACAGATACTGTTGACAATTCGCGTGGAATTTATAAAATTATCTTCACCAAGCTAAAATTAACGCAGGAATGGAAAAGTGAGTTTACCGGAGAAACGACCGTTTTTGACAGTAGATTGCGTGGTTTTTCAAAACGATGCCGTGGTTTTAATTAAACGCGGGAATGAACCATTTAAGGGGCAATACGCTCTGCCCGGCGGTTTCGTTGAGTACGGCGAGACGGTGGAGGACGCCTGCCGGCGCGAAACGCTGGAGGAAACCGGTCTCGAGGTGCGCCAATTAAGGCTAATAGGAGTATATTCCAAACCCGACCGCGATCCCAGGGGGCATTCGGTTTCGATTGCGTTCCTCGGTATTGCCGATACTTCTCAGATGAAAGCCGGCTCCGATGCAGCCGAAGTTGAGTTGGTTTCCAATTGGCGCGAAGCAGAGATCGCATTTGACCATAAGGATATTATCAGCGATGCACTGAAGCTGATTAAGCATGAAAAGAGAGCCCCATGACCGCGAACCCTGCCCTAAGGATGCTCTTGGCTCTGTGGTTTGCCGCTGCTTTCCCGGTATTCGGACCCGCAATTGCCGGGGAAACTCAAAAAAACGAAGTCCGAAAATATTCCTACGAGGTTATAAATACTTATCCTCACGATCCCGATGCCTTCACTCAAGGGCTTTTCTTCGAGGATGGCTATATCTACGAGAGTACCGGTTTATATGGAGAATCGACTCTCAGGAAAGTTGAGCCGAAAAGCGGCTATGTACTAAAAGAGCGCCGGCTGCCCGAGCAGCTCTTCGCCGAAGGAATAACCATACGGGGGGAGCATATATACCAGCTAACCTGGAAATCGAACCTGGGATTTATCTACGACAAGGAGAACCTTAACCATCTTCACACTTTCACCTTCCCGGGCGAGGGTTGGGGTTTAACTTCCGACGACGATCGCTTAATAGTCAGCAGCGGTTCATCAACTCTTAATTTCCTTGATCCTGATACGTTCGTAAGAACAGGAACGCTTCAAGTGACCATGGAAGGCGCTCCTTTATCCGGTTTGAATGAGCTGGAATATATAGATGGCGAAATATGGGCGAATGTCTGGCCCCTTCAACTTATCGTATCCATAGATCCCGAGACCGGAGTGGTCACGGGTTTGCTTGATTTAAGCGATATCCTCGGCGTGATGGATTACTCCGACGCTATGGATGTGATGAATGGGATCGCCTACGATGCGGAGAATGAAACGCTGTTTGTTACGGGAAAATTATGGCATAAGCTTTATGAAATAGTCATCATTAAAAAAGCGGAGTAATACCATTAACTTTTAGGCAGCCTTATTATAATTGCAACGTTCAATTTCAGAGGAACCCTTTGAATGATAAGTATTTTTCTGTTATCAGGAGATCCAAATGGTAAGATTAGTTAATACCGTTATCGCGGTGATCATTTTGCTCACCGCCTTGGTTGTTGCCACATACTACCAAAGTGAGGGGACTATGCCGACTCCGCCCAATGCAAAAATTCAACCGGATACAACTGTGATGTTTGAACATACATTGATCGATAATTACGGTTGGATGCATAATCGAGATGATCCCGAAGTTATAGAATATTTAAAAGCCGAGAATAAATACACCGAATCTATGATGCGGCATACCGAACGGCTTCAGGAAAAACTGTATCAGGAGATCCTATCTCATATTAAAGAGACCGACCTTTCCGTGCCGGTTAAATGGGGCGATTATTATTATTATAGTCGAACCGAAAAAGGAAAACAGTATAGAATTTTCTGCCGCAAGTTAGAGAGCCTGAACAGCGCCGAAGAAATCCTGCTGGATGTAAATGAACTGGCGGAAGGCAAGAATTTCATGCATGTCGGTATTTTCGTAATCAGTCCCGACCATAAACTGCTGGCATACGCTTATGACGATACAGGAAATGAGCGCTACACTATCAGCATTAAGAATCTTCAGACCGGGGAAATTCTTCCGGACAAGATAGAACATGCCGGAGGTTCGCTGGTTTGGGCTAATGACAACCGAACTTTTTTCTATACCATCCCTGATGATGCCTGGAGATTTTTCAAAGCCTGCAGACACACATTAGGCCGCCCCGTATCGCAGGATGACATTGTTTTCCATGAAAAAGACGAAGCATTCAACATCTACCTCGGCAGGTCTAAAAGCGGCAAATACCTCTTCTTATATACCGGCGGAAAAGTGACTTCCGAAGAGCATTTTTTAAACGCTGACAATCCGTTCGGCAGATTCCGCCTGATACAGCCTCGTCGTAAAGACATTAAATACTGGTCAGAACATCACGATGATTACTTTTATATCGTCACCAACGATGGAGCAAAGAACTATAGGTTGGTCAAAGCTCCGATCTCCGACCCCTCGGCCGGCAATTGGGAAGATGTTATTGCAGGAAGTGATTCCGTGAAGATCGAAAATATCGAGGTCTTTCGCGATTTCCTCGTGATAGAGGCTCGAAAGGAGGGCAGCCCTCAGATAATGGTGAGGAGTTTCGACACAGGCGAAATGCATTGTATCGAATTCCCGGAAGAAACATATTCTATCTGGCCCTCCCACTGGTACAGACAGCCGCCGAATCCCGATTTCGCGAGTGAATACTTCAGATTCACCTATCGATCCTTCGTAACGCCTAATTCCGTATATGATTATAACATGAGAACCAGGGAGAGAATCCTCCGTAAGCAGAGGGAAGTGCCCGGGGGCTACGATCCTGAACTTTATCAGAGCGAGAAAACTTTCGCAATTGGTGATGACGGAGTCAAAATTCCTATCTCCATAGTGTACAGGAAGGGCATGGTTAAGGACGGAAGGAATCCGCTTCATCTATACGGCTATGGCGCCTATGGCAGTTGTGAGGATCCCTGGTTCTCGTCGAACCGTCTCTGCCTGCTCGACAGAGGTTTTATCTCTGCGATTGCCCATGTAAGGGGAGGCGGTGAAATGGGCGAGTATTGGTATGAGGATGGTAAACTGCTCAAGAAAACCAATACCTTCAAGGACTTTGTTACAGTTGCCGAGTATTTGATTAAAGAGAAATACACATCCCCCGACAGATTAATCGCCTCCGGCGCCAGCGCCGGCGGATTACTCGTTGGCGCTTCTGTTAACATGAGACCGGATTTATTTAAAGCGGTTGCTGCCAATGTCCCATTTGTCGATCTGATAAATACTATGCTTGACTCCTCGATACCGTTAACCGTTACCGAATACGATGAATGGGGTAATCCGAATCAGGAGGAATATTTCGAATACATGCTCTCATATTCTCCTTATGATAATATAGGGAAGCAGGATTATCCCAATATGCTGATAATGGGCAGCCTTAACGACACTCGGGTAATGTACTGGGAAGCCGCCAAATGGACTGCCAAATTAAGAGCGCACAAAACAGGCAATAACCTGCTGTTACTTAAAACCAATATGGGCGCAGGTCATGGAGGTTATTCCGGGCGTTATGATTATCTCAGGGAGATAGCTTTCCAATACGCTTTCATGCTGGATATGGTGGGTATATACAAGTAAGAACCGATTCTGACCGCTTTAAATAAATATGCTGTCCTGTACCTCCGCCTTACGGCAGCCGTCATTGCCCCGATTCCATCGGGGTCAACCAACAGCAGTCATTGCGAGGAGCATAGCGACGAAGCAATCTTTTGATGTTATGGTGGTGGGCGCCCCGATTCCATCGGGGATGTCCCGCGTATCCTGGGATATTTACATATGAAAACCGCAGACAAGAATGTCTGCGCTGTCCAAATACCCCTCTCGAGAGGGGTGATTTCCCCGCTTGGCGGGGAAATCGGGGACTGTTTTTGTGCCGTCGGGCGTTCCGGCAACACCGCGTTAAAACGTAAATATACAATTATATCCCAATATATGTATAACACCTCCAATCATCCGGATTTCCCCCAATATTATACATAATATCCGGACTTTTTTCTATGCATTCATTTGCAAGTCAACTTTTCAGCCATATATGCTGCAGTTACTTACAAGGCATTTACCGCCTCTCAAAACGCATGCGTCAGTGTGGTTAATCGCACAGCGCCCCCCTTATTATAGAGGGAGTGATGTTTTCGAACCGCTTCCGGAAATCGGGCGAGTGGAACGCTTGGCTCCTAACCGCAGCCGAAGATTTACACGCCCATGGCGGGGCTAAGCATGATTCTTTTAACCCTCATCCCTTTGCCCCTTCTCCCAATAAATGGTAGAAGGGGGTGGATATCTTCATTAAAACCATTTTATTCCTTCCTTATCCCTCTCCCGTTCAGGGGGAGAGGGTGTCCCGACGCGGGAAAAATGCAGGTCGGGTTCCGGAATTCGGCGACAGTGCCGTAGGTCGGG
>CAZLVS010000080.1:0-4515 GCA_964563085.1 uncultured Ignavibacteria bacterium | reverse complement strand
AATAGAATACTGAATCCCCATTATCACTTGACAAACACCCCAAATAATAGTACTATAGTTATAGTAAAATCGTAAAGATTGTCGATATTAATATATAATAAATATGAACCTCAAACTTGCTGAAAGGAGATGATTGCTTAATGACCTCAGTGAGGGTCAGAGACGAAGAGAGTTTCGAAAGGGCGTTGCGCAGATTCACAAAAGCTTGTGAAAAAGCCGGTTTGATGACTGATATCAAGAAACATCAATACTTCGAAAAACCGTCCGAAAGGAAAAAGCGCAAAATGAACGCCGCCAAGCGCAAAGCTCGTAAAACCATGTACGAAAACCAGTAAATGGAATTGTCTGAGAAAATAATATCGGACTTGAAGGATGCGATGAAAAATCGCGATAAGGTTGCCACCGAAGCGCTTCGTATGATCAAGTCCGAAATCGGTTACAAAAAGCTTGAGAAGGGCAGTGAGTTGGATGATAAGGAACTTACTGCTCTTTTGGCTTCACTGGAAAAAAAGTGGGCTGATGCGATAGCACAGTTCGAAAAAGGCGGTAGGCAGGACCTGGTGGATATGGAAAGCGCCAAGCTTGAGGTGCTGAGGCGCTATCTCCCGAAAAAATTGAGCGATGAACAACTCACAAACATTGTCGATGAAACTCTTCGGGAGATCGGCGCTGAAAGCAAGGCGGACTTTGGCGATGCCATGAAGGCGGTTATGGAGAAAGTTCGCGGGCAGGCTGATGGCAAGAAGGTTAAGGAGATTGTTTCTGCCAGGCTGTCCTCCTGATTAAGGCTTAAGGAGGGGAAAAATGAATTGGGTAGATTTATTCGTGATTATAGTTCTGTTGGCGGCTATTGCCAACGGCGTCAGGCGGGGGCTTTTTCGGGAGATCGTAACCCTTATCGCCATAGTTGTCGGTTTGGTGGTTGCGGTGAGGTATTCCGATTGGATCGCCGGTATAATCTCCTCATCGATAAAAATCGATTCCAAGCATTACCTGTTCGTGATCAGTTTTGTCGGCATGTTTATTATCGCGCTGGCGGTAGCCAAGCTAATCGGTATTGCCCTGTATAAGATGGCAAGTCCGGCGTCTCTGAAAAATACCGACAAGGTGGGCGGCGCCTTAGTTGGCGCGCTAAAGGGGATTGCTATCCTGGGTTTTATGTTCACGCTTCTGCTTTTCATTCCGGTTTTTTCAAACCTCAATGCTAATGTCGAGGATTCCGTTCTCGCACCTCCGATCAGGAAAGTAGTCCCGAAACTCTATGATTACACTTCCATCTTCCATCCCGACAATCCCACCTTCCTGGCAAAAGTAAAGAAAGTGATGCAGCCGATTCCCGATCCGGATATGGAACTTGCGGAAAAGGAAGGAGAGAAGGTTAAAACCGCCGGCGAGCAAATATTATCCGATGTAGAACGGATTCTGGGAGATCAACAACTGCGGGATAAGATAGAGAAACGTTAAGTATCTTTTAAGCAGCATTAAGTATTAAGCAGAGAATATGATAGAGGGACGCGACAAAGCGCGTCCCTCCATTGGCATGCTATCCTTGAATCTTACTTTAACAACGTCATCCGTTTAGTGAATACTCTATCACCGACAGACAATTTATAGAAATATATTCCACTGGAATATTCAGAAGCATCCCAATTAACCTGGTGATAACCGGCTTCGTTCAGACCGTTCACCAGTGTTACCACGCTTTGTCCCATCAGGTTGTAAATATCGAGTCTAACCTTGCTTGCTGCCGGTAATTGATAAGAGATCGTAGTGGCAGCATTAAAGGGATTCGGATAAGCATTATCCAGAGCGAATTCGGTTGGGATCAGCTCTTCCCCAAAAAAGCCGCCTTCGATTGACCATTCGGTGGCGCCATCAGCTATTCTCGCTCCGGTAACCGTAAAGGGGAACTCCGCGGAATCGCATTTTGTGTCGGGTCTATCGCCGCAGTAGGCGATATATCCATAAGTTCCCTGCGGGGCCCAATTCGGTACATTCTGCGTGGTGTGCGCTGTTAAGGATTCACCCGGATCAAGCGGGATGTTGTTAAACGCAAACTGGCGATAGAAATTGCCCTGATACAGCACTCCGCCCCAAACGTCGGTAACAATCGGGTCCGGCGTGGGATTGCCGATATAACCGGTTAAACCGAAGCTTCCTCCGGGAGGCACAATCACCGGATCATCGTCGGGCGTCATATCCGCATCACAGCAAAGGGCGGGGATATACCATTTGATAGCCAAACCATTCTGAAGGCGATTACCCGGATTATTGTCATCGCAGTAGTAAGTCAAACCGGAGGGAAGTACGTCATATTCCATACCCACCGTTGCCGATTCCCCATGCCCACCGGGGAGATCATTGACATATTGGTATTGATAAATGATTGAACCATCTTCGTACAATATCGCTTCGAATGCCAGAGTATCATCTTTCTCGGCGTCCAGTTTCGCCTGCCATTGTACTACGAAATAATCGTTATCCGGCTCATCGAAGTACTGATAGTAAACGCCTTGCCCTTCCTCGTAATGGATATACAGCCTATCCCAAAATACCGCCAAAAGCGGCGCATGAGGAGTCGATTCATCGGGAAGGGGGCAATCATTGGTGCTCAGCCAGGAATCGCGGGAACCGAGATGCAGCTCGCCGTGGGAATTCACCCATATCGAATCATACATCTCGCCGTAGAATTCCATGGAGAATCCCAACGGGATGCCATCGGACATGAAATAATGACTGGCCGGTTCGATCTGAGTTCCGGTGTCGGTGATATCGATCCAGTTGTACTCGGGACCGCCTTCGACAGTGTTATCGATAAACTCATATCCGAAATCATCGGGACCGCCGGTTCCCTGGTGTTCATAGGCGTAAACAATCGTTTGAACGGTGTCATCCTCCGGATCCTGGTCGCCGGGATTGATTACGGTGGCGGTGAAAGTATAGTCGCCTTCGATAGCAGGGGTGAACAATACGCTGAAAGCCACCTGCGTTATGTCCAGTGATTCCAGCGTTATTCCGGTCTCGGTTTCATTATACACTTCGCTGGAATTCGGATCGGTCACCGTCATATTCACATCAAATGTCTGTTGCGTAACGCCGAGATTCTGCACGGTAACTGCCGGTTGATAATCCTGTCCGGTAATCATGAATCCCGACGGTGAATCGACCGACAGCGCGGCAATGTTATCATCCAGCAGCGCGATTTCGTAAACCGTGAAATCATCGAGGAACCACCATCCGAGATAGGAGGGATCGTCCTTAACATAATGCAATCCGAATTTTACATTATCCTGCCCCTGAGCCCATGAACTGATATCGAAACCGCGCCAGCTCTCGGCTTTATTGGTGCTGCGGTCATCCTCGATTGTGTAAAGCGCCACCATGTATTCCCAGGTTTCTCCGCCGTCGATCGAACCCCAGACCATGGCGGAGTCGGTATCGTCATAGTCGTCATCCCAGTAGCTGTTATAGAAGGCAACACTGCAAATAGCCGCATCCGAAAATGAAACGGTGGGGCTAATCAGCCATTCATCGGCGGTTTCATCATTTTCCTGGTCATAAGCTCTGCCTACCGTATCAGGCCAGGAGCTGTAATACCAGCGCGACCAATCGTTATCATTCGGCGGATCCGGACCATACTCGTTGATAATCGTCCATCCAGCCGGGGGATTGTCTCCATAAGGTCCCCATTCACCGTTGAAATCTTCATAAAGCAGAGTATCGGTGACATCGCCTTCAATAGTCGGTTCATCGATATACCAGCTAAGCACATAATATCCTTGAAGATAAAATGCAACCTTAACGTCGCTTTCGCCGGCAGCCCAGCTTGAAATATCGAATATCGCGGTGTCGGGATCATTCAACGCTCCGATGCTGGTATCATATACAGCGATAGTATGTTCCCAGGTCTGACCGCCATCAACCGAACCAAGCACGAATGCGGTATCGGGATTGCTGTTACTGTTGGAATGTCTCTGTTTGAAAGAGAAATTGACAGTCCCTTCGGCGGAACAGTCCACCGATGGCGAGATAAGCCAGTCGCCGATAGCATTGACTCCGTCAAAAAGCACCCTGGCTAAATCCCCGTTCCAGTATTCGGGATAAGCGTTATTTTCGTAACGCGACCATGAAGTCTCATCCCATTCCTGTATGCCATTGTCAATAACCGTCCATCCGGGAATCGGATTGTCTGCAATCGGTCCGAGGGTACCGCTGAAATTCTCGGAGATTAGAGTATCCGCAGCCCGAACTTGCGGTGAGTTGATTTTACTGTCCTGTGCTGCGAATAAAATTGTGCCGTTAAAGGCAAAAAGCACAATGGTAAACACAGCAAGGAAGAATTTTGAATAATAATTCATTTGGTTCTCCTTTCCACAAGAGGAGTTACGATTCTTAAAGATCATGCGATTAAAGCGATTGAAGAAAATCGAAGTATACGGATCTCAGTTAACTTGTTATAAAATAAAATAAATTTCGAAAAAAGCAACCTTTAAGAATTTTAAGTATTTTTCTATT
>CAZLVS010000079.1:0-5003 GCA_964563085.1 uncultured Ignavibacteria bacterium | reverse complement strand
GGAACCATATCCACTTCACAGCAGTAGGAAGGCTCCTGGAATTTAGCCAACCAAACTGAATTGTCGAAGTAACCGGCTGCAGCATATTCATATTCATTTATGGGTGCCAATGAAAAGAGCGCATTGCTAATTTCCGGTTCATCGCACATCCAGGTCCAGAGAGTATCCCCTTCGTAATCCGTTCTTACAACGTAAGCCGCACCTCTTTCATAAGGAATGGAAACGCGACCTACTATGATATAACCTCCATCAACAACTTGGAACACATCCTCCGCTTCGCTATAGGTGAATGGACCGTCTTCATAAGAACGCTCCCATTCCTTATTACCCAGAGAATCATACTTTACCAGGTAATATAAGAAGTATGGAGGATAACCCCAAAACTCCTTGCTTCCTGCCGCTATGTAACCTCCATCGCTTGTTTGCTTAGCGGAGTAGAATATCGAACCAGATCCTTCCATTTCCAACACATACCACTCTTCTTCTCCGTATTCGTCGGTTTTAATTAGATAACCAGCTTCAGCATTACTTCTGTAACCGGCAATTATGTATCCTCCATCGGAGGTCTGGTTGATTGACTTGGCGTAATCAGTTCCGTAGGTACCATAGGTTTGAGTCCATAGTGTGTCCCCCAAGGAATCGGTTTTGACTACATAGATATCCGGGGGATCGAAACCATATGAATCTGTTTCCCCCGCTAACACAAAACCGCCGTCATGTGTTGCATCCATAGCGTATGCATATTCGCTATCCCCTCCTCCATAATTTCGGCTCCATAACGAATCACCATCTCCACTCAAGCAAACCAGCCAGAAGTCACGGGCTCCCCGTAAACCGGGTGTAGTAGTACCTGCGGCAAAGTAATGGTCACCCACCTGGCATATGGCGCTAATAAAATGATAGGATCCCCCGCCAAAAGTAGATGTCCAAACGGTATCCCCCAAATTATCGGCTTTAATAAAATATACATCGATGCGATCTACATTACATGCCATGATTAAGCTACTATCGTTGGTCCTTTCCAAATCGAGGGCCATTCCTCCGCCATAAGTTCTTGTCCACAGCGTATCCTGCCCTAATGTAGATGATGTTAAAGCAGTTAAAATTAGGATAAGTACTCCCATTAAAACTAGAAAATATCTCATAATATACTCCAAGTGCTACTCTTCCTTTTTCTGGGGTAGGTTGGGTACCTACCCCGATAAACAGAAAAGACTTAATGTTTTATTTCACCAGTCCCATTTTCTTGGTTACTTTCAGCGGGCCTTGAGTTAATTTGCAGAAATAAATACCGGATGGATAGCTTTCCGCATTCCAGATAACAGAATAGTTACCGGCATCTTTATATTCATCAATCAGAACCTCGACCTTTCTTCCCATCAGATCATAGATTTCCAATTTGGCATGCCCGGCTTCCGGTAAATTGAAATCGATTCGCGTGCTGGCGTTGAAAGGATTGGGAGAGACGTGAAAGTTTGCAGCCAGTATCTTGTTACCGATAGAATCGGGAGAGGGCTGACCACCGGAAAGGAATACTTCCTCCACACTCCAATCCCGATTGGCTTTGGGTATCACCGGAAGCTGGTTTTCCACTCCAAAACCAAACCAAACCGAATCGCTTATACTCGGATAATCGCCACAATATGCCGTATAACGATAATAACCTTCAGGAGCGCAATCAGGTATATTTTGCACGAGGTGACGTGTTATAATCTCACCCGGCTCCACAGGCTCGGCGCCCTGGAAAAACTTGGTCTGATAAAAATCGCCGTGATAATACACCCCTACCCAGACATCGGTCACCAACGGTTCACCAAAGCGGTTGGCGAGCGTGGCGGTGTAACCTAAAGAGCCTCCTGGCGGAACCTTTATCGGTGGTTCATCATCAGCTAACATATCAACTTCGCAAAATGGAATCTCTCTTATCTTCATTAACTGAGTATCGTAATCAAAATGACCCGCGGCTGCGTATTCATGGTCATTGAGCTTCTCAGTTGCGTAAATCATGTTCACCGAGCCTTGTGTTAACAATTTTAAAGTCCATAAGGAATCTCCATTTACATTCATTCTGACGAAGTAAGGTGAGATATCGCCACTGTTATAAAAGTCGTTGGAAAATCCTGCTACAATATAGCCTCCTCCCGCAATCTGTTCCACTTCATGGGCTATATTCCAGTAAGGCGCGTATCCAAAAGAACGTTCCCATTGCTTATTCCCCAAGTAATCGTATTTTACGATATAATAAATATAATAGTAACTACCATTGTTACCGAATCCAGCCGCTCCAACTGCAATATAACCTTCGTCTGATGTTTGTTTTACAGAAAAAAATATCCTATCAACGTAATCATTCTCCCATCTCTCCCAGTTGATTTCACCCATAGCATCTGTTTTTACTATACATGCGCCGCCATCGCGGTATCCGGCAATAATGTATCCACCATCCGAGGTCTGTACTATTGAATTAGCATAGCATGTACCATTCCATTGATAAATGCGAGTCCACAATGTATCACCCAAAGCGTCTGTTTTTACTACATACCAATTGTCGCTTGATTGGTAATCATTGATTACGCCGGCTAATATGTACCCACCATCGTTAGTAGTAGTCGTTGAATATGCACGTTCGGTTCCTTCCTTTTCATATATCTTACTCCATAATGAATCTCCACTATTGTTTATTGCCATTAGATAAAAATCTCTATAATAGCTGGATCCTAAAGTTCCTTTGGTTAAAAAGATATTTTCCTTCTGCAAAACCGGCATATTAGTTAATTCACGATTAAACGCACTGCTTTTCAAGGAAGCCCGGTTATTACCCATAAGTTTTTCACCATAATCTCTATAGGTACTAGAACCAGTGGTTCCTGCGATTATATATCCATCTTCGTTTCCACAGATTGAATAAACAGTAATATAGCTTGAATCTCCAAAGGTTGAATTCCACTGGCTTTTTCCTAAGCTGTCGGTCCTAACGACATAAGCGAAGTAGCGATCTATGTCTCCAGCCATTATATAACCGCCATCATCGGTTTTCTTCATATCGAATGCTTTGTCTCCACTCCCAACAACGCCGTATGTTCTGGTCCATAATGTATCAGGCTGCGAAAATGCCGGAGTAGAGCCAACAGTTAAAAGCAGGAAGATGACAATAGTAATTGGTATTTTCTTTTTCATATATGTTATCCTTTACATATTACTATATGTAAGCGTATTATTTCTAGCAACGTTTGTTACTATGCATTAGATGACACACGTTTTCTGGAGACCAAAGAGCAATTAGTTGTCGGATGGACATACACCCGGCAACTATGATTTATCTATCTCTATTTTACAAGGGCTAACTTCTTTGTCGTTTTCATAGAACCTTGCACTAATCTACAGAAATAAATCCCGGATGGGTGCTTCTTTGCATCCCAGGTGACAGAATAATTTCCAGCTTCTCTTTTTCCGTTTACTAATACTTCTACCCTCTTACCAAGAATATTAAATACCTCTAACTTCGTGTGTCCTGCTTGAGGTAATCCAAATTTGATATTGGTACGAGCATTAAAGGTATTGGGATAATTAGAAAGCCACATTTCACCCGAATTAACGAAATACTCATCGGTAGGTCGACCACCACTTACCCTATTATGCCAGGGATTAGTATAAATATAATCCTGTATGTGCTCCGCGAAAGGAGTTTGCCAGGTGGTATCTTCCGGATCAAGGATATTACGCGGGAAGTACTTTGCTTGCTTAATTAATTTGGTTGCTCTCGCTAACGGGTCAAAAGGCATCGGTTCTTGGCACTCCGGATCGTAACAACCCCAATCAGTAATGGTTGAATAATGATAAGGGCGATAACGCCATGCAGAAAACCAGTGTGTGAACTCAGCGCCGGCTGAATCAAAAACCGCTACTCTGCGATCGAACTCAAGTATCTTATAATCCTCCAAATTATAAAGGCATTCATCATTGCGATCATAAAACCAGTGTTCGGGTAGCTTGCGTAAACATGGATCAAACAATCTCGTCAGTGTGTATAAACTGTCTATAAGCAATTCTTGATAGTATTCTGTGCTGTCATCATGTAGCCAACCGCTTTGATTATCAGAGACGAAATCCCTCAACATCTGTACTATTTTACGCGTTTCACCCTCTGGGATAGAATCCGTTGGGAATTGTAGCTTCGGACCACAGGTCTCCAAAACCGACCAGTCCTCATTCCTGTCTTTATTCTGACAGAATGCCTTAATCTTTTGCGCAATTTGCACGCCTTTTGGCGCAGGGCATGAGTCCATATATACATGGAAATCGATACAATCGACCATGTCCAGATTCATTGAGTCGGTCATAGCGGCAATAGCGCCAACAGTATCTACTCCCATGGTATTGTGTCCGGCAAAAGATCCGAATATTATGTATGCCAATGAATCACCATCCCGAATCTCTTTGATACAGGTAGAGCATTGCTCAGCGTATTCTTTTGCGGTTCCCATCCAGTTCGGACCTCCTGAAGAATCGGGGGGACCATAAAGGTAGTGCCAGTTCCTGTTAGGCTCATTATGTATAACATAAGTATGCAATCCTCTGGCGCCCAAGCTATCGCCAATAAAACGGCACATTTCTACGAAGTCGTCCTCGTAGTCGTCATGATATTTGTACACTAAATTGCTATCGTGTCCCGGAGGAATATCCATTTTATATCTATGTTCGAATTTGAACATGAACATTTTCTCCACATGTTCGTCATCGGGATAAGCCGCTATGATTGAATCAGCAAGTTCCGACCATCCGCTTACATGAGCGGAATCTGCGATAAATTCGTCCATATACCTCCATGTGAGATCGAACCTGAACGATTCTATTGCAGTTTTATCAAGAAAGTTATCGTCCATTGGAGGAAATTTTCGGTAGCTTATGTTATAGCATGTGCCGATTTTACCCGCTTCTGAATATGTTAAAAAAAACGCGATTGACATGATTAGAATCGAAAAGAAAACAATTGACTGAATAAT
>CAZLVS010000078.1:0-5580 GCA_964563085.1 uncultured Ignavibacteria bacterium | reverse complement strand
AATATACAACTATTTCAGGTTCTGGAAAAGTCCATTTCCGTTAGAAGCAGGACAATACAAATATAAAGTACCTACTTCAGATAGCTTCATTTGTACAGAGGACTCATCGTTTCATCTATGATGTATATGATTTAAAAGATCACTGGCGAGAAAATGATAAGGTGAAAACCGCATTTTATTTAGCTCGACTTTTTCAAGCATTCCCTGATAACAGTTTACCAGCTTACCCAAGTGATAAAGTGAAAGGACTTATTACATTCATATATTCTTCGGACGATCCTAAGAATAAGCAATTGGCAGATGAAATCTGTAACAGATATGGAGAGAATGGTCTATACTTCCTTAAAGAAATCTATGAAGAAAATAATCCTTAGATAATTTATCCCCTAAAACATCTCCAACTGCTCCGGGGTATGCCGCTTATCCGATGCGATTGGCTCCGTGGCTTCGGAATCGTTGCTGAATAACGTTTCGGCGGGGATTACCGGTCCGCGGGAAGGTTGTCCCGCGTAACCCATTTTGTAGCCTCCCAGTTTCTTGCGGATCGCCCTGGAATCGCCTCCCACGAGTCCATTGAGTTCAGCGTAAAATTCCTCACTGTGGTCTTTAATCTTGGTGTGAAGCAGTTCGTGCAGTATCAGGTAATCGATCAACTCATCAGTTAATCGCACCATCTGAATATTCAAACTTATATCACCCCGCGATGAACAGGTTCCCCAGCGGGTTCTCTGATTGCGGAAAGTTAGACTGCGGTATTTAAAGCCATGTTTTTCAGCCAGTTCGTAGAACCTTAGAGCGATACGCTTTAGCCCCGTCTCTATATCGATCTCCTTGAGTTCCTTGAAAGCATCGATATGTCTCCGCTCCGACTCCCGCCTTTCTTTGCTGCTCTCCACGAGTTTATCGATGTTGTCGTTTACGAAATCCTCGGCTCGCTTTAGCGGTACGCCGCGAGGGATAGCGACGCGAATTCCTTTGAAAGGACGGTTGTATATCAGGATACGTTTTTTTAGCTTTGAGCTGTATTCAAAAAGGACTTTGCCGACGCCGGCAATTTCCCTGGTGACCGATTTTCCCATGAGGATTGTTAGCTATAATCACGATTGCGCTTCGGCAACCACACGCAATTCTCTTTTTTTCTTTTCGAATAATTCGATAGTTTCGTCATTCAATAACACCCAGATGGTGTAAATCCCCAGCGCGGTTCCGAAAGGGATCTCCAGAAGGCTAAGGAAACCGAGGATAAGAACCACTATCCTCGCCCAGTTTTTCCATTTAATAAGGAAGATACCGCCCAGGATTCCGGGTACCGACATGATAATAAAGAAGGATGCCAGTGAGGTGGCAACTATAAACAAAATAGTTATCGCTTCACTATCCTTTGAGATAATACCGGCGCCCATAAGCACCCAGAAAATGAATATCCCGATCAGCAATCCCAGCGCGTTATAGACGATATGCAGAATGCCTAATACATGTACATGCTTTTCCATTTCACCTCCTGATTAATCAACCTGGTTTATGCTATAATACGGTCTTTAGATTTAAACATCAAATATCTTTATTAAATAGTTACGGCAAACTGAGAATCCGGTTGCAAATCGCAGGAATCCGGCGAAAAATCCGGAAGGAATTATAATACAGATATTCTGCAAATGATTTTATATATTGACAAGTCCCGTTTTAATTGCTATACTAAATTTACTTAGCCTAATAGGTTTAGTGTTCTATATACAAACTTCCTAAGATAGGTGTTCTAAAATCATCATTTATACATAACACTCTTTAATCCTCTGAGGAGCGATTATCGTTCTGCAATTTGTAGTATCTGAACTGAAAACCATCAGGTGATTCAATATCCTAAAAGGAGGTGATATCCAAACTTTCTACTCCCACCACTATCTTCTCTAAAAAACAAACACTTAAGAAAGGATTTTAAACATGAAGAAAACACTTGTTTTACTAATCGCTTTCTCCCTGATAGCCGCAATTTCGTTAGCGGATACTTCCAAGAACGGCTTGGAGAATTTCGCCCCTTCGTCGATTAACGCTCCCGGATCATCGTTTTCGACCTATAGCCCCGTTCTTGAAATAAGCATCGATCATTGTTTCACCGATGCCGGTCATAGCATGGAGATCGCCTCTGACGGGAGCTATTACTACATGGTCAATGGCGGTAATTCAGGTTATGGCAAAATGCTGACTTACGATTTGGACGGTAATCTGATTTATGAAGTTACCACCAATCTCGATGGCCGCGCCGTATTTTGCTATGACGGAGAGGTGTATGTAAAAACCTTTGGCAGCGGGGGACAGCTTTATACCGTAGAACCATCTACAGGCACAACTTCTCTGGTGTGGGGCGGCGGAACATTCCATAATGACCAGTCTCACGTAGCTTTCGATCCTTCAACCGGTTATATGTACGAGCATGTCGAAGGTTCCGTTTACGTCATCGACATAGCCACCGGTTCCACAGTCAATACTTTGAGCGGTTTCAGCTATGGCAGCTGGGGTTCCAACTGGGCGATTGCATTCAACGGCGAGCATCTATTCACCTGGGATGGCGCTACCGTGTATGCATACGATCTCGATGGAAACTTTGTAGAGTCATTCACCGGTCTCACTGGTTCTTACCTCTGGTCGCTGGATTTTTGCAACGATCTGATGTGGGCTTCTGATGACGCCAACTATGGCTGCGGAACCTGGTTTGGCCATTCCGGTGTGGAGGGTATCCTTTGCAGCGATGTCGATATGGTTCCCGATGACGATCCGATCATCGTTCCGCCGGGCGGGTCATTCGGATTAACTGGCTACATCGGTAATCCCAACGATGAACCGATTACTACCGATGTCTGGGTTGGTGTTATTTATCTTGGCGACTTCTTCCAACTTTGGAATTTCGGGAATGTACCCCTTGATCCCGGCGAAACCCTTTCAGCTCATTTGAACCAAAGCGTTCCGGGATTCGCTCCCGCGGGAACATATACTTATATCTCTTATTCCGGCGATAAACCGGAGGCATGCGATTCCGCTTCCTTTTATTTTACAGTTTCCGGAGCCGGTGTAGCTAATGGCGCGGATGATTGGGCAGTTGAAGGCGGATGGACATCAATTGTGCAAGATGATGCGGCGGTAAACCTTTTCGCAAAGGAATCCCAATCCACTCCGAACATCGCTTCCGATATCACCGATTACGAGCCGCAGCTTGAGATTAGTATCGTTCACGATTTCTCGGTTGGCGGTCATAGTATGTCCATCGCTTGGGATGGTAATCACTATTACCTGGTAAATGGAGGAAGCACAAGTTATGGAGTGATGTTAGTACACGACGCAGGTGGAAACTTCGAATACTCAGTAGATACACATCTCAGTAGCCGCTCCATCTTCTTTAATCCACAAGATGGTCTTCTGTACATCAAGCCGAATGAACTGAATCTGTATCAGATCGATCCCAACAACGGTAACACCACTTTAGTACATTCCGGGATTTTCCACTATGGGCAGAATCATGTTGCCTTTAATCCGGAAACACAGCTTATGTATGAAATGGACTCCGGAACTGTTTACGAAATCGATCTCGAAACAGGAGCTACATTACGTACAATTCCGGGATTTAACTATGGTTCGCAGCACGGATGCCAGTACGCAATAGCTACCAACGGATGCCACCTATTCACCTGGGATGGAAGTACGGTTTATGTCTATGATTTCGATGGAAACCTCGATCATACTTTCCCGATGCCTAATGGCGACTATGGCTGGTCGCTTGATGTTTGTAATGAGATGTTCTGGACCGCCGATGATGCCGATTATGGCATCGGAACCTGGTATGGTCATTCAGGAGTGGAATGCGGTCCGGATTGCAGCGATGTCGATATGGTTCCCGATGACGATCCGATCATCGTTCCTCCGGGAGGTTCCTTCGGATTAACCGGATATATAGGTAATCCCAACGATGAACCGATTACTACCGATGTCTGGGTTGGTGTTATTTATCTTGGCGACTTCTTCCAACTTTGGAATTTCGGGAATGTACCCCTTGATCCCGGCGAAACCCTTTCAGCTCATTTGAACCAAAGCGTTCCGGGATTCGCTCCCGCGGGAACATATACTTATATCTCTTATTCCGGCGATAAACCGGAGGCATGCGATTCCGCTTCCTTTGAGTTCACCGTAACCGGCGGAAGGATATCAGGCGGAGCGGATGCCTGGAGTGTTAGCGGTGATTGGAACATAAATCAGAACACAACCATTCCCCAATTATCTGCATCGGAACCGTCCAAGGATCAGCCAATAGTTGCCGAGTACAGCTGGGAGCTTTGCGACCAGATCCCGCATACTATGCCGGTAACACCGATGACCATGATCTGGGATGGCGATTACTACTACATGAACAACGGCGGAATTTACCAGCAGGGCGTTATCGAAATCTACGAGGAAGACGGAACGTTTGTCCAGCAGACCAGCACCAATCTGGATACGCGAGGATTCTTCTTCAATCCCAACGACGGTTTGTATTACATCAAAGAATATTATGATGCGAAATTCCATACGATCGATCCCTGGACCGGTACATCCGCATTGATAGATGATTACGTATTCAATGAACAGCAAAGCTGCCTGGCTTATGTGCCATCTACAAATATGATGTACGAGCTGGGTTACGGAACCGTTTATGAAATCGATCTGGCTACTCTGCAGACTACGAATAGCTGGGGAGGTATCAACGGGAACTACGCCATCACCTGGAACGGTAACCATTTCTTCACGTGGGATGGCAATATCGTGTATGTCTACGATACCGACTTCAACTTAATCGAATCCCACGATGTTGAACCCAACGGCAACTGGTATTCCCTTGGTTACGCCAACGATATCCTCTGGACTATCGATTACGGCGCCGCCTATGGATTCTGCGGTTTCGAGGGCGGTCCTTGCTGTGATGTCGATATGACTCCCGATGATGATCCAGTGATTGTCGATCCCGGCGGTCGTTTCGGATTAACCGGCTATATCGGAAATCCGACTGACGATGCGATTGTAACCGATGTTTGGGGCGGAGTGATCTACCTCGGTGATTTCTTCCAGCAGTTCGCATTCAACAATATCCCGCTTGATCCGGGCGCTTCCCTGACTGCGCACACATGGCAGAATGTACCGGGATTTGCGCCATCGGGTACCTATACTTACATAGCATACTGCGGCAACCGACCTGACGATATCTGTGACAGCGCATCCTTCCCGTTCACGGTTACCGGAGCAAGGATTGCCGGCGGAGCAGCGGAATGGTCAATCGAAGGCGAGTTCTTCGGAAGCAGTGTAATACCCTCCGAATACAGTCTGGACGGCAACTATCCCAATCCTTTCAACGCATCGACCAATATTACTTTCAGCCTGCCGGAAGCCGGTAATGTAAGTCTGGAAGTGTACAACTTGATGGGTCAGAGAGTTGCCTCATTGGTCAACAGCTACCGGGAAGCCGGACAGCACAGCGTAACCTGGGAAGCTTCGAACCACTCCAGCGGTGTCTATTTCTACAAGTTGACCTGCGGTGATAAGATATTCACCAAACGTATG
>CAZLVS010000077.1:0-5630 GCA_964563085.1 uncultured Ignavibacteria bacterium | reverse complement strand
GATACACCTTTTGTCTCTTTTACGCCACTTTTACACACTTTAATTTACATTACCTGCTCAAGGTCGGCGTTACGCATCAATAATTAACAAGCTTCAGGCAATCCCATACTCCGTAAACCAGAGGCTTCGCCATGGCAGTTTGATAATAATTGCAAATTTATATTTATGGTAATGGTTATAATAACAGCTAAAGAGGGGCGAAATCGCTTTCCTGCAGCAGTAGCGGTTTTTGGTATCAATTCCGGTGTAGCATTCGCGGCGGTGATCGGCCCGCTGGTGGAGGTTTCGGTTCCTATTGGACTGGTCAATGTCGTACTTTTCTTCCGCAGGAAGTATTTCTCTGGAGGCGAGGTCGAGTTACGGAAGTGTAAAGTTTAGAATGGTACGGACAGGATTTTAGTAGTATTTAATGGAGATAGACCGGTGTCATTCAGTTCTCAGTGCATCGATAGGATCAAGTCGGGAAGCCCGGCGGGCCGGATAGACGCCGAAAATCAGCCCGACTATAAGTGAGAAACTGAATGAGAGTATAATGGCTGTTGTGGAGATGCTGATAGGCCACGACATTCCAATCTGAACAACTAAAGCTCCTGTCAGACCCAGAATAATCCCCGCAATTCCACCGGAAGTACCGAGAATAGATGACTCCAGGACAAACTGTGTCATGATGTCTTTGCGGCTAGCGCCAACCGCCATCCGCAGACCAATTTCGTTAGTCCGTTCTCTGATGGCGATGAGCATTATGGCAAGAATTCCTATGCCACCCACGAGAAGTGAAATTCCGGCGATACTGCCGATAAGCAACGTGAAGGTTTCGGTAGTTTCCCGATGAGCTTCGAGGACATCAGTTTGGCTCAAGATAGTGAAGTCGTCCGGCGCGCCTCGCTTGTTCAAACGATGGCGTTCGCGGAGAAGTTTAGTAACCTGGCTTATTGCCGGATTCATAGCTTCGGAAGTCACCGCCTCAATATTGATGGCGTTGATATAGGTAAGATTGAGTACGCGTCGCAACGCTGTTCGGAGCGGGATAAATATCTGATCGTCCTGGTCAGTGCCGCTCAGATCGACTCCCTTTGATTGCATGACACCGATCACCTCGAAAGGGATTCGACCGATTCGAATGATTTCTCCGATGGGATTACGCCCCTCAAATAGATTGTGCACCACCGATTGTCCCAAAACTGCCACACGGCGAGAAGCGGTGTTTTCCTCTTCGGTAAAAAAGCGTCCCATGGCGACTCGCGTATTGCGTACTCTTTGAAAAGCCGGCGTGCTTCCTATGACGGTAGTATTCGAGCTGAGGTTATCATACTTCACCAAGAGCTTCTTACTTTGCGCGGGTGCAACCGCTCTCACAGCCGGACATTCAAGGCCAATCGCTTCAGCATCCTCAACCGTAAGGGTTGTTACCGTTCCCCGGATTTGCTGACGGCCGGCTGTCTTTTGTACCTGCCCGGGCGTCACAATCAGCAGATTGGTTCCCATAGCCTCGATTTTGGACAGCACTTCCTGCTGAGCGCCGTTGCCAATAGCAACAATGATGATGACAGCGGAAACACCGATTACGATCCCGGTCAGCGCCAGCCCCGTTCTCAATGGGTGCGCCGTCAATTGCTTGCGCGAGATTTTAACGCTTCGGGCAATCTTCACGGTTTGGTCAGCCCCTCAAAGCCTCTATAGGTAGAAGGGCAGCTGCTTTTCTGGCCGGCTGCAACCCAGCCACAATTCCGACCATGCTGGAGAGTACGACACCAAGGGCCACGCTCTCCCAGGAAATGGCTGCGGGAATCTGAGTGACCAATTCCAGGATTTTGGCGCCGATCGTTCCCAGCACAACACCGATGATGCCTCCGGACAGCGTCACGGCAGTGGCTTCGTACAGGAATTGCCGACTGATATCACGGTACCTGGCGCCGAGCGCCTTGCGTAGCCCGATTTCTTTGCGGCGTTCGTTGACCGAGATGAGCATAACGTTGGCAACAACCACACCGCCGGCAATCAAGGAAATCCCGGCCACCAGAACCAGGAAGATATTGAACGTACCTGAGACCTTCTCTGCCATCTTTGTAACTTCGGTTGGGCTGGTGATGGTAAAGTCATCGGGTGTACCCGCAGCAATCTTGTGCCGTTCGCGAAGAAGCGATTGAATGTCAGCGATAGTCTTATCCATTCCTTCTGTCGTCTTCAGGCTGATTTTGACCGCCGAGATATGGTCGACGTTGGCCACCCGACGCATCATCGCAGTCAACGGGATGAATATGCGGTTATCCATGTCGCCGCCAGCCGGACTCGTGCCTCTCACCTGTGAAATGCCGACAACTTCGAACGGGACAGTACCGATACGGATCTGCTCGCCAATGGGATTTAGCGAGCCGAACAAGTCAGTCCGTACGGTTGGGCCCAGCACACACACTCGTGACAGTCCATCCATATCCTCATCAGAGACAAAATCACCCTGCGCAGCGTCCCAATCCCACACCCAGGCCCATGACGGGGTAACGCCAAAGATGCCGGTTGTCGTCGACTTGTCTTGATATACGACCTCGGTTTGCCCCTTAACGACAAACGGAGCGACGTCAGCAATTGCTCCGATCTCCTGCCTGATGGCCATAGCATCTTCGAGGGTGAGGGTTGTGGTCGGTTGCGAACCTGCTGAACGGCCTATCTCGCGACCGCCGCCGGCCCACACCATCAGGCTCGCCAGGCCGAACTTTTCGACACGTTCGGTTACCCGTTTCTGTGCGCCAAGTCCCACTGAAACTATCATGGTGAGAGCAGCTATGCCGATAACAACACCAATCATCATCAGGAAGGATCTCATGCGGTGTTTGGCCAGGCTTTTGAAAGCCAGCGTTACTACTCTTCTAGTTTTCATTGGAAGCGCCCCCTTCCGCACTCCGTGGGGTTTCACCGGAGATTCTTCTCGGCTGCTCGTTGGCCGTATCGCTTACTATAGTTCCGTCCGCTATACGAATGATGCGGTGAGCATGCTCCGCAATATAGGTTTCGTGAGTGACGATAACAATGGTTCTCCCTCTGGTATGTAGTTGCTCAAGCAGAGCCATGATTTCAAGGCTCGAAACACTGTCCAGATTACCGGTCGGTTCATCAGCGAAAATTATTTCCGGATCGGTAACAAGGGCGCGGGCAATGGCGACACGCTGCTGCTGACCACCGGAAAGTTCGCTCGGGTTATGATGAATGCGATCGGCCAATCCAACCGCTTCCAGCGCTTCACGGGCTAACCGCCGTGTGTCGGATTTGTCCGAGTATATGAGCGGTAGTTCGACGTTTTCGAATGCATCGGTCCGAGCCAGCAGGTTGAACGACTGAAAGACAAAACCTATTTTTGTATTTCTGATACCTGCGAGTACTTCATCATCAAACTCGCTCACTTCAAGACCGTCCAGCAGAAGCGTGCCGCTGGTGGGTCGGTCCAGGCACCCGAGGATATTCATGAGGGTGGACTTGCCCGAGCCGGAGGCTCCCATGATGGCGACATATTCACCTCGGTTGATTTCCAGCGAGATGTCTCGAACAGCATAGACCTCGCTGGTACCGCCTTTATTATACATTTTCATCAGTTGTCTCGCCTGAATTATGGGGGAATTCATATTATCTGTACTCCTCTATGATTGATATGATTAGCACGGTTTCTCCCTCCTGCAATCCTTCTGTAATCTCCGTGTAGCCGTCATCCCGCCAACCAATTTTCACTTGTCGTTTTGTTTGTCGTTCTCCATCTATAACGGTCACGAAGCGTTGACCCCGTTCCCGCAAAATGGCACTGGTGGGTACCGTGAGGACATTTTGGCGTGTCTCAAGTTGAATGTTCACATTTGTCGTCATTTCCGGTCGCAGTATTTTATTCTGAAAATCGTCAATCAATAGGGTGACAATATAGTTAACAACATTATCTTGAATGATGGCCTTGGGGTAGATTGCCGTGACAGTGCCCCGGAAATCGGTATCGCTGTATGTATCGACGGTGAACCGGGCGTCCTGGCCGACTCGGATTTTACCTATGTCTGTTTCATCGACGAATACGTGCACTTCGAGTCGGTCAAGGTCAATGATGGTGACAAATGTCGGAGCGGCCAGGCTGGCGGAAACGGTTTCACCTTCCTGTGTCGAGACCGATGCAATCACACCCGCGATCGGGCTAAGGACTTTGGTATAGCCCAACTGCACCTGCGAGTATTCGAGGTTAGCCTCCGCCTGCGTAGCCAGAGCCTCCGCGACTTTTACCGCCGTTCGGGACTGGTCGATTTGGTCCTGGGAGATAAGCTCCTTCTGGAAAAGGGACTGTTCGCGCTCGAATTGCTTCCGGGCGTACTCAAGATCGGCCTTAGCCCTTTCAAGCGCCGCCTGGTTCTGGCGGACTCTTGTTCTGAGCTCCGAGTCCTCCAATTCTGCGATAATTGCCCCCTCCGAGACCTGATCGCCGATATTAGCGCGTAAGTTCTTGACTACACCGGAGATTCGGGAGCCGACCGTCACTTCAGCGCCCACCATTGGTTTGATTATCCCGGTGGCCAGGACTGTCGAACCGATATCTCGCCTGATTACTCTCGCGGTCTCATTTGGAGTGGCGCTATTACCTTCATCTCGAAGAGTCACCACTACGACGATTGACGTTGCTCCGATTGCGAGCAAAGCAAGGATAACTATCCATTTTTTCTTCAATTAGCTTGTCCTTTTGTACTCATAGTTATATTCCTTCGGTTTATTCTCTTTAGTCCTCCGGCTTCCATAATTGGACACTCAGAGTAACCAAAAAAGTTTAATTGTCTCAACACTGATTCATTGAGTTTTCTCTCTTCTGTATTTTTGCCCACACGCCAATAAGTCTTAAAAGCCCAAAAATGACACGATATATTTCAATGCTGTGACTACGATAATACCCGAAAGCATCCATTTAATAGCTTTGGCAGGGACGAACTTCTGGCAGCGGGCTCCGAGATACATACCTGCCATTCCTCCTATTCCGAATAAGCTGCCGAGAAGCCAATCAGGCGCTACTGACTGGCCCGGAAAGAACGGAGCGATCGCCTGAAAGAACGCTACTCCGGCAACCGACGTCACTAACGTTCCCATAAGGGCAGCGCCGGCCACAGTATATATCGGTAATCCGAAAAAAGTGACAAATAACGGAGCGATAATGGCTCCGCCGCCTATACCGTAGATGCCGCCTACAATACCTACGATAAAACTTAGCGCAAAAATTCCCCAAAAAGAAACTTCAAACGACTGGTCATAGAAGGTATAACCCATGCGTTTGAAGTTGAAATGAGTCACGCGTACGAACCGTGAAGAGTCATCAATATTATCCTTCCCTGCTCCTTTCAAAGCTCCTTTGCGACGAACGAGCTCCCTGAATTTCTTTTCACTATCAATCTTGGCATTGCCGGCAGAGTTGTATTTTAACAGGTCTCGCGCCATTTTGATTCCGATATACATCAAAACTGCGGCTGCAAACAGCTTGAATTGTCTTGGGTCGGGCAGGTAAGTTACACGGACAATTGCGCCGATAAAAACACCGGGCAATGTGCCTGCGATGACAATCCAGGTCAGCGGCCATATCATTCTACCCTCGCGCCAATAGCGATATACGCCGCTGGGTATGGCTA
>CAZLVS010000076.1:0-5746 GCA_964563085.1 uncultured Ignavibacteria bacterium | reverse complement strand
GGTGGTCTGGGATTGCTTCGCTTCGCTCGCAATGACTGTTAGTATCGGGCGAGGGTGCCAGAGGCGTTCAAGCCTTCGGTTATGGTGGTTTGGGATTGCTTCGCTTCGCTCGCAATGACTGCGATACAGCTTTTAACACTCCCCCTGACCTGCCTGCGATGAAATCGGGCAGTGGCGGTTTATTCAGATCTCAGGGAATCAGCCGTTTGGGATCTCAGTATATTCTCCAGTTTGTATTCGATCTTGAAAAGGCGGTACCGGATATCCTCGCTGAAATCAAAGAAATCCTCGCGAGAGATAAAGCTGCGGTCGATGGTGTTCTCCATCAGTGTAATGCGCCGTTCCAGTTCGTGATGCTGTTTGGTATCCACTTTGCCAGACAACGACAACTGCAGAGATGACACAGTGGAATAATAAACCGCAAGAGCCGCAGCAACCGATAGTATGATCGTAACAAGGTTCTTAGCGATGAAACTCCTGAAGTAATTCCCGCTTTCGGTACTCTCAATGGTTTTCATCTTAGACCTCGCGAAGTATTGTAAGTTGATACTTTCCGTTGCGCTTAATCCGCGAGAAGCGATACATCCCGCGCAATGGAGAGTCCTCAACAAACAGCATGTTAGGGATGCCATCGGCAATATCGACATAGGATGAACAATGGATGGTGCAGAATAATTTGCGATTATTCGATGCATGTTTTTCGAAAACCTGGCAGTAGTAAGCGCGACCGAGTTCCGGTTTGCGGATTTCACCGGTGTTGACGCAGATATCGAACTGCCCGTATCTTGAATCTGCGATTATATGAATGCCGTGGTAACGGTTATCATCGGAAAGGCCTGTAATACGGGTGCCGTGATTGGCTCCTTTATATACCAGTGAAATCTCCATTACGCTTTTAATTCCGCGGTAGTAGTAAAACAGAGCGGATCCGTCGCCGTTTCCGCCTGTCATCGGATTATGCGGACAGCCCCGGATATCTCTACCGCATCGCGAACATTCCGGGGTAGTATAGGAAAAGCAGAGCGAACATTCCCGGTAGATACCGGAGTCGATATTCAACCGGAGAGTATCCGCTCCTGCAGTGTTTTTCATCCAATAGATAAATGCGCGCACCCATTTGATGCCGTCAGCATCGGTGACGATATCGGCATGGAAGCAGCGGGCGATCGGCAGTTTATCCCTTCGATGCCCCACCATAACCGGTGAGTTGGGGAGCAGCTCAACTAAATTTTGCAATTCATCGGCGGGGAAACGTCCTCGGTATGCGTTCACCCGGTCGGAAACGAGATAGAGGATGCGGAAATGGGCGTTTTCCTCGGATAACTTTTCCGCCGGTTGAATGCAATGGTTGGCTTGTTCTATGATTTCGGAATTGATTTTCGTTTGCATTAAGCTGAGGCGCAATTCCGTGTTTAAAACTGTATTCAGTAATCCCATATTCCTCCCGATTGATTGGTAATTAATTTCGTATTCATGCATAAGTTTGCAAACAGGGTGATTTGTGATTGCTAACCACATTGAAGTTAACCTGCCATCTTGTTGTATAAGGGGCGGTTACAAAATTTTAAAAGAAATTATACGTGTGGAATAACGGTTGCGCTTAAAAGGGGAAGATTTGGAGACACTCCCTCCTGCGCCAACAGCCGCTGCCTTGTTTCCCCCCGAGGCGGCGGCTTCTTTTATTGTGTGAAGTGGCGTCCCCGATGATCGTGCAAGGCATACGTCCGCGCACGCCTGTTTCAGATGTAAAGCCGGCGAGGGCGGATGTCCGTCAAACACAATAATACCATTCCTGATATAATCGGAGAGCGTCGATTAGCCGGTGAAACACACCCCAAATTTCTTCGCAAGCGAAGAAATTCGACCCTCTCCAGGGGGTAATTGGATTCCTGCGAAATCCGTGTCAGAGGGATAAGCCCCCTGGCCTGCCACGGGATGGCGGCAGGTTATAAAATGGTGTCGGGTTTCTCGCTCCGCTCAGCCCGCCCCGATTTATCGGGGGAACCGGACCTACGCCCTAAATTCGCATTCTCGCTACGCGGCTGAGCAGCGGTGGTGATGCTTCGCTGTTCAGGCGCGCGCCCCAGAGCGCTAATGCTAATGCCATGGCGGCGTCATGCTGGTTGTTGTCCTCCCAGCCCAATTCCGCCAGTTCGCGCTGTAATGACCATTCGGCGCCGTTCGGTTCGGTTAATTTGACATCGGGGATCACGATTCTCTGCATAACGAAAAACCGCTGGAGATTTGCCAGCAGTTCCGCCTTGGCTTTGCCGCCTCCCGCGCCGAAATTGAATCCCTCGGCGCCGATATCTTGGACCTCGGAAAGCACTACATCACCGAGTCCGGTGGAATCGACAATTACCCTCCCGCCGTAATGATGATAACGCTCGCGGATGGCGGCGTAAACGTTGGGCCAGCTTCGCTGGAAACGTTCCAGCGCAACCAGACGCACCGGGTCGGAGGTGATGTCGAGCGTTACCCCGACGGTATGAGTACGTTTGCGCGCCAGATCCCAGCCATGGACATAAACCCGTCCCGGCTGACGTTTGATAGGGAACTTCATCTGATGTACGATCGCATCCTCCAGGTCGGAATACGGGATGATGGTTCCTTGTGTATCCGCGAACAGACCTTTAATGTTCTGATCGATACAGTTCTGAGTCAAACCCTTCATACGGTTTTCGATATAATCGCCGGAGATGGCGGGATTATCGCGGCTGTCGCCGGTTTGAACGTAGGCGTCCGGCTCATGGAGCATTTCCTGATACTTGCGATAGAACCAGTTTTTACCGTTGGGTGTGGAGCAAAAATCGAGCATACCTTCACGATCAGCAAGGCGCATGGTCAGAACCGAATTGACAACGTAATCGGCGTTGACCTCGAAGGCGACCTCATCGAAATTGATATAATCGTAATCGTTCCCCAGGAGGTACTCGCCGCGATTCTGTGACGATCGCGCCTGTAAAGTCGCTCCGTTTTCAAAATAAATGGTGGGGAACGGCGTCTTGCGGATCTCCTTGATAAACGGTTCTACGCGGCGTTTCCCCTGTATCAGTGAAGCTGCTTTATTAAAAACGATGGATGCTTGATCCTGGGTGATGGAGACATTGACGGCATTGTAGCCGGGGATATTGTCCCATTTCCTGTCGCGGATTTTAAAGAAACACCTATGCAGGAGTTTGATAGCCTGCACGGTAGACTTACCCCATCGGTTGCCGGTGCAGAGTAGGTTTTCCTTCCGCACGGATTTGCGCAGCCATTTTGCCTGCGCGGGATGAGGATATACTTCTAAAAATTCCCGCGCGAACAGCACGGGATCGTAAAATGATTCTTTCCAGATGGGCATGTTGAGTGGAGTTAGATGATTGAGTTATAGCTTATCAGGATATATTGATGCTTCACCGTTTCGCAATCTCTCCAGTTCTTCCATGATTAGAAGAAATGCGCTAATCGCCGTCTCAGCCACCCTTCTTATATTGCTGATTGCTTCTCTTGAATAATCGGCATTGGATCTTGTGCGTCTTAACCTATCGAGTTTTACTCCGGCGAATCTGATTTTGCTATCTGATGATGTTTGTAAATATTTGGAGACGCGACTATGAAGTGAAGTTCGATCCTTGTCAAAGTTAATATTGCAGAAATCTGTCATATAATCCATGGCAAGTAAAAAGGCGGCATAATAAGCCCTGCCAATAGCAGTTCTATACCGGGCAGCATCCAGCTGCGGATTGGTCAAGTCATTTTGGAACAGGTTATTAGCTATTTCAAAGAAATCGCGACAATTAAAACTCATTTATAATCGAAATCAAATATAATATTGACATGCAAGTAATCGACATTAGCATAATACCAATTTTCCATAAAGGCTTGAAGATTCTCAAATGGATCTTCGGTCTGGGAGGAAGTGACAATCTTAATTACGATATATTCGGGCTCTGGTTCGTCAGGATCTCTGAATACATCCAAAGCAAGAGCATCATCCTTTTCGAAGTAGTTAAGAATGTTAGCAGAAATCCCTTGCAGTATTCTGATGAGATGAGGATTAGATTTAATGTGATTGATTACAGCCTTCTCATCTTCGAAAACGTAATAGGATTTTAATATAGCAATATCCCGCTCTAAACTTATAATGAAGGATATTTTCTTTCTCAGTTTATCTAATGAGGTTTCCACAGTATGATTGATATCGTCCTGGGACTGGTAAGCACTTCCAATAAAAGGAATAATTTCATCCATAGAATGCAGGACATGTGGATTCCGAAACCACTCAATGGAGGTAATTTCGGAGCAGCTTCCTCCAGTACTCCTATACCCGGGGGTAGTATGATATGTAGTCTGCACTTATACCTCTGCTTGAAGAATATCCGAAATTAAGTTTTCGAAGTGCTGCTGCCTTGAGCGCCAATTATTTATGGTCTTAATGGCTTCATCCGCATTCGGGTAATTGCTCTGCACATTATGATGATAATTTGCATTCAAATCAATAACTGGAATCTCATTATTTCCCTTTTTTAATTTTACGGCTTGCGATATTTAAGTTGCAGATACTATTCGCATCAACGAAATAACTGAAGCGGATGGCGATATCAGTCGGTTGGTGAGGCGCTTGAATCCATGTACCATCCTTTATATACCTATTTCTAATCCATATCGTGGGATCCGACTCTTCAATGTAACCTACCCAGTTAATTCCTACGTTTTTGTAGTTTACATGTTTTAAAATTGCAATTTATTCCGATGCAATTTTAACTGCGGTCTCAGCGGTGTCAAGGCCATTGCTGATATTATTGATAACCTGTAGTTTATCGATTTCCACAGAAATCGTGATTCCATTTTCATATTCTACGGTAGAAAACGGAGGCGTCGTTACTGTGTTCTTGACAGCATAATCCGCGGGTATAATATTATTTGTCCTGAGAAAATCGGGATTTAAAATTGTTGGATTATGGTCATTAGCAATTACTACAACCGAGAACGATATAGGATTAAATTTCTTTACATGCTCCACAAAAGCCTCCATTGTTTAAATATAAATATATATCGGCTTCTCGGCATGATTGGTTAAAGTAAACACAAACACCCTTTATTCTAATTAGCTTATATCCAAAGAATATAGAAGCAAGGACCATATTTGTTAAATATAGTAATACTTGTAATTTATGCAATAAGTTTCTTTCATTTGTTAGATTCTCTCATCAGCTCCCGCCGCAACTCTTCCAGCAATTCCAGGAGTTGGTTATCCGATTCCGGTTTGGCGAGTTTGTTTTTCAGGTCGATCGCTTTGAATGCATCCGCTAACGTGGGAGTTATCTCGCCGGATTTGAGTTTCTTGAAAACGTCGTTGCGGATGGTTTCCAGGAAGAGTTCGTCGGTCACCTTTGTTGAGCGTTTCGGTTTTGTTGTTTTCTTCCTTTTAGTTTTTGTCAGGGGGCGAGTCCCGGGATCTACTTTTTTGGGTGGTCTTTTTCGTTCGGTTTTGAATTTGACGATTTTATCGTCCTTGCTTTCCGGTGAATCGGTATCTGTCAGGGGGCAAGCCTTCTGACCTTCGGCTTCTTCCGGATGGGAATGGTTAATGGCACGCGGCATGGCGAGTTCTGCTTTGGTTTGTTTTTTGCTATTATTTTTGGTCATATCTGAATAAGAGTTATGGGACGGGTTAAAACCGGTCGTTAATGAAGAGTCTAAAGCGACAGACAGGGAGGTCCGCCGTGCACAAACATGGAGCCGGATTGCTTCGCTTCGC
>CAZLVS010000075.1:0-6399 GCA_964563085.1 uncultured Ignavibacteria bacterium | reverse complement strand
CTCTCCTAATTTACATCCACCTTAACCTCCTGTCCAGTTTTTGGGGGGAAGTATACATGTCGCGAGGGGAAAACCCTTCAAAGTCGGCAATAAATAATAGGTTTATTTCAAATACCCAATCGTGACTCATTACTACACCCTTTCAGTTCTAAACATTAATACACCCAAGTATAGTCCAATCAATTTTATAATATCAGAATTGGAGCTTGAGTGATATTGTTTTTTTATACATAGCATGTTAGAACCGGTGTTAAATTAAAGCCTTGAGCAAATAAAGAAGTAAACACAAAATTAAATAACTGGGACTGTTATAATCATTTTTCTATTGCTTCATAGAGCATGGGAATTTATTTTATTTGGTGGCGGGACTCGCTTTTGATACCTAAACAATAAGAACCTCCACGAAGAAAAGCGGGACGCGGTAAGGCATTTAGGCGCAAGTTGGTCTTTTATGATTTATTTTAATAGCCCAATAGTATAAAGGAGTTTGTGATGACGAAGGTATCAAACAATAATACTATTCAAAGTCACGATACCATGGTTGCGGAAGACTCAAATCACAGGAAATTAGTAATTAAAAGGGGCTCGGAATCCAAGGGAATAAATTATTATTATCGTTTGTTTTGTTGGGGGACCCTGTTTCACATGCTTGGTTTCGAGAACGAGAGTTCGAGGTTCTTAAAGCAACTCACTGAATTACAAGATAAAAGGTTGAAGTCAAAGCTAAAAGATTTAATTGACTTAGCTGACTCCACTCTTAAATATCAAAAATCAATGAATGACCGTGGGGATTTGTTACTCGAGATTGTTAGATTAACAAGCGAGGTATTAGCAACAGAGAATCTATCTATCGAATGCCCTAGAAATGAGGTGAAGAGTAAGGGCAATGATCGTAAAGATAGAGGATATAGCAGGGATCCCTTTAAAAGCATTGTGAATAAAACCTACTTCGATAAGCTTCCAGTCGCATCAGTGTGCTATTTGTTAAGAGGCCACTCACTTTTCTTTTGTAGACCTCAAGTCCACAGGAGTTTTAATGCAGCGAAAGTAGCATTGAATGACTTTTATCAAACGCATCAGCTTGCATGGAGGTTATATGAAAATTCAGAGAGTTGTCATCGTGAGAGTGAATCTGGCAGTACATCAGAGTATTTTGATGCAGTTAGATCAGGCCCTAACTTTCTTGAACAACCAGGCAAATCACATTATTTTATCTGGAGCATCTTGACTCTGTGCGAGGTATTTAGAGGTAATATCTACAGGCAAATTGACTATATGGATGAGTCTGCGAGGTATTATAGGCATGTCAATAAGCGATTTGAAGTTTTGGTGCGAGACTCAATGCTTGCCCATCCCAAAAATCTTTTTTGCATTGATGATGATAATTTGGATCCGAAAAATCCTAAGTGGTTTATCACTCCCACTTTAATTAAAGCCCTTTTCGAACGGTCAAAGATTCTCTTTGATATGGGTCAGCTTTTAGAATCCCTATTGGTACAGTTAAAATGCCTTCTATTAATAACCCGAATGTATGAGAAGGATCATAAAGTTACTCAAAAAAGGGTAGAGCAACTGAATGTAATAAGAGAGATATGTAACTTTATTGAATCTGAAAGGGTTTTCCCTATGTTCGACCGTGAGTTAATTTGGTCGTATTTTCTAGAGCTCCAAGGTAACTATTCTGGGTTAATATTAAGTGACTTAGTAAAATTTATACCTGCTCATATGGGCCAATTGACTGCCGAGATTTTGGCTCGCATGGGATACACTCTTTATATACTAAGGCCGAGAATGCTCTTGCGCCGTCCATGGCGAAAAAAGGAGATTAAAGAACATTTCGCTGATCGTAGCAGACAAGAGGAACTACTTTCTCAGTACTTTCAATTCCATGATATATGGAGTAGAAATAAACCATCAAAAATTAAAGCTTCAGACCTTGGAAACTATAACCAGACCTTATTACAAAGCGAGTATCCATCCACAGGAGGCGATTTTCTCTCTGAGAAGTTGGACTACAGCCTTTCTCAGTTTGTACGTCAGCGTACAATTAGCAATACTAGTATCAATTGTAAAGAGTTGAATAAGATGGAATTTTACAATTCTATTCTGACATCAATAACTGAAAATATTAGTGATTTGGTTGCAGTCCCTCGAAAGAACCGCAAAATTCTTATGAGAAGTGGGTATAAGGACCGTAGAGGATCAGGTGACCTGAGCCAGGACACTGTATATAATGGGGTTTTGGCAGCACTTGGTAAGTTAGAAATTAAGAAATCCGGGCAAACTAAAAGCAAATTCGTAGTCTTACGGCGTTGGCAGTCCTTTAATCCCAAGATTCCAAGACCAAGTAATAGAAAACTCCGCGGTGGAGGTTATTTTCTATTGTGGAACGGAAAAGGCTTGGTTATTGATCCTGGTTTTGACTTCATACAGAACTTCTATGATGAAGGGTTTTCCCTGTCTGATATTGACGCTGTGATAATAACACATTCGCATCCTGACCATGATGATGATTTTTCGAATATTACAACGCTTATAAAGGAATGGAATGATTATCATCGGAGTATTGGACAGAAAATTAGGATAAAATATCTAGATTTATTCTTAAATGAAAGCGCTGCTAAAAAATTCGCATCCTGGTTACAAGCAGCTGATGTACGCATTGGTCGCATAATAAATCTACCTACTCTCACGTGGAACAAGGATACCCAGGATTGGCAAAGGGGACCATTTAGGGGTAATAATGTTATCTTGGATTTAATTAATGAATACAGTATGAAATTAGAGATTATTCCCGCATGGCATGACGATGTTATTGGTAAAACAGCATCTGTTGGACTCAAATTTCACTTGTTTGATATTTCTAAGAGTAAGAGCAAGAAGAAATACCCTAAACCAGTAGCTGTAGTTGGATATACTGGCGATACCGGGGCTTATGGAGTAAATTTAGCGGGTAGGGGTGAAGGGAATAAAACTTGTAGGATTACCGAACACTACAGGGACTGTGATGTCCTCGTGGCACACTTGGGTGATATAAGATTAAGAGAACTTGCATCTATAATTAGTCTTGAAGAAAAGTATACTTGGCACAATATGGACAATCCGCACCCGCTCCTGTCGCTCTTAAGAAATTGGTTTAAAAGCGTGACATCAGATGATTTCGCAGATAAAACACTCGAGTTCCTACATATGCTAATTTCTTTAAACCTTGTCCCAGCTAAAGCCTTAGAGGCAAAAATACAATGCAGAGGTAAATATAAAGATAATGAATGGCTTGGCGAGAGAAGAGAGATACAGGATTGGTTAGGCGAATATACCCTAAATCACGGCAAGCTTAATGACTCAAGTAGACTTCAAGAAGGATACGAAACAACACTGATAAAGGCCTTTGAGAGTATGAAATTACCGATTTCAAGCGAGCTTAACGAGGAAATTCATCGGCAGTTCAAAACCGCTCAAAATGAATATAGTGTCGGACTTGACACCGATAATGACTTTGATATTACTTCATATGTGCTTTTGGAATTCCTGTGTATTTGCAGTTTGATTCCATGGAAATACAACTTTCATTTAGGTATACTCGGTATCTACGAACTCTTTGAAAACATGAGAAAACATTGGGTTGATAAAAGTGTAACTGGTCGCATATTTGTAGTAGGCGAACTCCCAGAAGAATTGTTCAGCTCTCGGCATACAGTTGCTTGTTGGCTTAATATGGTAGAGGGCAATATCCCTACTCAGAAGGTGAGGGGGATACGGCAAGTCAGAAAACGTCATGTTCACGCCCTAACTGGTGACATTGGATTACATATAGCTTTAGATCCATTAGTCAAATCAGACAGCCGTTTAAAACCCCAGATAAGGTGTGCATATTGTAATCACAATAATGAAATCTTGTGCCAACATCTGGACTATCATGATCCAGATAAAATTGTGGAAACGCCAATAAAGCGAAATAACTCAACAATGATTTATCTTTGTACTGATAAAGACCATCATCCTGAAGATGAGGATAAACCTCGTCATTTTCTGAATCGCCCAGAATTACGTATCATATAGATTATGCGATTATAAAGGATTTTGTATCTTTGATTATTTGGCGTCTTTTTAGCAGTGAGTTGAATTGTGTGATATGACCTAACAGTTTCCAGTTGACTACATTAGAGCATTTTAAGGTCACTGATCAAGGAGCCGAACAGGCCGAGGAACTGCGGATTATCCATAGAACGCATGCCAATGGCCGCTTTACTTTCCAAGCGCTTCCGACATTGAATCGTTTCGTAGAAAATAACCGCATGGACGATAATATCAAGGATACGGTTTACAGAGCGATGCAAAAACGAGTAGGGTTCATTATCAGCGATGTTCTTGTATGGTTCGAATCGAAACCTTTTACCAGAAAAGAAATAACAGCCGCTTACGATACTGGAAAATCCGAAGGCGAGGATGTATCCACTTTATGGGGCATGATTCAGGGATTAACCGCTCATGCTAGAGAATTACCACACATTGACGCGGAGTCAATCTGGAGAGACGCGCTGGGGCATTATTGGTTTAAAGACTAAGGGGGAGTTTTACTAAATGGGGCTTAGCTTTATGTTAAGCCCTTTTAAATTTAACTGAAATTAAAATTCTGTTTACTTTTATGGTCATTTTATTGTATTATAACTTCATAGATAATTAGTAATGGCCTCTAATAAAGGGCTATCTGTCAAAATATTAAACATGACGGGAAAAACATAATTATTAAAAGGAATAATAATTTGTAGCTATGGCTAAAAATACGAATCAAAAGAACTCGGAAAGCTTTGAAAAAACTCTTTTCAGGGCCGCCGATAAGCTCCGCAAGAATATCGATGCCGCTGAATACAAACACATTGTCCTTGGGCTTATATTTCTAAAATACATATCCGATTCTTTTAAGGACTTACATTCTAAGCTCGTAAGTGGAAAAGGGCAATACGAAGGAGCCGACCCGGAAGACCCTGACGAATACCGAGGTGAAAACGTATTCTGGGTTCCTAAAAAGGCGCGTTGGTCATATCTCCATTCACGGGCGAAGCAACCTACAATCGGAAAAGACGTCGATGACGCAATGGAAGCCATTGAGAAGGAGAACCAGACACTTAAGGGAATTCTACCCAAAGTATATGCACGACCAAATTTGGATAAAACCTCATTAGGGGGATTAATCGATCTGATAGGGAATATTGCTCTTGGCGATGAAGCTTCTAAGAGCAAAGACGTTCTTGGGAGAGTCTATGAATATTTCTTAGGAGAATTTGCCGCCTTGGAAGGCAAAAAAGGGGGTCAGTTCTATACTCCCAAATCAATAGTCCAGTTATTGGTAGAAATGATAGAACCATATAAAGGCAGAGTATTTGATCCTTGTTGTGGTTCCGGCGGAATGTTCATTATGAGTGAGAAATTCGTTAAGGGCCATAAAGGAAAACTTAACGATATTTCTTTGTACGGGCAGGAAAGTAACCAGACGACCTATCGTTTGTGCCGGATGAATCTTGCCCTCCGCGGAATAGATGGTTCACAGGTTAGATGGAATAATGAGGGTTCATTCTTAAAAGACGCCCACGTTGATTTAAAAGCCGATTATATATTAGCTAATCCGCCCTTTAATGATAGTGACTGGAATGGGGAATTATTGAGGAAGGACCCGCGCTGGAAATATGGCGTTCCGCCGACAGGCAATGCCAATTTCGCTTGGATGCAGCACATGATATATCATTTGTCGCCAAAAGGCATAATGGGGCTTGTCCTGGCTAACGGTTCCCTATCCTCTAACACTTCAGGAGAGGGGGAAATCAGAAAAAGTATCGTAGATGCAGACCTGATAGATTGCATTGTTGCTTTGCCCAAACAGCTATTTTATAACACCGGTATTCCCGCTTGCCTTTGGTTTATATCCCGTAAGAAAACCGGTAATGGGGACAGAAAAAGAACCGGTGAAATCCTTTTCATTGACGCTGCCGAAATTGGCCACATGATAGACCGCACGCATCGGGTATTTTCCGAAGAGGATATAGCGAAAATAACCAGTACTTACCATGAATGGCGAAAAGAAAAGAGCAATTATGAGGATATAAAGGGATTCTGCAAATCCGCTAAGTTGGAAGAGATTGAAAAACATAAATATGTCCTGACCCCGGGACGTTACGTGGGTATTCCCGATGAAGAAGATGACGGCGTACTTTTTGAGGAAAAGATGAAATCCTTAACAGCGGAATTGAGCCAGCAGATGGCTGAGGAAAAGCGGTTGGACGAGGAGATTAGGAAACAACTGAAAAAGGTCGGTTATAAGATATAAGTGTTTAAATATTAGTAGGTTGCGAGGATTTTAACCGAAGTTTGTAGAATTACTAAAGTAAAATAGGGATTGCTATA
>CAZLVS010000074.1:0-6650 GCA_964563085.1 uncultured Ignavibacteria bacterium | reverse complement strand
TGAATTATCCGGGTTAAAGCATTGCGTGAGAAAAGGAGATTGCCGCACCCTCGGCAAGCCTCGGGCTCGTAATGACTTCTGTTTCTGACATTGCCCCGATTGCATCGAGGAGCCGTGACGAAGCAATCTAACCGATGTTTTGAGGCAGTTTCGGGGCTGCCGGACGGCACTGATAAGTGACATTGCCGATAGAATCGGAATCGCATGTGGCTGCGCTGAAATCAGTGACAGCACATTATTCCTTAATCCTATTCCCTTCCTCATCATACGCGAAAAACCCCTGACCGGTCTTCACCCCCAGATGCCCGGCGCGCACCATTTTCCGTAAGAGAGGGCAGGGATTATATTTATGCTCGGAAAGTTCGTTGAGCAGATTCTCCATCCAGCTCATCACTTCATCCAAACCCATTTGGTCAGCAAGCGCCAGCGGGCCGATATTCAAACCGAAACCAAGCTTGATCGCCTTATCGATATCATCCGCCGATGCGATCCGCTCCATCAGCACATGCATCGCTTCGTTAAGCATCGGCACAATAATCCGCGTGGTTACATAACCGGGATATTCGGAAACTGAGATAGCGGTTTTCCCCAATTCCGATGCGAATTCCTCGATAATCCGGTATGTTTCAACCGACGTTTTAAGCCCGCGAACCACTTCCACCAACGGTATCTTCGCTACCGGATTCAAGAAATGCATACCGATTACTTTGTCCGGACGATTGGTAGCGGCGGCTATCTCGGTAATGGAGAGTGTGGACGTATTGGTTACCAGGATCGCATTGGGGCGGCATATCTCATCGAGTTGCTTGAACAGGTCGCATTTCGCCCTTAAATCCTCATGGATCGCCTCAATAACCATCCCAACCTTTGCCGCCTCCTTTAGGTCGGATTTGGCGGAAATACGGGACAAAATAGCTTTCTTCTCCGAATGGGTCAGCCCCCATTTTTCGATCTCCCGATCCATCGATTCGCCGATTCCTTCCAGCCCTTTATCAGCAAGTTCCTGATCTTTATCTATTAAAACCACTTCGGTGCCGGTGGCGGCGATAACGCGGGAAATCCCCTGCCCCATCACGCCGGCGCCGACAATTACTATCTTTTGAAATGCCATATTTTCTCCTCGAATAATTAAACCTTATAACTTAATATATACCCTCCAATTACGCAACCCCAAAATAAGGCTATCACACAATAACGACAGCGCACAACCGTATGTAAAATCCGATATGCGGCGTCAAACCTTCGCCTTTGGTGCATTCGCTCAGAAATCAGAGAGATCGTTTATCCTGTTTCACCGAACACACCTGCCAAAGATGCTGCTAAATCATACGAACCAACTTTAATGTGCGCGTTCAGTTCATCGGAGATCGAATCGGGAGTGTAATTATCAAGAGTCATGCCGTCAGTGTTGAAACAGTTAGGTGGCAGCAAGATTAAATCCGAATCCAAACCGCTGTTTCTGTAATCGTTGATGATGTCTTTACCTGAGATTAATCCACTGACGGTTATCGATTCCCCCAGAAGACGATTTCGCACAGGCACGAGATTCAGTTCAATGTTGACAAGCGCCTCGTTCAATTCGGGAATCAAATCGTTGCGAAACACCGGAGCCATCAGCGTACCCGTAACGATGCTTATCCGAATCAATTGCCTGCGCTTTTTCCCGGACAGCTTTCTCTTTTCTTTGTGAAAATCGTCCAGAAACGATCTAAGCATACCGATCCCATTTTCGTACTGGTAATAGTCATCATAATAATGGGCATCGGGTATCCGCAGATCGGCTAAGAGGTAGAACTCATCGGCAAGATAAACAAAACCGTTACCGCCGTCTTTTCTGAATCGTTTTTGCCTTTGCTCTCCCCAGGAATTAATCACCTCGGCAGCTTTGCATTTATCCACCGGCGTTAACTCAGGTAATCCCTGTCGGTGAGCGCTTAATCCCACCGGTACTATACCGAGTGATACTAATTGGGGACGCAATTCACCCAATTCCAGTACCGTTCTCTCCAATTCCTCGCCATCGTTATAGCCCGGGCAGAGCACCACCTGGGTGTGGACATCAATGCCGGCATCGGTCAGCCTTCTCAGTGTCGGCATTACCGGTCGCAGCTTCTTTCTGCCCAGCATCATTCTTCGCAACGGCTCATTGGTAGTGTGAACCGAAACATATAGAGGAGAGAGGCGGTAATCGATAACACGCTGCAAATCCCTCTCTGTTACCGAAGTAAGCGTAATGAAATTTCCGTCCAAAAACGAAAGACGATAGTCCTCATCCTTTATATAGAGGCTATCCCGAAGCTCCTGCGGGAGCTGATCGATGAAACAGAAGATACATTTGTTGGCGCAGCAGCGTATTCTATCCTGCTCGAATTCAAATCCGAGATCATCGTCCGATTCTCTTTCTATCTCATAGATAACCTGCTCACCATTAACATCTTCAATTAGAATCTCCAGCAAGGTATCATCGGAATGATAGACGAAATCCAGCGTATCCCGTATTACGTTCCCATTTATGGAAATCAGCTTAGAACCGGAATCAATTTGCAGCTCCGCCGCTATACTGCCTGGACGAATGTTTTCTACAATGAGCAATTAAGATCTATGGGAAGGATGGTGATTTGATAGTGATTGACGAATTTATTGCCGGTCTTCCAATACCCGGCGTTCCTCTTTTAACTGACGGACATTCTTAAGCGCTTGAATATACAAATCCTTGGGCTCGATTGTCACCGCCTTATCATATTCTTCTTCGGCGTCTTCATATCTGCCAAGCACCTCATAGCAGACTCCAAGATTGTATGATGATTTCGCCGAGGGATTTTGCCGGGCTTCGCTTTCGAAAATCGGCAGAGCTTTCTCCGGTAAACCGGACTGCACTAACTTGATTGCCTGTTTTGAGCGGTCATTGGTTTTTTCGAACTTCTTGGTTACCTGTACCTTATAGGGAGCGATAACCGGTATAAACTGCGATACCGCTTGTTCTGTCAAAGATGATAATATCGCATCTTTAGGTTTCAGTTTGCCGATCTCGTAACTGCCGGATGCTTTTTTGGAGTAATCTGAAAAAGCGGTCTTAACCGCCAGCAGTTCCGCAGTTTCCACATCTACTACGCGAAAAGAGACCTGCACGCCTCCGCTTCGTATAATATAGGGCTGGTCAACCAGTTCTTCCCGGTACTTTTTCTTTTTAACTTTCCCGAACAAGGTTTTTTCGTAGATGATATTACCATCCTCATCCCTTTCGTATTCACCGGTCCAAACTCTCTTGGTTACTTTTTCAGTACCGCCTTCATCCTCGACCGAATACGCATCCACCTCGCCGAAGATTATTGCATCCACACCCAGCACCCGTCCCAGCTCAGCCGCTGATTCGGGATCAACCGCGCCGGAAATTCCGAGAGCTTGCTCGGAGAGGAGCTCCCGAATACGGCTTCGTTCCATTATGGTGAAATAGTCCGAGTTAAAAAGAGAGGCGGTCAATTTCATTGCAGCAGCTCTGCCGGAATTCCCCTCGCCGCTGAAATCCGCTATCGCTATGTTCCGATGATTGGACATGTCCACCTCGGATGGGCGCAAAACGGAGATCTCGGTTTTTGGAGCTCCGCAGGATACGATTAATAAAGCCGTCAAACCCAGCGCAATAGCCGGAATACTTTTGAAGCTCATGCGGCTATTCCTTGATTTCCGATTCGGTTTGAATAGAATCCCTCTCCAAATTAAACGCCACCCAATCCTCCGTTTTGTCTTCCTCCAAATCAAATTCCTCCTTGCTTACAACGCCCTTGGGTCCGATAACCAACCGTTGCTGAGCTTTTACAATCTCGGTCCACTCCTCCATATCAACCTCTTTAGGCCCCTCAACCTGTTTGGGAGCGCTCCATTTTCTCGGTTTACCGTGATCCGGCGCCCATGATGGTCCTCCCACCTCAACTGTGCCGTTATAAACATACAACTCCGTCAATGAATCCTGCAATACATCCATCCGGAAGACGGTTCCCCGAACGGCAGCGACAGCGGTCGTGGTGCGCGTATTGAACTCGCTTTCCTTACCCGTCACCTTTTTGATTTTCGCCCACAAACGCCCCTTAAAAAGCTTGCCCTCTGTTTTATCGCGGGAATCGCCGCTTTTCAATTGCTCTATCAAATAATGGCTGTTTTCACCCACCCTCAGGACGGAATTGTTGTCAGTGACAAGCTCCGCTCGGGATTCAATGCCGGTTTTAATCTCCGATTCCTTCTTCAGGTTTTGCTTAAGTTCAGCCTGCTGCCAATTATCTTCAGGATTTAACTTGGTTGAAACATCGCCAACGAAAAAGGTCAGAGTAAATGTTCCGGAATCGGCGAACGCCGGAATAAACATGAACAAATGCATCAGAACAGTCGCCCCTATTATCGTTTTTATCGATTTAGTCATAATAACCTCAATAGTTACTGATTTGGACAGCAACGCCGTATGAATACGGGATCAATGTTGAAAAAAAACCAATCAAAATTACACTAAATTTATCGGTATGGCAAACACTTAATCAAGTAAATCCGAATCTCTGTGAATAATCTGAACATTTTGGATTATGGCGCTCATAACTGCGCTTTCAGCAGCCGTCTATTCATTAGAGGATCATCGGTATATTCACTTTCGGCACGGATTGCCTTATATTTCAACAATAGTCTTTTCGCCTGTAAATACAGTCATACTGTTGCCGATAATTCTCTCAGAACAACCATAAAACCAGAAATCGGAATCACAGCGTAACTTACAAGTTGACAGTAGCTGGGGGATACATGGATATGCAGTATGCTAATGGAAATTCCTTAGAAGAGGGAGAAAGGTCATGGCTGCAGGAATAAACAGAAAAATACTTATTGTTGATGATAATCAAAACATGTCATCCCTGTTAACGGAGATCTTAGATGTATTTGATTTTAAGGGAGTGAATGTCGAAAGCGGAGATGTAGCGCTCAAGCATCTGAAAAGTGAACGCTATGATATGGTCATAACCGATCTGAAAATGCCCGGTATGAGCGGCGAGGAGCTTTTCCGCGCCGTGAAGAAGGACTATCCTGACCTCCCTGTTGTAGTTATCACAGGTTACTCCGTTTCCGCGCCCGATACCCAAAAAGTCCTAACCGACGCGGACGGCTTTCTGCATAAGCCCTTTAAAGTTACCGATGTTGAGGGGCTATTAAAGGATGTATTAAAGATCTAATTTACTCTGACCGTCATCCACAATCATCGTCTCAATCCGGATCATCGTTATACAATTAATCAACAATCGAATGATTACCCGACTCCTGCCGGGTAAGAATCTGATTCAATAGCACGCAATTATCCACGAGGGCGGTATGGTCAACCGGCCTGAAGCTGGCAGGGGCGAAGCCTTGGCTATATTCGCAAGTCATATCATGTCGTGCAAGGCATGCATCCACGCCGCAGGCGCGTAAACTCGTATGCCTCGAGAGTGTTGATAAACACAAAAGGCCTGGTTTAAAAATGATACCCGAATTTCAGTTTGATGAGAATCACCGTCGTTAGTAACGACCGGTTTTAACCCGTCCTGCATCTCTTAGCCGTACTTTATGTTACGAGGACTGAAGTCCGAGGTCTCGAATCCTTTAACCCGGATAATTCATAAAGATTAGTAGTTCGCAGCCGAAGGCTCGCCCTTCGGGAGTTCAATAGAAGTAGTTCATTTACGGTTTGCAATTGAAGATTACAAAAAACGCCGGAAGCACAAGGCTTCCGCTGCCGATTACGAAATTTATGAATAATCCAGGTTAACCCACTTTGTCATCAAACTAAAATGCCTATCTCCTCGGAGATAGGCATTTTAAAAGGTTTGCTATGATTCCGAACCTTCCCGATTTTCATCGAAGATGTTCTTCGGGAGTTCGGATCCGAACAGGTTACTTGATCAGGTTCATCTTGCTGGTTATAACCTTCTCGCCGGCGGTCAATTTGTAGAAATAAACGCCGCTGGAAAGTTTCCCGGCATCGAAATTGACTGTATGTCTACCGGCGTCAAGATTGCCGTCAACCAGAGTCTCGACCTTCTGCCCCAGCATGTTGTAGACCGAAAGCTTCACTTCGCTGCGGGTAGGTACGTCGAAGACGATATTGGTCTTGGCGTTGAACGGGTTGGGATAATTGCCCACCAGCTCAAACGAAGACGGAGTTGCGTCGACTTCATCATCGATTCCGGAAACCGTGCCGACCAAGCACATTGACTGATCATAATCGCGGTCTGTCAATGTGTTTCCATCCCACTGGTAGGAGTGACCGTCGGTGCCTTCGCCGCTGCTCATCCACAGGAACCAGCAATCATTGCCGCTAATGCCCTGGATGGACACCCAACCTTCGTTGATTATAACCGGCGGATCTAATTCGGCGGTGTAATCGTTAAGTTCGAAACCGGAATATTCGAGTCCGGTCGGATTCGGGCTGATATCTACTTCATAATTAGTCACAATATCGCCCGGCACACCGCTATCATCCTCGTAGAAGATAATTTCAAAGGTTGTCGGGTCTTCGTCACAATCAATCCAACCACCGTTGTTATAAAGGTCTAATCCCCAGAAGTGTATCCCGTCTATTACGCCTCCATCGACGAAGTCGTCATAAACCAGGTATCCGGGATCAGCATCGGATGTAG
>CAZLVS010000073.1:0-7436 GCA_964563085.1 uncultured Ignavibacteria bacterium | reverse complement strand
GGCCATATCATTCTACCCTCGCGCCAATAGCGATATACGCCGCTGGGTATGGCTATTATGTTGAACAATTGGTTCGTGGCGCTCACCGATGGGTTAGTGTATCCCAGAAATGACATCTGGAAGGGTAACAGCAAAAACGCGCCAGACACACCACCCATTGAGGTGAAGAAAGAGATAACGAAGGCGACCAGGGGAGGGATCCAAAGATCAACTTCGATGCCCGCTTCAGGGAAGAACAATAATCACTCCTATGTTATCCGGCGCGAGTAAAATGACGATAGCCTGCACCTGGAGCCATTTTTCTAAAAGAGTACACCTCGGATATCAAGCCAAGGTGTACCATAGCTTTTCAATCTCCAGACCCAACAGGTCCCATGTAAAAACACCGGGTTAGTGTTTCCCGCACCCTCCATTGGCATGACCGGGACATTTTTCCGGCTGACAGTCAGTGCGGCATGCTCCTTGACGGTCGCATTTACCGTCGCCGTTCTTGTCTGCAAAATTGGGACAGTCTTTTGTGCAGTTTCCCGTGTGCCCGCAATCGGAAGGACATCCGGGATGTTTGGAGTTCTGAACAGCGTGATCGGTATTCTGCTCAATGTTTAGGACAGCTGCCTGATCTGTAGTGTTGATGGCGTCATTGCCGCTTTTATCGGCGTAGGCAAGGACGGTGTAGATGCCAACCCCCAGTAAAACAGCGACCAGCACTAATAATGATAGCTTTCTCAATTTTTTTTACTCCTTTGGGTTACAAGATTCAACAGTTTTTTATTGTTAATTATTAATATTCGATTGAAGTCCTGATTGAGCTTTCCGAATGGAATCAGTAATATTCATCGAGTTGCCGGTAACGCATCCCGTATTCTCTCTTATCATATCAAAAAGTCTTATCTGTTGTTCGTTAGTAAGCGTTTGCTTTTCCGCCAGCAAGTGGGCGATCACATGTTCCTGCATTTTGCGCTGACCGGCCATAATCTGATCTTGCTTCAGGGTAATTGCCTCGCTATCGGCCTGAGGCGAAGCGATCAGATCAATAAGCTCTCCTCTCAAACGCTGAATATCGCTGCAGAAAATCTCTGACTCGGTTTTAAATTGAGCCAGGCGGGGCTCCAGTTGTCTCCGTTGTTCGTCAGTGACATTAAGGTTTCGATGCAGGAGGCATGCGCTTCCCCCGCAAGCCTGGTCACGCGGTTCGGAATTACTCGGTTGTTCCTTTGCCGCTTGCATAACCCAGGCGCTAATGAAAGCAATGTTTAGTGATACCGAGAGAATTATCAGCAATGGGGCGATTTTCTTCCACATCATCATTTTTCCCCTTCATTACCGGTTGTGATAAGAGCCAAATAGCTGTCAGCCAAGGATCCCGAAGGCGCATCATTAAAAAAGTTGAGTTGGTAAATTTCGAGCGGATCCGCCTGTGAACCGGCAGTCGCCTGCGGCTCAGGTGATTCCGCTATCGACTTCCCCAATGTGAATCCCAGACTCAGACCAACGACCAAGACTCCTGCTGCCGCCGCTTGCATTGGAACAGAAGCCAGCCGCAACCATGCTACCGGGTTCCAGAATGTTGATGGTTCCTGGACAAAACGATCTTGCGCTGCCGCCATAATCTTATCCGTCAAGTTGGAAGGCGCTGGGGGGTTGTCTGCCTGTAGAAGCACAGCAGCCAAAGAGTCAATTTCAGCTAACGCCGCTTTGCATAAACGGCATTCCTTCAAATGAGCTTCCACCTGGTTTCGCTCGCTTCCGGATAGCTGGCCGTCTACGTAGCTATTAAATCTGTTCTGAATATCCTGACAGTTCATCAATTCTCCTCATTGGGTTAAACGAACGAGTCTCCCAAATCCCCCTCTTGGCAGATGATTATTCTTCATAATACTTGCGTAACAAAGGTTTCAGTCTCTCTCTCGCCCGCGCCAGAAGCCTCTCTACCGCTTTGGGCGATTTTTTTATGGCATCGGCGATTTCCGCGCCGCTCAGCCCCTCAAAGTACCTGAGAATGATAACCATGCGGTAATCCGGCGGCAGAGCCCTTAATGCGGCGTCGATTTCGGCTGTTACCTCTTGATGTTCAAGCTTCTTGTCCGCACTTGGTTGAGCGTCAGGGCAGTCAGGAAGTTCCGCAAGATATTGAGGCTTCATTTTTCTTTCTCGGTCCAGGCAAAGGCGAAAGACTATCTGGTAAAGGTAAGTCCTGAATTTAGCGGTGGCTTTGTAGCGGCGTGATGCATCAAGAAGCCTAAGAAAAGCTTCTTGTGTTGTATCCTCAGCCTCTTGTTTGTCATTAAGAAAGCGATATGCAATTTTCCAGACCCAGACCTGGTGGCGTCGTACAAGCTGCTCAAAGGCTCCAAGGTCTCCATGACAGACAGCCTGCATTAAGGACTCATCACTGATATTTGAGTTAGGCAATCCAGCGCCTCCTGATCATTTGAAGGCTCAATACAAAGAGAGCTATGCAAAATACCCCCAAAGCCGACAGGTCAAATGAAATAGGCATCACGCTGGCGCCGTGAATAGACCCGTGCAGCGCATCAGCGCCATAAGTCAGGGGCAAGATATAGGAGAGCGGTTTCAGGAAGATCGGGAGTTTCTCGATGGGAAAGAATAATCCGCACAGAAAAATCATGGGAAAGCGAAAAAAGTTAGAAAAAGTCTGGGCTTCGAACACCTCGCTGACCGAAACCGCAATGAAAAGGCCAAGGAAAGTCGAAGCGACAGCGATCATGGATATGGTTGGAATGAAAACGATCCAGGAGAGTACGGATAGATCCATAAAAAAGGCTGCCATGATAACAGGGACGAAGGCGTTGGCTACGCCAAACAGAATGGCTCCGCCGGTCTTAGCCAGCATCAACAGTTCGAAGGCGACCAGGGGAGGGATCCAAAGATCAACTTCGATGCCCGCTTCAGGGAAGAACAATAATCACTCCTATGTTATCCGGCGCGAGTAAAATGACGATAGCCTGCACCTGGAGCCATTTTTCTAAAAGAGTACACCTCGGATATCAAGCCAAGGTGTACCATAGCTTTTCAATCTCCAGACCCAACAGGTCCCATGTAAAAACACCGGGTTAGTGTTTCCCGCACCCTCCATTGGCATGACCGGGACATTTTTCCGGCTGACAGTCAGTGCGGCATGCTCCTTGACGGTCGCATTTACCGTCGCCGTTCTTGTCTGCAAAATTGGGACAGTCTTTTGTGCAGTTTCCCGTGTGCCCGCAATCGGAAGGACATCCGGGATGTTTGGAGTTCTGAACAGCGTGATCGGTATTCTGCTCAATGTTTAGGACAGCTGCCTGATCTGTAGTGTTGATGGCGTCATTGCCGCTTTTATCGGCGTAGGCAAGGACGGTGTAGATGCCAACCCCCAGTAAAACAGCGACCAGCACTAATAATGATAGCTTTCTCAATTTTTTTTACTCCTTTGGGTTACAAGATTCAACAGTTTTTTATTGTTAATTATTAATATTCGATTGAAGTCCTGATTGAGCTTTCCGAATGGAATCAGTAATATTCATCGAGTTGCCGGTAACGCATCCCGTATTCTCTCTTATCATATCAAAAAGTCTTATCTGTTGTTCGTTAGTAAGCGTTTGCTTTTCCGCCAGCAAGTGGGCGATCACATGTTCCTGCATTTTGCGCTGACCGGCCATAATCTGATCTTGCTTCAGGGTAATTGCCTCGCTATCGGCCTGAGGCGAAGCGATCAGATCAATAAGCTCTCCTCTCAAACGCTGAATATCGCTGCAGAAAATCTCTGACTCGGTTTTAAATTGAGCCAGGCGGGGCTCCAGTTGTCTCCGTTGTTCGTCAGTGACATTAAGGTTTCGATGCAGGAGGCATGCGCTTCCCCCGCAAGCCTGGTCACGCGGTTCGGAATTACTCGGTTGTTCCTTTGCCGCTTGCATAACCCAGGCGCTAATGAAAGCAATGTTTAGTGATACCGAGAGAATTATCAGCAATGGGGCGATTTTCTTCCACATCATCATTTTTCCCCTTCATTACCGGTTGTGATAAGAGCCAAATAGCTGTCAGCCAAGGATCCCGAAGGCGCATCATTAAAAAAGTTGAGTTGGTAAATTTCGAGCGGATCCGCCTGTGAACCGGCAGTCGCCTGCGGCTCAGGTGATTCCGCTATCGACTTCCCCAATGTGAATCCCAGACTCAGACCAACGACCAAGACTCCTGCTGCCGCCGCTTGCATTGGAACAGAAGCCAGCCGCAACCATGCTACCGGGTTCCAGAATGTTGATGGTTCCTGGACAAAACGATCTTGCGCTGCCGCCATAATCTTATCCGTCAAGTTGGAAGGCGCTGGGGGGTTGTCTGCCTGTAGAAGCACAGCAGCCAAAGAGTCAATTTCAGCTAACGCCGCTTTGCATAAACGGCATTCCTTCAAATGAGCTTCCACCTGGTTTCGCTCGCTTCCGGATAGCTGGCCGTCTACGTAGCTATTAAATCTGTTCTGAATATCCTGACAGTTCATCAATTCTCCTCATTGGGTTAAACGAACGAGTCTCCCAAATCCCCCTCTTGGCAGATGATTATTCTTCATAATACTTGCGTAACAAAGGTTTCAGTCTCTCTCTCGCCCGCGCCAGAAGCCTCTCTACCGCTTTGGGCGATTTTTTTATGGCATCGGCGATTTCCGCGCCGCTCAGCCCCTCAAAGTACCTGAGAATGATAACCATGCGGTAATCCGGCGGCAGAGCCCTTAATGCGGCGTCGATTTCGGCTGTTACCTCTTGATGTTCAAGCTTCTTGTCCGCACTTGGTTGAGCGTCAGGGCAGTCAGGAAGTTCCGCAAGATATTGAGGCTTCATTTTTCTTTCTCGGTCCAGGCAAAGGCGAAAGACTATCTGGTAAAGGTAAGTCCTGAATTTAGCGGTGGCTTTGTAGCGGCGTGATGCATCAAGAAGCCTAAGAAAAGCTTCTTGTGTTGTATCCTCAGCCTCTTGTTTGTCATTAAGAAAGCGATATGCAATTTTCCAGACCCAGACCTGGTGGCGTCGTACAAGCTGCTCAAAGGCTCCAAGGTCTCCATGACAGACAGCCTGCATTAAGGACTCATCACTGATATTTGAGTTAGGCAATCCAGCGCCTCCTGATCATTTGAAGGCTCAATACAAAGAGAGCTATGCAAAATACCCCCAAAGCCGACAGGTCAAATGAAATAGGCATCACGCTGGCGCCGTGAATAGACCCGTGCAGCGCATCAGCGCCATAAGTCAGGGGCAAGATATAGGAGAGCGGTTTCAGGAAGATCGGGAGTTTCTCGATGGGAAAGAATAATCCGCACAGAAAAATCATGGGAAAGCGAAAAAAGTTAGAAAAAGTCTGGGCTTCGAACACCTCGCTGACCGAAACCGCAATGAAAAGGCCAAGGAAAGTCGAAGCGACAGCGATCATGGATATGGTTGGAATGAAAACGATCCAGGAGAGTACGGATAGATCCATAAAAAAGGCTGCCATGATAACAGGGACGAAGGCGTTGGCTACGCCAAACAGAATGGCTCCGCCGGTCTTAGCCAGCATCAACAGTTCGAAGGGGATGGGAGCCAGAAGAAGCCTCTCGAAAGAGCGGTTCTTCTTTTCGAAGGTAACGGTTACCGACAACATTGAAGTGGTGCCAAACAGGATAGAAATTGCCGCTACGCCGGGAAGCAGGGTAGCGATGCTGCCCAGTTCAGCTCCGGATTTGACGAAGAACATTCCGGTCCAAGCCAACGGGAAAATCAGTCCCCAGCTAATGTTGGGCGGCTTCAGGTAATACGTCCGCATATCCTTGAGCAGGATATTCCAGAAAGCAATCCAGAGTCTCACTGCCCGCCTCCCTTTTTCTCCTTCTCTTTTTGCATCGCCTCTGCCTCCAAGCCGGTGACGCGGACAAAGACATCCTCGAGGGAGGGACGTATTCTGCGGGCTTCGACGACATCAGTTCCATTATCTTCAAGAAAGCGGATAATCGGTCCTACCCCGATTGGTTGGTCTGATTCGACTCGAATCGTTCCGCTTCGTTTGAAGGTAAAAGCGAGTTCGGGAAACGATGATTGGAGGCGGCTCCGGATATCTTGTATTGAGTTGGTGCATATAATCGCGACGATATGCCGGGCTTTGACGGGCTGCACGAGGTGGTCGACCGTATCGATTTGGATAATCCTGCCGGATACGATAAAAGCGATTCGGTCGCAAAGCCGCTCTGCTTCCTCGATATAGTGCGTGGTCAGGAAGATTGTCGTCCCGCTTTGGTGTAAATCGTCTATTAGCTGGCGAAGCTGACGGGCGCTGGCAACATCTATTCCTGTAGTCGGCTCATCCAGGAAGAGAATCTGAGGCTGGTGGATTATGCCGGCGGCGATTGTGAGTTTACGTTTCATCCCTTTTGAATACCCGGCGAATTTGCGATCCGCTGCCTGCATTAAGCCGAACATCTCAAGCAGTTCTTTGGCTCTGCTCTGCCGTTCTTTCTTGCCGATTCCATAAAGCGAGGCGCAGAAGCAGAGATTATCGAACCCCGTGAGTTCGGGATAAAGGTTACTCTCGTCCGGCACCACGCCAACCAGATGTTGAGCGGCTCTGGGATTTTCAGTGCAGTCCATACCGCTTATTCTGATTGATCCGGAATCCGGCCGCGCCAGACCTGTGAGCATGTTGATGGTGGTAGTCTTGCCGGCGCCATTAGGGCCGAGAAAGCCGAAGAGTTCGCCCCTGGCAACCTCGAAAGAGGCATCTACAACAGCCCTCACATCTTCGAAAGACTTGCTCAGGTTCTCAATGACAATGGCAGGAGTCACTTCTTAGGCGTCTTTGATGGACAGGGATGCTCTTTCGTCTCGCCATGGCACTCTTTAATTTGCTCCGGAGTGCAGTCTTTCGGCTTGCCTTTGAGCTTTTCGGGTCTTTCGCAGCATTTGTCTTTTTCACACATACTGATTCTCCTTGTCATTTTGTTACGGTTATTACTCATCCGATTTAAGGAGATCCGCAGCTTTTTGAGCCCACTTAGCCAGAGTCTTGCTGTTTGCCCGGTAATGAACGAAATATCCCCGCTTGTCAGCGATAACAGCGTCGGCGTCGCGCAAAATGCGCAGGTGCTGAGAAACCGCCGCCGGAGTTATCTCCAAAGCCCTGGCAAGAGCATTCACACACAGGGCGCGGGTTTTCAGCAGTTCGAGCATCCGAACGCGGGTTTCAACCGAGAGCACCTTAAAAATACGGGCCTGCTCCTCGGACTTAGCCACAAAATCTCCTTTAATTAAGTATCATCGCAGTTACTTTAATGAATTTATCGGGAAAAGTCAACCGGATTCGATAACTATTTTCGGCGGCCAGCGTCTCAATCTTGAAGTATCGCCCGGATTTGGCAGCTTGACGGATACTGGTAATGTCAATAATTATGTGTAAAAAGGTAATCAAAAGGGGTATCCAAAGTT
>CAZLVS010000072.1:0-7555 GCA_964563085.1 uncultured Ignavibacteria bacterium | reverse complement strand
GAATTCCCGTTCACCGTCACCGGCGCTCGCAATGCTAACGGCGCTGATGAATGGTTCATCGAAGGCGAATTCTTCGGCAGCTTCGTACCCACCGAATATGCGCTGATCGGCAGCTATCCGAATCCGTTCAACGCCACCACCACCATTACCTTTACACTGCCCGAAGCCGGCGATGTGAACCTCCAGGTTTACAACGTGATGGGACAGAAGGTGGCTACATTGGTTGATGGTCACGTTGACGCCGGAAGACACGACATTTCATGGAACGCTGCGGATCAAGCATCCGGTATTTACTTCTACAAACTTGCCGCGGGTGAAAAAGTATTCACCAAGCGCATGACGCTGTTGAAGTAATCCCGATACAGCTTAGTCCGTTATAGGAAACTCCTATAAATTAGGCTGCCGGCTTCTTGCCGGCAGCCTTTTTATCTGCCCCCTATTCTGCGCTCGACTTGACGGAATACCGCTTATACATCAATTTAATTTATTTATTGACTTATTATTCCTCTTCCCCTAAAATTGCTGGCAAATATTTAATAAGGATATAAACCTATGCAGATATACGAGCTCCTTAGCGTTGGCATGGTGATATTGCTGGGCTTATTGGGAGGTAAGTTTTTCCATAAAATAAATATCCCCAAGGTTACCGGATATATGATTACCGGTCTGATCATAGGTCCATCAATCCTCGGACTGGTTTCCACCAGGACCCTGGAAAACATTCACATGGTCAACGATATAGCCCTTGGTTTGATACTTTTTGCCATCGGTGGAGAGATTGAATTAAAGCATCTAAGGGAAATGGGCAAAAAGGTTATAGATATTGCCCTCGCTGAGAGCTTTGGGGCGCTGATATTTGTCGGTTTGGGCGCTTATATCGTCAGCGGAAACCCGGGATTGTCGATTCTGCTGGGCACTATCGGAATGGCGACCGCTCCCGGCGTGACGCTGATGGTGATTAGGGAATACCAAACCCGCGGCGCGTTAACCGATACGCTGTTAGCCGTTGTTGCCATGAACAACGTTATATGCTTGGTTTCCTTTCGTATTTTTTTCGCCGCTTTTTCCTTGCTTCATGGCGAAGCTATAACCGCTATCATTTTAACCTTGTTTAAGGAGCTTATACTTTCGGTAATAATCGGCGTTGTCGTTGCGGTTATAATCACCTATTGGGAGCAAAAGACAGACGATCTATCGGAATTGCTCCTGGTAATAATAGGCGGATTGTTGGTGGGTATCGGCTTAGCGCAGACTCTCGGTATTTCATATCTAATGATATGCCTGATCATAGGCGCCATAACCAATAATTTATCGACCATGCACCGCTTCGTCTATGCGGAACTGAGGCAAACCGAGATGCCGTTTTACATAGCATTCTTTGTTCTTTCCGGAGCAAGCCTGCATTTAGACCTGATTCCCCATCTCGGCGCAATAGGAGTGGCGTATCTCATTCTGAGACCGTTCGGTAAGTATCTGGGTTCATACCTCGCCGGTTTAAAATATGGGGCAGAGCTTCCGGTGAGACGTTTCTTGGGGATGGGGCTGATACCGCAGGCTGGGGTAGCAATCGGACTTGCTATAACCGTCTCCGAATCGCATCCTGACCTCGGCGCCACCATCAGCACCGTCATCTTGGCTTCCGTGATAATCTATGAAACCACGGGACCCTTTTTAACTAAATTCGCTCTCGGTAAGGCTGATGAAATACCGAATGAGGCTTGATAACATCCCTACTCCCTCAACCCATCCGCCCATTGTTTCCAGGTATCCGGCTGATATCCCAGCGTTACTCCCATATCGCTTCTTACTATAGGCGTCCGGAAGAGCAGAGGATCATCTAATAGTTCTTGTTCGATATTGAATTTCATATAACCCAGGTTTCTCTTCCGGTACTGCTTTCCTTCGGTATCAATCAGCTCCTCAATCGGAATATGCTGGCTGATTTTATGGAGTTCCCCTTTGCTGATGCTTTTTACCTTTAAATCCACGAATTGCGTCGAAATACTTCTTTCCTTAAAAAACCTGATCGCTTTCTGCGTATCTTTGCATTTCATGGTTCCGAATATCTGAATAGTGTCCAACGTCAACTATTTTTTCTCTTTAACGACAATTAAAATTCCCGTTTTTTTGTAATAGCAGGGGTTAACGGAAGGAGCCCGTAGGGCGACTGGAGTTAACGCCTGCCGTGGCTTTAAAATCCTCCTCCGTTTAATCAGTTTTCATAAAAGTAAATCCCATGTATCAGTAATAATTGCTGTTTTATGGGGTTGTCTTTTTAATAATCTTCTTTTTGGACTGTTCCAGCCTGTAACTGGGCAGATTCAACTCCAGGATAATGCTGTGATGAACCAGGCGGTCAATAGCCGCCGCGGTAGTCATGGGATCCTTGAATATCTTCTCCCAGTTCGAAAAGGGCAGATTGCTGGTGATCATCACACTGCCTCGCTCATAACGGTCCGCCAACAGCGTGAAAAGAACCTCCATCTCCTCCCGGCTCTGCTGAACATAACCGATGTCATCGATGATCAGGGCCGAATATTTGGCCAGCCTTTTCAACAGCTGCTGCAGATTCAAGTCTCGCTTGGCAATTAGCAGGTTCTGCACCAAAAGGCTGCAGGGAATATACAACACCCAGTATCCCTGTTGAATCAGCTCCTGCCCGATGGCGCATAAAAGATGCGTCTTGCCGCGGGGCTGGATTGGCCGCTCATTGAAAAGGCCGTTGGAGCCCGTCCGACACCACCCGAAGGCGATATCGGCGGCACCCACAACGGTCCCCGTTCTCACGGCCGTTTCCGCTGTCTGGTAATCCGTCTTCGCCGGACCCCCTGGTCCGGCTTTCGGCAGATACCTACCGGAGGGGAGTTCGAAATGTCGAAACGGGTGCCCGGATGCAACCGGGCTGTTAAACAAGGCGACTCGAAAAACGGAGAATGGGAGAATCGGGAAGGTCTCCTTCCAGATACTTTACCACCAATCCCTTTCCGTCTTCGGTGGGAGTGACGACTTCGCACAAATAACCTTCTTCGTTCCTGAATTTGTCGCCTTTTTTGAAGTCCCAGATTGTTTTTTCCATAAACCCCTCCCGGAGCGAATGTTCAATTAAAAATTATTGTCGAAATAACGCCAGAGATACCAGCATGCCACGGTTCTGTACGGCTTCCATTTATCCGAAATTTTCACGGTATTCGGCGCGTGTCCGTTGTTTCCGTATATCTTGTCCATTGCGTTGCGAATGCCCATGTCTTTAACGGGAAAAATATCTAAACGTCTTAAAAAGAACATCAAGTACATATGAGCGCTCCATTCGCCGATGCCCCTTATTTCAACTAATTCCGCCATAGCCTGAATGTCGCTGGCTTTACTCAAGCGACGTAAATTCAATGATCCATCTTCTTCACGCTTGACTATATTTCGCAGGGTCTCAAGTTTCGCTTGTGAAACACCCGCCTTCCTGATTTCTTCGTTGGAGAGTTCTTTGAAATCCGTCGCTGTAAGATGTTTGCTATCGTTCAATTCCTTTACGCGATTATAAATGCAAGCGGCGGCTTTGCCGGACAATTGTTGTCCTATCACGATTCTCGCCAACGCGTCGAACGCTGTCCGTCGTCGGCGCGGGATATATATCCCGACTGAATCGATTATCCTTCTCAGATTACCGTCGTTTTTCTTCAAATGAACAATGGCGGTTTCGATTGTTTTTTCCGTTGTCATTTTTGTCTATGCCATTCTTCAGGGGTCAGGTTTGCCTTTTTCCGCCATTCAGCGATTATCCGATCGAAATCGGTTGTCAAATCGTGTTCCCAGTAACGATAAACCAGCCATCCCATCTTTTTGTAGTGCGTCGTGACCTCTTTGTCCCGTTTTATGTTCTTTTGAATTTTGGTCTCCCAGTATTCTTTTCTACTGCCGGGCATTCGACAGTGCTTCTTGCATCCGTGCCAGAAACAGGAGTCGATGAAAACTACCGTTTTTCTCGATTTTAATAAAACGTCGGGTTTGCCTTTGTATCCGCGGGGATTTTTTCGGTAACGATAACCCAATTTCCAAAGAGCTTTTCTGAAAGCGATTTCCAATCCGCTGTCGCGATCGCGTATGCGGGACATTATTTCGCTTCGTTTCTTTTTCGAAACGTTGTCCACTTCTCAATTGATTTCCCAGCCGTTTGGGAGGGCGACTTCGCTGTATTTCCTGGATTCCATGAATGGCTTCAGTTCGGTGGCGGAAGGGAATTCCGACGCGAATTCTCTTTCCACGTCTTTCAATAAAGTTCCGCCCAGGTTGTCGCGATATTTATCGCTCAGACAGAGGTCGTACCATTTTATCAAATCATTTAACGTGATAATTCCCTTGATGCGTTCTCCCCAGCCGACTTGCCGCAGAAGCGATTCTATGGCGTCCTTTTCTGAATCAAGGCACACGATGACTATTCTGTCGGCCAGAATATCGCCTGCGATATCTTCCACAACCCGAGGAGTCAAGGAAAGGTGTTTGACCTGAAATGCCACTCCAAAGTTGGACCACATATCCAAACCGCGGTCTGCCGCGTTGGTGACTCCGACTCTGTACAGCGACGCTGGCGCGACAAGTTTCGGATTGTCCTCGTCAATGCCCAGAACCATTTTCAGAAACGAGTTGAAATCCCTTAATATTTCTATATTCTCGTTGCCGACCTCGACTGTGATTTGAACCTTTAAAGCTCTAACAATGGTCGTGAACAAAGCGTATACAAGGATTTCATACATTTTATCGATGCTTCTCCGCAAACCGGGACTCTTCTGAAAAAGAGTGACCGCCTTTTTCAAAGAAAAGGTATCCGGTGTTGATTCCTGAATATGCTTCAAAACATCGTATACTGAACCTAACCGCTTCTCAAGCTGTCTGTAAATATAAGCCTCGACGAATCCGCTCTCCGATTTGTTTAATCTCCCCAGTTCCTCGAGTAAGGCGGGAGGCATGGCATTTGCTTCGAAAACGTTGTCCTGATATTTTTGGCTCGAAGTGCTTCTTCGACCGACCAAACGCAACGAGACCTCGTCTCGCCATTTTTTCGAAATATTCCGATAGGATTCCAGGTCGTCAAGATTCCAGTTGTCTTCGGTACGGTGCTTATGCAATATCTCCGCGATCTGAATCGGCTTGTAAAGATGAACCCGGGATTTCTTTATAATCGTGTCTAGAGCTTTTTTCGCCTTTTTTTCAGTGGGCATATGTCTTTATTGTCCTTGTTTTAATAAATATGTCGGCTTGATAAGATTTTACTACCGGTTCGGATTCCATCGCCTTTACCATCTCCTTGGCGACCGCTTCGATCTTCGGAACCACGACGCTGTTCCCCGCCTGTTTGCGAACCTGCGAGTCGTTGACCACTATTTTGAACGATTCGGGGAAACCCTGCAACCGCAACATTTCCCTGGGGGTCAGCCGCCTTTTGCCGTTCACCAGCAAATAATTATATGACGCGTTGGCGCGCAACGCGCATGAAAAAGGATGTATGCCGATATTGCCCGCTTTGTTTTCGTGCCAGACGGTATAGCCCTTTGGCGAAACGGGGACTTTCTTTTTCAGTTTCTTCTTTATATGTTCGGAAATGAAAAACTTTTCATCGACTTCGTCTTCCGGCAGTAGAACGTCTTCTAAGGAAAGCGTTTTCTCGTTTCCGTTACTCGGAAATTCGAACGGGAAGTTTTCCTTGAATCCGACGATCACTATCCTTTCCCTTTTCTGGGGAACTCCGAAATCCAGCCCGTTTAAGACCTTGTAGTGCGTGTAGTACTCGAGTTTTTCAAGATGATCCAGAATCACCTTGAATGTCCGGCCTTTGTCGTGAGTCAACAACTGGCGGACATTCTCGAGCATAAAAGCTCTGGGTTTTTTGGTTCTCAGGATGCGTTCGATCTCAAAAAAAAGAGTGCCGCGCGTGTCCGCGAAACCAAGGCGATCTCCAATTATACTGAAAGCTTGACAGGGGAATCCCGCGGTCAAAATATCGTGATCAGGAATTTGGTCGGCATCGATTTCTTTGATGTCCCCGACGGGTTCCTCGCCAAAATTCGCTTCATACATGGTCTGACAGGCCTTGTCCCATTCGCAGGAAAATACGCAGTTGGCTCCCGCTCGTTCAAAACCGATTCTGATTCCGCCGATTCCGGCGAACAAATCTATGAATGTTAATCCATTATTGTCCATATTGCCTAAAATTTCGTTATTTAGAGGATTAAATGCGCGTTTTACTTTATTGTATTATACAATGTTTTCCGAGTCGATGTAAAACATTTTTTAACCCAGTACCGAAATTGTCAGATAAATGGTATAAAAAAACGAGTTAACCCGTTTATGGAAAATAATAAAGGAACTGGAGTAATCCAGTTCCTTTTAATGAACTTCATAATCGCGGATATCCCTTTATCGAAGCAACGCCCCTGCGCGGCGTTCGAGATTTACGCGGGCATCAATGTGCGGAATTTCACGCGCATATGCGGTCATTCCTTGTACCATACCCCACAAGGTAGTCACGTCCTCACCTTCGGAAACACCGGTATCCCATCCTTTCACGACCTCGCGCTTGGTAAACGGTCTGTCTTTGAACCATTCAAGAGCTTTTTCGACCGTATTTCCTATTGGTTTCTTGATAGCACTTGCAACCGAATCCTTGATCTTGTCTCCGATTGCCCGGTTCTCCGTAAAGATATTGATTGCCGGCAGGGCATCGGAATAAAATCGGTCAAGGTCCCGGCTTCTGTGGACTATCCGGATTCCTTCAACCTGCTCGGCTCCCCAGACAATGTGATTGCCACAGATATAATTGTACAGGAAAGTGGTCAGACCAAAGGTCGCGGCTCCGGTTTCCGAATTCCAGCAAAAGAATCCACGCCCTAATCTGGCGTTTTCCACTTCTATCGGCTGTTCATCGTTAATTAGGAATACGAACATATCTCTGTCAGAAGCGTAAAGCCCGGAATTGTCTGATTCGTTAATTCCTCTTGCCGGTGGGACGTGCCATGAACTGCCTCGAACGGATTCAATCAGGTTTTCCACAACATCGGCATCCCAGATACGTCCGTAAGTTGGGCCTGTAAATGCCGAAGCCCAACGGGAATGACCGATACTTTCCGGTTCTCTTACCAGAATTTTGCAGTCTTTGGGGGAATTGCGCAGGCTGTAATCAAGGCAATCCAGCACTATTTCCGGAGGTAGCGTGCGGAGATACTTCGCCGGAGCACCCACCGATGAGCATAATTGCCCGAATGCAACCGGGCTGTTAAACAAGGCGACTCGAAAAACGGAGAATGGGAGAATCAGGAAGGAACATTTGAGAAAACCGAGGATGAACCCCACGGTTGCGTCGCAACCCCGGGCGGAGAGCATCGAAATGGAGAATCGGGAAGGATGTGGCCGGCGGCGTAAGTCGGCGAAGACAGGGCAGAAATGACAAAACCCCGTGGGGATCAACCCACAGGGTCTTGCGTTAAATAAGAACCGCTGATTTCAGCGGATGGTATTTTGGCTCCCCGAGCAGGACTCGAACCTGCGACAAGGTGGTTAACAGCCACCC
>CAZLVS010000071.1:0-8129 GCA_964563085.1 uncultured Ignavibacteria bacterium | reverse complement strand
ATTGCTGGCATATCATCAAAGCAATACCAATGCCAAATAATCTTGTCCCCGCAATCCGCTACAAGACAACGAATTAATAACTTGTCGGTTACAGCACCACTTAGCTCCTGTCCAGATTTCAGTCCAGAATCCGGATTTCGGACTGAGATCAACTGCTTTTGGCTCCGGGTAGGTGGTGCCAAGAAGTTAGATGAAGGGTATTAAAATATCTCGCTCAGACTTAGCGCTGCCCCTACCGGGCACAATCCGGCACGGTAATTGCATCTTTTATGTTTGAAATGCATTCCATTAAATTATATATTACGAGCATATGCTGCGGTTTAAGTGATGATGATCAGCAAAATTAAAATATATTTGAGGTTCGTTGGTGTCCTCATCCTGTTTTATCTTCGTGGATGTAAAATCAACCCATCCAGGGTTCTTCATATTCAGCAGATCTTTTACCATAAATTGAGGGGTCTTCTTGATAAGAAAATCCTGCCGTATCTAACCAGAGTCGAAGAGGGGGACAGCACTTATGTGAACAGCCTGGTGGGCTCAGCGCTCGAAATGCACGAAAAGTTTCGCAAAAGCTATGGAGAAATCCTTCGTAGCTTGCCTCCTACACGTCAGTTACTGCTCACGCTGTTAATGGAAGAAGAAATCAGCAGGAAAGCGACTCAACGGGATATAGGAAAATTAAGAGAGCTCCTCCCTCAATTCCATAAGCAAACGCGAAGAGTTTTCGTGGAAGAATGCGGGCAATACAGCTTCGATTTAACTCGGTTATTAGCCTCGGTTGTAGATGAGATCAATCATGATTATCGGGATTTAATCAACACCCAGCAGATAAAGCTGAATTTCGAAATCTCGAGAGGGAGTCCTAAACTCTATATTCCGTTCAACGAAACCTCCGCATGGCGTGAAATTCTTAGAAATTTCATAATCAATGCTGCAGAAGCATGTGAGGGCGATACAGACGGTAATTCAATCAGCATCAAATGCGAAGGCAAACCAAATAACGCAAACAGGTTACAGGTAACCATCGCAGATACCGGCTGCGGTATGATCCCGGATATATTGTCAAGTTTTCACAAGAGGGAATTTACAAGCGGTAAGGAATCCGGGAGCGGTTTAGGTATAGTTGAGGAGTATATCGATTTTCTGAACCGGCGAGGTAAGTTCCGGATAGATAGTGTTCCGGATAAGGGCACCAACATCACTATTGAGGTTGATCCCGAAAAAGCAGAAAAGGTCGGTGACACTACGACGCTGTACCGGCAACGGAACAGGATTGTGAAGCTGGGTATCCTGATTGTGCTTTTAATTTTGTTTCTCTATATAGCCGGAGCATTTAAATTGGTATTCCCGCCTGCTCCGGAGTATGCCAATTTTATCGCCGGTTTCACTCCAGGAGAGCTGGCTGACGAAGATATTCCAAACGAATTCGAATCGATAAAGATTAGAACGGAGACCGGTGAGGAACACCGGATCGAATTCAAGTCGGCAGCGATAAAGATTGCGCATGGAGATTCGGTCGGTCCCATTTGTTATGATATCGATCGGGATGGCAAAGATGAGATGATTGCAGCTATTTTACCGGCGGAAAAGAGGCATCATATCGCTGCGGAGATTAGATGTTACACTGCCGATGGAGAGGAAGAATGGGATTATCCAATCGAATATGAAAAGCGTTTGGAGGAACGCTATCCTCTCAACAGGCAGACTGATGCTGAACTGCCACAGATGTTTGTGATGGATATAAATAATGACGGTGCATTTGAGATTATATGTCTTGCCATTTTCTCCAATGGGATATCCCAATTATGTATTTTAACCGGGGAAGGTGAACTGATACAAAAATATATACACTATGGCCGTGTTACAATATACGAATTTGCCTTTCACCGTCAGGATAGGCCGAGGGATCCGGCGCTGGCGGGGATTAATTTTGAATTGGGAAACAAACCGGTATTAACGAAAATCCAAATCGCAGAAGGGGTATACCAGAGCCCGCCTTATGGTTTGGCGAATATTGAGCCGGCAGAAGAGGATTACTACATATTAGATAGACCTGAAGACTCAGGTATCAATGGCTTCGAACCGGGGCGATTCCGGGATACATCAGAATTCTGCAATTGTTTTGTGATAGGAAGAGATGAGAATCTCTATGTTTTTCAGGTAGATGACGGGAGGATGTTGATAACACCTCATTCACTCGGCATGGTCAGTTTAGATTACGACACCAGGTTGTTTGAAGAGTGGTGGGACACTCTCATAGCCAACGGTGTTTTGCCGGCGCGATCATATAGCAATGATGACTTAATAGCACTGGGCAAAGTGTATCGCTGGAACGATAGCGCCGAGATAGCCAATGTTTATAACGACTCGGATTCATTAACAAAGGTTTTCAGAGGATGTACAAAGTTCTAATTATTGATGATACCGATGGGACTTATGCTTATTGCAGGGAATTCCTGTCCGATCAGTTCCGGTTTTACCACTTGAAAAACGGACTCAATCTCAATGAGTATCTAAAACATAATGAGATACATTTAATCCTCCTTGATAAGAATTTTCAGGAGATACCCGAGAGCGAATTAATCGGTACTGCAAATGATAAAATCAATGAGGGGCTTCATATATTAGCGGAAATAAAGAAGATTAACAAGTCGATTCCGGTTATGATGCTGACCAGTTATGGCGACCTGACCTCCGCCCAACGAGCGATTAGACTGGGGGCTTATGACTATATAGAGTCAGATATGCTGTCTGCGGGGGAATCTCTCATAAGGAACCGTATGTTGAATGCTATCAACCTATCCGCTGTTGACAAATCGTCAATCTCGAATAAATTCAGAAAACTGGGAGTGATCGGGTCTCATCCTAATACTCTAAGGTTGTTTCAGGAAATTGAAGGCGCAGCCCGCAGCGATCAACCGGTTCTCTTACTCGGACCTACCGGATCAGGCAAGGATCTGGCAGCGCTTGCTATTCATCGGCTTTCTAATCGAAAAAACGGAGTGTTTGTAAACTGCAGCCTACCCGAAAGGACCGAATCGATGATGGAAAGCGAACTTTTCGGACACAAGAAAGGTGCGTTCACAGGAGCTATCCAGGATCGAGCAGGCTTTTTCGAGCAGGCGGACGGCGGTACGCTTCTTCTAAATGAAATTGGTGACTTCCCGTTAGGCCTTCAAACGAAGCTGCTGCGAGTTATCGAAGAAAAGACAGTTTTCAGGATCGGCGGAGGAAATCCGGTTAAAACGGATTTCAGGCTGATCTGCGCCACAAACAAGGACCTTCAGAGCGAGGTCACCAACAGTCAATTCAGGGAAGACCTGCTGTATCGTATTAATAAAATCACGATTAAGCTGCCTTCATTATCCGAACGGATTGATGATATTCCGGAGCTCGTGTATTCAATATTGGACGACTTCTCTCGAAGGTTTGGAGTTAAAAGACCGGAAATTTCCGACAAAGCAATAGAAGCTCTCAAAAACCGCCAGTGGCCCGGTAACATCAGGGAATTAAAAAGTGCAGTGGAACATCTCGCCGAGTATTGCGATGGAGCGATTACCTTAGGCGCCCTCGCCGGCGTTGATATGAATGGCAAGAAGGAGGTGAAGCCGATAAGCAGGGGCGCCGAGAATCATTACTTAAGTGATAAAACTATTTCTCAACTGGAGCGCGAACTGATCGAATACAATTTCAAAAAATATAATGGCGATATTGATAAGATGACCGCTTCCACCGGTATATCCCGCAGTAAGATCTACGAACGGCTCAAGCAGTATGGATTAACATAACCCAGCGATAAAAGCGTCTATCCTTTCCCGGATATAGTTCAGTATTTCATAAGCAGGCAAATCGCTTTGCAACCGACCCACAATCATCCCGGTAATCTTAATCATAATGTGAACATCCTACTAAAGCAGTTTTCAATTATTCCGGGAATTGCTTGAACTCATATACAGCTGTCCGGAATCCGGATTCTGGATTAAATTCTGGACGAAATAACATATCAAACCCACAAAAACACCCGCAATCCCGCAGAGAAGCTTGATATTTCCCCGCTGTTATATTCCATTTCGAACCGAAATAAAATTGAGTATCTACTATTTGACCGGTCAAAAAATAAAAACTTTAATGAACGATAAATTACGTGCAGGATACCATTCTGTAACCTGGGACGCTTCTCAATACTTGAGTGGAATCTACTTTTACAGACTCACCGCCGGGGACAAAGTTATCACCAGGCGCATGACATTGTTGAAGTAGATCCCAACGGTAGGTCCGAACCATAAGAGTTCGAACCTACGCATTCATAATAGTCGTTATTCAGTAGTTGTTAGTTGTTGCGTGTGCTGTCGGGCGCCCTCGAGGCTGTCTCAAAACCTCAAAAAGATTGCTTCGTCGTCTCGTATTCTGCGGGACTCCTCGCAATGATGTGCCGTCCCGATGTAATCGGGGCAATGACAGAAACAGAAGTCATTGCGAGCCTGAGGCTCGCCGAGGGCGCGGCAATCTCTTATTACCATGCAATGCCTTAAATCAGGATTTTGAGACAGCCTCGCCCTCACCCGACGCCGCATTACCTAACCATTATTTCAGCAATGTCATCCGCTTGGTTACAATGTTGTCACCGGCGCTTAATTTATAAAAATAAACGCCGCTGGAAGCGTTCGAAGCGTTCCAGCTCACGGTGTGTCTGCCGGCATTGAGATTAGCATCGATTAATTTAGCCACTTTCTGGCCGATTAAGTTGTAAACCTCAAGTAATACGCCAGTATTTCCGGGAACCTCGAATGTGATGTTGGTTTCAGCATTAAACGGATTTGGATAATTATCATACAACACGGTCTGTGTCGGTATTTCACGATTACCCCAGCCTTCTAAAATCCAACCATTATCACTGTTTTCAGGTAAATCCGAGGGAATTACCGTGAAATCAAAATAGGTGGAATCATAGATAGTCGAGGGGCGGTCACCTATGTATCCAATATATGTATAATCGCCCAGAGGCGCGTATCCCGGAATATTTTGCCGCAGGTTCATGAAAATCAACGTATCTTCGGCAGGCGCCAAAACATCATTCAGAACAGCTAACGGGCTGTAATATGACAGATCCGGCAGTCTTAAACCAACCCAGCAATCTATGTATGCGGGTGTTTCGCCGTAGTTAATCACTCCAGCATGGAACCTGAATGAACCTCCTTGCGGGACTTCGATGGGCGGATTAACGGGGATGAATCCGACTTCTAACAGCGGTCCCGCACCGGTGACGGTTATATCTTCTATGTTTCCGAAAATGCCCCATCCCTGAATGTTCTGAGCGCGCACTCTATAGTAATATGTCCCATCATCCTTGCCAGTAATATCATAGCTCTCTTCGGTAATATTATCAGCTATAGTAACGGTAGAATCGAATACCATAACCGGATTGATATTATCAATATAAAATCCCGGATCGGTCACATATTGGTCAGTTTCGTATCGGTAACGTATATAAATCTGCTCGCCAATGTACGGATCCAGACTATAGCTGCGGCTTACCCATCCTCCTGAACTTCCAGTATAAGTGTCTAATGAATCATAATTATATCCATCAGTTGATACCTCCAGGTAGCCATAATCATACGCAAACTCAATATCGTAGTTGATGTTGAATGTAAGATCTGTCGGTTCCGTTATTTCTACCGGAGATACTAATGTCATGGTTGAGTGGTAGTTATCTCCCAAACCGGAATAGTAACTGTAAGAACCGGAATGATGGGTAGTGGAAACGGAGAAGCCCTCCAAAACCCAGTTATCCTGCCCATCCTCAGCGCCGTCGGTTGTTATCGTGGGATTGAAAACCTCCTGGAGTTCATAGAAATCGGGCAAAGTATCAGCTGCGAGCATATCCCAGGTAACCGTGAAATTACCATCGGGATCGGTGGTCATCTCATTGATAACAGGCGCAATGGGAATGATTGCTCGGAATATATTATCGGCAAGCTGAGTGAGAGCTATGTTATAATTGCGGTGCAGTTCAACCAACTCCGGGATCTGATATTGTGATGGCCAAAACGGGCCTGCTTCGGCGACGAATCCGAATATCTTATTTTTCGTATCTTGCTCGCCATAAGAATAGTCATAGGCGTTCCCATTACTCTGGTACATTACCTGCCAGGTGGTGCCGACCTCGTATCCGGTGAAGGAAGCCATGCTATCGGCAAGCGCTCTGTAAAAATATTGTTCCGGAGTAAACACATGGTCATAACCCCAGGCATGCAATAACGCTTCGGCGCCGCTGTGATAATGTATCGCTGTCTGGAAATTATGCTGCTCGCATAACCACATTACCGCTTGGTTTTCCGGTTCCGAACCGGCGTAGGGTCCTCTGTATGTATTACTGCCCGGATCCGGGGATGAACCATAATTATCATATCCCCAATTATAGGTATAATTGCGGTTGTTATCAACGCCATATACACCGCCGCCGTTATCTCGGCGATTTTTACGCCACATCCCGCCGCCATTGGGATTGGTGTCTTCATTATAGAGGTAACCATCAGGATTAATCACGGGTATAAACCAGATCTGCCGTTCATTCACCATGGCTGTCGCTTCAGGATCGTCACCATAGTTGGTGCATAACCAATCAGCGAAATCCACACAGATCTCGCCGCTGATCGGTTCACGAGCGTGGGTAATACCGGTGAATAGAACCTCAGGTTCGTCTTCTTCTTCTTCGTAGACATTGTCAGAAATTTTCATAGCCCATATAGTATTACCTTCGTGGCTGCTGCCTATGCTATCCAGTTTAGTAATGGATGGGTAATCACTGTTTATCGAATCCAGTTTTGCCACTATTTCGGAGAATGTCCGAAAACCGCCCATGGTAAGCCCTGCCATTTGCTCCGAGTAATATTTCTCCAAATCATCAATTTCCACCGAATATGAAAATCCGGCATTAACAATCTGCTGAATTTCATATTCGTTTACAGATAGCTCCACATATCCTTGTTCGAAATTGACATTGGGACCGCATTCGGATATTTCAGGAATGCTGAGCAGCTTTACCAGTTCTGCCTTATCTGAAATATTGACACTAATTTGCTTATAAGTTTCATTTGCTCCCTCAGCATAACTCCCCGGTATGCAGGTGAAAAACAGTATTGCTGCGCATAACGATAAGAATCGCTTCCGGTTCTTTTTCGGATTTCTCATATTTTTCCTCGATATTGTGGGGTTGGAGTAGGTAGAATGTCATCATTATTGGAATATCAATAGAGAAATATAAATGAAACTCAGAATAATCAAAGGATTTTTAGTAAAATCACCGCTTTATCTGAGGGAGCAGGCTGTTATAGGAATGCGTTTAGTCTAATCATATTTCGATTGCCATCGTGAAGGGAACGAATCCAATTTTGGTATTCTGTCCTATTCCGCGCATAAAAATACAAACATAAGTCTTTATAACATAGAGCATTCCGAAAACTTGACAAAATAAATAAACTTTTTACTTGACAAGCCGTTCAGATTCGATTATACTTGCCGACATTAATAATGCATGTGATACGCATTTTCTTTTTTGCAGGAATTCTTCTTTAAGGTATTTTCAAGAAAGCTAACTAATATTTATAAAATTATATATCTGATAAAAAATGAAGGGAATGATATCAATTAAATCGTTACAAGTGAAATGATTCTGCTAATAGGAATCATTCGCATCCGTAACATAACCAAGAACAAATCATACTAAACAGAAAGGGTAAAACCTCATGAAGAGAACTCTGTTAACCATTCTAACCATCTGTCTGTTTGCATCAGTATCTTATGCAAACACCACCACAATCGGCAGCGATAGCTATATCGCCAACAACAACAACAAAGTTGATGTTCCGATAAGCGCTGCTTACAATCCTGTTTTGGACATCACATTTGCCCATAATCTGGATGTTACCGTGATGGAAATTACCTCCGATGGCAATAATTATTATGCCGTCAACGGCGGTATCTCCGGCCAGGGCCAGATTATTACTTATGATCTTGCCGGTAACGTCACTAATACTCAGTTGACCAACCTCGATACTCGCGCCATCTTCTTCAATCCGAACGATGGCTATTTTTATGTAAAGACTTATGGGCTGGATCTTTATCGT
>CAZLVS010000070.1:0-9435 GCA_964563085.1 uncultured Ignavibacteria bacterium | reverse complement strand
CCCTACTGCTGCCTCCCGTAGGAGTCTGGGCCGTATCTCAGTCCCAGTGTGGCCGGTGCCCCTCTCAGGACGGCTACCCATCGTTGCCTTGGTGAGCTGTTATCTCACCAACTAGCTAATAGGCCGCGAGTCCATCTCCTGGCGACTGCTTTCGCAATCTTTGATCTCCACAACATGCGATGCGAAGATGTTATCCGGTATTAGACCTCCTTTCGGAGGCTTATCCCAGACCTGAAGGCAGGTTACTCACGTGTTACGCACCCGTTCGCCGCTTTACTCGCCCCCCGAAGGGGACTTTCTCGCTCGACTTGCATGTATTAGGCGCGCCGCCAGCGTTCGTTCTGAGCCAGGATCAAACTCTCCATTAATATATCATTACTCATTTTTCGAACACTGTTTATTTGTATTCGGAATCTCAAGATTTGCGTCCACTCAACCAGCTTTCGCCATTTGAGCTGTTTCAAGTTGCCTTGAAACGGGACCCACATCACTTTACGTTCTGCATGCTATTCAGTTTTCAAAGATCCTCTGGTTCCTGCTAAATCAGGAACTCTCTCGTCGCTAATTTTTTCGGCGACAATCCCCCAATATATAGGGCAAAATCATCGTGTCAAGTAATTTTTTGCTACTTTCTTTAATTTTTTCTTAACAATCCGCTAAGCTATATGTAATAATCGGTTACACGCAATTTTTATTTAGCTCAGATCCGGACTAAATTACCTGAATATAAGCTATCATGGCTTTAAACCAAAATAGCACACGATTTCACAACGGTATTAGCTTATAAATATCATGCTTGATTAAGAATTTAATTGACAGCTTTACCGCCCAACGTATTATTCTTTACTATTGTATCGACCGAATAGTTCCCGATACCATTAAGAATTTTTAATCCAATGTCATAAAAATAAGTCGGTTTTTAGTATCGAAAGTTCCCAAATGAAATATCCCCACCTTTTAGATATAATCGGTAATACACCAATTGTAAAATTGGGGAAGATATTTCCCTTTAGCAAGCCTGCTATACTTGCCAAGCTGGAATTCGCCAATCCCAGTGGTTCAGTCAAAGACCGTCTGGCGAAAGCGATGATCGAAGATGCCGAAAAAAGGGGCATTCTAAGACCGGGAGGCGCCGTAATCGAATGCTCATCGGGGAATTCCGGTATCAGCGTTTCTATGGTGGCTGCTATTAAAGGATACCGCGCTATTATCGTGATGGCTGACAAAAACAGCAAAGAAAAGCAGGATATGATTAAAGCTTTCGGCGCCGAATTGGTACTAACCCCGAAAGATGCGCATCCCGATTCGCCGGAAAGCAACTACAGCACCGCATATCGTTTGGCAAGGGAGATCCCCGATGCTATTTACCTGGATCAATTCGACAATCCCGTCAATGCTGATATTCATTATTATACAACCGGAAAAGAAATATGGGATCAGACGAACGGCGAAATCGATTTTCTGATCGCCGGCATCGGCACCGGCGGAACTATTTCCGGCACTGCGAAATATCTTAAGGAACGCAAACCGGAGGTGAAAATCTACGGTGTCGATGTGGAAGGTTCCACCTACTCCGACTGGTATTATAGAAGGGTGTTCCCGGATCCAATCCTCTATGATGTTGAAGGTATCGGCGGCGATAACCTCCCTAAGAATATCCATTGGGATGAAATCGATGATATGATAATGGTCGGCGACAAGGAGTCATTCCAGGCAGGTAATCAGCTCTGTAAAACCGAAGGGATATTCGCCGGAAGTTCCGCCGGCGCTGCAATTGCCGCCATATTTAAAGCCCGGGATATGCTAAAAAGCATGGATTTAGGCGTGGTGATTATCGGCGATGCCGGTTACAAATACCTTTCCAAGCAGTACAATCCGGACTGGATGAAGGAAAAAGGTTACCTTTAGTTCGAAATCCTTGTGGTTTCGGCAAAGTTGACGGGGTAATTTATGGAAAGTTAAAGCCGTCGGGGAACCCGAGGTTGTCTCAAAACCCTAATTTAACCTGTATTATTCATAAATCCTATCACCGGCAGCGGAAGCCTTGCGCTTCCGGCGTTTCTTTGTAATCCTCAATTCCAATCTGTAAATGCTCTGTTTCTATTGAACTCCCCAAGGACAAGCCTTCGGCTGCGGATTAATCGGTTTTATGAATTATCCGGGTTAAAACATTGCGTGAGAAAAGGGGATTGCCGCGCCTTCGGCAAGCCTCGGGCTCGCAATAACTTCTGTTTCTGACATTGCCCCGAATGCATCGAGGCGCCTCAACGAAGCAGTCTTTCCGATGTCTTGAGACAGTTTCGAGAGCGCCCGACGGCACACAGCTGCGGAATTCTTCGCTGCGCACGCCCACGCGCAATTTCCCGAGATAATACCGCAGCTCTCGGCGGATATCGCTGCTATTCTTTATCCCTCTTTATCCCATACTCCCTGATTTTATTGGTCAGCGTGTTGCGATGTACTCCTAACTCATCCGCCGCTCCGGTTATATTCCAGTTGTTCCTCTCCAATGATTGCAGGATAAGATGTCTTTCCGCATCTTTCAACGTCGTAACGCCATCCGGTAACGCCGTTGTTTTCTGACTGCCGGTGATACTTTTTGGGATAGCATCGGCGTCAATCACCGAGCCGTAGCTTAACACTACCCCGCGCTCGATCACATTTTTTAGCTCCCGCACATTTCCGGGCCAATGATAGTGCATCAAAATATCATGCGCTTCCGATGTAACCCCTTCTATCTCCTTTTTGTATCGTGACGCATACATATTTATGAAATACTCACACAGTATTTTGATATCCTCAGTTCTCGCCCTCAATGGCGGAATATGTATCTCGATGGTATTAAGGCGGAAGTATAGATCATGCCGGAAATTCCCCTTCTCCACTTCATCGGATAGGTTGCGATTTGTAGCGGCGATAACTCGCGTATCTATCTCCACGAATTCCTCGCTCCCCAAACGGTTGATGCGGTTTTCCTCCAATGCTCTCAAAAGCTTACTCTGAACCACCTGAGAAACTTCGCCAATCTCATCCAGGAAAAGCGTGCCGCCGGACGCCAATTCGAATCTTCCCATCCGGACTCTATCGGCGCCCGTGAAAGCTCCTTTTTCGTGGCCGAACAGTTCCGATTCCAACAGCGTCTCCGGCAATGCTCCGCATGCAACCGGTATAAAGGAATTATTTGCCCGAAAAGAGGTTTTATGTATCAGTCCCGCAATCAATTCCTTGCCTGTTCCCGATTCGCCGGTGATCAACACGGTGGATTCGGCTTGCGCCACTCGATATACCGTGGAAAGCAACTCCTTTATCTTTGAACTTTCGCCGATGAAATCCGACGAAAAGGAAGGTTGTTCGATTATTTCCTTCAACCTTCGATTCTCCGATAGTATTCGGAACCTCTCCCCCGCTTTCTTTATAATCTCAATCAGTTCACTTAAATCTATAGGTTTGTTCAGGTAATCTACCGCTCCGATCTTCATCGCCTCTACTGCCGAACTCACATCACCGTGAGCGGTAATCATTATCGCCGAAATATCGGGGATAACGCTGCGTACGGTTTTTAATAATTCGATTCCGTCCATCCCCGGAAGTTTTAGGTCGAGCAAAGCAATCTCAAATGCATTCCCCTCCAGAATTTCAGCCGCCTGTTCCCCCGAATCTGCAGTCGTTACTCTCAAGCCTTTCTTAGTCAAATAGCCTGAGAGCATCTCTCTTTGGGATTCTTCGTCATCTACAATTAATACACGATATGGATACATTTATTAGCTACCCCTTAGGTAAAGTGATACGAAATTCTGCGCCGCCTTCGGGACGATTTTGTGCAACTATATCGCCATCAGCATCTTTAATTATCCTGTGGGCTATGGCTAAACCAAGACCAGTCCCTCCTCGCTTTTTACTCACGTACGGCTGGAATATTTTGCCTGAGATTTCCTCAGGAATACCGTTTCCGGTATCGGAGATTTTTATCTTAATCCGGTTGGACTCGGATTCGGCAACATCTATGACTATCTTATCCCCGCTATCGCAAGCGTCGATAGCGTTTATTATTAAATTCAGCATTACCTTTTTCATATCTTCGGAATGGAGATTCACCGATATCTTTCCGGATATATGACACTCTATATCGATATTTTGTCCCTCAGCTTGAGGTTTAACCAGTTGAACAACGAAGTTCATTAACTCATTCAAATCGCTGGTTCCCGGTTGATGAGAGTAACGGGCAAAAAGCAGAAAATCCTCGACTATCTTATTCAACCGCCTGGTTTCTGAAATTAAATGATAAAGCAATCTCTGAGCATCGGCGTCTCCGTCTGAAGGGAATTCTTCCCTTAAACGCTGCACGGCAATTGAGATGGCATTCAATGGGTTGCGGATTTCGTGCGCCACTCCCGCCGACATATCTCCCAGCTCTTTGAGCCGCTGGTCTTTCTTTGCCTGCTCCTGGTAACGGCGCAGATCGGTTATATCATAGAACAATGCCAACCTCGTTTCGGCGCTTTCCTGAGAATCCCCGATGTATGATGAAATAACCGAGACATTCCTGCGTTCCCCGTCCCGGTCGAATTCCACTTCCGTGGTCCTCGTTCTGTTCCCATTCTTATGCAAAGCGCCAATTATCTCCCCGGGAAGAACATCCCGGATATTTTTACCGATCACCTGATTCGGTTCGCATCCCAGTAGTTCCTCTCCGGCGGGATTCAATCCAAGTATATTTCCGTCTCGGTCGAATTCAAGGATGCCGCTTGGTATCTGAGCCAAAACTTTATCATGAACCTGCTTGGTATGTGAGAGACTTTCCGAGTAAAGCGCGGAACGCTGGTAAAGGTAGAGCGCTCCGATCACCAGAAATGTTAACAATATCAAAATCGCTGTCAGTAGATATATCCGGTTGCGGTATTCGGCGGTTAACTCATTATAAAGATGCATCGACAAACCAAGTCTCAGTATTCCATTGAAACTCCCATGGGAAAAAAACGGACGCGCTGCCTCCAATACTTCCTCATCGTAGAACTCGGTTATCCTGCTGTTGGTTAAAGAATCCCGCAATATCTCCTCCAGAAAGGGATCATCCACCATAGCGACCATCCTCTCAACCTTCCGCGAAGCGAAGACAATACCTTCATAGTTTTGAAGCAGAACATATTCGATACCCGGTTCGCGGCTGATATTATCGAGCAGGTTCGTTATGGAAAACTCCCGCCATCCGGACACCAGGAATTCACCGGCTTTGAACATGAAATAACTGTAACCTTCATCATCGATCCCGCCGACCACCGTGATTACCCGGTCATTCCCGAATTGCACCTCGAAAGTACTGAATTCATTCTCCTCCAGATCGACCATCCGATAATTCAGTGAAATCAGTGAGTCGGTAATTTCTGAGGATTTAATAGCGAGTTTTCCGAAGTAGGAGGCAAAAACCTTATCATCTTTAACAACTATGCAGCCATCCGCATCCGCCGCCCAGACTTCATTACCGGCATAATCGCTATCAAGATAACCTCTCCCGCGCGCTTCCTGAAGATTACTGATACTCCTTATAAAATTATCGCGAACCGATTCCTCCAGCAGCATTCGCCCCTCGATTATAGTCTTAGCATTGAATACCAAGGACTCCAATAAATTAGCGCCGCTGTTTTCCATTACCGCCAGCATACTCTCCTGTCCTCGTTTTAATCCGTATATTGAATGGATTATCATCAGGACGGTTAAAAACAAAGCCAGAATTATAAAGTACGATAATCTTAATCTTATAAGCGGGAGCTTCTCTTTTTTCTTCATTTTCTCCGCATATTTCACTTAAATTCCGCCGGTTATCATCCGATACTAAATCCAAAGGAGGGTTCAATGGGCTTACGCATAGATACATCCGGGCTTAACACAGCCTTAGCCATGCTTAATAACTCAGTGCAAAGAGCATCGAGAGGCGACATCAATGTGGCTGCCAAAGAGATGACCAATGTTAAGCAAGCTCAAACATCCGCCGAAATCAGTATGAAACTCCTGAAAGAAGCCTTCAAGACTCAGGAACATGTAATCGACCTTCTCGCCTAATACTCTTTGCCTCCGTATCATTATATCTTACTTGAATTCCCGTGTCAATTTTAAACTAATCTCAATATAATACGTTTGACATTGCCATCTATTTCCCTAATATTCTTTCAAGGAGGAGATTGAATGACAGCAAAGATTATTGACGGGAAAAAGATCGCATCGGAAGTTAAGGAGGAGCTAAAAGGGAGAATCAGCAAGCTGACCGATTCAGGTATCGAACCTTCCTTGATCGCCGTTCTGGTGGGCGATGATCCGGCATCGAAACAATATGTAAATATGAAACATAAAGCCTGCGCTAAGCTGGGTATTAAATCCCGAATCGTGACTCTGCCGGAATCAACTTCGGAAAGTAAACTGCTGGATTTGGTCGGTTATTTCAACCAGGATAAAACGGTGCATGGAATATTGGTTCAACTCCCTCTGCCCGACCATATCAATCAACTTAAGATAAATCTTGCGGTGGATGTGAATAAAGATGTTGATGGATTCCATCCGACTAATCTGGGAAAAATGCTCCTGGGCAAACCAAGCCTCATTCCGGCTACTCCGTTGGGCATCATGGAGTTATTGAATCGCTCCGACAGCAATCCTGATGGCAGGCATACCGTAATACTGGGGCGCGGCGACCTGGTGGGAAGGCCGCTCTCAGTTTTGATCTCCCTGAAAAACAAGAAGGCGAACAGCACCGTAACTCTCTGCCATTCAGGCACTAAAGACCTGCGATATTTCACAAGGCAGGCCGATGTCTTGATCTGCGCAATGGGAAGAGCCGAAATGATAACCGGCGAGATGATAAAACCCGGCGCTGTAATTATCGATTCCGGGACGACCCCTGTAGATGATCCGGACAGCGACAAAGGATACCGCATTACCGGTGATGTTGATTTCAAATCGGTATCCGAAGTCGCGGGATATATCACGCCGGTACCAGGGGGCGTGGGACCGATGACAATCGCTATGCTTTTGGCAAACACCGTAACCGCCGCCGAAAGTCTCTCCGGAATACAAAATGACTGATAATGCACTAACAGTCAGCGAGTTAACCGATCGAGTCAAGTCTTTGGTTGAGGATACCATCGGCAATGTCAACGTAGTTGGCGAAATCTCAAACTATAAACATCATTCTTCAGGACATCGTTATTTTACCCTGAAGGATGAAAACGCGCAGCTCCGATGCGTCTTTTTTAAATGGAAAGCCGAATCGCTGACATTTCAACCGCAGGACGGTATGAGCGTGATCGCCGCGGGGAAGTTAACCGTTTACAAACCTCATGGGGCATATCAACTTGATGTAAATCGACTTTTCCCTTCGGGAATCGGAGCGCTGGAGATGGCCTTCAGGGAATTAAAAGAGAGGTTGCTTAAAGAGGGTCTATTTGAGGAGATTCACAAAAAGCTCCTGCCGGAATTCCCTGTTAGCGTCGGAGTTATTACCTCGCCAACAGGAGCGGCGGTGCGCGATTTTATACGCACCCTGCATAATCGTTCACCCTGGATCAATATTATCATCCGCCCAACCCGCGTCCAGGGAGAAGGCGCCGCTGAAGATGTCGCCAAGGCAATAGTTGAATTTAACCAATTTTCGGAAATCGATTTGATTGTTATCACCCGCGGAGGCGGTTCGCTGGAGGATTTGTGGGCATTCAATGAGGAAGTTGTCGCCAGAGCGGTATTTGAATCGGAGATTCCGATTGTCTCCGCTGTGGGACATGAAGTCGATTTCACTATTTGTGATTTCGTCGCCGATATCCGCGCCGCCACACCTACAGCAGCAGCGGAGCTAATAGCAATCGATAAGAAGATGCTCCAGGAGCAGATTTTACGGATAAAGACAGACTTGTTTAAGCTCTTGTTGACATTGATTGAAAACAAACGGAATCAACTGCAATCGATTGCAGCTCATCGCGCTTTTCAAAAGCCGTTGTCGCTTTTCGAGCAATATTCAATAAAACTGGATCATCTGAACGAAAAACTTGAAAATTCGGTTAAAGATGTGTTAAATTCACAGAAAGTAAAGCTGACTCATCTGCAGCGGGAGTTGAACTCGGTTTCACCGGATAATGTTCTCCGCCGCGGATACAGTATTTGCACAACGGAGATAGATGAAGTTGTCAAAGACTCCGGTCAGCTTAGAGAAGGCGATAAGATAAAATTGAAATTCGCTTCCGGCGGCGCGGACGGTGAGGTCAGCAAAACGTATAAATGAATAGGTCGGAACCCTTGTGGTTCCGACAACAATTCCCGTAGGCGAAGGCTTGTCCTTCGGAACACTGGTCGCCTCGATGAAATCGGGAAAGTTCGACAAACATACATCACGGTAGCGCCGACATTCCTGTCGGCGGATCAGACCCCCGTCAGCGCTGGAGATGCAGGTCCGGTTCCGAGCGAATGAAATGAGCGAGAAACCCGACATCATGATTAATCGCGTGCTGTCGAGTCGCTGTACCTGACAGCAAAGGCAATTGACAAAATTATGAGTACCGAAATACAAAACACCGAAAAACTATATTATTCCATAAGCGAAGTCGCTGAAATGACCGGCTTGGAAGCCCATGTGCTCCGTTTCTGGGAAAAAGAATTCCCTCAGCTTCGCCCCAAGAAGAACCGTTCAGGGAACAGAATATATCAGGCTAAGGATATCGAAATAATCAGCGCCATCAAGAAACTGCTTTATGATGATGGTTACACCATCCAGGGGGCGCGCAACATGATAAAGAAAAACAGCGATAACAATGAGCTAAGCGCCGAAGATATGAAAAAGCTAATAAGGGAAATAAAGGGGGATCTGGATGATTTGCTGAAACTTTTTCCTTGATTTTGAATAGTTTCCGATATTTATTGTAAATCCTTCATAGAAAGAGTCGGGGAGTGGCGCAGCTTGGTTAGCGCGCATGCTTGGGGTGCATGAGGTCGGCAGTTCAAATCTGCTCTCCCCGACCATTTGATAAGCTGGATATGTCACTGACTATACGCTCTAAGAATTACATCATAAACTGGAGGTGAGCATGACATTTACTGATGTCCTCGTTATTACTGCGATAGTGATTGGCCCGGTGATAGCAATTAGAATTCAGACTTACTTAGATGCAAGAAAAGCTGCACGAGAGCGAAAATTAGAGATTTTCAGAAAACTAATGACAACACGGGCAACCCTGCTTAATCCGCAACACGTTGAAGCTCTTAATATGATCGACATAGAATTTTATAAACATCAAAGAATTATAGATACGTGGAAGGAATTATTGGATACTTTGTATAACTACCCAAAACAAGAAGATATGGAAGAATCTGAATATAAATCAAGGTTGGGTGGGTCTACTGACAAAACTAATGAGTTGCATGCCAACCTCTTGTATGAAATGGGAAGAGATTTAGGAT
>CAZLVS010000069.1:0-9598 GCA_964563085.1 uncultured Ignavibacteria bacterium | reverse complement strand
AGCCCTCAAGCATACTCTGCGCAACCAACACCGCTTCGTACGCGTCAATCATGCCATATCCATAACTGTTATCATTCCCCGGCGAACCGAGATCATACGCCGTATCCATAAGGATCTGCTTAATCATTTCCGGCGTAAGATTGGGATTAGCCTGTTTCACAAGGGCTACTGCCCCTGCGACATGGGGACATGCCATAGATGTTCCGCTTGATGTGCTGTAGCTCCCACCCGGATAACATGAACGGACGCTAACACCCGGAGCGCTTACTTCCGGTTTGATCTCCGGTTGTCCGTCAGGAGTACAGACGGAAGGACCGCGGGAAGAGAAGGACGCAATAGGCCAACCGGACTGGTTTCCGTCAACAGCCGCTACCGCAAAGCTGCGATATTCATCGGTGGCGCGATTGCCGGGAATACGCAGACCATCATAACCCTCGTTACCTGCCGCAAACACCACCGCTACGCCGGCGGCTTCCAGATTATCCAGTGTTTCCCAATAGTAATCGTTACATTCGTCACCGGGAAAACCGCTAAGATGATGTCCCCAGGAATTCGAGCATACCGCGGGAACATCCCACATAGTCCCCGGATTCCCATCGGGATCCATTGTCCATTCGAAGGCAGTGCGATAGCGGAGCATCCTGGTGGGAAGGTCGCCGCCGCGATCGACCACCCCCGCGGAAATCCACTCGGCGCCAAACGCCACTCCCACCGTATCGCCGGTTGACTGAGAAGCCCCGCAGATTGTCCCCATAGTATGCGTGCCGTGGGTTCCGTCATCAAAGGGGAAATCGGTATAGGTAAGCGGATCATGCCATGCCCATTCGGGATGTCCATCGTAACGCGGATCATGTCCCCTCCAGCGGCCATAAAGCGCGCTATGGTTACCATCGACGCCCGTATCCAGACTGCTGACGAGGACTCCATCTCCGGTGATACCCATCGCCCAGGCATCGGGAGCGTTAATGGCGACCAAGCCCTGCTCTACCGATTGAATATCGCCCTTACCTCCGGGCTGCGATTGTTCCACCGGCTCGATAAGCTCAATTTCCGCATCGTAGATTACAGTTTCGATCTCCGGCATTGCAGCTATCTCTTCGATCGCCCGCAAAGTTGCGGTCATACCGATTTCGTTAGATATCCACAGTGGAGTATAATCGGTAACCTCGCCGGAGTACATCAATTCCTCTATCTTACTGATAACTGGACCCTGCGTGGATGCCGCCTTTTCCTGCAGAGCGGTTACAACCGCATAATGGCGTTCGGCGAGCGTTGCCCCTGAATTGGTCAAGGACTGTGCTAATTCCCAGGCGTCTACACGGTCAGCGAATATGGCAATTACCGGAGTATGTCCATTCGGATTATTCTCCAGAATGAACTCCCTGAGATTATCCTGCAACTGCCCGGAAAATGCGAGATTCGATCCCCAGATGACCAGCAGCAGAACAGAAGTGACAAACATAAGCTTTTTCATAAAACATCTCCTTTAATGTTTTGTGGGTTATATATAATGAAGAAATTAATTTCGACGATTTCATACCTGAAGATTGGAAATGGTGTTTATGAAATTTAAGAAATAAATAAAAAAACACAACAGAAAACTTTATATATTTGGCTCAATTTAATGCTGTTATTGCTCTTAGCTCAAACCAAATCGGTTTCGAGTAGTATTAAGTTTGCTATTTAGTATTTATGCTATTACATTTTCGAAGCATGAAATCGCTTTAATCCATTTAATTCTTAGAGATTATGTCTTTTCTTTATCCCTTAATATTTGTTTCGGTTTTGATACTCATTCTCGGAGTTATCACCATCCTGACACTTCGTTTCCTGACTCCCGAACTATGGAGATTGCGATGGACAAGGCTTACTTTATATGCGGGGGTAATTCTGGGGATATTATCCGCCATAGTCTGGGCGATAGGTTTTTATGTTAACGCTTTATGGTTATTCAGGATGAGCGCGCTAACTCTTGCCAGTTCAATTTTATTCCTTCTGGCGATGATAATCTCGCTTCCGTTATCCGCTTTATCAAAATTGATTATAACCCTTCTTATCAGGTTAAAGGATTGGCGCTTCTCCGTCGGGGAGAAGAGGAAGATTAACAGCGAAAGACGAAGAATAATCCGCTCAGCTTCGCTAATTTTTCCTTCCCTTGCGTTATCGACGGCAGCAGGAGGAATAATACGCTCCTATCGAGGCGCAGAACTCCCCGAAATAAGAATGAAATTCCCGCATCTTCCGGATCATGTTAAAAACCTTAGAATCATGCAGTTTTCCGATATACATCTGGGATATTTTATTGACCTGGATGATTTGAGCAGTACGGTCAAAAATGCAATGGAACTCAATCCCGATCTTGTTCTCGTTACAGGCGATATAGCAGACCGTTTGGAGATGCTCCCCGATGCCCTACGAATAATAGCGGAGATGAATCCTCCTCTGGGCGTTTATGCCTGTATGGGTAACCATGAATACTACCGGGGGGAAAATGAGGTGCGACAGGCTTATGAAAAAGGTCCAATTGAACTCCTGATTAACAGCTCAATATCCCTGAAGGTGCGGAACGGAACGTTTACACTCGGGGGAGTGGATGATCCGATATTTATGCGGAATGTTAGCCCTGAATTTTATATGAAAGCGCTTGAAAAAACGGTGTCTGAGGCTCCCGCCGATGAATTCAAAATCCTGATGTGCCATCGTCCCGACGGATTCGACTTCTCCGCGGATATGGGAATCGATCTGACATTGTCGGGACATACCCACGGCGGCCAGATCGGGTTGAACGGCAGGAGTATTTTTGAGAATTGGGTTTATTACCCATATTTGTGGGGGATTTACCGGAAGACGAACGGCTGCAGTTTGTATACTACCGCCGGGCTGGGACATTGGCTCCCCTTCAGACTGGGATGTCCGCCGGAAGCGCCGCTTATCATTCTCGAGAGAAACTGAAATTTGCCGTTGCATTTAGCCTGATGTTTCCATATTTTTGTTTACTAAAATTACTTGACTATTCAAAGCTTTGCTTCAGAGGATAGGATTTTATGGCGATCTATTTCCTCTCCGATTTCCATTTTGGAGCAGATTGGCGCAAAGACGAAGGCAAGCGTATTCGGCTATTTACTGAGTTTCTGGATCGAATCAAAACCGATGCGGAATATCTGTATATTCTTGGAGATCTGTTCGACTTCTGGTTCGAATACAGGAATGGTTTCCCTAACAAATACCCCGAGATTACCGGTAAATTAGCGGAATATTCCGAGTCCGGTATCAAAGTTGTACTTGTAGGGGGCAATCATGACTGGTGGGCTGGAAAAACATTCGTATCACTGACCGGTGCAGAAGTTTTTAAAGGCGACACCGAAGTGATTCATCACGGCAAGAGAATTTACCTGGGGCACGGGGATGGTAGGGCAAAGACCGACTGGCAGTACAGGATCCTGCGTAGAATCCTCCGCAATTCTTTCACCATTTTCCTATTCAGGCAGCTACCGTACTTTATAGGAATCCAGTTGGCGCGGCTTGTATCATCCGGCAGCCACTATGCAAACGAGCATCGGCAATGGAAATTTCTGGATGAGTACGAAGATTCCGCTAAACCTATTTTGAAGCAGGGTTTCGATGCGGTCTTGCTGGGTCATACCCATATACCTCAATGGGTGCAGCTGCCGGAGGGTCTATATATTAATACCGGGGATTGGATCAAGCACTTTACTTTCGTGAAGCTGGACGATGAGGGCTTTTCCATGAGAACATTTAAGAATGGCAATATTGAGAAATTTGATCCTTTACTGATAACTCATCCTATTAACCCGACGAAGTGATTGCATAATTTGTGCCGGATAAAATTCAGGTATCATTGCGAGGAGCGAAGCGACAAAGCCACCCTTTGAGACCCTGAGAAAGCCCGCCGACCATTGGGGTATATTATTCCAAATTAGCGCGCCGCTATCGAGGAATTGCAAAGAAACCTTGCTTTGTAATCTCAATTATAATTCCTTAATGACATGACTTCTTTTAGCTTAAAAAAACTCCGCAATGATTCTGTGATAATATTCGAATCCTGCCTGCAAGCGGTGGATCCGCATAAGTTGGTTCGTGATAACCTATTCTTGGATAATGAAATCCTAACTGCGGGGGGAAATGAATACCGGCTTGCTGATTACAGCAGCATTTATGTAGTCGGCGCCGGTAAAGCAAGCGCTGCAATGGGTAAAGCGGTCGAAAGTATTCTGGGGGAAAGAATTACCGATGGATACGTTATCACCAAATATTGCCATGGCGAAAAGTGCGATAAAATCAGAATTCGGGAAGCGGCTCATCCTGTCCCCGACTGGGCAGGAGTTGAATATACACAAGAATTGCTTCAGCTTACGGAGAAAGCATGTGATACGGATTTGGTGATTGCACTTATCTCCGGCGGTGGTTCCGCATTATTATGCGCTCCTGCTGAAGGCATCGGCTTAAAGGAAAAGCAGGAGACCACATCAGCATTGCTGAAATGCGGCGCTGACATAGTCGAGATGAATACTATCAGGAAACATCTTTCAGCAGTCAAAGGCGGGCAATTAGCCCGTTCGGTTTTCCCGGCTGAGATGATCGTATTGATACTTTCGGATGTGGTTGGCGATCCGTTGGATTCAATCGCCTCGGGACCAACCGCTTACGATAGCGCAACATTCGATGATTGTCTTGAAATTATTGCCAGGTACAATTTGGAAAGCAGATTATGGAAAAATGTGATGGAACATCTCCGGCGGGGCGCAAAAGATGAAATCCCCGAAACCCCCAAAAAGGGTAATACTATCTTCGAGAAGGTTCATAACAGGATTATCGGAAATAACCGGTTTGCCGTGGATGTTGCGGAAAAGAAAGCTAAAGAATTGGGATACAACACTTTTGTAATGGAAGATCCGATTGTTGGCGAAACCAGCGAAGCCGCTGTTAAACATGCCGAATTCGCCAAAAAAGTACTGCGCACCAACCAGCCGGTAAACATACCGGCATGTATTATATCCGGGGGTGAAACCACGGTCACCATTAAAGGCGATGGTAAGGGAGGACGCAACCAGGAATTCGTGCTGGCGGCGGCGATGGAAATCGAAGGAGATGAAAATATTGTAATTTTGAGCGGGGGAACCGATGGAACCGATGGTCCAACCGACGCCGCCGGGGCTATCTGTGACCACCGGAGTGTATCTCGCGCACGAGAGTTAGGAGTTGAACCGCAAGAATGTCTCAGGAATAATGATAGCTATCATTTTTTTGAAAAGCTGGATGATTTAATAATCACAGGTCCCACCAAAACCAATGTGATGGATATTCATTTGCTGATAGTTGATAAAGCAGAGCAAGAGCCATAAATAGCCCTAACCCGGATATTCCATACAGAATTTTAATCCGCAGCCGAAGATTTCCCCGCTAATTTATCTCCTCTTATAGCGATTGAAAGGATGGTCAAATCCAATGAGAATTCGACAGTTATATTCCTACAGGTCAGGCCCTTACGACTTCGACCTGAATTTTACGGGCTTCCTCCCCGTTTATCTCTCCTTCTATTGAAATTACAGGGTTTAGGTGAGTTGACATATTATAAGTCCTTGCTTTCTATATGCTGATGAAATGCGGATACATTTCGAAACGCGTGCCGGCTGCCGGTTTAGTGTTTACAATATTTATTGCACCATCATTTGTGGAGTGATTGCACTGAATTCCTAAATTGCTAAGACGGATAAAAATAAAACCTTACTGAAACAAAAGGACATGATTTTTTCCTCAGAGAGGGCATTAGCTCAGAAGGGTATAGCAATACCTTCCTGCATCGTGTGTAAGTATAAAGACAATACATTTTCATAAATATGTATTCAAGTATAAAATTTATTCGTTGCTAATAAATTTGAGAAAATTCGCGCCATCGGTTTGATTAATAGCAAAAAGCGCACATCGCCGTGTGCGCTCTTGGATCTGGCATGTTTATCTAAGTAGAGGAGAGGATTATGCCTCTATAACCAAGGCAAATATGTATCAATTTCGTAGTTGGTTACCTGAACCCTGTAACGATCCCATTCCACCCACTTGTTGGCTATGAGCGTGTTGAAAATGTGATCGCCAAGACATTCGCGCATTAGTTCGCTGTTCTGGAATTCTTTAATCGCTTTATCGAGGCTGCGGGCTAAAGACTTAATGCCGTTTTCCAATCTCGTTTGTTCGGACATCTGAAAGATATTATCCTCAACCGGCAGCGGCAGTTCCAGATTCTCTTCCACGCCTGCCAAACCGGCCGAAATCATGGCGGCAAAGGCAAGATAGGGATTGCATGAAGGATCGGGACATCTCAACTCAATGCGTGTGGCTTTCTCTTTGCCAACTCGATACATGGGGACTCTGACCAATGATGAGCGATTTCTTCTGCCCCAACTTATATAAACCGGAGCTTCGTAACCATCGATCAACCTCTTGTAGGAATTCACCCACTGATTGGTAACCAGCAAGAATTCCGGAACATACTTCAGGATACCGGCGATATAGCTTTTTGCAATATCGGAGAGATGATGATTATCTTTTCCCGAGAAAAATACATTGCTGTCTCCTTTGAACAGGGATTGATGCACGTGCATACCGCTGCCGTTCTGTCCGAAAATCGGCTTGGGCATAAAAGTGGCGTATATACCGGCTTTCTGAGCGAGTTCTTTTACAACAAGGCGGTAAATCATAGCATAGTCAGCCATATTCAGAACCGGTTGGTATTTGAGATCAATTTCCTGCTGGCTTTGAGCTACTTCATGGTGTGAGCATTCTACCGGAATCCCTAAAGCTTCCAGCGCGTTAGCGGTCTTTTTGCGGAGCTGGGTGGCTTTGTCAACAGTTGCATAATCGAAATACCCGCCCTGGTCGATTATCTCGGGCGATTTATTATTCTCGAAATAGAAATATTCCAGTTCCGGACCGATGTTACAAACCAGTCCTTTCTCCGCCAGCTTATCAGAAAGTCTTCTAAGCACATAACGAGGATCGCCTTCATAGGGTCTTCCGTCCGGGGTTTGAATATCACAGAAAACGAGGGCGACCTTTTCTCCCCCCACAGCCCAGGGGAAAATCCTGAATGTTGTAAGATCGGGAATCGCCATCAGATCGGATTCCTCAATCCTTACGAATCCCTCTATCGAGCTGCCATCAAATCCCTGACCCTCTTCCAGCACCTGAGCTATTTCGCTCCTGGTGATGGTCATTCCCTTAAGACGACCGAGAATATCGGTGAACCATAATCGGATATACTTAACGTTGTTGTTATCTATCAGGCGAAGAACTTCGTCAATGGACACCCGCTTGTTCTGAGCAAGTTCTTGATTTATTGCGCCGGTATGATTGGCAATTGTCGGTGTAATACTCTCAGTCATCAGCGATCCTCCTTAATATTCGGATTAAACGTCATAATAAAGCTGAAATTCCATAGGATGCGGGCGATTACGTACATTGTAATATTCGTTGTATAATTTATATTCAATCCATTTCTCAATTAAATCGGATGTAAAAACATCCCCCTTTAGTAAGAAATCGTGATCCTCCTTAAGACATTCCAGCGCTTCCCTGAGCGAAAAAGGCAAATACTGCAGCTGAGCCTTCTTCTCCTCGCTCCAGGTATAAATATTCTCGTCAAAAGGACCGTAACCTTCCGCTACCGGATCTATTTCGTTTATAATCCCGTCCAATCCTGCCATAAGCTGCGCCGCCATCGCCAAATGTACATTACAAGAAGCGTCGGCGGGACGGAATTCCATCCGCTTCTTATCAGGAGTATCGGCATCTTTAGGAATCCTAATAGCCGCGGAACGATTTGCCAGGGAGAAAAACAGGTTTACAGGCGCCTCAAAACCGGGTATCAGACGTTTGAAGGAGTTAGTGGATGGATTTGTAAACGCCAATAGCGCCTGTCCATGTTTGAGCAGTCCCCCGATATAATTCAGCGCTAATTTGGAAAGATCGGCGTAATTACCCTCTTCCCAGAACAGCGGCTGATTATCCTTGAAAAGCATCTGATGAAAATGCATGCCGGAGCCAGCTTCATCGTATAGTGGTTTGGGCATGAATGTAACGGTCTTTCCGTTCCTTTTGGCTGTCATTTTGATTACGTACTTTATCCAGATAGCGTTATCGGCCATCGTTTCCAGGTCTCCCAGCAGCACCTCGATCTCAGACTGCCCCGGTCCGCCCGCTTCGTGATGATGGTAACGGACTTTAATACCCGACGCTCCCAGCATATTAACCATCTCCGTGCGAAGGTTAAAATGCTCATCTAACGGCGGGGCGGCGTGATATCCGCCTCCGTGGGGAATCTTATGTCCAAGATTAACCGGTTCTGATTTGAGAGTGTTCCATGCGGCTTCGTCACTATCGATTAAATATCCCGACGAATTAATGGTGTTCTGATAAGCCAGGGAGTTGAAAATGTAAAACTCGAATTCCGGGCCCCATAAACTGGTATCCGCGATTCCCGTGGAACGCATATATTCCACCGCCTTACGGGCGATAAAGCGGGGATCCCGGGAGAACTGCTCGCCCGTTCCCGATTCCACGATATGACAGAAAAAAGAGAGGACGTTATCGTCCCAGAAGGGATCGACCTGGGCGGTTTTGATATCCGGTATCAATGCCATATCCCCGGCTTCTACAGTTTTAAATCCCGGTACGGATGAACCATCAAAGGGAATTCCGCACTCAAAAAGCTGCTCCTTTATTCCGGCGGCAGGAACTGTTACATGGTGTAGCCTGCCGAAAAGGTTCGGGAATTTCAGGTCGATTGTGGTAATATCCTTCTTTTTAACATATTTAATAGCATCTTCCTGATTTTCGAAATCCAAAGGCTCTATTTTTAGGCTCATAGGTAATCCTCAAATGATTTTAATAATTCCAAACGAAGTTACACGTAAGCTATAAAAGAGTCAATTAAAATCGAGCATCGGAGTAACTGGTAATTCCAAATAATAGCGGAAACTCGATCATATTCCGGGTCGATTCGCCCCTGAGGGTTGGATTACATATAGCTTGAGAATCATATATTTTAGATAGGGGTGATAAAAAGCGCAATTAAATCGCTGATTTTTCAAAATAATCTTTGACAATTACGAGGGGGGTGTATCTTTACATATATTACTAAACATAAGGCTGGAATCTATTTTGAAGTTCATTTCGCTGAAAAATTCATTTAATCTCAAAGAGTGTAAGAAAGAAAGGAGGAAAACGAACGTGAGAAAAATGTAGGTTGGGTTCCGGTATTCGGCGACAGCGCCGTAGGTCGGGTTCCGAACGAAGTGAGAAACCCCACACGCTTTACTGTCATTGCGAGCGAAGCGAAGCAATCCGTGTCCCCGTTCGTGCCCGGCGGACATCCCCGTTTGACACCTTCGGTCAGACCGGGACGTCTGACCGCACCCAAGAGTGCCGTCCCCCGTAGTCATTGCGAGCGAAGCGAAGCAATCCACATACTCCGTAGCCGAAGCCTTGCCCTCGGGATCACAGAACTATGTGCTGTCGGGTCGCTACACGCGACAGCGGAAAAACCATTCTCCGCACAATCTTAAAATAATCCTTGACAATTACG
>CAZLVS010000068.1:0-10180 GCA_964563085.1 uncultured Ignavibacteria bacterium | reverse complement strand
CCAACTGACCATAAATCGTTACTATCGCCCTCAGGCGCTATTACCGTGAACTGAATCGATGCTGAATCAATCATATTGTCCGGATAGTCTCCGCAGTACGAAATATAATTATAGTCCCCCAATGGCGCATTAACGGGGACATTCTGCTGTATCCCCGTTGCGCTCAGGGTATCAAGCGCTTGAATGGGGATATTGCTGATGCGCTCCAAAGGTCCGTAGATGCCCTGTCCGGGTACTTCCAGCATTATCCAGATATCTGCCACCTGCAAGCTCCGGGTATTATTGATGAGTATACCTGTATAACCGAAAGAACCGCCCGCGGGGACTACAACCGGCGGATTATCCGGTATCATAGAAATGGATACCGGTGTTTCCGGTCTCCACTTAATTAGAAGCGAAGGTCGGAGATAATAGGTAATCTCCTCTTCGGAGATGAAGTTAAATGCGCCTTCTATGTCAATATCGGAATCATCTCTTGCGATAATGCCGTGATTACTCTGGGGATTCTCAAGCCAAGAACGAACGAGATCGGTAACATCCCATGATATCCATTGGTCTGTGCTCATCATCGGATCGATCTCGACAATATCGACAGCCTCAGAAGCCCTATCGGTTCCCTCTCCCTCACAGCCGGGAACATCCCAGGGCAAGCTTCCGAATTGCGCGTAATTGTGCGTCGCCCATCCGCTCTCGGCTATGCTGCCATTATATGATAATGGCGCGCCATCTTCCCCGGCTCCTTCACCCCAGGGCTTAAGCGCCTGGTAAATTGCCAACTGTTTTATATCGCTTTGAGTATACGCGCGTTCGGCGAAATAAAGCTTCAGCAATGCTTGCTCAACGAATGCTTCCGGCGGATCGTCCGGCAGGACGAATTTTAAAAGCGCTCCCATCCGATCTGCATCGCCCGCCCGGAATCCAACCTGCGCTCTGGGTTCCGCACCGGTATTATTATCGGGCAGTGACGCTAAAAGATGACATCCGTAAGCATTATCATAGGCGTAAGACATGTAAGAATGCTGATATGTCCAGGTATCATTTTTCAAAATGTGCCATAGACGAATCATCTGCTGTGCCGCCAGGGCGCCGCAGTCCTCGACACCGCCCGGGTAGTAGTCTTCGTAATTATCGTGCGAAAACGGAATCTGCCCCCTCAATGCAACGTAAGTTAACCATCCGGTTAAATTCTCTCCGGCGATCCCTGCCTGTAGAGCATTGGTGCCGGTGGTCAAAGTATCGGGAGTAACCCAATCGAAACCGATACGGTGGAAAGTTTCCGCCCATAGCTCCAGTGGCCAGTAGTAATCCGGGGCTAAAGGGAATTCGGAATGTTCAAAGAGCATAAAAATGTCGCAGCCGTACTCGATAGTCTCTTCGGAAGCGTTATCTTCTTCCATGGCGCGCGGAAGAAAGGCGTCGGGACGATAACCCCAGTGCCAGGCGGCATCGGAGCAGCCATGCGACGAGGTTCCCATGAGCCAGGCAATTTCCCTCTGTTCCCATTCGGCGAAGGGGTAAGCAACCACTCCTCGAATTGTTTGCAGGTAGGCTTCGGTCCAGGATGAAGCATGCATGGCAACCGCCAATGGTTCCGCCCATACCCAGCCGAAATCGGGACTCATAGCCCCGCAATATAATGCATCACGGTGATTTTCCAAGAGCCGGGCTAATTCTATTTCATTTTGACTATAAAGGTGAGGAATAGCGGCTTCGGCAGTAAACCAATGATTCCGAGGACCCAAAGCGCCGGCATTGTCAGAGGATAAGGCAAACATTATGAATAACAGCCCCGCTGCAGCCAATTTAGCGATTTTGGACATGTCAGTTCCTTCGAATTCTATAGGTTTGAAAGAGAACTATCCGGTTTGGAGAGCATTAAACTCATAATTATTGTATTGATGGAATTTTATACAACCAAACAAACACATCAGCTTACGACATAATAATATAAAGTTCCCAAAATGCAACTATTAATAACCTAAAACAATACGGTAATTCCATTATAATCGTCGATTGTTATATAATTGAACAATTGATACAAATAATACTTGAAACCAAAAATGTTAGCGACTATAATTACTGTTTAGATAATGGAAAAATTTCTTGTTATTCAATCCTTCATCAATGGAGTTAGTGGATGAATTCTTGGGTAAATGTAGTATGGTCTTCGATGGGGAGAAAGGTCGTATCAGCATTAACCGGACTGGGTTTGTTTATTTTCCTTATCTTCCACCTATTAGGTAATCTCCAGCTTCTGTATGATAATCCGCAACCGTTCAACGAATATTCGCATTTTCTGATAAGTCTGGGCGGCGCGCTCTATGTTATCGAGATTGCGCTTTTGTTATCATTTGTTTTTCATGCGGTTATGGGGATTGCGGTTTGGATTGGGAAAAAGAGAGCTCGTCCGAGTGCGTATGAAAAGACGGCTGATGCCGGCTCCCCGAGTAAAAAAACAATTTCTTCGAAAACGATGATATTCACCGGCATAATTGTACTGGCGTTTTTGATATTTCACGTAATTACTTTTAAATACGGTCCGGGCATCGATGAAGGTTATGCGGCAAGATCGGGAGACACGGTAATTAGAGACATGTACCGATTGGTTGTCGAGTATTTTAATAAGACCTGGGTAGTTATCATCTACGTGGTTTGTATGATATTGCTGGGATTTCATCTACGGCATGCCTTGTGGAGCGCATTTCAATCGCTGGGGATAAGCCAGAGCCGGTTACTTACAATTCTCTTCAGGATTGCGCTGCTGGCGGGGATTATCATAGGATTCGGATACTTACTCATTCCTCTATGGATTTATTTCAACGGAGGTGCGGCATGAAATTGAACGCAAATGTTCCCGCCGGAGCATTGGAGCAGAAGTGGGAAAATTACAAAAGTAATATAAAGCTGGTTGCACCCGCGAACCGACGTAAGTTTACCATAATAGTCGTTGGCACCGGATTGGCCGGAGCTGCGGCGGCGGCATCGCTGGGGGAACTCGGTTACAATGTTTTAAACCTCTGCATACAGGATTCGCCGCGCCGCGCGCATAGTATCGCCGCGCAGGGGGGAATAAACGCTTCCAAGAACTACCAGAACGACGGCGACAGCGATTGGCGTTTGTTTTATGACACCATCAAAGGCGGAGATTTTCGCTCACGGGAAGCTAACGTATACAGACTGGCTGAATTAAGCGGCAATATTATTGACCAGTGCGCCGCGCAGGGAATCCCGTTTGCCCGTGAATACGGAGGTCATCTGGCTAACCGCTCTTTCGGAGGTGTACAGGTATCCCGCACCTTTTACGCCCGGGGGCAGACCGGGCAGCAGCTTCTTCTGGGCGCATACGGCGCGCTGATGCGTCAGGTTGATGCCGGGCAGGTGACGATATTCCCCCGCCGCGAGATGCTGGACTTGGTTATAATCGATGGCAAAGCAAGAGGAATTATCTGTCGGAATGTTATAAACGGCGAATTGGAATCTTATGCCGGGCATGCGGTGCTGCTCTGCACCGGCGGTTACTCCAATGTTTATTATCTTTCCACCAATGCGGTAAATTCCAACGCAACCGCAAAGTGGCGCTGCCATAAGCGCGGAGCGTTGTTTGCCAATCCATGCTTTACACAAATCCATCCCACCTGCATACCGCAGTCCGGCGACTACCAGTCCAAAGTAGTCTTGATGAGCGAAAGCCTGCGTAACGATGGCAGGATATGGGTGCCAAAGGAGAAAAGCGATAAACGCGCCCCATCAGAGATACCCGAGGAGGAAAGGGATTATTACCTGGAACGCCGTTATCCCGCATTCGGTAACCTTGTTCCTCGCGATATAGCATCACGCGCGGCGAAACAGGTATGCGATGACGGATACGGGGTAGGCCCTACCAGCCGGGCAGTTTACCTCGATTTCGAGGATGCGATTAAGCGGCTTGGTGAGGATACTATAAGGGCGAGATACGGCAACCTTTTTGATATGTATGAAAACCTGACGGGTGAAGACCCTTATAAGACGCCGATGAGGATATACCCGGGACCGCACTACACCATGGGAGGACTCTGGGTGGATTACAACCTGATGAGTACTATTCCCGGGCTGCATGTGCTGGGCGAAGCGAACTATTCCGATCACGGAGCTAACCGGCTGGGGGCAAGCGCGCTTATGCAGGGGCTCTGCGATGGTTATTTCGTGATCCCGTACACGCTGGCTCATTACCTGGCTGGCGCTGAACTGCCCGAGGTGGATACTTCCCACTCGGCATTCAAAGACACTCTCGCCGAGGTTAAAGCGGGCATTGAAAAACTGCTTGCGATAAAGGGTGAAAAGACGGTGCGGGAGCTGCATCGGGAACTGGGATATGTGATGCTGGATAAAGTCGGGATGTCACGGGAAAAGCGGGGATTGGAAGATGCGATCAGGGAGATTGCGAGTATCAAGGGAGAATTTTGGGGCAATCTTAGACTCCCTGGCGATGCTGATGATTTGAACAAGAATCTGGAATTAGCCGGAAGGCTTGCCGATTATCTCGAATTAGGCGAGTTGATGGCGAGGGATGCACTGAATCGAGAGGAATCCTGCGGAGGGCATTTCCGCGAGGAATACCAATCGGAGGAAGGCGAAGCATTACGGGACGATGAGAATTTCAAGTATGTGGCTGCATGGGAATACGCCGGTGCGGATAAGGAACCGATTCTGCACAAGGAGGAACTGGAATACGAATTCATTCAGGTCAGCCAGCGTAGTTATAAGTAAGGAGATACGTGTATGAACAATAATATGACCTTGCATCTCAAAATATGGCGGCAGCCGCGAGGAGAGAAAAGGGGTAAATTGGTCTCCTATACCGTCAATGATGTCAATCCCGATATGTCGTTTCTGGAAATGCTGGATGTGTTAAACGAAGAGTTGATCAAAAAGGGCGAACTACCCGTTGAATTCGACAGCGACTGCCGCGAGGGGATCTGCGGTACCTGCGGGCAGGTTATCGCCGGAGTGGCTCATGGTCCCAAGAAAGCGATCGCTACCTGCCAGCTGCACATGCGGAATTTCAAGGACGGCGACACAATCACGGTTGAGCCGTTTAGAGCCAGGGCATTTCCGGTTATCAAGGATTTGGTTGTTGACAGAAGCGCTTTCGACCGTATCATCGCAAAGGGTGGATATGTTTCGGTGAATACCGGTTCGGCGCCTGAAGCCAATACCGTTCCGGTGGGACGGGATGTCGCCGAGACTGCCATGGATTCCGCCGCATGTATTGGATGCGGCGCATGCGTCGCCGCTTGCCCCAATGCCTCGGCATCGCTGTTCGTCGGAGCGAAAGTATCCCAATACGCATTGATGCCCCAGGGACACCCGGAACGTAAAATACGTTTGAGGAAGATGTCTTCTCAGATGGATGCCGAAGGGTTCGGTGACTGTTCGAATCATGGGGAATGCCAGGCGGTTTGCCCTGAGGAGATATCAATTACCACTATTGGAAGAATGCGGAGAGAGTTTATCCGAGCGTTGTTCCCATAGCTGCCCGGAATCCCTGCGGTTTCGGAAATTGATTTAAAGCGGCATATAAAAAAGGCAGGAACATGTCCTGCCTTCAGCCCCCCTTTCAAACCGCTATCGGAGTCCCTTCCGTTGGGAGTATGCATCCCTGCTTCTGTCGTTTAAGGGCCCTTTTGTAATTTAAGCCTGCGGTGTTTTCGCCCTCAAATGATTTATCGGTATAGCTATTTATTTGTTGATGTCTATTTCGAGCCATCCTAAGCCGCCGTGTAATAGCAAGTTACGAGAAAGGGGAAAGTGTTCCCCCCTCCTAACCGATTCACAGATAAGCAATTGTCAATTTTTGAACAGTTTTCGTTTAATTGAACTGTAACGAGGTTTTTTTATTGCTATTCTAAGGACAATAGGCTGATAATAATGTAAATTTGATATTAAGCATCTTAGCCAACCGGTTCGGATATGAGTGGAAAAAATCTAAAGCGAGTATATAACGAGATCAGAGATTTGATAACCGAATCATCGGATCCTCGGTTTTCCGGAATAGACAGAAGCGACACCACGGAAATTCTCCGGATTATCAACGCTGAGGATGCCAAAGCGGCTGATGCGGTAAAGCATGAGATACCGCATATCGCTGAAGCGGTAGATTTGATCGTCGGCAATGTCAAGGCGGGAGGCAGGATTTTTTATTTCGGCGCTGGTACCTCCGGTCGTTTGGGGATTCTGGATGCGGCGGAATGTCCCCCAACTTTCGGTACCGATCCCGATATGGTGCAAGGCATTATCGCCGGCGGAAGGGAGACCGTTTTTCTTTCGGCGGAAGGGGCTGAGGACCTGGTTGATGAGATTCCTGAAATATTCAGTAAACATGATATAGAACCGCCGGATACCGTAGTAGGTATCAGCGCATCCTACCGAACCCCTTATGCTAAGACTGCCGTGGAATACGCCCGCAAACGTAAATGCTCCACTGTCTATATCGCCTGTAATCCGAGGGAGTCTATAAAAATAAATGTCGATGTTCTAATCTGCCCGGTGGTGGGACCCGAGGTGGTAGCGGGATCAACCCGCATGAAATCGGCTTTAGCGCAGAAAATGGCGTTAACAGCGCTCTCGACCGCAGTGATGATTAAGCTGGGGAAATTGTATAAAAACCTGATGGTTGATCTACTCGACCGCTCGGACAAACTATCCGCTCGCTCCGTAAAAATAGTGATGACGATCCTCGAATGCGATTTTGACACAGCAGTTTCCCTGCTGAAGGATGCGAAGGGATGGGTTAAGGCGGCATTGGTGATGGGGAAATTCTCGATAGAGCTTTCCGAAGCTAAAGAAATGATAGATAAATATGACGGACATCTGTATAAGGTTTTTGGAGAGGAGTAACGAGACGGCTATACTCGAATGAATGGCTCATCAATTGTTTGACAATCACAGACTGATTAACGCCGCAGAGTGTTGATAGTTTACATATAACCGCAGCTGCAATGAATAATCCGGGATAAATTACAGATTACTTCAAGGGATTATTAGTACTTGGAGACTTTGGAGGGGATGGTTAGCACAACCCTACAACGCTGGCAAAATCTGTCGCTCTGTATATCGATATCCGAAACTTCCTTTGATGAATACATAATACAATTGGAATCCTCGCAGTTATCGAGTCCCAAGATATGGCCGATTTCATGGATGGTTTTTTTCAAAGTTCTGTTCCGCAAAACTTCGATACTCTGGGGAAGTCCATAATATTCCGGTTTCAGTCGCTGAGTGGAAACAATGGCGACTCCCGCCAGTTTATCAGAGCTGGAATATATAAAATCGGTTGTAGGAGTAAACAAATCTTCGTCTGTAATAGCCACGAGAAACTCATCCTCCGAAGCTTTAAGAAACTGGAGTTTGTTCAGAATTACTGAAGAAAAATAGGCGTCTCGAGAAGGATTATAAGCCTCTTCAGGCATTTTTGCCACCAATCCGGAATTCACCTTCAGCTGGAAAACTCCCATTAATTTGGCTCCTAACCAATCCGATATCCCTCTGCTCTGTTCATCAAGGGGTACGAGGTATAGCTTTTTTAACATTCTGGTTTCCTCTTTCTTAATTCGCTTACTCTTTTTGGGAATAAGCAGCGTACCAGTTAAACCAATACCTAAAACTAAAATTCCAAGCGCAACTAACTGCCAAACTACTAAATTCATTTACTAAAACGCAATAAAAAACCTATGATCTGTCCCGTTGGGACCTATCTTTACATCAACTCGTCGCCCGCATTTGGGACACCATCCGACATAAGCCGTACCGAGTCTATTTTTATAAATTCTGCTATAGACGTTGCAGCAGGTGTATCTTACCCCGACAAAAGGGCGATTTCGACTACTTTTCGCTTTATTCATTTGTCATAACTAATATAACATATTTTTTCTTATCAGCAATATTAAATTTCAAAATCGCTTCTCAAATCATTAAATAGAACTTGACAATTTCCTAAAATTCCCCTAATATTGACAAGTATTATATGCTTCTACTCTTGACTATATAGTCGGTGTTCTACTTTAAATATTATATATATTTCTATAACATGGAGATGTTGCAAAGCGGATTAAGTATACTTGATAGCCGGATTTAATCCGTGGATTGAACGGTTATGTGAAAGGAGGTGACGTATTTCCCCAAAACATTATCGTTTCAGCTGTCCCTATAATTCTTCAACAATTTAATAATCAGGAGAGACTTATTATGAGAAAAACCCTATTTGCCGTTTTCGCGGTCTTAATCTTTACTTCGGTCTCGTTTGCAAATACCACCATGATCGGAAGCGAAGGTTATGTTGCTAATGTCAATTCCAAAGCTGATTTGCCTATCACATCAGCTTACAATCCCGTTCTTGACCTAACCATGACCTGCTACCCCAATCAAATGACTCCCATGGAAGTAGCATCCGATGGTGATTACTGGTACGCCATTAATGGCGGTAATGCGGGATATGGAGTGATCGTAACTTACACCCTTGATGGTGATTCCATCAGAACTGTGTATACTAACCTTGACAGCCGTTCCCTGTTCTTCAATCCCAACGACGGATGGTTCTATCACAAAAATTATGGAACTGATCTGCATAGAGTGGATCCCGCAACCGGTGCATCAACTCTGGTGCACTCCAACATATTCCACAATAACCAGTCGAAAGTCGCTTATCAATACGATACCAACTACATGTACGAAATGGTAGAAGGTACCGTATATGTCGTCGATTTCACCACCGGTAACACGGTCAATACCTTATATGGATTCAACTATGGCGGGTGGGGATCCAACTGGTGCATAGCCACCAACCAATGCCACCTGTTCACCTGGGACGGCAGCAATACTTATGCTTACGATTTCAACGGCAATCTGGTCGAAACATTCGCAGCTCCTCAGGGCAGCCAGATGTGGTCTTTCTGCCTGAGCAACAACAAGCTCTGGGCGAGCGATTACAGCAACTGGTATGGCCATTCCGGCGTGGAATGTGAAATGGAGCCTTGCTGCGATGTAGATATGACCCCGGACGATGATCCGGTTATTGTAGAACCGGGCGGTCGTTTCGGTTTAACCGGTTATATCGGCAATCCGACCGACGATCCGATTGTCACCGATGTATGGGGCGGAGTGATTCACCTTGGTAATTTCTACCAGCAGTTCGCATTCAATAACATTCCGCTGGATCCCGGTGAGTCTCTGTCAGCTCACACCTGGCAGAATGTTCCGAACTTTGCGCCTCAGGGAACTTATGATTATATCGCTTACTGCGGCGACCGTCCTGACACAAAATGCGACTCGGCTATGTTCCCGTTCACAGTTGCTGGCGCCAGAAACTCAGGCGGCGCTGAAGGATGGTTCATGGATGGTGGATTCTCCGGCTATTCTAATATGAATATTGTCGAGGGAATCGACTCCAATTCACCGTTGGTCTCGAATCCGACCTATGGCGGAACGACAACTGTTTTCCCGTATGATCCGGAATTGGAAATCACCATTCCTGACGCTGTTGACGGACTGAAAGTAACCATCGCCAGCGATGGCGAGTACTATTACTCTTTAGGAAGCGCTAATCCGGCTGATATAGCTATTTATGATTTGGATGGCAATCTTGTACAGACCACCTATCTCGATGACTATTACCGCGGTTTGTTCTATAACGAGAACGACGATAAATTCTATATCAAGCATTACGGCACTCATGATATTATGGAAATCGATCCATGGTCAGGCGCTACGACATTGTATATGTCCGGAGTATCTCACAGCGGTCATGGCAACTTCGCGTATGTCCCTGCGACCAACTTACTATATGAGAGAGCCTTCGACGAGATCTTCGAGATCGATTTCGAAACCGGCGTCACCTTGAGAACTCTAAGCGGCCTAATGGGAACCAATTGGGCAATCGGAACCAACGGCGCCCATTTGTTTGCGTTCAACGGAACAACCACCATATACGCTTATGACTTCGATGGTAACCTGGCTCAGGAATTCACAGTACCTTACGGAAGCAGCGGTGGTAACTGGTTTCTGTCGCACTGCAACAACCTGCTTTGGGTAGGTAACGGCAGTTACGGAGACGGCGAATGGTACGGATACTCCGGTGTGGAGGGTGAAGTTCCCTGCTGCGATGTAGATATGACTCCGGATGATGATCCGGTCATAGTCGATCCCG
>CAZLVS010000067.1:0-11516 GCA_964563085.1 uncultured Ignavibacteria bacterium | reverse complement strand
TTAACTTTGGATACCCCTTTTGATTACCTTTTTACACATAATTATTGACATTACCGAGGAGAGAGAATATGAAAAAAGCCTATATAATACCAATGGTTCTTTGTCTTATCGTATCCATGTACATGCCGACTGCGGCGGATACTCATATCGGCGCAATCGAAACAGATGGTAGTTTTGACAATCCGTACCTACAAGATATTATCATTTATGCCGCTCATCAGGATTGGCTTTCAAGGATCTATATTATTGATATGGACGGCAATGTGCTGAATTATTTTGAATATGATTTCTATTATTTTTGTGACCTGGAATTGGTAAATGGCGAAATCTATGCTGCCGAAGCTTTTGCCCCGAGGGTTTACAAGATAGATATCGAAACAGGCGAATTGGAAGTTTTCATCGATGACTGGTCGCTTTACTACTTTTATGATGTTGCATTCGACGGGGAGTATTTTTACGTAACCGAATGGGATTTAAACCGTTATGATATCAATGGCGACAAGGATGGTACCGCCTCTTTCGATGCAGATGCGATGGGCGGAGCCTGGGATGGCGAGTATTACTGGACTACGGATGATACGGGGCAGATAACCTGTTGGGATATCTCCAATTGGCAATCAATCACAGAAGTGCCTGAGAATAACTTCGCTGCGCCGACATCCTCATGCAGAGGTTTATGGTATGATGGAACGTATTTCTGGTCTGCCGAAAGCAAGGACCAGATACTTGGTAAAATCTACCAGTTTGATAATTCAGGAAATATCATACGGGAATGGAATGAACCGGCATACCGGGGATGGTCTGCCTGCGTAATGTATCACGACCAACCTTCGATATTGGTGGATATGATACCGCACGATCCTCCCGTTGAAGCGCCTGCCGGCGGATCTTTTACATATACCGGCATCCTGAAAAATAATACTGACTCCAGCCAAACAGTCGATCTTTGGGTAATGCTTGATGTGCCGGATTACGGGATGTACGGTCCTGTGCTGCGATACAACAATTTAACCCTGGCGGCAAATGACTCTATCAATCAAGATGTCACTCAATCGATCCCTAATTTCGCTCCCGTGGGTGATTATGAATATATTGCTTATGCGGGCGATTATCCCGACGAAGTGATCGATTCCGCAATGTTCGAATTTACGGTAACTTATGCCGGAGGGGGTTCCGAAGATAGCTGGAAGTGTACTAAATGGCTGGGATCCGAAGAGCAGAGAATATCGTCCAAAATACGAACGGAAATATACCCTAACCCTTTTAATGCCGAAACCACTATCAGTTTTTATCTAAACGAAGACAGTAAGGTTCGCTTGGACATCTATAATATTATGGGGCAAAAGATTACCACTTTGACAAACAGCCGATTTGAACAGGGGCTTCATAGTATTATTTGGAATGCAAGCGATTATACGAGCGGAGTATATTTTTATCATCTTTCGATAGAGGATCGTTCGGTTTCCGGAAGAGTTACATTACTCAAGTAAAACAGGTTAAACCTATTCCTATCAATCTTTGTATCTTGTGAAACTCCGTATAATCCGCGTACGGATTGGATTTTACGCCATGGCGGGGTTCCGTTGATCCGCAATTCCCTTGACAACCTTCCTGATTTAGTCTAAGAAAAATTATGATGCTGAACCATTCGATTGCGTGTTTCGTTACCATTAACGGTAGCAGCAAGATGTACATCAGGTTATCTCAAGGAAAATCATTTTGTTAACGTTTTTTTAATCGGCAGCTCCTCTCAAACGTATAAAAAAGTGAAGCGTACCCTAAGAGAGGGGTAAGCGGTCGTAATAGGATCTAAAGAACCCTTGAGGTAAGGTAGGGAGATATGCGTTCGGATCGCCAAATATCAAGAAATATCGCCACGGGGAATGAAGTGCGGTCAATTAACTCCGAACCTTTATATAGAGGGAAGCCTTTTCGTCTGGAGGTATGAAGATGCGAAAGTACAATCCACATTTATTCACCCCTAACAGGGATAAAAAGCAGCAATCAGGGGATTTTGCATACGAGAAAAATAGTATCATGTCGATATTACCCATAGAGTTTAACCGAAAACGTGGAGATCGGGAAAATGTACCAGGATATAGTTGAAGAAATAGTATCGGATAAGAGTCTTGATACTCATATCAAGAGCGTAATATCCGGGAAAAGACGTTTCGAAAATGTCTTTCAATCTCTGACCAGGATGATTTTGGGCGATCCAACCAAAATCGAAAAGGTGGTGGTAAACGGAAGATCATCCTACGATTTCAAAGTTTTTAGAGAACACAAGAAACATATTATCGGGATGTTCGATGAGATAAACAGTTTTGTTTCTTTTGTTAAGGACGCATCGGAAGGCGGGTCCTCCAAAGAAATGGCTTTCGTCTTAATCGGCGAGCCCGGCAACGGAAAAACATTTTTCGTTGACTATCTGAATATGATTTACCGGCAGTTTATAAGCCAACCGGAAAACAGGAGATATACATTCAGGTTTATCAATATCGATAAACTCGGCGGCTATGGTAAGATTAAAACCATCGAATCGCAGACTTTTGAGGATCCCATGGTTCTGGCGATGAATCTTTTTGATGAGAAGCACGAGAATATCGCCAACCTAAAGCGTATGGGCGCTGCGGATAATCAGATCGAGGAGTTTGACACCAATTACCGACCCCTGGGAGCATGTACGGACTACGTCCTTAACGAGATTAAAAATTACTGCGACGGCGATATCGAGAAGGTCAAGGAGTTCATCGAAGTATTTCCGGTTCCGATCAGCGAATCCCGCGGTACATTGACCGGAAAGTATGCCGCCAAGGACAAGATTACCTCGTCGGCTGTCGACCTCATAGGCGATGAATCGGTTACCCGTCTGCTCCATATTTCCGATCCCAACAATCCGTACAGATTCGATTTAAGGCGCGGGGCATTGGCTCGAGTAGCCGGCGGCGGTATCCATTTCGCCGACGAGATCTTCAAGAACAAGCGAGACCTGGTACAGATATATCTCGGCGTGATACAAAACCGAACTATCGAAATTGAGGGATTCAAATGGCCGCTGGATACGCTGGTGATAGCCACCAGTAACAACTCCGAATTCGCTCGTTTCTTAGAGGAGAAAGAGCAGGCGCCGATTGTTGACAGGTGCCGGCTGGCATACATGGCGCATAACACCAACTACAGATTGCAGAAGGAATTAACCGACTATTCTCTCGGCTCCAATGCAAAGACTACCTTCACCAATGAATCATTGCACATAGATCCTAATCTGAACTATGCGTTATCGGTGGCGGTGGTTTTGACCCGAATGCCGCAATCGGATAAACTAACGCCGATCGAGATGATGAAATTGGCGGCGGGTGAAGTTGCCGGCGAGAAGAGCATAAAGACCCTGGCTGAAGTCATCGGCGATCTCAATAACGATCCCGATATCACCAAACGTTTCGGTCAAAAGGGATTGGGGCATCGAAACTTAGGGAGAGCTATCCAGAACCTTCTGGAGAGAGCGGAAACACAGGACGGCAAATGTACTTACGCCGGAGATATTTTTAAGGCGCTGGAAAGCGTGATTCTCGATTATGTTCAGGAACCGAATGACAGGGCTAAGTATTTCAATGATATCAAGATCGCGAAGGGATTGTATCGCAAGAATGTCATGACTGCGATATTTAACGCTTACATGGACGAACCGACCGCTATCGAAAAAGATGTGATGAACTATGTCAATATGATCATCGGAATCGACGCCAAGAACCTGGGACCGGATAAAATATGGACTTATAAGGATCCGCAGACCGGTAAGCTGGTTCCGATCAAGATCGACGAGACTTTTATCAATAGCGTCGAATCACGACTCGGATTGAAAACCGAAGAGCAAAAGCAGAGCTTTAGAACCACAATTACCAAGATCTATGGGCAGAAGGTCATTCAGGAGCCAAACTATAATTTCATGGATAACAATGAGCTGGTTAGAGCGGTGACTGATGTGCGTTTGAAATCTGATGTCGCCGGCGCGGGCAGCTTGGTCGGAGCCCTTTCGAATCGCACCAATGAAGAGAACCAGAAGCTGTATAACAGAATGATCGATACGATGGTCAATAAACTCGATTATTGCGATACCTGCGCCAAGAAAACTATCGAATATTTCTGCACCCATGATGATGAGAATTGAGGATGAGGTTTAGACGCCGATTTTACGACGCTTAGAATCCGGAATCGTTTAATACCGGAGCAGTAATAACTTGAATTCTTAACGGTTTTAAAATGTCGGAACGAAAACGAAAAATCCCCGATTATTTAATGAATAAGAAGCTGACATCGGAGCAGGAAGCTATCATTATGCGCGAACTCGAAGGCAACCAGGTTCACGTTGTGTCCCCCTCGCAATTGGATATATTGCCGGGGTTCTATGATTATCACGATATGTCGGTGCTGAACAATCAGCTCATTGCAGCCCTTCCGACTGCAAACAGGATGCAGACTATCGAGGATTTGCTGGAGCGCGACAAGCAGCGGGAAAAGGACGGTTTCCCGAGAAGAATCAGGATCGGTAAGATTGTAAAACCGAGCAAGGATAAAAAAGACCGTATAGTAGTGGTTCCCACCACTACCGAGCCGAAATTCGTCCATGATAACTCCATCACCGAGGAAGACGAAGCGTCGACCGGCGGTTCCGGCGAGGGCGAGGAAGGCGAAATTATCGGCGAACGCCAGGTGCACCCGGAGGAAGATGGAGAAGGGCAGGGGGCCGGTGAAGGTTCGGCCGGCGAACATGATGTGAGCTCCGATGCATTTGACCTGGGGAAAGTTCTGACCGAGAAATTCGCATTGCCTAACCTTAAAGCCAAAGGGAAGAAACGTTCTTTTACCAAATACACGTATGAATTGACAGACAGAAACCGGGAATCCGGTCAGCTTCTGGATAAAAAGCAAACTATACGCAATATAATAAAAACCAATATTTTGCTGGGTAATATTGTCGGTGAAGAGGAAATCGATCCATCCGAATTGGTCCTGGACCCGAAAGATAAAACATACAGAATACTTTCCAAGGAAAAAGATTTCGAGACGCAGGCGGTGGTTTTCTTTATCCGAGATTATTCCGGTTCCATGCATGGAAAACCGACCGAGGTGATAGCGACACAGCACCTCTTTATATATAGCTGGCTTATGTACCAGTATAAGAAGAACGTGGAAACCCGTTTTATCCTGCATGATCAGGTAGCGAAGGAAGTGCCGGATTTCTATACATACCACAATTCGCAGGTCGCCGGCGGTACCAGTATATATCCTTCTTATCAGATGGTAAATGATATAGTACACGATGAGCAATTAGCCAAAGACAACAACATATATGTTTTCCATGGAACCGATGGCGATGATTGGGATAGGGATGGAGAACAAGCTGTCATGGAGATTAAGAAGATGCTGCTTTTCGTGAATCGTTTCGGAATAACGGTTGCGAAGAACGCCTGGTCGAATGCAAACAAGACCACGGTGGAAACCTATATTGATAACTCAAAACTGCTGCGCCAATATCCGAAACTTGTTCGGCTGGACTCAATGTCCTCCGAAAGTGCGGATGAAGCCAGAATTATTGAGGGTATCAGGAGACTGATCGGAGAATAAGCGGATCGGGATATTATTATGTACTTAATCGATCAACATTTAAAAGCGATAATGGAAGAGTGCAAAGCGCGAGCGCGCGACGCCGGTCTTAATTTCGATAACGAGACGCTGGAGTATATCGTAACCAACAGAGACTTAATTGAGCTTTCGCCCAAGCTGATGATACCTACGATGTATGACTATTGGGTACACGATGTCGAACTTCTGAAAGGGCAGGGGAGATACAAAGTATATCCCACAAATCCTTACGAGACAGTTATTAACTCCCGTCCGGCGATTTCATTCTATAATGACAATAATCCCGATTGGTTGAATATAATGATATTTTACCATGTGCTGGCGCATATCGATTTCTTCCAGAATAACGTCTATTTCGAGAAGACCTGGGATGATGATTTCGTCGGGCAGGCATTAGCCGACAAGCGGATGATTGTCAATCTGCGCAGCGAGCATGGCAGGTGGGTGGATTACGTAATCGAATTCAGCCGCAGCATCAACAACCTCACCGGTTACTATCAGGAGCTCGCAAAATCGAATCTTCCGTCGGAACGCGAAGTTACCGATAAACTCGAATTCTACTTCGGTACTTTTCTGCAGGATATCAAGAAATTACCTTCGCACGAGATATTCGAGGAGATCGAGAATTATAACAAAATGAATGCGGAAAATGAGGATTCAGACAGCAAAGCGTTCTTTTACGAGGTTCAGAAAAAATACCCGGAATTTAACGCTGTCTATAAACGCGAAAGGGAAAAGGAAGCTAAACCTCGCACCAGCCCCATGGAATTTATACGGGATAATTCCTCTTTCCTGAAACAAGAAGACAACGCTTGGATGAAATCCATAATGGATATCGTCAGATATACATCGCTGTACTTCGAACCGCAGATAAGAACGAAAATACTCAACGAAGGATGGGCAAGCTACTGGCATGATGAATTATTCAGAATCGATGACCGTATTACCGGACATGAAGTCGACTACGCAAAGACCAATGCCGGCGTGACCTCGCTTAGCAGGATAGGACTTAACCCTTACGCCATAGGTTTACGGCTGCTGCAGCATATCGAGGAGCTGACAGATAGAGGAAAACTGGACTACAATTTCCAGAAAATAGATGATATCGAATTGCGAAAGGCATACGATAAGCATACGGGAGATGGAAAGAGGGCTATTTTCGATATCAGGAGCAAGTTCTCGGATTACACATTGATCAACACCTTTGTGAGTCAGGATTTTATGGAGAGGTATGATCTGTTTGTGGTTGGAATGAGAAGAAACGAGGAAAAGGGAACGGTAGAGTATTACGTAAAGAGCCGTAAAGTCGAGGATTACAAAAAGATGCTTATCGATTCCCTATATCATCCACCCAAGATTGAAATCGATCAGGACAAAACCGACGATTCTAATTTATACGTTACTCACAGGTTCGAAGGAAAGCAATTGGTAAAGGATTATATACCAGACACCATGATAGGTATTGAATACCTTTGGGGAGGACAGGTGCAGCTTGAAACTACCGAAATCATAAGAAAACGCCCTGAGTCCGAGGATGCGGAACAGGAATTCGAACACAAACGAGTGCTATACACCATCAAAGACCGAAAGATAACAAAGAAAGATATGTAGTGTTATGATTAGCGGAAGTGACAAATACGCAAATCTGGAAGACTTCGATGCGATCGCCGGAAAGGCGAAGCGATTGGAATCTCTGATCAAGCTGAGCAACAATCTCCGCGAGAGAGAACGCAGGTTCCCCATCACCTTTAATGATTTCCTGTATAACGCTTCCAGGAATCCGGAGGTTGTCTTCAGAGATATCTTTCAGCTATTCTATGACATGCTTCATCATTACGTACCTGACGGTGAAGACGATTACAGCGTGACCGACCAATCGATAGGTTTCGTGCAATATGATTTCAGCAAGCTGTTTGTGGAGGACAGCGATAATCCCTTTTTTGCCGATCGCCTGTTTGCAAATAGAATAATGAATTTAGCCGAAGGTCTAAAAAAGGGAGGCCACAGGAACAGCATCCTGCTTTTCGAAGGACCTCCCGGGAGCGGTAAGAGCACATTTCTCAACCAGCTGCTACAGAAGTTAGAGGACTATGCCAAAACCGATGCCGGCACAACATATAAAGTGTTCTGGAAGATCACTCTCAAGGCTTTGGAGAAATACAGGAAATTCAGAGGGGGAAACGCCAAATCCGGCAACGGGGAGGAATATCTTAACGACTCCGTCACTGACTCTCTCAATGGTAGCTGCCATCTCCCCTCGGGGAATCTGGAATTCTCTTGCCCTAATCACGATCATCCGATTTTGATGATTCCGAAGAGCTACCGCAAGGAGTTTCTGGATGAACTCATCCCCGACGAGAAGTTCAAAGAAAGGCTTTTCAATGAAAAGCAGTACGAGTGGGTGATCAAGGGCGTCCCCTGCAATATCTGCAATGCATTATACAAGGCGCTTCTGGATACAACCGGGGACCCGTTGGCGGTCTACAGTATGCTCAATGCCCGGAAGAACTTTTTCAGCAGGCAGTTAGGCGAGGGGATCAGCGTTTTCAATCCCGGCGACCAGGTAATTAAGAAGCCTATCACAAACATAACATTGCAGCGCGCACTGAATAATCTCTTCAGCAGCGATGAGATACGATTTTATTATTCTTATCTGGCTAAGACCAATAACGGGATGTTGGCGCTGATGGACATAAAGGAGAATAATGTTTTCAGGCTGAAGGAATATCACGGAATAATAAGCGACGGGGTGCACAAGGTCGAGCTGGCTGAAGAATATATCAACACCCTCTTCATAGGCTTGGTTAATCCCGCGGATAAGAAGGAGTATGAAGATATACCGTCATTCCAGGATAGAATCGAAACTGTTAAGATACCATACATCCTGGACTACAAAACCGAAATTTCCGTATATAGAAATAAATTCGGTTCCAAAATTGAATCCCATTTTATGCCGCGCGTTCTGGAGAATTTCGCCAAGATAATCATATCCACCCGGCTCGATATAGATTCGCCCACCATTAAATCCTGGATCGCAAATCCCGAATCCTACAGCAAGTATACGGATAAGGATATGCTCCTTTTGAAGATGGACTTATACGCCGGTAAGGTTCCGATATGGCTTTCGGATAAGGATATCAAAGGATTTAATCGAAATATCAGAAAAAGACTGGTCGAGGAATCCGAATTTCAGGGAAGAAACGGAATTTCAGGGCGACAATGCTTGACAGTCCTCAACCGGCTGCTAAACCTGTATACCGATTCGGAGAAGTTGATCACAATGGATATGTTGAAAGAATTTTTTGGCCAGGAGGCTAAGAATCTCAATGTAGAAATACCATCGGGCTTCATAGATTCTCTGATTAATTCGTATGATTACGAAGTATTGCAAGAAGTAAAGGAAGCCATTTATTACTATAATGAGAAGCAGCTTTCCGACGAGATACTCGATTACCTCTTTGCGATCAACTATGAGCCCGGAACGACCAAACAATGCAATTATACCGCTCACACCATTGAGGTTACCGAAGAATTCTTCGATGACTTCGAATCAATGTTACTGGGAGGGTCCAGCACCATCTCCGATCGGAAGTCTTTCAGGAAGGATATGCACAGCGAGTATATCACTTCGACAATTTCTCAGGAGATACAGTTGGAGGGTAAAGCCATTACCGAAACCGAGCAATATAAAAAACTCTTTGAAAGATATACCCGAAATCTTAAAGAACACTCCTTAACGCCGTATGCCGAAAGCGAGAATTTCCGTCGCGCCATACTGGATTACGGAACTTCCAATTTCAATGCTTACGACAAACGGATACGGCGAGATGTAGAACTCTTGTTGACCAATCTCGTCAAAAAGTTCTCTTACAGTCCGGAAGGCGCGCGGCAAATAAGCCTTTATGTGCTTGATAAGGGCTTGATTAAGAAGTATTCGTAAGCTCCCCCATACCGGCAGGTCAAGACCCCTGCGGTCTTGACAATGTAAGACTGCGCTTGCCCAGAAAAATCGTAGCCGAAGGCGCGGCAATCTTTCATTCTCACGCAGCGCCTAAAAATAGGGTTGTGAGGCAGATCGGGCATCACCCGACGGATTAGACCGCCGGTCCGCGCTCCAGAAAAATGTAGGTTGGGCTCCGGAATCCGGTGATAGCCGAATGGAGAAACCCGACATTGTTTTACTGTCGGGTCGCCGCACTGGTTACATAAGCGTCAGGTCGCCTGACCTGACGCCGCCGTCACAATCAAACTACTCCTCAATTGAGAATATCCAGCGACAGTAATAATTTGAGTGGTGCGGATCCGGCGGACAATGATAACATTCGGTTTTGATACGTGGATCGATAGTCTTTGCGAAATATTCATATTCGACTATGCCAACTTCCTTGCAGGGAAACAAATCCCTGTTGTCCCGTTCGCGAGCCGATTGCACCCTGCAATCATTCATTTCTATAACCAGTTTATTATCCTCGTAAAAAACTGACTGCTTGTTGATGAAAGCATACATACGAAACCATAACGCTGTTTCCAGCGCTTCCAGACCACCGTTCTGAGGAATATTGTGGCGCTTCATAATCCGCTTAGCTTCGATTTGCGTAAAGTCCTGCCATGCCTGCTTGTCATAAAGGATTGCTTTGTCCATCCCGGCGTCGGCTTCAACTTTCAAAAACCACAAACCATCATGCGCCAGCCAGTTTTTTGCGAAATCGGTCAACATCCCCTCGATAACCTCGCGAGGAAGATTTTTAGCGTCGAATTTATCTGTCATTCTAACTCCTTGCTTAAATTGATATCATTATGAATATATGGCTATACCTGCCGGAGGCAATAGGAATCTGCTAATTATTGATCGAGCTTAAAATTGATACATTTTATGGTCAGCAGTTTATCGAACAACCAGCCCACAAAAACATACATCGTAAAAACCTCAACGGCGAAAGGTATGAATCCCAGGAATCCGAATACCGGCATTTCAAAAAGGTAGATATCGGGCAGATAGGGGACGGTGTATTTCCATTTTGCACCTGCCCAGAAATTCCAGAATTCCCAAAGGAATCCGCAAATCAATCCGGCGGCGAATAGCCTGAATAGCGGTGCGAGTGTGCCCTGCTCCCATCTTGCCAATATAGAGGGACGATTCAGCCTATAATTAATTGGATCAAGGAGCAGCACGAAACCTGTCCAGATTGTCGGCGCCCAGTACTGGGTTGGAAAAACGAATGGGACTATTTCGAATATGGCGCCGACTGTTACCAGTATCCAGAATACTCTTGAAGTGAGTCGGTAAGGCTTAATCTTAAACCTCTCAAAGAGCTTAACTCCTGTTAACAGGATATATGTTTCGAGAATACCGGGCCAAATGGTAGCGAATGACCAAAAGTAACCGAAATATCGTACAGTTTTATTTTCCGGGAGATTGATATAGCGCCAATTATTTAAAAAGAGATTGTAGAATTCAAAAACATACCAGAGGCCTATCGATATCGCCAGCATCCAGAGGAAGTTGGAGGTATCATCGATAATCAGACTCCGTTTGTGCCAGAGATGGTTGATACCATCCAGAAAAATGATGTAACCTGACCAGACTACCGGAGTAAAAAAGACCTGGAAGAAATATACGCCGGAGATCTTCATTATCTCTGCGAAAATAATTATCCCCAGACCGAGAGGAATGAATGATACAGCTATATTTTTCTTGATAGTATCCATTCTATCTATCAACATAAAGAAAAATGATTCTCTATTCAAGCAGATTATACAAAACAAAAGACGCTACCGATTCGAGTATCGATAGCGTCTTCGGGTTAATAAGTAGGGAGTTACTTGATCAACGACATTCTCTTGGTTGCGGAGAAATTCTCGGTGGTCAAGCG
>CAZLVS010000066.1:0-12466 GCA_964563085.1 uncultured Ignavibacteria bacterium | reverse complement strand
GGGTGCGGTCAGACGTCCCGGTCTGACCGCAGGCGGCACACGGGGACGTCCGCCGGGCACGAATGGGGACACGGATTGCTTCGCTTTCCCGATGTGATCGGGGCAATGACGGGTGCCGCGACCCGACAGCACATAGTTCTGTGATCCCGAAGGGCGAGGCTTCGGCTACGGAGTATGTGGATTGCTTCGCTTCGCTCGCAATGACTTCGGGAGACGGCACTCTTGGGTGCGGTCAGACGTCCCGGTCTGACCGCAGGCGGCACACGGGGACGTCCGCCGCGCACGAATGGGGAAACGGATTGCTTCGCTTCGCTCGCAATGACGGTAAAGCGTGTCGGGTTTCTCACTTCGTTCGGAACCCGACCTACGGCGCTGTCGCCAAATTCCGGAACCCACCCTTGTGTATCCTGCTGTCATTATTCCGGTTCCAGGGAAATAGGGAAGAAGCAATCCCCCTTAAGCCATCAGGACTATTGCTGCAGTTTGCTCAATGCCTTCCGGACTTCGGATTCTATCAGTGATTTCGGTACTACTATCGGTTTTTTGGTTATTTTAACGTGAGCCGTATTGTTATCATCTATTTGGATTTCAGCCGCTATTGTACCAATCGGAGATTCGCCCCGCACTTCTATGCTGTTACCTTCCCTATTTAGCATAATATTATATCTTTTTGCTGCAGCCTCCGCCTCAACCCACCTGCTCTCCCAATTATCGGGTAATTCGACCTCAAAGTCGTATTTCATAGACTCTCGCTTTCGTAAATTAATTAGTTGGATCACAGGAAAAGCGAAGCGGCATCCATCCCTTCATCCTCATCCAATCTCCGGCGTCTGTAACTCATATAAGCCGCTTCTCCGATGTCATTTATAAATAGGGAATTGTAACCTCCGCCTATAACAGCGCCGAAAACCGGCACAAGAATTAGCGCCTTACGTTTGGTTATGTTAATTCCCATCGATCTGGCTAATTGCCTGATTCCCACAATCAATGAATGCTCCGTTAGTTCCTTGGCTGCAAATGTATCTCCGAGTTTTTTCCAAGAAACAATTCGCAGTATTTCCTCAACCTGTTTCAACGCCAGCATAAATTCCATTTTGGCTCTTACATCGCCGGAGGATGCAGTTCTGAATATATGCATTATATATTCCTGCTCCGACTTTTTGCGGATATCGTAACCGTAGCAAATTCCAATTTGCTGGATTAAGCGAAATGATATAGTGAACAGAGCCGGGATATCGGCAATCAATCCTATCCAGCCGGTTGCTCCCGTTGCTGCCCCCTGCGCAGCCGCATATCCCACATGATAACGCCAATAGTGTTTTGCAGCTTCGTCCATCGCCCTCAGCACGAAGCCATGGTCCTGACGATGTTCGGTAACCTTTTTCTTTACTTCTCTTTCGTTAATCAGAAGATGTGTGGAAGATCCCAATCCACTCAAGGCTTTAAAAACAGCTTTGGTAACTCCCTCCTGCACATCCTCGGGAATAAAGGTGTCCACCGCCTTTTGAACCGGCCATAGGGCGATATCGCTGACCCTCGACAAAAAGCCCGGTCCCGCAGACTCCCACTTACGGATCTCCTCTTTAGCAGTTAATGTATAATCATCGCTCATAGAATTCTCCATCGGTTTAGACGCCAATTTGCTACGGATCGTAAACCATTATAACTTATTAGTCTTCCAATAACAAGAAACAATGAAACAGAGTCAATTATTTTATGCGTTCGCAAAATTTTTTCTCTTCCGATACTCCCTTATATTGCAGTAACTGTAAAGATAATCAGTCCGGTTCGGCGAATATCCTGATTACTCCAATGCCGTCGATTTCGGCATTTATCAGGTTAGAAATATAAGCGATGATTTCGTTTGTTTTCTCCATTGTCAGGTTGCCATCAAAGTGACAAAAAATGTCAACATCCAGCAATCCGGCTCTTTCGGTTATAATTAGATTACGACAATCATCTATTCCCGGTATAATGCTGATAATTTTAATTATTCTATCCTCCAGCGGATTGTGAACGCCTTCTATTTTCAGATAAGTTTTTTTTCTGTTCGTGAAATGCGATAAATCGATATCCACATAAGTTACACGTGGGAATTTCTCGCGTATATCGGATTCGAGATTATGTAATATCTTGTGAATTTCGTTAATCGATAGATTCGGATCACATGATATATCGAATTCAACCAGAATACCTTTCTTCCGGCGGCTCACCTTTATATCGACCGCATAAACTCCATATCGATCTGACAATTCGGTAATATAATTAGAAATATCCCCATCCGGAGGTTCGCCGGGGTCCGGATGCACCACTACATCCGAATTCGGTATCATCTCATCCAGCGTTGCCTCAACTTTATCAAGGATGTCATGGGCTTCATCAAATGGCAGTGTTTTATCGACCGAGACGGTTGTGTCCACGAAAGTTCTGGGTCCAGCGCGCCGCACGCGCATGCTCTTAACATCTAACACACCATCAACATTGGCCACTTTCTCAATCAAAGAGGTTAGAATACCCTCGGGCGCTTTATCGGTTAGAATATCAAATGTCCGCTTGCTTAAATTAACGGAAGCGTAAATCACCAATAGAGCGACGATTAATGCCGCAATAGGATCTGCTTGCGGAAAACCGAATTTTGCGAATATCAAGCCCACTAAAACCACAACCGAACCCCAAACATCCGTCAGAAAGTGCAGAGCATCTGCTTCCAGAGCCTGGCTGTGGGATTTCTTCGCAACTCGCTTAAGCGCCACCGCGCGCCCGATCCCGATAGGAATGGCGATTACCATTACCAGATATCCCCAGATACTCAAATCGATTTCATAAATGCCGCTTGTTAATTTACGGACAGCTTCGTATATAATGTAACCGCAGGTCGCAAAAAGCAGGATGGTCTGGATTAGCGCAGAAAAGCTCTCTATCTTTCCATGTCCATAATGATGCTCCTTATCCGGCGGTTTGTCGGCGATTGTCACCGCAAAGTAGGTAACAACAGCGGCGCCGAAATCCAAAAGAGAATGCGCCGCTGCTGCCAAAATCCCCAACGAACCGGTAAGAAACCCCACTACAAACTCTATTACAGTAAGAAACGCCGCTACCCATACCGAGGAAGCGGCGACACGTCTTTTTTCGCGAGAAAGATTATCCAAATTAATAAATTTGTTCCAAAGCGAACCTATCTGCCATCAATTGGTCAAGAAATCACTGTCCCCAGGCGAGACCAGCGAACTCTCTCCGGGAAATGCAATATGTTATACACGAATAGTTCAACTAACGATAATGGATTGCTCAAGGCCAAATCCGGCGCTGTTCTATCGGGAGCCCATGACCAGTGGATAATCATTGCTTTTCCCTGCACCAATTTTCTATCCAAAAATCCCCAGAATCTGGAATCATAGGAATTATCACGGTTATCACCCATCATAAACAGCATGCCTTGAGGCACTCTTGTCGGCGGCATATTATCTCGCAGACCGTGCATTCCCGCGGGACGAATCTTGGGATCGGTGTGTTTGAGGTGAGGAGGATCTTCAAAAACCTTTCCGTCAACATATAAAACCTTATCCCTGATCTCAACAATTTGCCCTTCGACAGCCACACATCGTTTGATATAATTAACGGATGGATCGCGGGGATACTTAAATATCACTATGTCGCCCGGCTTGGGGTCCGTCAGTTCGGGCAAACGAATGTCGGTGAACGGAATGGGAAGTCTCATGCCATAGATAAATTTGTTCGCCAGAAGAAAATCGCCCACCAGGAGAGTATCCTCCATTGAGCCGGTCGGAATTTTATACGCTTCCACAATGGATGTCTTTATGATAAGCGCTAATATCAGTGCGATTCCGAAGGATTGGACATATTCCCAGAGAATCTCACCAAAAGTTTTTTTCTTCTTTTTCTTCTTCGTCTTTCCAAAAATTCCCATCTAATCTCTCCCAAAATTCTATTTATAAAAAAATACGCCTTGAAATATAAAAGGTTTCTAAGCGTATATCAAACCAAATGTTCCGGTCGTTTCTACTGAAAAAGTCGGAGGATGTCATTGTAAGTCACTGTTATCATAAGTAAAAGCAGCAGAAGCATCCCGACCTGCTGAATCCTCATTCTCTTATTTAGCGAAAGCGGTTTTCCCCGTAATTTCTCAATTCCCAGAAAAACCAGATGCCCGCCGTCAAGAACCGGAATGGGTAAAATATTCAGTAAGCCAAGGTTTATGGAAAGAAGCGCCGTGAACGCCAGCAGGTTGGAAAAGCCCTGGCTTGCAGTCTGCCCGGCGAGTTGGGCAATTAAAACCGGACCTCCCATGGTCTTGAACGAAAATGCCCCGGTAATAAGCCCGTATATAAATACCAGAATTTGCCCGGTAATGGCGATCAGATCGCGCCCGGCTTCCACAAACGATTCGAGAAAGCCGTAATTAACGCTAGTGGTGGACGGACCTATACCGATCTTTCCAACTTCGCGGCTGCTTCCATCGGCTTCCATCGCCTCGTCTTTCATTGTAGTAATAGTGGCGATATGAGTCTGCCCATCTCGCAACCATTGAACCACTATCGGTTTTTCAATATGATGATAAATGAGATCAGCCATTTCGGAGAATGTACTCACCTGAATGCCGTTTATGGCTGTGATTTCATCGCTGGGAAGGATCCCCGCTTCAGCCGCCGGTCCATCCGGAAGAATATCTCCAATTACGGTCGAATCGGTGTTCGGAATAAGCGTGCCGGAGATAAAATAAACCAACCACAAAATTATAAGCGCCGCGACAAAATTCATGGCAGGACCCGCCGCTATTACCGCAGCTCGCGCTCCGACAGATTTAGATTGAAACTCGTAAGGTTCTCCTGTAATGTCTCCTTCATCCGGATTCTCGCCGGCCATCTTCACATAGCCGCCAAACGGAATCCACGAAATGCAATATTCGGTTTCCCCCCATTTTATTCCAAACATCTTCGGAGGATAACCAAGAGAGAACCGTTCAACCCGAACGCCCGCCCGCTTAGCCACAATAAAATGGCCCAATTCGTGGACGAATATCAATAAACCCAAAACAAATATTACTGCCAGTATAGATTGAAGAATCATCTATAATCCTTAATAATGAAGAAATTTTCAAACATCGTAATAATCCGATCTTCTTAGTCATTAATATCGCATATTTTATATGTCAAAGCAACTTCAAAGTTCTAAAATAAGAATCGGTATTGGAGATATACTTTTGAATGCTTTAATATTCGCCAATGCATAGCGAACGGAATTATTTGCTGAATGTTCCACTAAATATTATTAGCCGCAGTTCGTGCAGCGCAGATAATTCATAAGACGATTGGCCCGCAGTCGAAAGTTTACGCGTCTCAGGCGTGCTTGTGCTTCGGGAAAGTCATCACGCAGTCGGCAGCCATCCAACCAAAAGCTCGCAAAATCAGCCGGAGGCGGGCAAGCTCGTTTGTCGATTTCGTACAGGCGAGGATGTCTGACCGCATCTAAATATGCCGTGTGGTGAGGGCATCCAGAGGGACAAAATCAAGGGTTGCTCCGTTTTCCCGATGCAATCGGGAAAATGACGTATGAAGCCGGGGCAATGACTTATCGATGGACAGTTACACCAATGGTGCATAAACCTTCGGCTGCTAATCACAGGTTTTTATTAATTATTCGCATTTTATTCATTATCTCCTTTTAACCTTATATTATTGAAACTTTTACGGTTTTCTACAGTAATTAACATATTACTTGCGTTACAACTATACCTACTTTATTTTTCAGGATTTCTATGAAAACCATATTAGCGAGTTTATTTCTTACCCTGTTTTCAATTACGTGCATCTCCGAAATCTACGCTGTGGAAGATGCGGTTGTGGATAGTATCGTTCTTAAGGCAATAGAACAAGTTCACAATGAACAGTTCTTAAAAGCTGTGGAGACTTTCAGGGCTGTACGCCCCATGCGACCGGGAACGCCGATGCCGTATTTTTATATCGCAGCAACCTATTTAGCGTTGGTCACTGAGTATCGAAACCCTACTTATCGTCCGCTATTCGAAGCTTACATCGATTCGGCGGTTACATTCGGTGAAAAGCGCAACGAGAGTAGCAATGCAACCGCCGAGGATTACTTTTACTACGGCGGCGCTCTTGGCTACAGAGGTATATACAAATCCGAACAGGGGGATTGGTGGGGAGCGTTCAAAGACGGCGCCAGGGCGCGCGGAAAACTCGAGAAGGCGCTTGAGATGGATTCCAGTAATTTCGATATCTATTATGGTTTGGGATCCTATGATTTCTGGCGTTCGGTTAAGACCGAAGTTTTCTGGTGGCTGCCGTTTTTTTCGGATAAACGTCAACAGGGAATAGAATACATGTGGAAAGCCGCGGAAAAAGGTAAATACTCTCATCGCGAAGTGAAATACGCATTGATCCGCGTTTATCACGAGATAGAAGAGTGGGATCAGATGTTCGATGTCTGGTACAAGTATCTGAAAGATGTGAATCCGGATGATCCTTTTGCGCTCTGGTGGTTGGCTGACGGGTATGCGCAACTCGGACAGTGGGGGAATTGTGAGGAGATGTATAAGAAACTGCTTAATGCTATTAAAGAATCGGATTTCTATCATCCCGATGCTGAGGTGGAGTTGCGCTACAAGATTGCGGTTGCGCAGAAAAATCAGAGTAAAACCGAAAAAGCTATCGAAAATCTCCGAAAAGGAATTTCGGTAGAACCTGAAATCAGCGACGTGGAGAAAGCTAATAAGTATGTTGAAGATTCGAAGGAACTTCTCAAGGATATCCTCGCTCGTAAATCATAAAATGAGACTTAAACCGTAACAGCAAATAGCTTTTGAACTACCGTGACCATACCGAAGGCAGTGTTATCGGCTCCATAATGAGGATGGGATTACCCTCAATGATAGGGTTTGCATCCTCGAATTTTTATGATGTGGTTGATATGTTCTGGGTTGCCAAGCTGGGACCGGAAAACGTCGCCGCCATAACCATATTCTTTTCCTTTTATTGGGTAATCTCCTCATCTAATATGATTGCCGGCGCCGGCTCCGTGGCAGTCATCTCCAGGAGATACGGCGAAAAGAATATCGAATATACCGAAGCTGCTATCAAGGACGCAATTCTCTTGAAATGGATATTGGCGATAGCCTGCGGGGGGATTGGATATATTCTACTGGGCACAGCTCTGGATTTGTTAGGGGCTGAGGGAAGGGTTTTGGAGTTGGCTTTCGATTATGGAACCGTACAACTTATAGGAATCGGCTTCTCCTTCTCCAGCTATACGATGTATACCGCTTTGCGCGGAGTTGGCGATCCCAACAAGGCTATGATTCTGATGGTCAGCGGAGTGATACTCAACCTTATCCTCGATCCTTTCCTGATTTTCGGCTGGTGGATTTTTCCGGAGATGGGGGTTGTGGGCGCTGCGCTGGCTTCGGTGATAGCTTACTGCTACACTTTTATTGCGGGAATGATAATTTTCTACGGGGGATTCACCACCGTTAGATTGTACGTCAGAGGAAAAGTGCCGGTAAATGTAAGTCGGATGATGAAAATGATGAAAATCGGATTCCCGTCCGGGATAAGTTCCATTTCGTTCTCGTTAGCTCGTATGGTTATCATGCCGATCATAGCGGTTTTCGGCACTTCCGTGGTGGCGGTTTACGGAATGGGGACGAGGGTTTCCGCATTAGGCATAACGGTTATTGTCGGTATGGGATTGGGCTTGGCTGCGCTTATCGGTCAGAGTCTTGGCGCCGCCAAGCTGGAGCGAGCCAAGCAAACGGCAAATACAGCCTTGATGTTTGCGGTAGCCCTGATGGGAAGCTTTGGCGCTATCTATTTTGTCGGAGCGCCTGTTATAGTTCGATTTTTCTTCAACGAAGAACCGATGCTTTCTTTAGGCATTACGCTGATAAGGATATTTTCCCTCGCGATGCCGGCGATTGGATTGGAGATTACGATGGAGATGATCTATTCAGGCGCCGGGGAGAACAAAACTCCCATGTTTTTCTCTATACTTAGTTCATGGGGTTTTCAGATCCCGTTTATACTGTTAGCTGTTAAAGTAATGGACTTCAATCAAAACGGCGTTTGGTGGGCGATGGTTGCCGCATCGATTTTAACCGCTTCACTCTTTTATATGTGGTTCCGTAAAGGGAAATGGTTGAAAGTTCAGGTTTAATAGCGGCTGGTTTTACTCCGCCCTCCACAAACTTCGGACTCGCAATGAATTCTAACCTGTATTATTCACAGATATCGTTATCGGTAGCGGAAGCCTTGCGCTTCCGTCGTTTCTTTGAGGTCTTCAATTCCAATCTGTAAATGATCTGCTTCTCTTGAACTCCCGAAGGACAAGCCTTCGGCTGCCGATTAATGTTTTTTGTGAATTATCCGGGGAAACACTTTTCTTCGATGTGGTTTGAGCCACCGGAGATTACCTCGATCACCTTATGCCCCAATCTTATCGATTGTCGACAATAAAAAAACCTTACCTACTTTAAGGTGATAAAGATAAACGGTATTATAAAGAATATCACAATAACAATCAGTATCGGTATACAGCGGTTTCTTTCGGCGATCTTGGCAACTATCTCTGCGATGCTGATGGGTATCCGCTTTAAGGGCAGAAAAACCGCCATCCCGCTCATGTTAAAGAAGAAGTGCGCAAATGCAACCGTCATCCCGGCTTCTTTACCCGCCACCAGCGCAGCGAAAATCGCAGTCAGCGTGGTCCCAACGTTTGCGCCAAGTGCGTACGGATACATCTGTACTACCGACAGCACGCCCGCTCCCAATAACGGTACCACCAGCGATAGTGTAATCGAAGAAGATTGTAATATCGCCGTCAGGACGAAACCGAGCAGCAGCGCGCTTACTGTGTTCCTGAAAAGGTATGTGCCGAAAAACGCTTTAATCCGATTAAGCACCAAAAAGCGCATATTATCCACGATGAATTTTAGCGAGATAAACAGCAAGATCAAGGCTATGAAAATACCAAGCCATTCGATACCCTTGAGTTGATCTATTATAAAATATGCCAACGGCTTCACAAGACTATCCAGCGGAGGACCGAAGTATTCGAAACCCCCAGCTTTCTCAAATATAGAAGAGCAATACATAGATATTGCACCAAGGAAGTTAGTAAAATGCTGCAACGGAAGGAATATTATCACCGCCAGTAGATTAAATATATCGTCAACAATCGCCCCCGCATACGCTCGTCCGAATTCCTGCCTGCGATTTATGTGCGCGAATGAAACCATCGTATTGGTAACCGTGGTTCCGATATTGGCACCCATTACCATCGGAATCGCCCATTCGATTCTTAAAGCCCCGGCGGCAACCAGCGCAACAATTGTTGAGGTAGTCGATGAAGATGACTGCATTATCGAAGTCGCCAGAATACCGATCAAAAGCCCCAATACCGGATTGGAGGTCGCTTCGAAAAGGGATTTTGCATAATCGCTGCCGAGTTCCTTAAATGACAACCCGAGAAGCTTGAGCGCAACGATAAAAAGGTATATGAAGATGATTAAGCTGATAATGCGGAAAATGAGGTGAAGAGTGGATTTATCCTCTTCAGGCAACCCAATCTCGGCTGGATCCGGATGAGGTTTTTCGTGCGAACTCAGTTTGTTACTCCTGGTGAAATCTCTACTGCCTTATAGAATTTCTAAATTAGGTCGGAGATTTCCAACTGTCAAGCAGAATATAGCCATGCGATTGTTAGGAGTTTGTTAGCGCAATTTTAAACTACCGTAATACGCGGACATTATACCTAAATTCGTAATGCAGAGTTGATTTTCGCTTCAAATCGATATATAATTGGCTACATTTGGCAGGATGACAGTTTCTGGCTAACGAGCTAAATTCTCCTGCCATCGGTACCGAATTTAGACTATAACAGATTAATTTTTGGAAGTGAGAAATGTTCGATATGTTTAAGATCATCAAAGAGTTGTGGGGAAAAGACAACTTACTGGAAACAGCCTTCGAGAATGCATTTAAGATGCTCTCGGAGGGGCTTTACATGTTTTCCGAATCGGTTAAATCGTTACGCGAGTCCGATGTGGGAAAGATAGATTTCAATATCTACGACAGGGATATCCAGATAAACAAACTGCAGCGGAGAGTGCGCAAGCAGATTGTAACCCATGTTGCGGTCGGCGGTTATGCCGGATCGGCAGACGTAGCTCCCGGGCTGGCTTTGACCAGCATCATTATCGATGTGGAACGGATAGCTGATTACGCCAAAAATATCTGGGAGCTGGCGGTGGCGCATCCGAAGAAATTGCATTGCGGACCGTTGGAGCAGGAAGTTTCGTTCGTAGAGAAAGCGGTTAAGGATAAATTCCAGCGGGTAATTGACGCTCTGCGGGAAACCGATGACGAAGCGGCATCGGCGATCCTGCATGATTACCAGGAAGTCAGCAAACATTGCGACCGCTTGGTGGAACGGCTGATAAAGGATGAGATCGATGAACTTTCCCAGGGCGATGCGGTAGCGACCGCGCTTTTTATCCGTTATCTCAAACGGGTGAACGGGCATTTAACCAACATAACAACCAGCGTACTGAACCCATTTCACCGCATCGGTTTCCAGCCCAAGGAGATAAGGGACGCCCAACGCGGCGAGAAGAAAGCGGACGGATAAAATCGAAACCCAAACGTGTCATTGCCCGATCTCATCGGGAAAGCGAAGCAATCCGATTCCCCTCCGGAGAGGGGTGGATTCATCCCGCGGAATGCGGGATGAAGACAGGGTGTGTCGAATCGCGCTGACGGGCGTCCTCACCCGACAGAATCCGATTTCCCGATCCGAAACGGCTGGAAACCCTGCAGCTTCTGTTCTAACCCGAATAATTCACAAAAAACATTAATCCCGCAGTTTATTCTCAGGTTCACCTGTCCGCTCCAATTCCCTTCTGACTGCCGCTGAGAGTACTTTCATATTAAGCGGTTTACGGATATATTCCCCGGCGCCTAACTCCTGCAGCTTTCTCACCCGTTCGGATTCGGCGAATCCGGAAATTATTATAGCTTTTTGTTCGGGATTTATTTGCACTGCTTTCTGATAGGTCTCCGTTCCGTCCATCCCCGGAGGCATCACCATATCGAGCAGAAGCAGATCCCGCGGACCCTCTTTCAATAACTCAATCGCTTCCTCGCCGCTTTTGGCAGCTTCCGCCCGATAGCCCAATTCACTAAGAAGCCGTAACGACACCTCCCTCTGGATAACATCATCATCAACCACCAGTACAGACTCGTTATTACCTCGAATAATACTCTCCGGTTCGGATCTACCGGCTTCCTCCCTGGTCAGAGGGAAATAGATGTAAAAAGCCGTACCTTTACCAATCGTTGTCTCCAGGTCGATAAACGCCTTATGATCTTGAACTACGGCATGAACTACGCTCAAACCGAGTCCCGAACCTCGGCGTTTATCTGCCTCTTTGGTGGTGAAAAACGGATCGAAAATTTTGGAAAGAAGATCATTCGATATTCCGTGCCCGGTATCGATAATACTCAGCTTAACATACTCGCCCTTGGGTACTCTGCCGAATTTACCGAATATTTCGTCTACGTAGAAGTTCTCGGTCCTTACCGTAAGCGTGCCGATATCGGTCATTGCTTCGCGGGCATTATTGAGAAGATTCACTATCACTCTGTATATCTGGGAACGACCTCCCTTTACCCTGTAAAGCTCTTCTTCCGGTTCGAGATTGATAAGCAATGTGTCTGCGTGGGGTTTAGTCTGATTTATGGCATCGGATACTATCTCATTGAGGTCCAGAGCTTCCTGCTTATAATACCCGCGACGGCTGAGCGTGAGCAGCTGCTGATTGATCTCCGCAATCTGCTCGGCAGCCTTTTCCATGTCATTGACGAAATTCAATACTTCATGGCCATTGGGTATCTGCATTCGAATAAAATCGGGATATGCGATAAGCGGTCCTAAAAGGTTATTAAAATCATGCGCTATTTGACCGGCGATTTGACCCGCAGTTTCAAGCCTCTGCGCTCGTGATAAATACTCCTGCATTCTTCGCTGATCGGTAACATCCCTGAAAACCAGTACTACCCCAACAATCTCTCCATCTTCATTCCTGATAGGAGCGCCGGAATCGTCTATGAACCGGTCCTGACCATCTCGGGATATAAGGACAGTATGGTTCGCCAATCCCACTGTTATTCCCCACTTTAACACCTTTTCAACCGGATTCTCGGCGGTTTCGCGAGTATGCTCATTAACGATAGCGAATATAGAAGTTATATGCTGACCCTTAGCCTCATTTTCGCTCCAGCCGGTCAGCTTTTCCGCTATCGAATTGATAAGAATCACATTACCTTTCATATCCGTTGTAATTACTGCGTCTCCGATGGAGCGAAGCGTAACATTGAGCCGTTCTTTCTCTGCCAGTAAAGCTTGCTCAGCCCGTTTCTTGGCGGTTATATCC
>CAZLVS010000065.1:0-13024 GCA_964563085.1 uncultured Ignavibacteria bacterium | reverse complement strand
GATACCGAATATTTATAACGTGCTGTCGAGTGCTCTCGAAACTGTCTCAAAATCCCGATTTAAGGCGCTGCATGGTAATAAGAGATTGCCGCGCCCTCGGCAAGCCTCGGGCTCGCAATGACTTCTAATGCTGTTATTGCCCCGATTGCATCGGGACACGGCGCGGAGCAAAGCGACGAAGCGATCCTTTTGAGGTTTTGAAACAGCCTTGCTCTCACCCGACAGCACAGCAGGTCGGAACCGACGCGGTTCCGACAGGAAAACTCGAACTTTATTTGAAGACAAAATGGGATATTTATATGGATAGCAACGCAATAAGACAACCTGCATTCGCAGGAAGTTTTTACCCGGGCGATCCGGTGGAACTGAGCAAAACAGTCGCCGATTTTTTCGCTGACACCCCCAAGCAGGAAGTGGACGGTGAGATTGCCGGTTTGGTTTCTCCTCACGCCGGATATATTTACTCGGGTGGAGTGGCGGCAGTCGGTTATAAGTTAATAGAAGGTGAACAGTATGATATGGTAGTGGTTATTGCGCCTTCCCATGCAGCTTATTTTGATGGCGTCTCAGCGTTTCCAGGCGATAAATATAATACTCCACTGGGTCCGATAGAGGTCGACAATGTTACTATAAAAGAGTTAACAGGGAACTCCGGCATTGTGACGGAGAGTTATGACGGTCATACTGGCGCAGGCGGTAGAGCGGAGCATTCTTTGGAAGTGCAGCTGCCGTTTCTGCAGATAGTCCTGCCAAAGTTTAAACTGGTTCCTCTGGTGATGGGAAACCAGAGTTATGAAACCTGTGAGGCATTAGCCGAGGATTTGAACAGGGCGCTAAAAGATAAAAATGCCCTCGTTGTGGCTTCTACCGATTTATCGCATTTTCACTCAACAGGAGAAGCGGGGAAGCTGGACAACATATTCATTGAATATTTCGAGGCGTATCGACCTAAGGAATTGGCGGAAGCATTGTCCAAGCGGAGTTGCGAGGCATGCGGAGGGGGACCGGTTGTAGCGCTTATGCTGTATGCGCAGCATCTGGGGAGTCCGCGAGCTAAAAAGTTGATGTACCGGGATTCCTCGGCGGTTTCCGGAGACACCTCCAATGTGGTCGGATATCTGAGCGGCGTCATAACCATATAGCGTCCGGAAATTCAATCGAATTATCTAATCATTGCAATAGGATAACCGAAAAAACAAGTAAGTATCGAGATTATCAGAATATGAGTGTCTTTAAATCGAATATTACCAAATATGCAGCGTTTGGCGCACTGTGTGCAGTCCTCTTCTACTTCCTTATCTCGCGCAGCGGAGAATATATTGAGCCAGTAAACAGCGAGACTATTGAGGAAAACACGAGCGTGAATCCGAGTGCGGTTGAGCTTAGCGGCGCGATAAAGCCGCGAAGTTCACTCTACGCCTCTATGGAGACTTCCGGGGCTCCCAGGAGATTGATAAACAGGATTACGGGATCATTAAAAGAAGTTTTCGACCTGCGGGGGTCCAAGCCGGGAGATAAATTCGTTCTAAAATACTGTCCCCCGGACACTCTGGTCAATTTCACTTATTCAACCGAAGGAAGGAATAAGTATATTGTACTGCCAAAAGAGGATTCATTGGTTGCACTCAAGGTTCGCAAGGAGCTTGTTCGATTCCTCAGATGTATACGCGGTAAGGTTGATGGTTCCCTGTGGGAGACGCTGGTTAAGATGAATGAGGATCCGGCATTAATCGCCAAACTATCCGATATATTCGCCTGGGAGATCGATTTCCTTACTGAGGTGCGCAATGGAGATGAGTTTGAGTTTTTGGTGGAGGGATTCGAAGAAAACGGTAAGTTCGTATTTTATGGCGATATTTTAGTGGCGAGATATTCACAGAAGGATTCCGATCATTATGCCATTTTATTTCAGGACGAAAATGGAGGGCTGAGTTATTACGATCTCGACGGGAACTCACTGCGCAAAACCCTCCTGAAATCCCCCTTAAATTATAGAAGAGTAACATCCGGATTTTCTTATTCGCGAATGCATCCAATTCTGAAGATCAGGCGGCCCCATTATGGCGTCGATTATGCTGCGGCAACCGGGACTCCGGTGGTGGCTGCCGGAGGTGGCAGGGTAATATTCAAGGGCTGGCAGAACCAATATGGATATACCATAATAATTCGGCACAACCATGGTTACCAAACCTATTACGGTCATCTGTCCCGTTTCGCTAAGGGTGTCAAGAAAAACTCTTTGGTTGAGCAGAATCAGGTGATAGGATACGTTGGCAGCACCGGCTTATCCACCGGTCCTCATCTCGACTACCGGGTGAAGCATAACGGACGGTATATCAATCCCCTTTCTATGAATCCTCCCTCGACAAATCCGATTTCAGATGAACTTCTTGCCGACTTCTACGGTATCAGAGACGATATCTTGCTTACTATGAACTCATATTCCGCGGATGATAAGGTGTATGCTTATTCCGAATCGGAGAACAGGCAGCAGCTCGCCAGCGTTAATCAAGCAGGCATAGCCGCTGACCTCCGACCTTGATATCAACCTTACTGAGTAAATACCGAATCGGCAGTCTTTCCGAATTCATAAGCCGCCGGATACGGGTTTTCATTTGTATCGAAGAGCGCATAGTAATGAAAGCCGTGGGTAGGATTTTCAGATTCGCGCAGCAGAAACCAGCTTGCGAATTCAACTCCGGCGTTGGCAAAGTCCCTGAAGAGATAATAGACGGAATCTGCCTGAGCTTGCTTCGCTACCTGCAAATCATCGTATAACCATACTTTGGTTGCAGCACATTCGGTAATAACGAATCCTTTCTCCCTGTTATGCTCCCAGACCATATTGATTTCTTCGACAATTTCTTTTCTGCCGTACATGTGCATATCCCAGTAATCGAAAAGACAGTCCTTTAGCGTATTCGCCCAGTAATCCAAAGTCTCAACATCGCAGGCAAGTCCTGCGAGCACACACTTCGCATCGGGATGCTCCGATTTTACCGCGGTGTAGAATACGTTTGTAAAGTATTTGAATTCTTCGATTGTAGCGTTCCAAGCATTAATCGTATCATTAGGATTCCAATTCGGTTCATTGCTGAACTGGTAATAAACCACCTTCTGACGGCAGACACGCGCCATGTATTTCATAGCATTTGCAAATGCGGCTGAATCTAACGGAGGAAAATCACCCCGGGTCCAGGTGGTTATCTCCGGATGACCGGTCATCCAGCCTCTTCGGCTGCGCACCTGAACTAATATTTCGATATCGTCAGGGATTTGATTTATAATGTCGGGCAAATAACTACTATCTATCACACCCGGTTCCGGTTCCCAACTTCTCCAATCGATATTGAGTCTGATAACTTCCGGTTTCAGAATCTCATTCATCTCCGGCGTAGGCAGTTTGTACATGGTTGTAACGCCGCGCTTGAAGTTTGCGCCGGGTTCCTCTCCTGGATCTTCACCGGGACCCGGTTCTTCCCCGGGATCATTCGGATCATCCACATGAGTATCCCCATCAGATGAATCAAGTATGCCGTTTTCGATCGAACAACCACTCATAGTTATCATCAGACCTATCGCTGCAATAATCAGAAGATCCCTAAGCATCTCTCCCCCTCTCGTGTTCATACACCGACTATGTAATCAAAATCCATGCCAAATCCACTTACTGTGGTCGATTTAATAACGTTCCATGTGCCAATAAGTTAAGAGAATGAATAAACGATATTATTTCTATGGATTCAAATAATGGTCAAATTGCGGACGATTCTGTATAGAAACTGAGCATCCGGAAATCATCCGGGCTATGAAATAAAAATTTAAATTGACATTACCGCGGATAAAATGCTATTGTACCATCGAGTGTTTTATTGTTTTAATCAAGGAGGTTTCATGAACTACAGATTAATATTGTTGTTGTTACTCTCAAGTCTGATAATTTTTATGGTAAGCTGCGGTAAAGATGAACCGGAACCGATTACCGAGGAACCGGCGCTGGACACGACTCTGACTCAACCCGAAGTGCAGGAAAAACCAAGATACCAGAATCCGACATTCCAGAAGAAAGGTTACTGCGTTCAAATCGGATCGTTTAAAGAATATGCTAATGCCAGGGACCTCGCCGCCAAGTTTTCCAATCGCGGATACACTACTTATATCGAAGAAGTTGAGGTTATAGGAGAGGGTATCTATTACCGGGTGCGTATCGGAAGTTATCGGACTCCCGGACAAGCGCATCAAGTCGGACGAGAGGTCAGAACGAAATACGGAGTAAGATACTGGGTTGATAAGGATTAATGCAAACGGTATAGCGTGAAAACCGAAATAGTCTACAAAAAACAGTCTTCTATTATAGCAGCTTGTCTGTGGATGTTCGTTATTTCCTTGCTGCTGTTCTGGCTGCCGCTGATCGGGCCGCTAATCGGAGGAATTGTTGGCGGTAAAAAGGCAGGCAATGTAAGTCGGGCGTTTTTGGCTTCCTTGCTGCCTGCCATCGTCCTGGCGTTGATGCTTATTTTAGCAACCGGCAGTTTTGTGCTTCCTCCGGTCGCCGCGTTGTTGGGCGGCGCGGTGATGATCGTTTATGTTGTCAATGAATTCGCTCTCATAGCAGGCGCCATAGTCGGAGGAGCTCTGGCATAGCAGTTCGCAACTATTAGATCGCCTTGATGATATAGTTAGCATAGTTCGCGATTAACCCGAAAATGTGATTCCTTCCGGCGTTGCATTCAGCCTGTAATTTCCCTGGCGATCGTTTTCAACAATGTTTGCGGAAGGTGAAAGTATATCCTCGATCTCCTTGCGTAACCGATGCAGATAACTCCATTGATTATCGCCATCCTCCAGATCCAGCCGGTGTATCCATCCATCTTTGGTTTTAACCAATGATTCGGCTAACCTCTTAAGGTATTGATACGATTTAAACGTTATCAGCGCATGTTTGCCGTTTATCTCCACCCGGTATTTACCTCGTCCGCTGTCCTGAAGGAATCTCAGTGTATGAATAACCGGTACATTATTAACCCTCGAATTCCGCTTTCTTTCCATTCTCTTGCGCTTAATCTTCGCTTTGCAGGTTTCTATGAGTCGTTTGCGAACATTCTCCGGAATCGATTTCGGTAAATTCGACATTTGGGAATAGACATCATTAACTGTCGCAATACCCGAGCTTATCAAGTCCATAATTCTGCTTCTTCCCAAGCCGAAAAGATTAAGCTGAGCAAGCTGCAAACCGGCGGCGGGTACTCCAAATTTAACTCTGGCTGCGTATTCTCGAAGGAGATTGGACGCCTCCTTTTCGTTAAAACATTTCGCTATTTCGTTAGCGGAAAAAAGAAGCCAGCTAAACTGCCTGGCGATATTGCTCAATAAACCCGCGCTGAGATAATACCGCTCCTCGAGTTCACGTAAACCGATGCCTTCAATCCATTCGCTCAGCAAATTAGAAAAATACGCCGTTTTCGCCTCAGCAATTGTCTCAAGTGGTTTACCTGCTTCGTTATGGGAAATCGGCGGATTTGAGTTCAATACCCGATAATAAAAGGCGGCAGGAAGCTGAATTACATCTGCTTCGGTTAAGTGCGAAAGCAGTCCTATCCACCTTCGGAAATCCTGAAGTTCATCACCGTCTTCGATAGCTTTGGACAACTGCAGAGCTGACTTTATACAGATTCCGGTTACCGCGCACGCCTTGCCCAGCATCTTTGGCGTTAATTTATCATATTCGCTTGCTATGAGCCCCAGGTCATACAGTTCTTTGAGAAGATGCTCGACAGGCATCTCCAATTTTGCGTCGATTAACTCGCAGGAATCCGCAATCTCCCCTGCTGTATTGTATAAGCCGGAAGCAATCATATCCAGAACCGCCTCATTGGATAATGACAGGGTTTTAAAGCGGAACTCGTGATTATTGTTCTCGATATACCGTGCCCATAGCGCTTCCTTTTCGAATTCGCTGTTTGCTATAAGTATGGCGCGGCCAAAACTGTCGCCAACTCCCCATCTTCCGGCTCTTCCGGCAATGGTGTCAACTGCGGAAAAACTCATGGGGACTTCGGCGGGACGGAAATTAGTGACTTTGCGGATATATTGTACCGGTTCAATAAAGACATTCTTCGCAGGCAGATTGACGCCGGCGCTAAGGGTGGTGGTTGAGAAAAGCAGGCGTATTTCACCGGCTCGAAATCCATCCACGATAATTCGCCCTTCTTCCTCGCTCAAGTCAGCATTGTGGAAAGCAATCCCGGATTCAAGACATATCATAAGATTTCGCGCCAGCGAGGTTTCTTCTAATTCCGACAAACGTGTTATACTATCTCCGGCAGGCGGAAATTGGATAACCGATGATAATTCCAGCGCAGCATTAACAGTGGAGAATTTGGTTTTAAGAAAAACAATAGTCTGCTCGCCGTGTAAACCGAGTTTACTCAGAGTATGACACATCCGGGGCGATAATGCCGATTCGGAAAACTCATCCTCGGAATAGGATTCGAATAGCCGCTCGTTTCCGGTAGAAAAGGAATTGTAATCGGAATACTCAAACCGGTTTCCATGCAAAACGCCCTTGCGGAGATCAACCGGTCTGGTATTATCCTTAATTATAGTAAAGGACTCAAATACCGGAATGTCTTCGAATCCGAAATCTTCCCTGCCTAATCCTATCATCTGCACATCATTCGCGGACTTACTTACTTTAGCCAATATTAAACGGACTATCTCCCCTCTGGCATTATCGTGGAACAAATCGATTTCATCAAATACTATCGTTCTAATTGCCGAGAGCATGTTGATATTTCGGGTGAGGAATCGGTTAAATTTCTCATATATAATAATAGCTATATCATATTCACCTCTTAGAATTTTATCATCATCGTCTCTGAAATCCTGTGTTGAGAGGACAATACGAATCCCGAATGCGGCATATTTCTTACGAAATTCCTCGTATTTCTCCATGGCGATAGACCGCAACGATATGAGAAAAACGGCTCTTTTGCCGGAAACAGCGGCGGCTATTGCCGATAACTCGCCGCAAAATGTTTTCCCGGAAGAGGTTGGCGCTAAAACCAGTAAATCGGAATCGAACAACTTTCCGGAGTTTAGCGCCATTTGCTGAATTCGAAGTAATTCCTTTACTTCGTTTCTCCGGAAGATTTCCACAATCTTCTCCGGTAATCCGAAATTTCGTATGTTATCAATCCTCATATCACACCTGCCCATATATACGGCACAATTGTGCCGTTGTCAAGATGAAAATCTAAAAAATAAGAAATTTTTCTGATTGATACCATATTTGCTGTAAACAATAAAGGATGGGATAAATCCCATACTATTGATGTCATAATTTGGCAGGTATTACAAACCGCCCCGCCATCACTGCAGCATAACAGATTGCGGATCAATGTCTTATAAACTCAGGGCATAAAATCCCCCGTTTTGGCTTATCGCATGCAATAACAAGGATTGAAAATAATCAAATCGGCATTAAGCCAAGGACACAAGGGGGGGGAAAGAATGAGGATGCGTTTTACATTAACTATGGAGAACCTGGTTGTAAACAACAAGCATATTGATAACGTTGTCTTGGACTGGGAGGACGAAGTTGATCAAAATCAGGTTATCACCATGTCCCAGGAATGGATAACCACCAAGAATTTTTTAACCGAGAGAATGACCGGCCTGCAGAAAGTTGGGGAATCCTCTCTGACAATCGAACCGGTGGAGCAATAGAAATCGCTGTGTTACAGGCCGGCGGTTGTCTAAACTGATTCATTGCCCAAAATCAGGGCATTGTATGAGAACAAAGGGTCGCCGCGCCCTCGGCAAGTCGCAGGTTAATAATGACTTATGTGTTGGTTATTGCGAGGAGTCCCGAGAAGCGCGGGGCGACGAAGCAATCTATCTGAGGTTTCCAAAACGGTTTGCCGTGTTTACAGATGGATAAAAATCCGATTCCGGTTCTGGCGACGCCTCCGCAAGATTCTGCGGAGAGCAGCGATGTAAGGATGATACAATGGATATTCAAAAACTAATAGAAATCTCCAAGATGAGGGAATATATAGAAGTAAGCAGTTTCTTAAACAGCGCATTGTACTATATTGACCTGATCGCAGACAGAATCCAGGAGCTATTCACCGAAACTTCGGATTCGAACAAGCTGTACAAAGCGGCAATAATCGCTCTGCTTGTAACTTCACCTATAATAATCATCAAGAAACTGGTGCAGTTAACTTTGAAATTGACGATCCCTACCGCAATTGCAGTCATAGCGCTGGGATACATCTATCCCCTGCCGCCATTTCAGCATATTACCGTATCGGTCATCATCGGATTAACTATCATATTCATTGTGAGGAGAGGAAAATAAATGAGAAAAATCAGGAGGCTATTTTCCAGATTGGTAGCCCTGGGTGTAAAAGTTAGCTGCCCGATTTGCGGAAGTAGCTTCCGAACCGAATATTCGTTATCGATCTGCCCGTATTGTTTTAGTTCAATCCAGTACAAATCGGACCCCACCGAAAAAATCCGCGCAAGTGATATCGATACCACATCCATAAGCGACAGATAACCCGGATAATTCATAAAACCGATTAATCCGCAGCCGGAGGCTTGTCCTTCGGGAGTTCAATAGAAGCAGGTCATTTACGGATTGGAATTGAGTATCTCCAAGAAACGCCGGAAGCGCAGCGCTTCCGCTGCCGGTGATAGGATTTATGAATAATACAGGTTAGGAAATTGGATGAGAACAGGAGCTCGCCGCGTCCTCGCAAGCCTCGGGCTGGCAATGACTTCTTTTGCTGTCATTGTCCCGAAAGGGTCGAGACACGGCATGGAGCGAAGCGCCGCCACCAGGGTATAAATTTTCCCCTACTTTCTTAAAATTTTCTGAAACCGTTTTTACTCAAACATAATTATAGCAATTACGTATCAAATATCTATATTTGAAAAATATCAATATCGCAGGTATTTTAATTCCTAAACAGGAGATGTGATGAGACGATTTCTGTTAAATTGGTTTATGTATTGTTTGGTTTTAATGATGTCGGGTTCTTCGCTCGCATTCGATTTCTCGACCGTGGAAGAATCGATAACCGAGTTTACCCTCGATAACGGCCTCAAATTCATTATTATGGAACGTCATGACGCGCCGGTGGCATCGTTTATTACCTGGGCGAATGTCGGTTCGGCTGATGATCCCAAAGGGTACACCGGATTGGCTCACATGTTCGAACACATGGCATTCAAGGGCACCACCACCTTGGGCACGAAGGATATCGAAGAGGAGCTGGAACTTATAGCGATCGAAGACTCCATATTCATGGAGTTACGAGCGGAGAGAAACGAGGGAATTGAAGCCGATTCTTCGCGGATAGCCGAGTTGGAGGAGGCTTACGAACGCGCCCGGGAAGCTTCGTATCAACTGGTAGTACCCAACGCATTCGGCAATACGGTCGAGCGCGAAGGCGGGGAAAACCTGAATGCCTTCACCAGCCACGACCAGACCGCTTATTTTTTCAGTTTGCCATCGAATAAAGTGGAGTTATGGATGACGCTGGAATCCGAAAGATTCCTCAATCCGGTGCTGCGGGAGATGTACAAGGAGCGAGATGTGGTCGCCGAAGAGCGCAGAATGCGGATAGAATCCCAGCCATTTGGAAGGCTCCTGGAGGAGTTTTTCGGGCTGGCGTTCAAAGCTCATCCTTACGGCGTAACCGGAATAGGGCACATGTCCGATATCCAGTACTATTCCAGGAAAGAAGCAAGGGCGTTCTTTGAGAAATATTACGGTCCCGCCAATCTTACGGTTGCTATCGTCGGCGATGTTGATCCCGGGAGAGTTAAGAAACTTGCTGAAGAATACTGGGGCAGGATACCATACCGTCCCGCTCCGGAGAGGATCGCCACCGTAGAACCGGAGCAGCTGGGCGAGCGGAGAGTGGTGATGGAAGATCCTTCACAGCCGATTTACCTGGCGGGATGGCACGTGCCGGAGATAACACATCCGGACCGTCCCGCCTTAGATGCTTTGATCGATTATCTGGGACAGGGAAGGACATCATTGCTTTATAAGAACCTGGTTAAGCAGAAAAAGATAGCTGTTCAGGTTGGAGCGTTTGCAGGTTATCCCGGGGACAAATATCCCACCCTGATGTCGATTTATGCTATACCGTCGGCAGGACATACTAACCAGGAATGTGAAACCGAGATATTTGCGGAGGTGGAGAAACTTAAAGAAGAGCTTATCTCGACAGAAGAGATGGAGAAAATAAAGGCGAGGGCAAAAGCAAGTTTCATAAACGGTCTGGTTAGTAATATCGGTATGGGAATGCAGTTATGCGCATATCAGCAGTACTGGGGCGTCTGGAAAGAGCTTTTCAGCGAGCTCGACAGAATAAATGCGGTAACACCCGAGGATATTCAGCGGGTGGCGAAGAAATACCTGAGCAAGAAAAACCGCACGGCGGCAATGATGGAAACCATTGAGAGTTAAGTCCGGAGGTAATGATAAAATGATTAAGAATAGATTTGGCATGTTTTGTCTGGTGATATTGCTTTTGATTGCGGGGAATTCTTTAGCTCAGAATGTTGAAGATATTGAATACCCTAAACTCAACAAACTGGAAATACCGGATGTAGATAAGGTTACGCTCAAAAATGGTCTGCGTATCTACATACTGGAAGATCACGCTCTGCCGCTTTTCAATGCGCGCCTGCGCATAAACTGCGGTTCATACTTGGAACCTGCCGATAAAATCGGGCTGGCGGATATTTGCGGAGTCGTGATGCGCACCGGAGGTACATCCAAATACACCGGCGACGAAATAGATGAGATACTGGAGGGTGTCGGCGGAAGTGTGGAAACATCGATCGGACGAACCTCCGGATCGGCTTCGGTCAATGTCCTCAGTGAGTATAGTGAACTCGGTATCGAAGTGCTGTCGGATATACTCCGAAACCCTGTATTCGATGAGGACAAAATTGAGCTGGCAAAAGTGGAGCAGCGTTCGGCTATCTCCCGGAGAAACGACGATCCTTTCGGTATCGCACGAAGGGAATACATGAAGATCATTTACGGCGATGAATCGGTCTATGCCCGGCATGCCGAGTATGCAACTATCAACGCCATAACGCGCGATGACCTGGTGGATTTCCATGGGCAGTATTTCTATCCCGAAAACATCCAGATAGCCGTATGGGGGGATTTTAAGAAGAAGGAGATTCTCGATCTTATAAAAGAGTATTTCGGCGATTGGAAACGCGGTGATTCCGCAGTCCCTCTGCTGCCAACCGTGGAGTACGATTTTGTAAACAGGGTCCATTATATCGAAAAAGAGGATGTAAACCAGTCCAATATCCTCATGGGACATATCGGCGGGCTGCGCAGCGATGAAGATTATGCCGATCGGATAGTGATGAACAGCGTTCTCGGAGGGAGCTTCGGCAGCAGGTTGTTTAATAATGTTCGTTCCAAGGAGGGATTAGCGTATGCAGCCTATGGAGTTTATACCGCCAACACGGCGTACCCCGGTGTATTCTATAATTACGCAGCAACTAAGTCCGAAACCACCGGTAAAGCTATTCGGAAGGTGATTGAGGAGATAGAGAGAATGCAGACCGATCCGCCCACGGAGGAAGAAATGGAAGTAGCTAAGGGAGGTTACCTGAATTCGTTTGTTTTTAATTTCGACACCAAAGCCGAAGTGATACAGCGGATGATGACCTATGATTTCTATGGATTGCCTCACGATTTACTGCAGCAGGAAAAAGAAAGGGTGGAGAAAGTATCTCCGCAGGATGTGGCAGAGGCAGCCAGGGCGAATCTGCACCCGGAGCAAATGCATATTCTTATCGTAGGCAAAAGCGATGATTTCGATATCTCTCCGTCTGAGCTGAACTATGGTCCGGTGGATACTATCGATATCAGTATCCCATCAGGAGAAGCTGTCGCCGCTTTTGACATGTCACCTGAGAAAGTGAAGAAGGGTAAGGCGCTATTAGCGAAAGCCGTGGAAGCGGTGGGAGGCAAAGATGCCCTCGGTAAAGTTGAATCGATACGGATGAAAGGCACATTTAAACTCATCACGCCGCAGGGCGAGATTCCGGTTCCGTATGAAAGGCTCTATAAACTGCCCGATAGATATTCCCTCAAATTCAACATGATGGGACAGGATGTTTACGATGTCTTCAATCGCGATAAAGGCTGGAGTACCGGACCGACCGGGCAGGTGGTCGAGAAATCCGAGGAGGATATCGAACACGCCAGGGAGGAAATCGACAGAGAACTTCTCTATATCCTTAAGCAGGCGAGTGATCCCGATTATACTCCGGTATATGATGGCGAACGGGTGATTGAGGGTGAGAAAGTGGAGTATGTGGTTATTGCCGATAAAGATGGGGAGAAAATCTGTCGTCTCGGGTTCGGCAGTAAAACTCACTTACCTGTATCCAACAGTTATTGGGGTGAAACCCCTATGGGTGAAGGGAACGTAACCGACACCTATGAATCCTACGATGAGATAAATGGAGTCAAGGTTGCGGTTGCCGGAGCGACAATACTGGACGGAAATAAGATTGCTGAACTGCAGGTTTCCGAAGTTGAGATAAATCCGGCGATTCCGGAAAGTGCTTTCAGCAAACCGGAGTAGGATAATATCAGTCCCCCCATCGGGCGTAACCTGCATTCCTTACAACAGGTCTCGTGGCGTCCCCGATTGCGTCGGGGCCTCACCTGACACATATTAACATTCAAGGTATATATCCATGCCGCAGGCGCGTGGATCCGTATGACCGAAGGCGTCAAACGTTCTCGTTTGACGCTACATATTTTAACACACTCTCTCTTCATACCGGCACGTGAAGGAAAGCAGGTTCCGGGCTCGAAATTCCGCGAAAGCTGAATGAAGAAAGCCGACACTCTATCCCGTAACCTCGGCCCTAACACCCCATAATCAACCCCTTTTCTATCGGATTAGTTCTCTTTCTTTCAGGAACTCACGGGCAACCAAAGACGGCTGCTGTTTTTCTT
>CAZLVS010000064.1:0-13423 GCA_964563085.1 uncultured Ignavibacteria bacterium | reverse complement strand
ACGATAAAGATCCAGCCCATAAGTCTTTACATAAAAATAGCCATCGTTCGGATTGTAGAAAATTGCACGGGTGTCGAGGTTTGTTCCCTGGGTATTGGTGACATTACCGGCAAAATCATAGGTAATCACCTGACCCTGGCCGGAGATACCGCCGTTGATGGCATAATAATTATTATCATCAGAGGTTATCTCCATCACCGTTACATCCAACGTGTGGGCGAAAGTGATGTCCAGAACCGGGCTGTATGCCGACGTAATCGGTAAGTCGGCTTTGGAATAGTCGTTTGCAACGTATCCTTCGCTTCCTATCATGGTGGTATTAGCAAAGGAGATCGATGCGAAAACGAAAAGTGCGAAAGTAGTTAATAAAACTCTCTTCATAATAAAGCTCTCCATTTTAAATGATTAAGTTAATCTGAGGGATAAAAAGTAATTTGAAATGCTGCGCCACCTCCTTCCTCTGCACCCAAGCATATTGCAGGTTGAATCAGGTAATTCGGAAACTACTTTACCTGTACCATTTCCGTTTAGTAGTTGTCGCATATAAAATCGGGATAGAACATTGACCAAAAAGTCAGATCACGAAGACTTAAGATACTGATAAATACTAAGAAAGTATTAGGAAGATGTCAAGTTCTTTGTGAAAAAACAACAGCCTTTACTTACCATAATTACAATATTGTGGTAATTTCGGCTATGTGGTGAACATTACCAAACAGTAGTTTTTTACGCAGATTCCTTTGGGCAACAAAAAGGGCAGACCGCAGGACTGCCCTTAGTTAAAGCTAATGAATAACTTATTTCAGCAAGTTCATCTTCTTAGTGAAGACCTTGTCGTTGATAGTCATCCGATACAAGTAAATACCGCTGGCGAAATCAGCAGCATCCCAGCTTACAGTATACTGTCCGGCTTCCTTGTAATCGTCAACCAGCGCGGCAACTTTCTGACCCATTAGGTTGTAGACTTCCAGACTTACATCGCCGGCTTCCGGCAGATCGTAAGATATGGTTGTGGTAGCATTGAACGGATTGGGATAGTTGCTCGAAAGCCCATATTCAGCAGGTATTAACTGTTCTCCGAAGAATGCGCCTTCGATTGCCCATTCGGTCGCCCCATCAGCTAACCGAGCGCCGGTTACCGTGAACGGGAACATGGCTGAATCGCACTTGACATCCGGACGGTCGCCGCAGTACGCCATATAAGTATAGGTTCCGGAGGGAGCGAATCCCGGTACATTCTGCCAGGTATGAGCTGTCAGCGATTGTCCCGGATTTAACGGGATATTGTTGAAAGCGAACTGCTGGATGAAGTTCCCCAGGTAGATTACGCCTCCCCAAACATCTGTCGTTATCGGATCGGCTGTAGGATTGCCGATATCACCGGTTAAGCCGAAACGACCGCCCGGATCCACGATGACCGGATCGTCATCCGGAGTCATGTCAACATCGCAGCAGGGAACGCCGCCTTCACACAGCCATTCGATAGTATTATACATCCAGGTGATGTTATCCGCATTGTCATAGTAGGTGTTATCCCAGAAGTTCATATCGCCGACGACAACCACGCGACCGTTTCCGTAAGATGCGCTTGATACCACCTCTTCCTGAGCATCTGTCCAGGCTTCGGTCTGCGAAGGCGAGTTAACTGACATATCGCCTCCGGCTCTCATATATATTTGATCAACTCCGTCAAACATCTCATGGCCAGTCAAGTCGGAAATGTAAGTATCGGACGGGCTTATGTTCGATAGTCCGACTGTGCATCCGAAAGCATTGGCGACGGGATTGACATTACCGCAGGGGCAGTTGGCATTTTCGCCCATGATCATCAGTCCGCCGCCGTTGTTGACGAAATCAACTAATGCATCTACTTCGGCTGTGCTATAAGCGCTGAACCAGGACGAGCCGACGGAGATAATGATAACGCAGTAGGGATCCAATGGTATATTTTGAACGCCCTGATATGTGGTGACTACAGTGTATCCTTCCGCACCTAACAAGGAAACCATCTCAGAGAACTTGTCGCCGGGATAATAACCTTGATAGACGCCATGGGTGATATCCCAGAGGATTTCGCCCTGCGGATTCTGGATATCCTGAATCGGTTCTGAATGCTGGGTGCCGCCAGCTATCACGCCTCCCGTGAGGTCGACTATTCCGAATGGATTGCCTTCCAGATACCACTGGTCGTTATCTCCGCTGCGAGCGCCGGAAACTGTGAACTCAAAGCAAGTTGAATCGCATTTATCGTCAGGACGTTCACCGCAATAGGCGCAATAACTGTAGGTACCCGCAGGAGCATAGCCAAGAACACGTTGCCAGGCATGTGCCTCCAAGCACTCGCCAGGATTCAACGGTATATTAGGGAAGGAGAATTGTTGATAGAAATTACCCTGGTATTTTACGCCCCCCCATACATCGGTCGCAATAGGTTCTTCACATGTGTTGCAGATAGTACCGACATAACCAAAACGACCACCCGGTTCGACAATGACAGGGTCATCATCCGGTATCATTTCTATATCACAGCAACAACCGGTCTCTTCGTATTCGAAATCATCGATTGTGTAGAGGTCAGCGGAATTGTGTATAAGGACATAATCAATACCCGCGGCATCAATTCCCATGAAATCGTTGGTTCCGTAATTTGAACCAGCAGAGGTATTCGCAAGCAGGTTCCCGCCGGCGTCATATCCTTCAAGATAAAGAGTACCGCTGCCATTAGTGAACCAAAAACCTACGTGACTGGTAGGGTTGTCGAAATCAACTCTGGTAGTGGCGTTATCCGCCGAAAATATAACTTGATGTCCGGAATGAGGAGGGTAGCCGGTGTCATTGTACCCATACACTACATTCTCCAGTACCGTAACGGATGTTCCGAAATTCAGTCCCGGATAGAAACCATCCAGATTCTGACCGCCTCCGAAATACCAATACTGCTCGGGAACATCCTCAAAATCCAACACGGTCAAGGCATTGGCTGTACCGAAAATAAACAATACGGCTACCAATGAAATTAGTAGTTTTTTCATAATTGCTCCTGTTGAATAGAAGTACGCGGTTAATTTGTTGTTCAACAATAATAACTATAAGAACATCAATTGTATGATCGAAAGGCAGAACTCGTTAATTACATGGTTCTTGTAATATATAACATAAACTCGAGTTTTTGGCAACCATTTTTTGAGCTTACCGAAAAAAGAGCTAAATTTACGGTTTTATAAATTTATGAAACATATCACTTAGCATAATTGCTTATTAGATAGATTCCGGCAGGTTCATGTCGGATTCAGGATTTAAACCGTAAGTTGGAATACTGATATCCGGCGAAATAAATAAACCTATTTATTAATGAACTGCTTGAGAAGGAGGTACTCAGATGTTCAGCAAGATGTCATTAACCACGGCTGTTATCATTGCCTGCCTGGTCGCCGCAAGCGCATTCGCAGGTGAGATAACGAAAGTCTCCATAGGAGAGGCTCAACTCCGGGAAAAATTGCCGGATGAAAACAACCTTACCTACGATGGACCGATTATCCCGCTTGATCCTCAGGACATAGCCGATTCCCCGGGTGAAATGGTGGGACGCACTTACTACGATTATCAGACAAACGGATCCACCGGGTATCGGATCATGAAGCACGAATGCGGAACCCATATAGCCTGGATGCGCGGAATTAGGGATCATACCGGAGAGCGCATCATCTTCTACAACTATATAGACCCCAACGGAAATTTAGGATTTGGCAACGACGGAACCCCGGTATCCAGGGGCGCCAGGGATGGATTTACTAATATATCCGTAAAATCGGACGACGGTGTGGCGCTGGTGGCGTATCACGATGCGGTTGTAAACAGGGTTCATATGGCTGCTGATGCGCTCTGCGGCGCCGGATTGTTTACAATTCAGGATATACCGAACTCTCAACCCGGTGATTTCGAACTGGTTTGGCCCTACATTACTTACGATATGGCGGGTAGAGCGCATATTACCGTTACAGAGATTTCGGGACTCGGCGAGGAGCAAACAACCGCTCATACTTACAGCGAAGATGCCGGTAATACGTGGAGCGAACTCATCCCGTATGATACACTGATGGATGTTTCCGGGATCGTGGTTTCCTCTCCAATCGACAATAAAGTCGCTATTGTTTACACCAAACCGATCAATGATGGCACGGACCCTAATCAATTCAATAACGATGTGGTCTATATCGAATCCCTTGATGGTGAAACCTGGGATTATGGTAATCAGGTCAACATCACAAATTACGCTTGGGAAGATACCATCAGGGCATATACTGATGTCGCTGCCTGTTATGACTATTGCGGGAATCTTCATATAGTGTGGAATGCGCCTTATTATAACGCTGAGGAAGGTACAATTTCCGACGATGCCTGCTTGCTATTTCATTGGAGCGACATCACCGGTATTGATCTAATCTTTGACGCCTGGCACGCATCTTATCCGGGCGCCTGGAATCGATCCGCTTCCAAGATGTCGATCTCGTGTGCTGTGGAGGGCTGCCTCTACGTCCTCTGGACGCACTTCGATGATTTCGATATATCGACCGGGCTTTATTCAAATGGCGAGTTGTATCTGTCCGGTTCGAAAGACTGCGGTTCCACCTGGTCGGAGCCGATTAATATCACCAATACAGCAGCTCCAGGATGTGCGCCGGGTGATTGTGACAGCGAACACTGGTCTGCGCTTGCTCCGCAAGTCGATGATTCGCTTTACATAACGTTCATAGAAGACAAAGATGCCGGCGGAATTCCACACGGTGAAGGGTTTTCAACTGAGAATCCGGTGCGGTACCTATCCGTTCCGGCGACATTGTATGATTGCGATTGCGGTAGCGGCGTAGATGATTCCACTGCAATTCCATCGGTATTCGCACTCAGACAGAATTACCCCAATCCGTTCAATGCTTCAACCAACATCGAATTTGTTTTAGAGCGGAATGCCGACGTGGAATTGAGCATTTACAATGTTCTGGGTGAAAAAATGGGTGATTTGGTTAAAGAAAGGCTTTCGATCGGAGAACATACTTTTAAATGGAACGGGGAACAGTATGCTTCCGGAATATATTTCTACAAGTTGTCAGTTGATGGAAAAAATGCGGTGCGAAGGATGGTGCTGCTGAAATGAGCCTGAATCCCTATAACATCGCTTTCAGGCTGACTAAATTACGCATTATGGCGCAGTCTTAAAGACTGCGTCTATATTTAGTGAAATCCGTTCATCGTGCTGGCATTTTTGATTCACATTCATAAAATCAAACATATTGATTCAATTTGTGTTTTTTCCTTGACTCCAACATTTCCTTAACATTAAATTAACAGTTGTGAAATATTGATTTATATATATTATTGAGAATAATAAATCGAGATAGATTAGGAGGAGTGTGTTGCATAACAGCAAATTACTAATTGGGATTTTAATTTTAATGTCGGGGGTGGCATTTATTTTAGCAGGTTGCACTAAGGATGAGGTTGTTCCCTCCGAACAACCCCCCGAAGGTTCAATAACCGCAACCTCCACATCTATTGATGCTGGCCAATCGATAGTCCTCACTGCAAATTACACGGATCCAAATGGTGATGAACTGACATATTCTTGGGTTGTGGAAGCTGGCACCCTGTTTGATCCGGATAGTTCCGTGACGGCTTGGAATGCGCCCGAAACAAGAGGAATTTATTCATTCTACTTAACAGTGTCTGATGAGACGTATGAAGTTCTGGATTCCATTAGAATTGACGTCGGGCAGTACGAACCTCCCACCGGAGAAGACCAAGCCTATTATATAGGCGCAGAGGACTGCGCTAACTCCGGTTGTCATCAGGAGTTAATCGTGGGGGGGGATCAATATCCATGGTTATATCAGGAATGGTTGGGAACCAGCCATGCACAAGCGTTTGCGAACCTGCTTGATAGCGGATATGCTCGGGATGATAATTGTCTTCCCTGCCATACGACTGGCTGGAACGCCAATGCTGATAACGGCGGATATGACGAGTATAAGTTTCCTTATTTGGAAGGCGTGGGATGCGAAAACTGCCACGGTCCGGGATCGCAGCATCAGTTTACTATTCAAACCGATGACACCCTGCAAAGCTGCGTAAACACCGGTACATGCCATCCCGGGGAGGATGGCACCGTATGGAATTGGGGTAATCGTAATGATATCCCGGATCCGGAAAATCCATCTGATACGCTCGTGTATCCTCATCCCAATCCATGGCCCGAGGGCTTCGATTCCAGCATGGTAGTAACCATGGAAGCTCAACCATGCGGCGATTGCCATCAAGACCAGCATTATCAGTACTATTCCGAGTGGCAAAATTCCGCGCATAGTACTTCACACTTAGCCTCCGGCGGAGCCGCGGATTGCGGACCTGCTTGCCACACCGGAATCGGGTTTTTGAATATTGATATCTTCGACAATAGTTATCCCATCGAACCGGAAGATAATTCCATCGTATGCCTGGCTTGTCATGACCCGCATTTTCCCAAATACGAGGGCGAGATACGTATACCAGTTGGATATCTCTGTCAAAGGTGTCATAATGAGGAACAATTGGACGTGGAAACCTCCATCACCGATGCACCCGTTCATGTTCATGGACCGATGTTCAAGGGATACGGCGGTTATGAATATGAGGATTCCGAATACGAGAATTCCGGACATACCACCGCTCTAAGACTGGACGGATGCGCAGCGTGCCACGTGTATAAGGTGGAATCAACCGGCAACGGACTGAATCAAAACACTCCTCATTCCTTTGCCGAAGCCAGTCTTAGTAATTGCCAGGTGGAAGGATGCCACATTGGCGCCACCGATTACAATATTAACGGTGTTCAGGATCAGGTCGATTCCTTGTTGACAGTTCTGGAAGCAGCAATAGCCGATGCGCCGGACGGCGACGCCAAGGACAGAGCAGAGTTTAATAAACTATTTGTGGGAAATGACGGCAGTAAGGGCGTCCATAACAGCACCTACGCCGTCCAGTTGCTTACCGACTCTATCGAAGATCTGGAATAAGAATAAGCTGAAATACCGGTTAGACTTCAAAAGGCTGCCTTACTCAGGCAGCCTTTTTTAATGATTTGTGGAAGGCAGAGTATTTACATCCTCGGTTCGCTGGCAAATAGGCTAAAAGTGACCGCGAAAGTCGATCCCGCATCTTAACACGAGGAGTATCGCTGCAACTAATAACAACGGGGCTCATTTCATCCTGTATTATCTCTTACCCCACCCCCAATAACCTTCCCCCCTGATAGATAACAAACGCCACCATCCACGCCAAAGCGGTCTGGTATATAATTGAGAAAATCATCCAGCGGTAAGAGCCGGATTCCTTGCAGATCGCCGTCATCGATGCTATGCATGGAGTGTAAAGCAATGAGAATACCATAAATCCAAGAGCTACCAACGGGGTAACGCCGGATTTCTTCAGCGCATTCTGCAGAAGCGCTTCCTCCTCGGCTTCCACCGCATAAAGAACCCCCATCGATGAAACCACTACTTCCTTGGCTACGAATCCGGATAATAATGCCACCCCCATTTTCCAATCGAAACCGAGCGGCTGAACCACCGGCACCAGTATTTTCCCCAACCTTCCGATAAAAGTCTGCTCCAGCTCTCTGGCATTAGCCTGATGTTCCAATTGCTGCAGCCTGAAATCATAATCCCGAGTAATGATATTCAACTCCTCCGCGGTTTGCGCTTGCTGCATATCCGACTGGTATTCACTCTGTATCCTATTCTCGATTTCGGTTAAATCCTCAGGCTTTTCATCCGGTTTAGGATACGCTCCCAGAAACCATAGTATGATGGAACCAACCAGTATCACTCCGCCCATTTTCCTAAGATACATCTGTGCCCTGTACCACATGTGGATCAAAATACTCTTCAATGTGGGCAGGCGATATGATGGCAGCTCCATCACGAATGGGGAATAATCCCCCTTAAAGAGCGTGGAACTCAGTAAACGCCCTACTATCAGCGCCATCAGGATTCCGAAGATATAGATGCCGAAAATCACATTACCTGCCTGCTTGGGGAAAAACGTACCGGCGAGGAGAATGTATATCGGCAATCTTGCGGAACAACTCATCAACGGAACAATAAGCATAGTCAGTATGCGGTCGCGTTTTGACTCCAGCATTCTCGTTGCCATCACCGCCGGAACTGAACATCCGAATCCCATTATCAGCGGAATGAATGATTTTCCATGTAAACCGAGCGCATGCATCACCCTATCGGTAACGAATGCCGCCCTCGCCATATATCCGGTATCCTCCAGAAGCGATATCCCGAGGAAGAGGATCAGTATATTGGGAAGGAATACCATCACGCTCCCCACACCGCCGATTATACCGTTAACAATTAAATCCCTCGCCGGTCCGGCTGGAAGCCAAGTGGATGCCGCACTACCCAAAAATTCCACGCTCGCCTCAATCCATGCCATTGGATATTGCCCCAACCCAAATGTTGCCTGAAAAAGCAGCCACATTAGAAAAAATAGTATCGGGAGACCTAAAATACGATTGGTGAGAACATCGTCGATCTTCTCGGTCAGCGATGATCCCCTGCTCTCAGGGATTTTCATTGATTCTTTCAGCGCACCGCTGATAAAACCGTATCTCCTATCGGTGATGTAGTCTTGCGGCTCCGTTTTGAACAATTCGGCAAGATGTTTGCGAATATCCAACGCTTGTACAAACAGCCCGTCATGCAATGCAGTGGCGTTATGCACTCTCGATGCCACATACTCGTCTCCCTCGATCAAACCTAACGACAACCAGCGAATCGGATACTTTTTCTTGAGTTCACCAGCCAAACTAATGCTTTCCTCAAGCTCCGAAATATGATCCTCAACTTCATGTCCATAGCTTATTTTCACAGGTCTGCTCCATTGATCCCCATCGTTAGTAACCTCCAGAACCGCATCTAACAAACGTCGCATACCCTTACCCCGCCGTCCGATAGTTGGAACCATGGGTGTATTTAGCAATTCGCTCAGCTTTTTAAGATGCAGTTTGATCTTCTTAGCCCGCACTTCGTCATACATATTCAGCGCGATTACGATAGGAACTTCTAACTCGATAAGCTGGGTGGTAAGATATAAATTCCTTTCCAAATTGGGACCTTCGACAACCTGTATGATAACATCGGGGCGATGGTCAAGAACAAAGTCTCGGGCTATTCGTTCTTCTTTGGATTGAGTGGATAGACTATAAGTACCCGGTAAGTCGGTTATTTCGAATTCACATCCCTTATAATGTGCAACCCCCTGTTTTACCTCCACTGTAACACCAGGCCAATTGCCGACTTTTTGATGCGCCCCTGTCAGTTCATTGAATATTGTTGTTTTGCCGGAGTTAGGATTCCCCGCTAAGCCAATCTTAATCCTTCTGGTGCTTGGCTTTCCAGCCAAAGCGGAATCTGCGTCTCTTATGTTTTCCATTTAGTTTTCTGACCAAAATATCTTTAGCTTCCTGACGTCGAAGACTAATATAATATCCCTTGATCTTGTATTCTACGGGGTCCGCCAATGGCGCACTGCGGACTACATCCACTACCGTTCCGGGAACAAATCCCATCTCACGTAAGCGTAGACGCAATCTGCTGCCAATTGCTACCCTGTCAATAATCGCCCTCTCGCCCGTTCCCAATGCGGATAGCGGTATTACTTCCGACGTCAAATCTTTGGTGTCATGCATGTGTTCTATTATTCAACTCGCTCGTTTAATCTCTTCTGTGTCGCTTCAGGATCTTTCTGGCGCCATTCTTTGAAACGCTCGGCGCATCCTTCGCAATAGTCTGTCGGTTCTATGGCGAATTGTATAAATTTCGCCAGTAGCTTTGCGGTTGCCGGTTCCAGCGCATGCTCGATTTTGCACGCCTCCGCCTCCGCTTCTTCCCTGTTCATACCCAGTATCTTATCCAGAAAATCTGTTAACGCCTCGTGAATCTTGAAAATCTCTTTAGCCTGCTTTTTACCGGCTTCACTAAGTTCTACATATCCATAACTGGTATGTTTCACCAATCCTCTTTTTTTCAAGGACTTGATTGCGCCGGTTACCGAAGGCGGCGATACCGCCATCCTCGATGCTATATCTTTAATCCTGGCTACTGAATTCCTTTGCTGAATTACGTATATAGTTTCCAGATAGTCCTCTAAACTGGATGATAATCTATCGTCTTTTCCTTCAACTGGCACCATTTTAGCCTTACCTAACATTATTAATTACTTCTAATATAAGTATTGGAGATATCCTGTCAAGTTTTTATTCTAAAATTTCGCGATTTTTTTCACAAATTGATGATACCGTTGGATTACTCCCATAATTTTCGGGACAATCCAAAGCTTTTCCCCAAGCCCGGCGAGTTAACATATTGCAATTCATGGCATTAACTCACGGCAAACTGGTTGCGTTCCAAACTAACAAAACGCAAGGAGGGGATTATGAGTGTTACTTCAATCGGCAATGTAATGAATAACTGGTCGCTGTATAGTATCTCCAAAACATCGGATTTATTATCGGCAAGCATTGAAAGGCTTTCCAGCGGAACTAAAATCAACAGCGCCGCCGACGATCCTGCAGGTTCGGTTCTGATGACCCAGCTTAATTCCCACATTTCGGAAATCGAACAGCAGATCGGCAATATGGAGCTTAACTCCGCTAAATTAAGTGTAGCCGATGGCTACCTTTCAACTCTTTCGAATAACCTGACCGAAATGCGGAGTTACGCTTTACAGGCTTCGAGCGACGCAACACTATCGGACGAGCAGCGCCAAAGCTTGCAGCAGGCTGTGGATAACATCAAGACAGCATACAACAATACTGTCGATGACGCTGCTTTGGGTGAACAAGAGTTGTTGGATGGTTCCGATGGTTCGGTGGCGGATATGAGCAAATTCGACAGTCTTGTGGTGACTAATGCTGATGATGCTGAGTTAGCATTGGAGGAGATCGACGATATGATCAGCGAGGTCACCACAGCCCGGGCAGATTTGGGCGCTGAACAGGAGCAGGAAATCGCTTCCGGAATGAGGAATCTGAAAAACCAGCTTCAGAATCTAACTGCATCACAGTCGGTGATTGCCGATACTGATTTTGCTGAAGAATACAGCGGCGTGATTGCTAATGACGTAAAACTTCAGGCGGCGGTGGCGTTATTATCCCAGGGAAACCTCTTCGCACAGATGGTCCCATCGCTTCTAACCGGCGTCTGAAACTGATTAGGTGCAATCCACCCATAAATAAAAAGCGGCAGGCATAAAGCCTGCCAGGAATTATATTATGAATAGGAAAATCAACCGGTTTTCTTTTCGATTCTCACCGGTCTTGTAAGAGTATAATAGATAAAACCTATTATTGTCAAGAAAGTTTTATTATTATAATATGAATTTTTATAGAAATGGTACACGAGCGCACGTATATGTAACCTCGCGTAATTGGCCAAGGTTTACTGTGAACCCTAATTATTGCCAGATGTAGGAAGATCATAGGTCACCGGGTTTACCCCCGACATGGATACCGCAGGAATACTCAATTGGAGGGTCACGCCCCGTTGTGACCTAACGGACTGTCATTGCGAGCGAAACGAATCAACCCCCTTTTATAATCCCGAACGAATGCACACCACCTAAAAACAATAATCACATTATCCCTATTTCTTTATAAACCGGATCATTTTGATGGCAGTAAAGGTAGGCATCAATGACGGTATCCAGCACCGGTGAATGAAAAGTCTTGGTGGAGGAATTAAAATACTGCGGAAAACGAGACCCTTCGCCATCCCGATTTAATCCGTTCATCCCCATGATGTTAACATCAAACACCCGCCTGAGGATACTCATAAATCTCTGATTACTGCTGACTTGCCGGATAATCTCGGAAAATACTTTATCATTTTTATCAAAAAAATAATGCCGCCAGTAGAACAGTATCAAAAAAAGCGGGATACTCAACTCGCTGTAATATCTACTCCCACGTATATATTAGATCGCTATGATGTCAAACCAAAAACATGGTTATGAACTGTGTAAATAAACATTGTTACATTTTTAAATATACTCAACCAAAATCAATTCCTCTTGGCAAATCATCCGGCGGGGATTAAATTGGCGGGATGAGACAGGTTATACTTCTGCTGATTGCCGCCGCGGCGGTCAGCCCCGCGTCAATATTCATACTTTTAGCCGATGCTCCCGCTATGTCGGCGGCGTTTTACCGCATGTTATTCGCTTCGGCTATCTTAGCGCCGATTTTTATCTATTCCGCTATCCAAAAAAAATTATCGGGGATATCGACCAAAAGCCTGCTGCTGACCGCTTTCGCTGGACTGTTTTTAACCCTTCATTTCGCTACCTGGGTCGCGTCATTGTTTTACACCCCGGTGGCGAACTCGGTGATACTGGTTACCACTCAGCCGATTTTTGTGGCATCGCTGGGATTTTTATTTTTGGGCGAAAGGCTGCGCTGGCTGGGAGTTGCGGGGATTTTGATTGCGGTGTCGGGCGCGGTGGTTATAGCGGGAGGTGATTTTAACCTCAGCCCGGAATATCTCAAGGGTGATATCTTAGCCGTAATCGGAGCGGTGATGGCGGCTGCCTATATGACAGTAGGAAGGCGAGTGCGCCGGGATATGGATATTTTAAGCTATGTTTTTCTCTGCTATTCCTTTTCAGCATTGGGATTGCTGATTGTGGTTCTAATATTCGGCGATCCGTTGAGCGGATTTCAGCCGAAAAGCTACCTTTATTTCTTTCTGCTGGGATTAATCCCCAGTGTGTTCGGACATACATTGTACAACTGGGCGTTGCGGCATCTTAAAGCTTATCTGGTGGGGGTGTGCATTTTGGGGGAGCCTATCGGGGCAACTCTGCTGGCGTGGCTGGTTTTACATCAAAAACCTACCGTATTTTTCTATATGGGAGCTTTACTGATTGGCGTAGGAGTGCTGATTTTGTTTTATTCCGAAAAAAGTGACTGATTGTTGTAAATGTTTTATATATATAACATAGTTATTGGAAATGGAAATCTTGTAATCGTAGGATGCAGTGCCATCGGGTGCGGCGACTTGGCGGCACATAATTATGTGATCCCGAAGGGCGACGCTTCGGTTGCGGAGTATGTGGATTGCTTCGTCGCTATGCTCCTCGCAATGACTTCGGGGGACAATACTCTTCGATGCGGTCAGACGTCCCCGTCTGACCGAAGGCGTCAAACGGGGATGTCCGCCGTGCACAAACGTGGAGCCGGATTGCTTCGCTTCGCTCGCAATGACGGGTGGAGATACCCAACCACACAAGGTTATGGCTTTTTACGTGGCAGACGGGGATGTCCGCCGTGCACGAACGGGGACACGGATTGCTTCGCTTCGCTCGCAATGACAGTAAAGCGTGT
>CAZLVS010000063.1:0-14252 GCA_964563085.1 uncultured Ignavibacteria bacterium | reverse complement strand
CCTCCATCGACGAAGTCGTCATAAACCAGGTATCCGGGATCAGCATCGGATGTAGCCGCTGACCAACTATCCTCAGGCAAGTGAGTTACTGCGCCGTAAAGGGTTCCGGTGGGGCATTCCGGTCCCGAAGGACCTTCACCGGTTATCTGTACATCATCGATCACGGCAAGGTAACCCCAGTCTGCGTAATAATGGAATGTCAGAGTATGTATGGCGCCATCGTTGAACTCGCTGATATCCACTTCGCGCATCCCTTCAATCGGAGGAGGATTGCTCATCGAATCAGCTTCGACATATTCGACCTGCTGATCATCGATCAGAACCTCGAAATACTCTGCCCATCCGGCATAAGCGCGAAAATGAAGCCAATAACTCAACATCATTTCGTCGCCGCCTTCGGTGACAAAATCAATGGAAAGGTACTCATCAGCAACCGCTCCGCCGGAATCCGAATCGGAAACGACGAAATAACCGCTGCCATTATGAACAACAGTTCCCCAGTTGTAAGTATACGGATCTGCGAAACAGGTCCAGTCTTCATCGCCGGTACCGTTTCCATGGCTCTCCATGGTCCATTCCGGATCATTAGTATAATCCCCATCTTCAAAGTCATCAAATAAATAGACTGCTTTGGTAGTGGGAATACCGCCCGATCCATCATTTCTCAGCTCCAAATCTGACGTGGTGCTGGGAGCTGGCGTAAAATGGATTTTCTCTGCAATAGCAAAATTGCAGAACAACAGAATCGCTAATAAAGGTATAAGATAGCGTTTCATCATTGTATCTCCTTTTTGTAATTTAGGTTTAAGGTTTGATTTCTTTGAATAAAAACTTGCGATTTTTCACCTCCCAATCAAAACAATTGCTCTTTTGAAAAACACCTGCTTTGCTTTAAGCGCAAGACTCATGCCGTGTTTAAGTAAAATACAACGCGTTGAATCAAAGCGTCTTACGATAATCTGATACTTGCTTGATTGCATAATCCTTTTCACAATCAGAAAATGTGCAGAGATTTGCGCATAAGGAGCGAAGTGTAACAACACTAACGATTTCCTTATCTCAACTCATTTCCTTAAATAGTTGAACTGCATTTTTCGGATTGCATACTATGTACTGCTGAATCTCCATAATAAAAAGCAATTAACGGAAAAACAAATTAATATTATCATTAATTTTAAATTGATTCTAAACTGCATTTTTCATAAACCGAGATATTAGTCAGTAGGTCAAGTCCCTGTAAAGCTCCTATGTGAAATCGGGATGGTTCCAGCATTTAATGGTAGCGAACGGGTCAAGATCCCCGTGGTCTTGACCTACGGCGGGCGGCATGTTTAGCCCCGCCACGGGCGGGGATAAGCATGTTGTGATAATATAACACGCCCCAGTTTCATCCCGCAGAATCCGAATGAAATTGACCCTCTCGAAAGGGTAAAAAGATGTGGTATTCGCGATGGAATCGGGACCGCATCTGACGCAAATTTCCCTCACCCGCTAAACGGGAGAGGGAATATGGCGTGCTGTCGGGTGAAGGCACCCGGAACTGCCTAAAATACTGAAATTGTACTAAATTGAATAAATGTGGGTCGGGTTCCCCCGATTGGATCGGGGCAGGCTGGAGCGAAGCGGAGAAACCCGACAACTGAAGGAATATAACATTAGTGAATCGTCGGGTTTCTCACTCACTATGTTCGTTCGGAACCCGGCCTGTCTGTCCTCCCGACGTTCACGATCCGGCACATGACAGCTGCTGTAGTCCCCGTTCTCCAGGTTTATCGCCAGTCGACGCGCATCTATCTTGTCTGTTTTTACCCGGTTGACCTTCGCCTGGGTTACCTTGTTGGGCGGCGTCACTATGCAGTTGTAACCATCATCCTCCAACCTGTCGTGAAGCGAGAATCCGGAAAATCCCGCTTCGTAGATCACTTCCACCTCGCAATCAGGATAATTGTTGCAGATATAATTCCGCAGGTTTTCATATTCCGCCGGCAATGTTACCTCATGCACCGTCATTTTACCGCTGCGCACGCATAGTTTCCAATTCCGCTTGGCTACTTCTAAGCCGATGAAAATCTTCTTGCTTTTTAATCTGTACTCTTGTATCCTTTTCATAAGGCTGCCTCCGTTAAGTTTGTGGCGCTATCGCCACCAGGTTTTTATTTATTTTTTTACCTTAATTTAATACGGCAGCCTTCTCTTTTTTACTCTTTTATACCATAGTATCTACGGCTTGACGCCTTCGGTCAGACGAGGACGTCTGACCGCACCTAAATATACTGTCGGGTGGATGCCTGCCGCCCGACGGCACGATTCTCGTGGCATCAGGTCGCCGCGCCTGAAGCCTGTCGTCCGGAGCGATCCGGCAGCATATACTTTCAGGAACAACAGATGACGAAGAGAGCTACATTTTCCTATCCGGAACGCCTGACGAAATTTGACCGGAATTTTTTCACGGGCAAGGAGAAATTTACATACATCGGTTCAGGCTCCATCGGGGGCAAGGCTCAGGGATTGGCGCGCATGCGAGAGGCTTTGAAAACGGAAGCTATTGAGTCGTTTGATCCCAAGATCGAGGTGAACATTCCAACCCTGACCGTTGTCGCCACAGATTTCTTTGACCTGTTTATGACACAAAACGACCTGTATGAAATTGCGTTTTCGGAAATGCGCGATGATCAAAAGGCGTTGGCATTTCAGAAAGCGGATTTACCGGTTCAGCTTGTAGGTGATCTTCGCGCTTTGATTTCCCAGGTCCATACGCCATTGGCGATCCGGTCATCGAGTATGCTGGAAGATGCTATGTTCGAGCCGTTTGCAAGTGTTTACGAGACAAAGATGATCCCGAATAATCAGCATAGCACCGACGAGCGTTTCATGAAACTGGTTGAAACCGTGAAATTTATCTGGGCATCGACATTTTTCCGGGATGCTTCGAACTATATGCGAGCCACCAAACATACCACGGCAGATGAAAAGATGGCTGTGGTTATTCAGGAGGTTGTGGGGAAACGTTATGGAGACCGTTACTATCCGCATATATGCGGGGTAGCCCGTTCATACAATTTTTATCCTTCCGGAAGCGCCAAGCCGGAAGAGGGGGTTATCGATTTCGCTCTGGGACTGGGTAAATCGATTGTTGATGATGGCGTAGCCTGGTCTATTTCACCTGCGCACCCTAAGGCTAATCCCCCGTTTAAGTCAATGAATGATATGCTTAAATGTACACAGACGGAATTCTGGGCTGTTAATATGGGTAAGCCTCCGGCGTTTGATCCTGTCAAGGAAACCGAATATCTGATCAAGGGGAATTTAAGTGATGCTGAATATGATGGTACGCTGAAATATATCACTTCAACTCTGAGGTCGCAGGATGGAAAATTAACGATCGGAACCGGAGCTAAGGGACCTCGGATTATAGATTTTTCGCCGATCCTGAAATTGAATGATATCCCGCTGAATAACCTGCTGAAAGAAATAATCAAAATGTGCGAGGACGAGCTCGGAAGTATGGTGGAAATCGAATTCGCTGTAACGCTCGACGATAGAACGGGGACACCGGCGAGATTTGGTTTTTTGCAGGTTCGTCCCATGGTGGTTTCGCAAGAAGAGGTCGAAGTTTCTCCATCCGAATTAACGGGGGATAGAGTACTGCTGGCATCGAAGAACGTTTTAGGTAATGGAATTCTGGAGGATATCCGGGATGTAGTGTACGTAAAATCCGATAATTTTGAAACTTCGGAAACATTTTATATGGTTCCGGAACTGGAAAAGGTAAATCGAAGATTAGCGGACGTTGGAAAGCCTTACGTCTTAATCGGTTATGGCCGCTGGGGAACTACCGACCCCGTGGCGGGTATTCCGGTTAATTTCGGTCAGATTTCCGGAGCAAAGGTGATTGTTGAAGCAACTTTACCGGAGATGAATTTCGGTTTGTCGCAAGGCTCTCATTTTTTTCATAATATCACCAGTTTTCAGATATTATATTTTTCGGTCTACCATTGGGATCAGTATCGGATAGACTGGCGGTGGTTAGACGAACAAAAACCGGTTACCGACGGTAAATATATAAGGCATGTGGAACTCGAGTCGCCTCTGGTGATAAAAGTTGACGGCAGGAGCGGCAGAGGAGTAATATATTATGGATAACCAAAACAAACCCAAAAATGATTTTATCTGGTTTCTTCAAGAAAGGGCAAAGGAATTACGGTGCCTTTACAGAATCGAAGAAATCATTAATAAGTCCGATGCGACTATTGATGATGTCTGTCAGGGTATAGCGGATGCGATACCGCCGGGATGGCAGTATACGCAAGTATGCGAAGCGAAAATCGAGTATGAGGGGAGAGTATTCAAATCATCGGATTTCGAGGAATCTCCATGGTTTCAAAATACCAAACTGATTGTTCAGGATAAGGAGGTTGGCGAGATAAAGGTCTTCTATATGGTGGAGATGCCGAATGCGGACGAGGGACCGTTTTTGAATGAGGAAGCTCAGCTTCTCAAGACAATCGCCGAACGTTTGGGGCATTTCATCATGTATCAGAACATGAAGATGGTTTTCCATGAATATCGCGCCGCTCGCAGAGAGATATCTGAAAGAAAAGAGCCCGAATGGAGGGTTGCATTAAATCTACTGAAGCAGACAGATAAAAACCTCTATCTCAACATCTCTCGAAGAATGCTCAATCACTTATGCTGGAGCGGAATCGACGAGGCTGAAAAAATCATGCAGCGATTCAGCTTCGGGATAAAAGCTGTTCCGGACAGCCAGTTTCTGGATGAGAATCGCCCGCACGAGAAGAGAGTGATAGCCTTCTCCGATGAGACTTGCGATGAGATTTTTAAGCTGACCGATCAGCATTTGCTGGATGAAAATATACTGTTTTTAATAAGAAAATGGATACAGGAAGATAAGCTCAGTTTTTTAACCCGTCTAATCAACTCGAATTTACCGCTCTTCGAGGTAATCGATGCCATCAGAAGGTACTGCCATCTGGCTTCCAAGGAGATGGATCTCCCCAGAAACACCAAGCGAATGGTGCAGATTTCATTGATACGCAGAATGCTATCGGATCAGATCGATTACATCAACACAACCAACGATGTAGTTGATATAAGCGACTTCCGCGAACTGTTGGAGCATACGATTTATCCTCCGGACAGCCACGGAAAACTTGGGGGAAAGGCCGCCGGTTTATTTTTGGCGAGGCAGATTTTGCGTAATGCCGACCAGATCGATGGATTCGGTGAGATAAAAGTGCCAAAAACCTGGTATCTTGCTTCGGATGGTCTGCTGATCTTTCTTCAGTATAATAATCTTAATGAGGTTGTTGAGCAGAAATACAAGGATATCAACCAGGTCCGTTTTGAATACCCCCATATTGTTCAGACCTTTAAGAACTGTCAATTCCCGCCGGAGATTTTACAGGGGCTGTCGATGGCTCTGGATGATTTAAAAGATCAGCCGTTGATTGTCCGAAGCTCCAGCTTGCTTGAGGATAGGGCAGGAGCGGCGTTTTCCGGTAAATACAAAAGTCTCTTCTTAGCGAACCAGGGGACCAAGCAGGAACGTTTGGATGCGATTACCGACGCGATTGCTGAAGTATATGCATCTATTTTCGGCCCTGATCCTATCGAGTATCGTGCCGAAAGGGGACTGCTCGATTTTATCGAGGAGATGGGGATTATGATTCAGGAGGTGGTAGGAACAAAAGTGGGCGATTATTTCGTGCCGTCGTTTGCGGGGGTGGCGTTCAGCCGCAATGAATTCCGCTGGTCACCGCGTATTAAACATGAGGATGGTTTGCTGAGATTGGTTCCCGGATTGGGAACAAGAGCGGTGGATAGGATGGGCGATGATTATCCTATCCTGATCGCGCCGGGACAGATCGGGTTACGAGCGAATGTCTCCATAGACGAGGTCATACGCTATTCGCCCAAAAAGGTTGACCTGATAAATTTGAAAACAAACTCCTTCGATACTGTTGATGTCAAGGACTTGATAAAGCAGTATGGCGATGAGATACCGGCATTGACTAAAATGGTTTCGATCTTTGACGGGCAGCGGCTCCGCAAACCGTTTGCAAGTAACATCGATCCGAAGAAAGATGACCTTATTGTTACGTTCGAGGGTTTGATTTCCAACACTAAGTTTATTAAGGAAGTAAAAACAATACTGGATTTACTCGAAGAAAAAATCGGTAATCCGGTGGATATCGAGTTTGCCTCCGACGGCAAAGATTTCTATCTATTGCAGTGTCGTCCGCAGAGTCATTCCGCAGCCAGTATGCCCGCTCCAATTCCCAAGGATATCTCCGAAGAAAGGCAGCTTTTCACCGCAACCAGATATATATCCAATGGAACCGTTCCCGACATTACTCATATCGTCTATGTGGATCCTCAGGCGTATGATGAGTTAACGGATTACAATCAACTGGTCAGTGTGGGACGTATCGTTAGCAAACTTAATAAGCTCTTACCGAAACGTCAATTTATTCTGATGGGCCCCGGGAGGTGGGGTAGTCGCGGCGATATAAAATTAGGAGTGCAGGTTACCTACTCGGATATAAACAACACGGCTGTTTTGATTGAGATAGCCCGACAAAAGGGCAACTATGTTCCCGATCTTTCTTTCGGCACCCACTTTTTCCAGGATCTGGTAGAAGCCGAAATCAGATACCTTCCGCTATATCCGGATGACGAAGGAACTTATTTTAATGAGAACTTCTTTCAAAAAGCTCATAATATGTTACCGGACTTGCTCCCTGAATTCGCCGATTTAGCGCATGTCGTTAAGCTTATAGATATTCCGAAAACGAGCGAAAGGCAGACCTTGCGGATACTTATGAATGCTGAACTCGACCAGGCTTTGGCTTATCTTGCGGAAACGGGTGGTTCTGAGGTTAGGGATAAAGGGATCAGCAGCGAATCCAAAGAGCAGATACGAACCGAGAATTACTGGGCATGGCGCCTGAGGATGGCGGAGAACATCGCCGCCTTGCTTGACGCTGAGCGCTTCGGAGTTGAGGGATTTTACGTTTTCGGCAGCACCAAAAACGCCACTGCAGGACCGGCAAGCGATATCGATCTTCTTATTCATTTCAAGGGTAACGACACACAGCGTGAGGAATTGATGTTGTGGTTGGAGGGCTGGAGTTTGTGTTTGGATGAGATGAACTATTTGCAAACCGGATATCGAACCGGGGGTTTGCTTGACATACATATTGTCACAGACAAAGATATCGCTGATAAAAACAGCTATGCCATAAAGATCGGCGCGGTTACCGATGCTGCAAGACCTATGCCTACAATGAAGAAGTAAAGGGGAATCCGCCAGTTGATTAGTTGTTTCTTTGTCTCAGATCTACATGGGAATACTGAAAGGTACTCCAGGCTCTTCGCAGAAATTATCAAAAGACGTCCCAATGCGGTTTTTATGGGGGGAGATATGTTGCCATCAGGTATAGCCAGTTTAGCCTCATCCGGATTTACTCACGATGATTTCATCACCGATTTCCTGCTTCCGCAGCTTAATACGCTCAGGGGTAAACTGAAAGAGAATTATCCTTATATCTTCATAATAATGGGAAATGATGATGGGAGATATGAAGAAGCCGCTTTAATCAAAGCCGGAGCCGAGGGTTATTGGAATTATGTACATGGTAAAAAGGCGGGATTCTACGGTTACGATATATACGGGTATTCTTATGTCCCGCCGACGCCCTTCCTGCTGAAGGATTGGGAGAAATATGATGTTTCCCGGTATGTCGATCCCGGATGTATTTCACCTGAGGATGGAAAGCACTCGATCCCGATTGGGCACAACAACAGGAAATACGAAACGATACATGAAGACCTGATAGCTTTGGCGGGTGAAAATGACCTCAGCCGAGCGATTTTTCTCTTCCACTCGCCTCCTTACAAGACACAACTGGACAGGGCTGCGCTCGATGGGCAGATGGTAGATCATGTACCGGTCGATGTGCATATCGGAAGCATTGCGATCCAGAGATTTATCCAAGCCAAGCAGCCGTATCTCACCTTACATGGACATGTACACGAATCGGCCGGCCTGACCGGTTCATGGAGGGATAAAATCGGAGAGACGGAGATGTTTTCAGCGGCTCATGACGGTTCGGAATTGGTGATTATTCACTTCAATATCGAAGATCTCGGCTCCGCTTGTAGAATCATAGTATGAAGATTTTGACAGGCAAGATAAGCTTGAATATGCAGTAACCCGGATAATTCATAAAACCCATTAATCCGCAGCCGAAGGCTTGTCCTTCGGGAGTTTATCAACGATAGACCATTGACGAATTGGAGTTGGCGGCTGAAAAAAAAACGCTGGGGTCCGCAAAACTGTGGTATAAACTAAAGACCAAAAGAAAGCAGATAAATGCCAAAGTCTTGTAAGTTGCCGAGATAGCATAACCGGCTGTTAATTCAACTCAAGCCTAAACTACACACTGAGCTATAATAATTCTTCGTCCTCGGGGCGCCATGCCGGCTCCACGATACACAGAAAAGCTAAATCGGTTTCCCCGATATTCTCAATATACTGCTCGCCATCGGGGGGGATATAGACAACATCTCCTGCATTCACCGGCTGTTTTTCTTTGTCAACATACATGATCCCCTCCCCCTGCAGGATATAGTAAACTTCCGTCGACTTCAATTTGTGAGGTATCGAAGCTTGCTGTGGTCGAACAACAGCATGAGCCAGGCTATAATTAACATTAAGATTATCTTTATCGGGATGAAATAGCTCCCGCAGTATCGTTTTATCCCCGGCTATGAATTCCGAACAATCCTCTAAAGTCCTGATAAACATCAATCACCTGATCCCAATTGCTTAGAATTGCTTTTTGCGATAATTCGGCGCCTCCTTGGTGACCGTGACATCATGCGGATGACTTTCTGCCAGGCCCGCGGGAGAGATGCGAACGAATTTCGCCTTAGTGCGAAGTTCATCGATATTCTTGCAGCCGGACAATCCCATCCCGGCTTTAAGACCTCCGGCCAATTGGAAAACAAGCTGAGATAAGGGACCTTTGTAAGGAACCATGCCTTCGACTCCCTCGGGAACGAGCTTATTCCTGTCGGTCTGCTGTTCTTGGAAGTAGCGGTCTTTGGAGCCTTTAGCCATAGCGCTCATTGATCCCATTCCTCGATATGTTTTGTAACTCCTGCCTTCGAAAAGTATAGTTTCCCCAGGTGATTCCTCGGTGCCCGCAAACAAACTGCCAATCATCACCGTCTCGGCTCCCGAAGCGATAGCTTTGGTTATATCACCCGAGTATCGTATTCCACCGTCGGCGATAACCGGGATATTATGCTCTTTCGCTGCTCTTACCGATTCCACAATTGCGGTAACCTGCGGCATTCCCGCGCCGGTAACCATCCGTGTTGTGCAAATAGTTCCGGGGCCTATACCCACCTTTACCGCATTGACGCCGGCGGCTATCAAATCCTTTGCGCCCGCATAAGTAGCTACATTACCTGCGATAACGGGGAAATCGGGATGACGTTTCCTGAGTTTCTTCAGCGCATCCAAAACGCCTGCTGAATGGCCATGGGAAGAGTCAATCGTCAGCACATCAACACCGCTTTTTATCAACTCCGTCACCCGTTCATCCAGCTCCTCACCTACGCCTATAGCCGCCCCCACCCGTAACCGTCCTCGCTCGTCTTTGGCGGCGTTGGGATATTGAATTTTCTTCATTATATCCTTAACGGTTATCATCCCCTTGAGCCTATATTCATCATCCACGATCAGCAATTTCTCAATCCGGTGTTTGTGCAGAATCTTACGGGCTTCTTCGAGCGTAACATTCTCGCCTGCAGTGATCAGATTCTCCTTGGTCATCACTTCGGATATGGGACGATTTATGTTATCCTCGAATCTCAGGTCCCGGTTGGTTATAATCCCCACAAGTTTCTCACCCTCGGTGATAGGAATTCCGGAGATGCGATACTTATTCATAACATCCAGCACCGTACCGATATCATAGGTTGGGGGTAAGGTAATGGGATCGACAATCATCCCAGCTTCAGAACGCTTAACTTTATCGACTTCCGCAGCCTGCCTTTCGATAGACATGTTTTTATGAATGATACCGATTCCGCCCTCCCTGGCTAACGCAATCGCCAGAGCCGATTCGGTCACCGTATCCATGGCGGCAGACACTATCGGCGCATTTAGCTTGATATGTTTTGTCAAACGTGTGGTTACATCTATTTCCCGAGGATGTATTTCGGAATAGGATGGCGCAAGAAGGACGTCATCGAATGTCAGAGCTTCATCCAGAAATTTCTCGTTACTGGCTTTCATCACCCGCCCATAAGAGTATACGTCCGCAACTATCGCAGGTGATCAATCTCTCTCCCTTTTTCACTTCCTGAATCATTTTGGGAGCTAACTGCTTGAAACATCCGCCGCACGACTTTTTCTTCACGGTAACAACGGCAACGCCTCCTTTCCCCCTTCTTACCCGCTCGTAATGGGAAACAGTTCGAGGGTTAACGCGCCCCTTGATACTATTGCGCTCATCCTCCTTCATGCGTATTTTGTCTTCGATTGAATCTATTTCCTTATTAAGGTTCTCCAGCACCTCTTTGTTGGACTGACTTAGTTCTTCGTATTTGTCCTTGCTTTCTTTCACCTCCTCATCAGTCTTATCGATCTCCTCCATTACTCCCAGCAGCTTTTCCTCGTGTTCGTTTATTCGTTCTTTCATTTTCGCAATCTGTGAAGTAAGAGCATCGTATTCCTTGTTGGTTTTGATAACTTTCATCTGCTCCTGAGATTTTTTCAACTCGGACTGGTCAACTTCGATCTCCAGTTCAAGATGTTTTCTCGCACGATTCAAATCATCTAACTTAGCCTGAGCCTCTTCATAGCTTTGTTTCCAACGAGCAAGGTCATTCTCTATATTGGCAATCATATCGGGAAGATAAACTTTTGAATCCTCTAACTCTCTGAGTTGATCATCAATATGCTGAAGTTCCAACAATTGTTCAAGTTCTTCTTTAATTAGCAATATGAACCTCCCGTGCGCTGATTATTAACATCTTTATCTTTCAAACAAAAAAATCCGCACTTGAACCCAAGTACGGACCTAAAGTCGGTGTAATTTTGCAGGTACGCAAATATCACATTTGTTTTTTCGAACCTACTCAGTCCTAAAATTTCCAATCGCATTTCCCGCAAGTATTCTGGTTTTCAAATGGTGGGCAATACTGGATTTGAACCAGTGACCTTTCGGATGTGAACCGAACGCTCTAACCAACTGAGCTAATCGCCCACTGACAAATATGGTCCCACCAGGACTCGAACCTGGGACCCACTGATTATGAGTCAGTTGCTCTAACCAACTGAGCTATGGGACCTACAACCCTTTGCCTTATTCCGAATAACCCACGTTCCATTCCTTAATATCGGTAATGGGCTACTTATCCATAAGGTAATCTAATAATATAATACAACGAATATTACACGCAAGAAAAAATTTGCAAAACAGGAGTAAATGTAAACAGGAGGCACCCATCGGCTGCAGTACCCGTAATATCGGAAAATTGTCGAGAATGCTCAAATGCAGCGTCGTGTTAAAGGCATCCACTAAGTTCCAATTAAAAACCCGGACGGCTCCTATTTTACCGACCGGGCATCCATTATGGAGTTTACCATGAAGAGTGTGTTCTTAATTTACATCGATATCCTTAAGCTCTTTTTTCAATTCCTCTTTTAGCTGCTTTAGCTCCTTTTTCAGCTCCTTCATCGATTTCTTCAATTCTCGAACATCAACATCCACCTCCACGTCCGGTATTTCCGGTACATCAATCGTAAATGATCGGGGCAGATGCGCAATGCGGGCGAGATTACTTGCGGAACCGAACTCCTCGGATAACTTTACTTTGAAATCTTTGTCCTTTTTATCTCTTTTTACCACTATCTCTATCTCGTCACCATCCTCTTTCTCAGCCAGGATTTCACGGAGCTCATCACTGCCCTCTATCTCGTCGCCATCAGCTTTAACGATCACATCTCCGGCCTTTAATCCCGCCCTTTCGGCAGGAGAATCATCCAGTACTTCCTCGACCAGAATCCCCTCTCCGTTCTTAACTCCGAAATACTCCCCAAGCTGCTCGTTAAGATCCTCGATAACTACACCCAAGCCTGCTTTGGTTCCCCAGCTATCCTTACCGAAATTGAAAACGAACTCGCGATCATCATCATCGTTCCATATTGTGTAAGAATAACTTTTCTCCGCTGCTTCACTGAGCACAACTTTCAGCTTTTTCTTATCACCATCGCGTATTACAACTACTTCAACTTCATCCCCTGGCGATGCCTTTCTGATAAGTTTTCTCAGCTTACTGTCGCTATTGGCATCTTCACCGTTGAACTCAACAATCACATCGCCTGCCTTTATTCCGCCTTTTTCAGCAGGGGAATCTTCCACGACATCATCGACCAGAACCCCGTCGGTTGATTTCAGCCTCTTTGCCTCCTTCATATCGTCGTCGAGGTCTTGAATATACACGCCCAGCCAACCTTTTCCGCTACCCTTTGAACTCTTGGCATAACAATACATCGGGTTCAGGAAAAACAAGCTCACCCCAAATAGCAGTATCACGGTAATCAAATACTCAGAAAAATTGGGTCTCATCGTTGATCTCCTTCAGTTTGGATATTTATCACAATTCTATTTGTATTATGTGATTTTTTTCTAAAAGTTTCACTTTTTGGGCGGTTTAATGATAATATTTGCTAAACAAAGCCGGCTGGAGTATTCTGATCATAAAGTCTTGAAAATTCAGTGTCATTTATGCAGTTATCGGTAGATAAGCTGCCTGTTGAATATGAGTTACATAGTCAAAGAGATTTTTTATTCTTTGCAGGGTGAAGGATTTTTCGCCGGAAAACCGGCAGTTTTTTGCAGATTCTCCGGCTGCAACCTTTGGAGCGGGAAAGATAACGACCGTCAGAATGCATTTTGCGGTTTCTGCGATACTGATTTCGTCGGTTGTGATACTAAAAACAAAGGCGGGATTTATAAATCTAACAAAGAATTGGTTTCGATTACTAAGCGGATTTGGATGGATAATGCAAATGATTACGATGATCCATTTGTGGTTTGCACCGGAGGCGAACCAATATTGCAATTGAATGATGAGTTGATTAGTTTACTGCATCTTGAAAACTGTATGATTGCCGTGGAAACAAACGGCACCATCACTCCGCCGAATGATATCGACGGATTAACCGAACCCACCTGCGAGAATCTGGCGAAATGGATATGGGATAAATTGAAACCGAAATTACCGCAACTGTCCAAGGTGATCGTCAACGAATCAGCTACCGCTGGATGTGCCTACAGCGGCGAAGACTAATAATTAAATTTGATCATGTAATGTCGTGAATGTTTCAATATTCCCGTTAAGTATCGCTAAATCAAATCAATCTTAATCCCTAACACCATATTAATTCATATAGTTTTGCAGGTTGATATAGTATGTTATTGAATTCCAATCGAACATTTTTAATATAAACCCTGACAATTACGGGGATGTATCTTTATAGATACTACTAAACATAAGGCTGGAATCTATTTTGAAAATTATCCGCTGAAAAATTCATTAAATCTCAACACTATCAAAAAGAAATGAGGGAAACGGGAGAAAAATGTAGCGACTGTCTTAAAAGTCAAGTTAATTTAGGGTTCCATATTTCATTTTTAGCAATTATGGCGTTAAGAATAGTTATTATTTTGCGCATACAGGCAATTAGGGCAGTCATTTTTGATTTACCTCTCTGAATTAAACGGTTATAAAATTCGCGAATGACCGGATTATTTCTGGTAGCCACCAAAGTAGGCATGTAAAGCTTACTACGGACTTCTTTGCGCCCGCCGCCGGTGAAACGTTTACCTCGGAAATTCCCGCTGTTTCGGTTAACCGGAGCCACCCCCACAAGCGATGCTATCTCTTTTCGGTTCAGTAGCCCCAGTTCCGGGACCTCCGCTATCAACATAGTTGATGTGGTATCGCCAATACCGGTAAAGGAAGCCCCGTAGGTCGGGTTCCGTAATTCGGCGATAGCCCCGTAGGTCGGGTTCCGGAATTCGGCTATAGCCGAATGGAGAAACCCGACATTGTCTCAAAACCGTCATTGCGAGCGAAGCGAAGCAATCCGTGACCCCGTTCGTGCCCGGCGGACATCCCCGTTTGACACCTTCGGTCAGACCGGGACG
>CAZLVS010000062.1:0-14824 GCA_964563085.1 uncultured Ignavibacteria bacterium | reverse complement strand
GGAAGAACTATCGGTTCGGGCGTTATCAGCAAGATAATCGAATAGAGAATTTATTATGCCGAGAGATATAATTATTTTAGCTTGCGGCGAATGCAAGCGCCGCAATTATAATACGACGAAAAATAAACGGAAACAAAGCGGTAGAGTGGAGTATAAAAAGTATTGCCCCTTTTGTAATAAGCATACTCCGCACAAAGAGACCAGGTAGGCTGTTTGTAGGACTGTAGCTCAATTGGCTAGAGCACCGGTCTCCAAAACCGGGGGTTGGGGGTTCGATTCCCTCCAGTCCTGTATAATATAAATTGAAAGATTTTTAGTCATGATCAATAAATCTATACAGTTTCTTAAAGAAGTACGTTTGGAATTATCGAAGGTCTCCTATCCGAATAAACCGGAATTGGTGGGATCGACGATAATAGTTGTTGTGATGAGTATAATAATGGCTGTTTTTATCGGGATAGTCGATTTCGGTTTGTCTCAACTGACGAAGCTGATACTGAGGTAACGGATATAATGGCGATGAGATGGTATGTGGCTCATACATATTCGGGGCATGAGAAGAAGGCGAAGCAGTATCTCGAATCCGCTGCCGCTGCCGAAGGGCTTTCCGATAAATTCGGTCAGATATTGGTGCCAACTCAGGAAATAGTGGAGATGAAACAGGGTAAACGGTCGACCGTAACGCGAAAGTTTCTTCCGAGCTACATATTGGTTGAAATGGAATTGAACAAAGAGACGCAGCATCTGGTCACCAACACGCCGGGTATAACCAATTTTGTCGGCAGTTCCGGCAAACCCACTCCATTGCGGGAGGAGGAGGTCGAACGGATATTGATACAGATGGATAAGTCCCGCGCCAGGGATAGTCTTGAAGTTCCTTATCAGGTGGGAGACGCCGTGAAGGTCATAGATGGTCCCTTCGCCGATTTCTCCGGAAGTATTTCCGATATCAACCTGGAAAGAAAGAAGATAAAGGTAATGGTCTCCATTTTCGGCAGACCTACCCCGGTTGAGCTTGATTTCTTACAGGTACAACCGTTATAAGTGTTTATTAGATGTATATATTGGAGTATAAATGGCAAAGAAAATAACTGGATATATTAAATTGCAGATACCGGCGGGAAATGCGACACCCGCGCCGCCAGTGGGACCCGCGCTGGGTCAGCAAGGTGTGAACATCATGGAGTTCTGCAAGGCGTTTAACGCCAATACTCAGGATAAAGGCGGTTTGATCATACCGGTGGTCATAACGGTATATGCCGATAAGTCTTTTACTTTTATTACAAAGACTCCGCCGGCGGCTATTCTCTTGAAAAAGGCAGCCAAGCTTGAGAAGGCTTCAGGGGAACCGAACAAGCTGAAGGTCGGTCGCGTGACCCGTAAACAGGTGCAGGAAATCGCTGAGATGAAAATGGTTGACCTTAATGCAAACGATATCGAGGCGGCTATGCGTCAGGTGGAGGGTACAGCGCGCAGCATGGGGATTGAGGTAAAGGGTTAATTTTTTGTTATTTTAATTAGGTGTAGAAGATGAAACGAGGTAAGAAATATCGCGCCCTTAAGGAGAAGTTGGAGCCGGGCAAAACTTATTCCCTGCAGGAAGCGATACAGAATGTTAAGGGAAACTATTTTGCCGCTTTCGATGAGTCAGTCGAGGTTTCTTTGAGGCTTGGAGTTGATCCCAGGCAGGCTGACCAGATTGTACGCGGGACAGTTTCGCTACCGAATGGGACAGGTAAGACGGTTCGTGTGTTAGCGTTAACTCAGGGCGAGAAGGAAGCCGAATCAAAGGAAGCCGGCGCAGATTATGTGGGAGCCGATGAATTGATCGATAAGATAAAGGACGGCTGGCTGGATTTTGATGCGGTGGTGGCGACTCCGGATATGATGCCCAAGATCGGTAAAGTGGCGAAGATACTGGGTCCCCGGCGCATGATGCCGAATCCGAAATCGGGCACGGTAACCAACGATATCGGACAGGTTGTGAAGGAACTGAAAATGGGCAAGATTGAGTATCGAGTGGACAGGGGCGGCAATATCGGCGCTCCGATTGGCAAAGTATCATTTGATACCAATCAGCTTTTGGATAATTTAAGGGTGTTTTTGGGGGCGATTGTGAGGGCAAAACCTGCGGCTTCAAAAGGGGCGTATCTCAGGAACGCGGTTTTGTCGTCATCGATGGGACCCGGATATAGATTAAACACGCAAGAGATCATGCTATCTGTAAAATAAATAAGTTGGAAATTTGATTTATGGCACGTCCAGAAAAAGCAGCAGTAGTCGAAGATATAAAAGAGAAATTAAGATCCGCCGGGAGCGTATTCTTAACCGATTTTACCGGTTTGAATGTGCAGGAGATGGGTAATCTGCGTCGTGAACTTCGCAAAAACGAAATCGTATATACAATCGCGAAGAATACTCTGATCCGCAGGGCGTTTAATGAATCGGAAATGGCTGAACTTGAAGAGTTCTTGGTTGGTCCGACCGCCGTGGCTTTCGGAGCCGATGATGCGAGCGTTCCGGCTAAGATATTCTACGAGTCATTCAAGAAGCTGGAAAAACCGGTTACAAAGTGCTTCTATATTGATGGCAAGCTATTTAGCGAATATGAGGATTTAGAGGCGTTCGCCAGCTTGCCCTCGAAAGAGGAACTGTTAGTTCAGGTACTGGTGGGAATAGAGTCTCCTTTAACCGGTTTAATAGCGTCTATTGAAGCGCCCGCGAGGGAACTGGTTTCGGTATTAGAAGCTTTGGTGGAAGCAAAGAAGTAAAACAGGTTGACAAATAACTCGGTGACTTCTCCCATGCCACGCATGTTTGCCGAGTTGTTTATTGCTGGTTTGTCTGTGTCAGCAAGAGACCTTGAGATAGAATAACGAGGATGAGATAATATTTATAATTAAGAAGGTGTAAAAGAATGTCTGAGAAGATCGATGAAGTTCTTGAGAGCATTAAGAACATGACAGCGATAGAGTTAGCTGAGTTATCCAAGAAAATCCAGGACGAATTCGGTGTTTCACCTATGGCAGCGGTGGCAGCGGCGCCGGCCGGGGGCGGAGCTGCGGGCGCTGAAACCGAAGAGGAACAAACTGAGTTTGATGTAGTTTTAAATGCTGCCGGTGATAAGAAGATCCAGGTTATTAAAGTGGTGCGCGAATTAACCAGTCTTGGGCTCAAAGAGGCGAAGGCATTGGTTGACGAGGCTCCGAAACCGGTAAAAGAAGCCTTGTCGAAAGAAGAGGCCGAAGCGGCAAAAGCCAAGCTTGAAGAAGTTGGCGCTCAAGTAGAAATAAAATAAAAGTAAAATCCATTACAGGAGCTTAAACGGTTTTATGGTTTACGATGGTTAGGAATTCGATCGGCTCGGTTTAAAGCGGCGGATATTCTTTCCGGCGAAACCATTTGATCGTTGGTAAACCAAATATTTGGTTTTATAATTAAACTGATTCAGCAAAGCCCCAAGATTATATCGAATCCCGTATTGAGAGGCGTGGGATTAATATACTTTTTGGGGAGTTCATATTAAAATCAGTTATTAAATTTTGATTAGTTCGCAAGTAACTGAAGGAAATTAATATCTCCCGAATAAATTTAAAGCCCGAAGCATTGAGGTTGAGGGTATAATATGCTTATTGCATCACCTTCTGATTTTAGGAGGATAAACATTGCCGATTAAGAAAGTTGAACGAAAGTCTTTTGCGCGAATTTCCGAGGTGGCTAAAGCGCCGCACTTGCTGGAAATCCAGTTAGCATCATTTGAGGATTTCCTGCAGCGCGATGTTGAGCCGGACCGGCGTGAATCGAGGGGTTTACAAGCGGTATTCGAGAGTATATTTCCGATCTCTGACGTTCATGAAAACTACCTGCTTGAATTCGTAGGGTACCGGGTCGGTTCCCCGCGATATACAGTAAGGGAGTGCAGAGAGAGGAATATGACATATGCGGCTCCGCTCAAGTCTACGCTTCGGCTCGTTGTAAAGGGCGAGGAAAAGGAAAATCCCACAGTTAAGGATATTATAGAACAGGATGTATTTCTGGGCGAGCTTCCTCTATTAACCGATAAGGGCACGTTCATTATAAATGGCGCGGAGAGGGTGATCGTGTCCCAGCTTCACCGCAGCCCGGGAGTCTTTTTCGATGAGATGATACATCCAAACGGCAAGAAGCTCAATTCGGCTCGGATAATTCCGTTCAGGGGCAGCTGGGTGGAGTTCACCACGGATGTAAACGATATTATGTATGTTCATATCGACAGCAGGCGGAAATTGCCGGTTACGACGCTGTTGAGGGCTTTGGGGTATTCAAGCAACGAGCAGATTCTGAAGCTTTTCTATAAAACCGAAGAGGTTAAAACCGCCGGGAAAAACGTAAAAATCGAGGGCAGGGTTGCGTCGGCGCCGATATTCGATACGGAAACCGGCGAGGTTCTGGTTAATGTTGGGGAGACCATTACCGAGAAACATGCCGAGCAGATAATGGAGATGAAGATACCTTCTGTGGAGGTGGTAGTTTTGGAGGTAGCGACCGATCCGTGCGTTATTGCCAACACTTTCACCAAGGATACCACAACAAACGAAGAGGAGGCGCTGCACAAGTTTTACTCACTGATGCGTCCCGGCGACCCGCCCACTACCGAGTCCGCTAAGAAGCTTCTGGAGATGGTATTTTTCAGTCCCAAGAGATACGATCTGGGAGATGTAGGACGTTACATGATAAACAGCCGGTTGGGACTGGATCTCCCGCCGGATTGTACTATCCTGGATCGAAAGGACTTTATTGCAATCATATCGTACCTTTTGAAGCTGGTGAACGGTTTCGGTCATGTGGATGATATAGATCATCTGGGCAACCGTCGTACTCGTTCGGTAGGGGAGCTGTTGGGTAATCAGTTCTCGGTCGGGCTTTCGAGGATGGCGCGTACAATCAGGGAGCGGATGTCGCTGAAGGATGTGGAATCTATTACGCCGCATGAACTGGTTAACGCGCGAACCGTCTCGGCGGTTATAGATACGTTTTTCGGTTCAAGCCAGTTATCGCAGTTTATGGACCAGATCAATCCCCTGGCGGAGTTGACTCATAAGCGGCGATTGTCGGCTTTGGGTCCCGGAGGCTTGACCAGGGAGAGAGCCGGTTTCAAGGTCAGGGATGTGCATCATACTCATTATGGCAGGATGTGCCCGATAGAAACGCCGGAGGGTCCCAATATCGGACTGATATCTTCATTATCCACTTATGCCAGGATTAACAGGTTTGGATTTCTGGAAACTCCATACAGAAGGGTGAACGATGGCGTGGTTACGCATGATATAGATTACCTGACTGCCGACAAGGAAGATCAGTATTATATCGCACAGGCGAACGAACCTCTCGATAAGAATCACAGGTTCGTTAATAAGTATATCCAGGCGCGTTTTCGAGATGATTATCCTGTGGTCAAATATGATAAAATCAAGTATATGGACGTGTCGCCAAAGCAGTTGGTTTCGGTTGCGGCATCGCTGATACCGTTTTTGGAGCATGATGATGCTAATAGGGCATTGATGGGTTCCAATATGCAGCGTCAGGCGGTTCCACTACTGATCACCGAATCGCCTTATGTGGGAACGGGAATGGAAGAACGCGCAGCATTGGATTCCGGCGCGGCGCTTGTCGCCACAAGGGGGGGAGAGGTGATCAAAGTCGATGCGGAGCAAATCGTTATCAAACCGCATCCGGAGACGATAGAAGCCGAGGATCAGCTTATCGACTTCGATAGTTACAGATTGGAGAAGTATTCGAGATCGAATCAGGACACCTGTGTAAATCAAAAGCCTATAGTGGGTGTTGGGGACATGGTTAAGAAAGGCGATGTGATAGCCGACGGTTCGGCGACGTGCGGAGGCGAGTTGGCTCTCGGTAGAAATGTGTTGGTGGGATTTATGCCATGGAGGGGGTACAATTTCGAGGATGCCATAATCGTATCGGAATCCTTGCTGGTTAAGGACACGTTTACGTCCATACATGTGGAGGAGTATGAACTCCAGGTGAGGGACACCAAGCGTGGCGCCGAGGAGATTACGCGTGAAATACCGAATGTATCCGATGACGCTGTCAGTCATCTGGATTCCCGCGGGGTTATTTTCGTTGGAGCCGAAGTAGAACCGGGAGATATACTTGTCGGCAAGGTCACGCCAAAGGGCGAGACCGAGCTCTCTCCGGAGGAAAGGCTTCTCAGGGCGATCTTCGGTGAAAAGGCGGGGGACGTGAGGGACGCCTCGCTAAAGGCGCCTCCCGGGCTGCATGGAGTGGTGATCGATACGAAAGTGTATTCGAGAAAGGAGCGAACCGACGAGGCTAAAAGGCAGGAGAAAGCGGAGATTTCGCAGCTTAAAAAGGAATACCATAAGGTTATCAATGAGATTAGAAAGCTTCGTCGCGAGAAGATTCAGAATCTCTTGGAAGGGCAGTCTGCCAATACAGTCAGGCGGATTTCCGATAGTTCCGTTGTTTTCCGCTCCGGTTATACATATAAGGAAGGCTCCTTTGATGAGGTCGATTTAGATGATGTGATTGCTGACGAGGGTTTCTGCACGAGCAAGAAAATAAGCGATCGGATAGAAGCGATACAGAATCATGCGAAGAAGCTGATTCAATCCCACCAGGAAGAGCTTGAGAACGAGATCGAAAAGGTTGTGCGAGGTGCGGAATTACCTCCGGGGGTGGTGCAGCTGGCTAAGATTCAAGTTGCTACCAGGCGAAAGCTATCCGTCGGAGACAAGATGGCGGGACGGCATGGAAACAAAGGTGTGCTGGCGAAGATCGTGCCGGTTGAAGATATGCCGTACCTGGAGGATGGCACGTCGCTTGATATCCTCTTGAATCCGCTCGGAGTTCCCTCTCGTATGAATCTGGGTCAGATACTTGAAACTCACTTGGGTTGGGCTGCCCATGAGCTGAATGAATATCTGGCTACTCCGGTTTTCGATGGCGCTTCGATAGAGCAGATAAAGGAACATCTTGAAGAGGCGAACCTGCCGAGGAGCGGCAAAGTGAAAGTATATGACGGTTTCACGGGAGAACCGCTTGATTCGGAGATCACGGTAGGTTATATATACGTAATGAAGCTGTCGCATCTTGTTGACGACAAAATCCATGCGCGCAGCATAGGCCCATATTCATTGGTCACGCAGCAGCCCCTGGGCGGCAAGGCTCAGTTCGGGGGACAGCGATTCGGTGAAATGGAGGTGTGGGCTCTGGAGGCGTATGGCGCGGCGTACACTTTGCAGGAGATGCTAACGGTAAAATCCGATGATGTCGTGGGTAGAAGCAAAGTGTATGAGGCGATCGTAAAGGGAGAGAATCCGCCGGAACCGGGAACTCCCGAGAGCTTTAATGTATTAGTAAAGGAGCTCCAGTCTCTTGGGCTGGATGTGGAGCTGATCGAATAGTATGGTCAATTTCCCATCGTTGAGGGTTAACTAATTTTTAAGGAGGTTATCCAGTGCTGGAACAGACCGCTGCCAAAACGAAGAAGAAACCGACCCAGTTTCGGGGGATGCAGATACAGCTGGCGTCTCCGGGGACGATCAGGGGTTGGTCTTATGGAGAGGTAACCAAGCCGGAAACCATTAACTATAGGTCGTACAAACCTGAACGTGATGGATTATTCTGCGAACGTATTTTCGGACCGGTTAAGGACTGGGAATGTAATTGCGGTAAATATAAGCGGATCAGATTTCGAGGGATAGTATGCGATCGCTGCGGGGTTGAAGTCACTCAATCCAAGGTTCGTAGAGAACGGATCGGACATATCGAACTTGCCGTACCCGTCACACATATCTGGTATGTTCAATCGCTCCCATCTCGGGTAGGTTATCTACTCGATCTATCTGTAAGGGAACTTGAGCGCATCATATATTATCAGTCGTTTATCGTAACCGATCCCGGCAACACTTCGCTTAAGTACAAGGAGATTATCTCCGAAGAGGAGTATCTCGATCAGCTTGAAGCGGGTAAGCAATTCGAAGCTTTGATGGGCGCCGAAGCGGTAAGGAAACTGCTTTCTCAGCTTGATATCGAAGAGTTGGCGGTGTCTCTGAGGGCGCAGGTAAAAGTGGAGACTTCGGTTCAACGGAAGAAGGATAATTTAAAGCGGCTGAGGGTAATCGAAGCTTTTCGTCAATCCAATAACAGTCCTGACTGGATGGTTATGGATGTGGTTCCGGTTATTCCACCGGATCTTCGTCCGCTGGTTCCTCTTGAGGGTGGAAGGTTCGCAACATCGGATCTTAACGACCTTTACCGCAGGGTTATCAACCGCAATAACAGACTCAGGAAATTAATCGAGATTAAGGCTCCCGAGGTGATATTGCGCAACGAAAAAAGGATGCTTCAGGAAGCGGTCGACGCCTTATTTGACAATAGCCGTCGTACGCATTCGGTCAGGGGAGATTCCAAGCGGCCCTTGAAATCATTGTCGGATTTGCTTAAGGGCAAGCAAGGCAGATTCCGCCAGAACCTGCTCGGTAAGAGAGTGGACTATTCGGGACGTTCGGTCATAGTTGTCGGTCCGGAATTAAAGCTTCATCAGTGCGGATTGCCCAAAACAATGGCGATGGAATTATTCAAACCGTTCATTATAATGAAGCTTGAGGAGAAGGGATACGTTCAAACCGTAAAATCGGCTAAGAAACTGGTGGAGAGGGAACGCCCGGAGGTATGGGATATCCTCGAGGAGATTATATCGGACCATCCGGTGCTTCTTAACAGAGCGCCTACCCTTCACAGGTTAGGTATCCAGGCGTTTTATCCGGTTTTGGTGGAAGGTAAGGCGGTTAAGCTCCATCCGCTGGTTTGCGGCGCATTCAATGCGGATTTCGACGGCGATATGATGGCGGTTCATGTTCCATTATCTTTCGAAGCGCAGCTTGAAGCGCGAATATTGATGATGTCGACCAATAATTTGCTGCTACCTGCATCGGGGCAGCCGGTAGCGTCGCCATCGCAGGATATGGTGTTGGGTTGCTACTATCTCACCAAGGAACGTCCCGGCGCTAAAGGGGAGGGTAAGGTGTTTTATGGACCACCGGAAGTTATGGCTGCCTATGATCATAAATTAGTCGGCGTGAACGCTAAAATAAAGATGCGCATCGGTAAGAAGCTTGTCGATACTACCGTAGGAAGGGTAATATTCAATGATATTATACCCGATGGAATCGATTTCTTCAATGAAACCGCAACCAAGGGTAAGGTTCAGAACCTGGTATTGCAGGTTTACAGAATTCACGGAAACAGAAGGACTGCCGATTTCCTCGATGATCTGAAAACAATCGGTTTCGAGTACGCCACATTAGGTGGCTTAACGGTGGGAATCGACGATATTTTGATTCCGCCGGAGAAGGAAGATCTCATTAAAAAAGCGCAAGAGGAAGTCGATGGAATCCGGAAGCAGTATGAGAGCGGTATTATCACCAATGGAGAGCGATACAACAAGGTTATCGACACCTGGACGGGCACCAGTAATGACGTTATGGATGCCATGTTTGCCGGGATGAGTAAAGACCAGAACGGTTTCAATCCGGTGTATATGATGAGGGATTCAGATGCTCGCGGCTCCAAAGATCAGATAAGGCAGTTGGCGGGGATGCGCGGATTGATGGCGAAGCCGCAGAAGAAAATGACCGGTCAGGTCGGGGAGATTATCGAGTCTCCGATCATAGCCAATTTCCGTGAAGGGCTGACGGTGCTGGAGTATTTTATTTCGACCCACGGGGCGCGTAAGGGGTTGGCGGACACCGCATTGAAGACCGCGGATGCCGGTTATCTGACAAGGAGATTGGTTGACGTTGCTCAGGATGCAATTATAACTGAGAATGATTGCGGAACTATCCTTGGTCTAAATATCGGCGCTCTGAAAGAGGGTGAAGATGTAATAGAATCGCTGGGCGATAGGATTCTGGGGCGCGTCGCTTTGGAGGATGTGATCAATCCTTTGAGTGGAGATATAATCGTCGAATCAGGCGATATGATAGAGGAACAGGCAGCGCAATTGATTGAGGAATCAAGTCTGGAGACGGTTCTGATACGTTCGGTGTTAACCTGTGAATCCCGTCGAGGTGTTTGCGCAGCATGCTACGGCCGAAATCTGGCTCAAAACAAACTGGTTGAGCTCGGTGAAGCGGTCGGTGTGATTGCGGCTCAGTCAATCGGAGAGCCGGGAACTCAGCTAACTCTGCGGACATTCCATATTGGTGGAACCGCCGCTCGAATTGCCGAACAATCCAAGGTGAAGGCAAAGAGCGAAGGTAAGATCGTTTTCAAAAACATCCAATATGTCACTCATGGGGATATCAATGTTGTGCTGAACCGAAACGGCGAGATGTTCATTGAGGATGAGGAAGGCAGGGTAAGAAGCCGTTATAATGTACCGTTCGCTGCCCATATATATGTCGATGAGGATCAAGAAGTTGAGCGGGAAACGGAGCTATTTGAATGGGATCCTTATTCCAACTATATTTTAGCCGATAAATCGGGTAAAGTCAAATTTGAAGACATAATGGAAAATGTGACATTCCGCGAAGAATTAGACGAATCGACCGGTTTGCGGCAGAGGGTTATTGTAGAGCAGCGCGAAAAGACGAGACACCCGAAGATCTATATTGAGGATAATAAAGGAAAGACGCTGGTTGATTACAGCATTCCGACCGGCGCGCATCTGGAGGTCCATGACGGCGCCGATGTGCTTGCGGGGCAAATATTGGCGAAAATCCCGCGCGAGATTTCCAAAACCAGGGATATCACCGGCGGATTACCGAGAGTTGCCGAGCTGTTTGAAGCCAGAAGACCGAAGGAACCGGCGGTGGTTTCGGAGATCGACGGAGTGGTGTCGTTCGGTAAGTTTATTCGCGGTTCTCAGCAGCTGATCGTAACCGGTGATGATGGTGAGGAAAAGGAATATCTGATACCTCAGGGTAAGCACCTTAGGGTGCATCCCGGCGACCGGGTGTACGCCGGCAATCGCTTATGCGAAGGACCAATCGATCCGCATGATATTCTAAGAATCAACGGCGTGAACGCGGTGCAGGAGTATTTGGTTAACGAAATCCAGGAGGTTTATCGATTGCAGGGAGTGAGGATCAACGATAAGCATATCGAGGTAATCGTCCGACAGATGCTTCAGAAGGTCAGAGTGGAAGATGTTGGCGACACTAACTTCCTCGAAGGGGATCAGGTGGATAAGATTCAGTTCAGGGAAGAGAATGAGAAGGTTATCACCGAGGGTGGTGAACCGGCGACGTTCCAGCCATTGCTGATGGGAATAACCAAAGCGGCTCTGTCCACGGAGAGCTTCATATCGGCTGCTTCGTTCCAGGAGACGACCAAGGTGTTGACCGAAGCGTCAATCCATGGGAAGCAGGATGTACTCGCCGGATTGAAGGAAAACGTTATAATCGGACAGTTGATCCCGGCGGGTACAGGATTGGATGTTTATCACGAGGCTCAGGTAATTACGCCGGACGAGGAAGAAATAGCCGGAGATGAGCAAGAAAAGGTTGAATTTGCATCATAAAAAGCTTGACAAGCGCAAAACCGTAATTATATTGCGAGTCTATATTTAATTTTTTTGATGGTGGAGAGATTTTGCCAACAATAAATCAATTAGTGCGCAAAGGGCGCAAAACCATAAAAGTTAAGAGTAATACGCCGGCGCTGCAGAAATCGCCGCAAAGGAGAGGTGTGTGCACCAGAGTGTATACAACCACCCCCAAAAAGCCGAATTCTGCATTGAGGAAAGTAGCGCGTGTACGCTTGACGAATGGAATTGAGGTTACGGCATACATTCCGGGCGAAGGTCATAATCTGCAGGAGCACTCTCTGGTCCTCATTAGAGGTGGAAGGGTGAAGGACATTCCGGGGGTCCGTTATCATATCATACGGGGAACCCTGGATACCGCCGGTGTTGATGACCGAATGCAAGGCCGAAGTAAATACGGTACCAGAAGACCGAAGAAGTAAAGCCAGACGAATTTAAATTTGAACCTTGGGAGAGAAAGTTGCCCAGAAGAAAAGCTGTTCAGAAAAGAGAAGTAGATCCTGATCCAAAATACAATAATGTTTTGGTCACGAGGTTCATCAATCGTTTGCTTAAAAGCGGGAAGAAATCGGTGGCAGAGGATATATTCTATTCGGCGATGGATGAGATCGAGAAGAAGACCAAACAACCGGGCGTGGAGGTTTTCGTAAAGGCTATTGACAACGTCAAGCCATACCTGGAAGTTAAATCCCGCCGAATTGGCGGTTCTAACTACCAGGTGCCGGTTGAGGTTCGATCGGATAGAAGGGTCGCGTTAGCATTCCGTTGGGTGTTGACATTTGCCAAATCCCGTTCCAGCGGGAGTATGTCGGAAAAGCTCGCTGCCGAATTAATCGCCGCTTTCAACAACGAGGGCGCATCCATAAAGAAGAAGGATGATACCCACAGGATGGCAGAGGCGAATAAAGCATTCGCTCATTTCAGATGGTAACTTATTTAAGGATATATAATATCCTTAATTATTATATAGTACCGTAATCTTTTCATGTTTAGATAGATAATGGTCCTGGTTAAGGGCTTTAATAATACGGGTCTCCCGTATTATTTTGTGAACATTAACTTTAATTTTTTCGAAGACCGGGAGATTATGCCAAAAGGCATACCAATCGAAAGACTCAGAAATATCGGCATTATGGCTCATATAGACGCCGGCAAAACAACCACCACCGAGAGGATTCTGTTTTACACAGGCAAAACTCATCGGATGGGTGAGGTTGATGAAGGCGCTGCCGTGATGGATTGGATGGTGCAGGAAAGGGAGCGCGGTATTACCATTACATCCGCTGCTACTTCTTGTTTCTGGAAAGATCATCAAATCAACATAATTGATACTCCCGGGCATGTCGATTTTACCGCCGAGGTTGAGAGATCCCTGCGGGTTTTGGATGGCGCAATTGCGGTTTTCTGTGCGGTGGGGGGGGTGGAGCCTCAGTCGGAGACAGTCTGGAAGCAGGCTGACAGGTATAGTATACCGCGGATCGCTTATGTCAATAAAATGGATAGGATAGGCGCCGATTTCAATCGTGTCGTCAAGATGATGTCCGATAAGTTAAAAACCAAAGCGGTGCCGATTCAGGTTCCCTTAGGCGCGGAGGATAAGTTCGAAGGAATCATCGATATTGTTGATATGCTGTATCGGGTTTACGATGAAAGCTCGTTGGGCAGCGTTTTTGAGGATTCTCCCATCCCGGAAGCATATCAGGAGCTCGCGGCGGATTATAGAAAGATAATGCTGGAGGCTATTTCCGAATTCGATGATGTATTATTGGAGAAATATCTCAATGAAGAAGAAATCGAGATATCCGATTTAAAGCGGGCGATAAGAAAGGGTACTTTGAAATCCGAGATTACTCCGGTTCTCTGCGGCTCATCATTGAAGAATAAGGGCGTTCAAAAGCTGATTGACGCTATTGTTGATTATCTGCCGGCTCCGGTAGATGTTCCTCCTATCACCGGTATTAATCTAAAGACTAAAAAGGAGGAGAACAGGGAAGCCGACACGGGGGCGCCGTTTTCAGCATTGGTTTTCAAAGTAGCTTCGGACCCATATTTCGACAGGTTGGTATTCTTCCGGGTTTACTCGGGTACTTTGAAAGTCGGCCAACAGGTTCTGAACACATTGTCGGATAAAAAGGAGAGGGTGTCTCGTTTACTCGAGATGCATTCGAACAAGCGGGAGGACCTAAAGGAGGTTTCCGCCGGTGATATAGTTGCCGGTGTGGGATTGAAATACTCGGTGACGGCGGCGACGATTTGCGATCCGAAACATCCGATAGCTTTGGAGATGATGGATTTTCCCGAACCTGTGATTTATGTTGCGATAGAACCGAAGACTAAAGCCGATCAGGAAAGGCTGGAGAGCTCCCTCAGGAAATTGGCAAATGAAGACCCTACGTTCAGAGTAACCAATGATCCTGATACGGGACAGACGGTTATCTCGGGCATGGGCGAGCTGCATCTGGAAGTTCTTGTTGACCGGTTGACCAGGGAATTCAAAGTAGGCGCCAATGTCGGAAGACCACAGGTTTCCTATAAGGAAACTATTAGGGAAGTTGCGGAGGCTGAAGGCAAATTTGTTCGTCAATCCGGCGGCAAAGGACAGTATGGAAAGGTGACTTTGAGGGTTGAGCCTTTGGGACCCGGTAAGGGTTTTGAGTTTGAAGATGTCAGCAAAGGCGGCACGATACCGAAGGAGTTCGTTCCCGCAGTTGAAAAGGGCGTCAAGGAGGCGTTGGGAAATGGTCTTATCGCCGGTTATCCTATCGACGGTTTAAGGGTTTCTCTGCTGGACGGCGATTTTCATGAGGTGGACTCCACCGAGTTGGCGTTTCATATCGCGGGTTCACTTGCGCTGAAAGATGCGGTAAAGCGCGCCAAGCCGGTGCTGATGGAGCCTTCCATGAGAGTGGAAATCGTAATTCCGGAAGATTACCTGGGCGCTGTTATTCAGGATTTGAATACGCGCAGAGGCGATATAGTCGGAATGTTCGACCGGCATGATAATAAGGTAGTTGCTGCCGAAGTGCCTCTATCGGAGATGTTCGGTTATGCGACCGAGCTGCGGAATATGACGCAGGGTCGGGGATTGTATAGTATGGAATTTTCTCACTATCAGGTGGTATCGGAGAAGGCATCACCGATTTCATATACAAAGTCGATTTAGAGTAGATAATGTCAAATTCGGGAGAATAATAAAGTGGCGAAGGAGAAGTTTGAACGAAAGAAGCCGCATGTAAACATAGGAACGATAGG
>CAZLVS010000061.1:0-16112 GCA_964563085.1 uncultured Ignavibacteria bacterium | reverse complement strand
AGTTATCAAAGGCGGGGGATAAATCGAGATTATATGTGGCTGTTACAAGAGCTAAATATAGCGCAGCTTTTATTGTAGAAGATTTATCCATTACCTCAAATGTACCGTTGTGGCGACCGAGTACACCGGGACACGATAAGCAACCCATCAGATGTGCTCCGGGATTGCCCCCATAACATAGAAGTATTATCAATCCCGTCAAGAAGAGGGGAAAAAGGCGTCTCATTGTAAACTCCTTTACTTACTTGATTAAAGTTACTTTCCTATAATGGATTTCTCCATCTGAGACTATGCAGACGAAATAAACGCCCGAAGGCAATGTATCTCCGTTTTTGTTGTTGCCGTTCCACTCAAGCGAATACCCTCCGGCATTTCGGAAACCATCTATTAATCGCGTCACCTCCTTTCCTAATGGGTTGTAAATACTGAGTGTTACCAATCCATTTTTGGGAATATCGAAATCTATCTTGGTCGATGAGTTGAAGGGATTGGGATATGGGGCTTTAAGAGAACATGAATAAGGTGTTCCTTCCTCGAAAGCATCATCAACACCTGTTTCACCTGTATAGTGACCAGCGGAATCGATCCTTTGAGCAAAATAAGTATCGAAGAGGTTGGCGATGACAATTGCGCCTCCCCGATTGTCGGGGACTGCATAATAATCGCTCACTTCATTAGGCCAGACTACTTTCCCGCTGTCTCCCCAAAGGCGCACTCCCGTGGTATCGAACTTCTGAGAAAATGCCCTTCGTTCTTGCCCCTGAAAACTCAATATCCATTCGTCCACTTGACCTTTAACAATAGATACCGGTTCTCCTCCCACATTTAAAGCAATTGGAATTCCATTTTCTTCCCATTGTTTAGCGTTCTCTGCTGATCCGGTTTTTATCCACTGCACACGTTGGCCTATACCTTGAGTCCACCAGGAAATGAAAGCTCCGTTAGCGTTATCATATTGAACCAGGGACCTAAAACCACCATCAGGATACGTGGTGATCCTTATACCCCTCAAGACCCCACCGAGGCTCCCCCATAGAATCAGTCCATGCGGCAAATACATCGGCGATAGGTCCAAATCTATGGTCATACCAGGTAACAAATACACCGCCGTTACCGTCTGAAGTGAAGCTATAATAATCGAATGCCAAGCTTCCTATAATACCATAGCATCCTCGCGTTCCCTCCTCTCCCCAATAATTATTGCCAGCTAGGTCTAATTTCTGAAAATATATCCCAGCGAATATCGAGTCATCCGAATGGTCGGTCCAGGCAATGAAAATATTGTCCATACTATCGACAACGATATCCGGATCCCACGGTTCAGCGATTTCATTACCGATGAGCAACAAACCAGCGGAATCCCATAAGGCTTCGCCCATAGGGCTTACACGCTGCGCTCGAATCTGGCCATTAGGAAAATCAACGGCAGACTTCCATGTAATGACAACACTCCCATCGGATAACGATTGCAGTTTCTGATCATAATCCTCGACCTGAGGATCGACGAACACCGGAACTCCATCGTGCTCCCAAAGCCCTACTCCGTCTCGTCCTATTCGCTGTGCATATATATCAGGATTGCCTGCATGACGGTAATCCTTGAAGGCGAAAATCATACCGCCATTCCTATCTGAACAAACCTCCGGGTAGGTTTGAGGCGAAGGATCATCAATAATCTTCGGTCCGGGATAGTCGAACATCAGATTGCCATCATTGTCAACGTGCTGCATACGAATATCCCAATCGGCATCTTCCTAAACTGCCCAGAAACCGCCGGAGCCATCCGAGACAATCGACCAGTGGGATGAAAGAAAATGAAATCCTCCTCCCCATTCCACACCCCCTTCGGGCCATTCGGCTAATGAAACATTATTGAGCGTGAAAATAATCAATAGAGGAAAATTCGGAATCATAAAGCAACGAAGCAAGCGCCCTAATTTAGAAGAAAGAAACATTAACAACCTCCGTACGAGTTTGAGCCCACTCTCCTCCCGCTACCTCAGTTGTCAGCTATGATGTCTAACCCAAATCAATGAAATAACAATCTATATATTAATATGTTTCTAATTTCTTAATTGTCAATGAAAAACTACAACACATTTGATCTCTCATTCACTAAACAATGCGCATCTTTATACCAATCAATCAGATAAAAGACTAACAGTACACAGGGTTCATTGTGAGAAACTTATTAAAGAATATCATGTGGTTATAAATCACTTACTCTCACTTTTTCAATTTGATTTAGAACAATCCCCCGGCTAAAAATCCTGAGTTGCTTCATTCTGATAATTGTTCTTGTTACTTCGATATACTCTCAACGAAATTCTTAACCAAGGTGTAGTTTCATTTAAGCGTATTGCGGACTAATTGGAGACTTCGCTTAATAACCGGTTTTGTCAAAACTCTCCTATATGCGACTTATAGAAGCTGCTAAGTCGCTACGATTTTCAAATCGCCTATAAATGCGCTGAAACGAATAATCAGCCTGGATGAAGCGCTGTTGAACTCCTTCGTACTGAATTTGCCGTTACTTGCGGTAACTAATTCCACCCCCTCGCTTTTTAGATCACCTATTGCAGCGGTATGTTTGCAACTGAATTGCGTATCCCCGGGTAAGTAGATTTTAGCGTCGCCGATAAATGTGTTAATCCGGATCTCATGCTCCCCTTCGCCTAATTCCGATTTGGAGATTCTTAAATGAATATCCCCTATAAATGAACTATACCTGTTTACGCCGCTCTGAATCGCTGATTTATCCAGATGAATATCGCCGAAAATCCTTTCCGTATTAGCTCCGTCGCCCTCCTTCATAATACGATTTGTCCGGCTACTTGAAAAAATGATCATCAGTCCCAGTATAATCAGTATTACAGGCCAGAATTTATCGAAGAAATCCCAAATACTGAAGTCGACTATACCGAAGCTGTCAAAGAGATACAAAACGCCGATTGCGATAAGTAACAATCCGAAAAATGTCTGCCAGAAATTTGACCGCATATTACTCCCTTTCTCTCCATTATTTCTGTTGAAGTTAATACATGATATCCAATTTGTAAAATAGTAATTTTAAACGAGTGAGGTGAGTATTTTCGATAAATCTTCGGCGCCTGTCACGATCTCGGTAGCGCAGACATTCTTGTCTGCGATATGTTAGAGCAAAATGATGTCGGGTTTTTCACTCACTGCGTCAGCTCAGAATTCGACCTATCATTGCCGGGAGCGGGATAAAAATTTCTTGCCTACTAAATGTTATGGTGATGGATTGCTTCGCTTCGCTCGCAATGACGAGAATAGCCGTCGGGCGCGGCGGAAACTTTCTCAAAACCTCAAAAAGATTGCTTCTCCGCTTTGCTCCTCGCAATGACGGATGAAGTCGGGATAATGACCGTCGGGACAAGGTCAAGACACAAATGGGATTGACCTATGTCGAATTTACTCCTCTTGTTCTTCAGTATTATCAGTGGGGGAACCGGCGGATATTATAACTTTGGCGGGGCGCAATACTTTATCATCGAGCATATATCCTTTCTGGGATTGCTCCATGACAATTCCTTCGTCGTAGTCTTCGGAGGGAAGCTGCAGCATAGCCTCGTGTACGTTAGGATCGAATAGTTTACCGATAGACACAATCTCTGTAACACCCATCTTATCCAGGAAATTCTCGATATCCCTTTGGATTAGCTCCAAACCCTTTTTGAGGGCATCCGCGTTGTTGCTGTCGGAATCGGACTCGATAGCCATGCCGAGATGATCCAGAATCGGTAAAAGCTGGCACAACAAATCACGGTTAGCGGTTTTTATAAGTTCGCCGTATTCCTTTGCGGTTCTTTTCTTGTAATTATCGAACTCCGCAATCAACCGAAGGTATTTGTCTTCAAGCTCCTGATATTTTTCTTCGGCAGAGGGTGTTTCTGCGGTCACTTCTTCGGGAGTAACTTCTTCAGCATTATCCTCAGCCCGCTCGGTTTTTTCGTAAGTGTCCTGATTTTCCTTATCTATATGCTCGGTATTCTCTGCTTCTTTCTTCTTATCTTTTTTTCCCAATTTCGTACTCCGTGATTTATCTCGATACTACCTGGAAAGCAGTTTCGACAACATTTTGGCAGTGAAATCAACTACCGACACGATCCTGGAATAAGGCATTCGTGTAGGTCCCATCACCCCCAAAACGCCTTTTGATTTTCCTGCTTTGAACGAGGATGTCACCAAGCTCATCGAGTTCATTGTCTCAGATTCAAGCTCATGGCCGATAGTTACATGAGTCCCTCCGACGAATTTGTCGGCTGAAATAAGCTTGGCTAAAAAGGTGCGGTCTTCGACCAAACCGACCACCTGTGAAAAACGGTCTATGCTGCTAAATTCCGGCTGCTTAACTAAGTTGGAAGCCCCCTCGAAATGTATTCCATCGAACCTCTCCGAAAAAAGCTCCTTGTACGACTCTAAAAGCAATTCCAACAACACCGGATCGCCTTCCGATAGCCCCTGGAGCCTGTCCCTGATGGTATTTTTGATTTCGGCAAATGATTTTCCGGACAGACGTTCGGTGAGTAGGGTCGCGGTTTTTTCCACCACCTCCGGCGCAAGATCGGTTTCCACTTCCATAATAATGGAGCGCACCAGTCCCGATTTGGCGGCGATAACCACCAGCACCCTTTTCTCCGCAACCGGGACCATAGTAATCCTGCTTAAAATGCCGGCTTCGAATTTCGGAGCGATACTGACTCCCAGTTGATTGGAGATGTATGCTAACACTCTGCTGGTTTGCTCCAGAATAGGTCCCAGAGCGAGATTTTCCAGTTGAAGAGCCGATTTTATCTTCTGCCGCTCGGCATCGGTCAGCGCCTGCGGTTTGAGAACGAAATCCACATATACTCGGTAGCCGAAATCTGTCGGGATCCTTCCGCTGGAGGTATGCATATTGGTAATCAAGCCCAGTTCCTCCAGATCGGACATAGTGTTCCGAATCGTTGCGGGCGAGATGCCCAGGTTATATCGCGTAGCTAATGTGCGCGAACCAACCGGTTTGGCGGTGGTGATGTAATGGTCGATCAACGCCTGTAATACTTGCTTTTCTCTATCTGTCAAATTCCGATCTAACATATCCCGACGATTTTAAATTTTAACGAAATTTACTACTTTACGCACTAACTGTCAATAATCTCAAGCGGAACCAGCGTTTAATTTAATCTTTGCGCCGCAAATTGCAACAAAAATGGAAAAACAGCGCAGGCTGTTTCCGCTCTTAGCCTGCATTCTCCAAATTTAATCCTTGTGAAACCTGCGTTTACAACCGATTCCAGCTCGGCCTCCGTAAAACCGGCTTCCGGACCAACAATCAGCAACGCCTTTTCGGCGTCCGTATCGATTTTCAACTCCTCGATCGAGATGCTGTCATCGCTGAGCTCGGCAATCAGTCGAAGATTATAATCCTCTCCGGGCTTTAACAACTCCTCAAACTGTATTATGTCCCGTATATCAGGTATTTTGCACCTCAGTGATTGTTTTACCGCCGCTTGAATTATATTGTTCCAGCGCAGTTTCTTTTTGTCGGCTTTGGTCTTATCGGAAACATCGGTAAGCGCTAAAGCTGAGATGTATGGAATGAAATCGACAACGCCGCATTCGGTGGCTTTTTCTAAAGCATAATCCATACGAGCGCCCTTTAACAATGGCAATGCGAGCGAAATATGCAGTTTTGATTCATTTGTCCCCTTATCAGTTTTCAGAATATTCGCTGTTAGCGATTTCTTTTCGATCTGTGCGATCTCGCTTAAGTGCCGATTGCCGGAGCCATCAACAGCATAGAATTTATCGCCGATCTTACCTCTGAGGACATTGGTGAGATGATGAACCTCACTGTCGCGTAAAATTAGTCTGCGATCATTGATATCCTCGGGCATGACAATAAAGTACGTTGCCATTATCTCCATCAGGCGGCCTTACCTTCGATAGCTATCCATCCGCGGGATTCCGTCGTATTTAGGGCTGAAATTCTTTTTCTGGCTAATAACTCCATAAACTCATATTTCTCATCGGATTCCAGTCCCGAAAATATCATTAATCCATCTGCAGTTAATTTCGCTTTCAGTTCACTTACGAATTTTGCGATAGTCTTAAAATCAATATTACAAACCACTATGTCGAATTTGTCATCCTCGATAGCTCCGAGGCTTTCATAGAACTTCACACCGCGTTTGATATTATTAAGCTTGAGGTTTTCATGTGCGTTTTCAATCGCCGCCGTATCTAACTCTATCCCGATGATTTTGGATGCACCCAGTTTATAGCTCGCTATCGCCAAAATCCCGCTTCCGGAACCGAAATCCAGAACGGTCTCATTACCCTTAATATGCTGCTCCAAAGCCCGTAAACTCAGAATGGTAGAGGGATGCCTGGCGGTGCCGAATCCGATACCCGGATTTATGATGATCTTATACCTTTCATTGAATAGCGCCGGATTCTCTCACGGCGGGAGCACCACTAAATTCGCGGATATCCCGATGGCGTGGAAACTTGCCCGATTTCGCGCTATCCAATCCTCCGCCTTCTCAAGGGTTATCTTGATATCGGGTGGGGTTTGTCTTCCCACAGAATTCCCAGCTTCCCGGATAAGTTCTTTCAGCTCAGCGAGGGTTTTCTCTCGATCGACACCGCAACCAAAAAAAAGCTGCAGCTCAATCATCGAATCCGGCAGTTCAGTAATATGGCTGCCTTTGAAATCAGCGTTCTCAATTCCATGTACAATCGAATCCTCATAATCTGCCGGAACTCGCAGTCTCGCTTTAAGATATGCGTTGGTTGGTTCATTATCGTCGATCATACGCCGATAGTCTGACGCAGTTTATCGAAAAATCCTTTATCCGATTTCGCCGGCTTATCGCCCTGGATTTCAGCAAGTCTTTTCAGCAGCTCCTTTTCTTCGTCGGAGAGCTTGTCAGGGACCCAGACCAGCACCTGAATAAGTTCGTCTCCCTTGCCGTAACCGTTTAAATGAGGTAAACCTTTATTGCGCATCCTGAAAATTTTCCCCGATTGGGTACCGGCGGGGATTTTCAGCTTGGCTTTACCTCTTAATAGAAGCACCTCAATCTCACCACCCATGGCAGCAATCGGATAATTTATAACGACTTCGGTCAGAAGATCATCGCCTCGCCGCTGGAAAACCGGATGTTCCTTTTCCTCGATAAATACTATCACATCACCGGGAGAACCTCCGCGTCTGCCGACATTTCCGGAGCCGCGAATAGGTATGTAGTTGCCGGCAACAACGCCAGCCGGAACTTTGACTGATATCGTACTGCTTCCCCTGACACGCCCCTCGCCGTTGCATACGCTGCAGGGATTTCCGATTACCGTGCCTTCGCCGCCGCATAAATTGCAGGCGCTGACGTTAACTATCTGACCGAATAGCGAACGGGAAACACGCCGCAACTCACCAGTACCCCCGCATTGAGGACAGGTTTTCTTACCGCCGGAATCTTCCGCTCCGCTGCCATTGCAATTGGCGCATTTAACGAATCGTTTCAGTTTAATCTTCTTCTCAACACCGGATTCGATCTCCTCCAAGGTCAAGGGCAATTTCACCTGTATATCCTCGCCTTGATGTACTCTCTGCCTGGATCTCGACCTTCCGCCGGAAGTTTTACCTCCGAAAAGGTCCTCAAACCCGCCTCCCCCGAAACCGCCGAAATCACGCATAAAAGCGCGAAGGGCATCGCTGAGGTCGAATCCGCCGAATCCGCCCGAGAAGCCTTCGAAACCAGGCTGCCCCGAAACCCCGGCATGACCGTACTGATCGTACTGGGCTCGTTTCTGGGGGTCTTTTAAAACCTCATAAGCCTCGGTAGCCTCTTTAAATTTCTCTTCCGCTTCATTATTCCCCGGATTTTTATCTGGATGGTACTGAATGGCTAACTTTCTATAAGCTTTTTTAATAGCGTCTTCCGATGCGCTTTTATCAATACCAAGGATTTCATAATAATCGCGTTTTGCCATATTTTATGTTCTTTTTGTTATTAGTCGTTAGGTTCCCTTTATATGTTCTATATTAATCGGTAGAATCTCTTAAGTCAACATTATACTTTTAATGTTTTTTGGGTATTATATGTTCCAAGGTTAGACTGACTCATAGAAGATTTATGTCGGCGGCAAACTGCCGGCCTACTCGTTTTAAAGCGGCATTCGGGGGGGAATGCCGCGCACGGATGGATAGAGAAACCGTCAGCGCGAGAGCGCTGACCGCCGTAAGGTTGTAAAACGATGTCGGGTTTCTCGCTCATTTCATTCCCCCAGCCTACCCGATTTATCGGGGGAGCCCCGACATATTGCTCGCTATGCGTGACAAGAATGCCCGCCTACCTCTAACAAAGTTTAAGAAATGCCTTCGGGCGGAGGTGCCCGACGGCACTCTTGGGTGCGGTCAGACGTCCTCGTCTGACCGAAGGCGACAAACGAGGACGTTTGAGGCGGCATCAACATACCGGCTGCGCTGGAGGGATGACTGGCTGTAATGAATGCTATTTTATCAGCAGTATTCTCTCACTGATAGTCCATTCATTATTCTGTATGCGGAAAAAATATATTCCTGAGGAGAATTTTGAGGCGTTCCAGCTTATTACATGATTACCGGGCGGTATTAATCCACTATGGATAGTATCAACTATTTGACCATGTATATTGACGATAGTAATTTCTGTATATTCGAGTGAGGGGGTAGTAAATTCGATTCGTGTGGATGAGTTGAAAGGATTAGGAGAGATTGAGACAAGTTCAAAGCCCCCGGTCGTTAGTTGATTCGAGGCGGTTTTTGCATGGTCTGTAACCGCCCAGGTCTCATAACCGCTGGATTTCGGCGGTGTTACAACGAAATTGAAATAAGCTGAATCAATTATCGAGTTGGGATAATCTCCGCAGAATGCGATATATTCATAGCTGCCTGCGGGGGCATCCATTGGGATCTCCTGCGCATTTGAGATTTGGGTAAGGGTCTCGAAAGGCTGAAGTGTGAGATTATTTATCCTATATACTGGACCTAAATAGCCGTATCCGGGAACGTCGACCACTATCCATATATCGGTGGTTAGGTCTCCATCCGTGTTATTGGTAATCTCACCGGTGTAGGTAAAAGAACTTCCGGCAGGGACGACTATCGGGGGATTTTCCGGTATTATATTGATAGTCAATTGATTGGATTGTTCGCCGTAAAGTTTAAGCAACCACATATTACTGAATTCGCCATCGAGTATTCCGGTTACTATATAACCCCCGTCAGAAGTTTGCCGGATTGAATAAGATTCATCCTGGCCATCAAGTCCGTATTTTCGTGTCCAGAGGGTATCCCCGACGGAATCCATCCTTAATATATAGATATCGAAAAACCTGGCGCCAAAGGACTGGGTCCAGCCGGTCATAACGTAGCCGCCGTCATCGGTTTCGGCTACCGAGAACGCATCATCCCAGCTTTCGCCGCCGTATGTTCTCGACCAGATTACCTCGCCCGAGAAATCGGTTTTGGTTAGGAAGCAGTCGTAGCTTCCGGCGCCGTAGGAGTCTGTCCATCCGGTGAAAACGAATCCGTTGTCTGAAGTAACCTCGATATCTTCGGCATTTTCATCGCCATTTCCTCCATACGTCCTGTCCCACAATAAATCGCCCTGCTGGTTTATTCTCACCAAATAAGCATCCGCATTTCTATAACCGGCAATGATATAGCCCTCATCCCCTGCTTTTTTTATAGATGAAGCAATGGATATATTATTTCCATAAGTTTCCAGCCATTCGATTTCACCTTGATAATCGGTTTTGATGACTAAGATTTTTATTGCCGGTCCGAAGGATCCCTGCGTTCTGCCTGCAAGGATATAACCGCCATCATCGGTAAGCTGCATTGATGCCGCCAATTCGGAACCTACTCCGCCGTAGGTTTTCGACCAGATCGTATTTCCAATGTTGTCAACTTTCACCAGATAAACATCCTGACCACCGGCTCCAAATGAAGTGGTGAAACCGCAATAAATATATCCGTCAGAGGTTTCGTGTATATCGGTTACATATTCGTCAGACTCTCCGCCTTGCTTGCGCTCCCATTGCAGCTGTCCCGAGGAATCGGTTTTAACCAGATAGCAGTCATAATGTTCTCCCGACGGAGCGGAGATCATCCCTGCCGCTAAATAACCTTCATCCGAGGTTTGAATTACAACGTGCCCGGTTGAGACGGTTAAACCGCCGAAGGTCTTGGTCCAAAGCGTATCCTGAGCCCAAACGATGGTGGGTAACATTATAAGAGTAGTTATGTAAAGAATATATTTCATACGAAAAACGCTATTATATTGGTCAATAATTAATATAACAAATTTTGGCGATATGGGAAGGATTATTCGTATCTCAAGGCGTCGATAGGATCCAGTTTGCTGGCGCGGGCGGCGGGGTAGATACCGAAGAATATTCCGACCAATCCTGAAAAGAGGAATGCGATTACTATCGATTCGCCCGAAATCAGCGTATTCCATTGCGCCCAATGACTTAATGCCAGGGAACCTCCGATTCCGGCGACTACGCCCATGCAGCCGCCAACGATGGACAGCGAGATAGCTTCGGTCAAAAACTGCAGCAGGATATCCTTGCGGCGAGCGCCGATTGCTTTGCGGATACCTATTTCCCTGGTTCTTTCGGTGACCGATACCAGCATGATGTTCATTATCCCTATTCCGCCGACAAGGAGGGAAACCAGCGCGATACTTGCCAATAGGGTGGTGAAAGTTTCCGAGGTTTCTTCCATAGTGGAAACCAGGTCGGTTTGATTTCTTATGTGAAAGTCATTTTCCTCGCCATAACGGATGCGATGGGTTTTCCTTAGCACCCTTTCGATATCGATCGCTGTCTTATCCATCAAATCCGAGGATACTACTCCTATGCTTATGGAAGATATCCAATCATATCCAAAAACCCGTTTTTGAGCTGTGGTGATAGGTATAAGGATAATATCATCCTGACTATGAAACATGGTTGCTCCGCGTTCCTCAAGGACTCCGAGAACCGTGAAATTCAATCCCCGAATTTTGATAGATTCTCCTATTGGATTAAAATCCTCGAAAAGCTGGGCAGCGATCTCCTGACCGATAATGCAAACCTGTCTTTTGGCTTCCACATCGGTGGCGGTAAAATACTCTCCATAAGCTAACTCGGCATTCCGAGCGTATCGGTAATCCGGAGTGGTTCCCTGGATATATGTATTCCAATTGCGATTAAGATACTTGACTTGCGCTCTACGATTTTGCTCCGGAACTACGTAAAGGGCTCCCGGAACCTCGCGCTTTATCGCTTGGACGTCTTTCATAGTTAGGCGGATATTAGAGTAATCCATTCTGATGCGTCCCCTCTGCGCAGGTCCCGGGCGGACGAAGAGCAGATTGGAACCGAGGGCGTTTATCCGTTCCTGCACAGCGTTCCTTGCCCCTTGACCCAGGCTAATCATGGTGATAACCGCTCCGACTCCGATGATTATACCGAGCATGGTTAAAATTGAGCGCACTTTATTTGCCCTCAGGGAATCAACCGCAATGAGCAGATTCTCAGGAATTGTCATTTGACTCCCCCGAGACACTACGATTTAAAATTCGTTGTTTTTCCCATTCAGCAAAATCAACCGGAGGCGCGATAATATCGTTCTCCCCTTTACGGCGTAATTCCACCGCTTCGTTCGGACAGCCGGTAACGCATAAACCGCATCCGATACATTTTTCGGGTTGAACTTCCGAAATGCCATTGTTATCGAAAATTGCATTAACCTGACATCTTTCGATACATGTTCCGCAGGATTGGCAAATCTCAGGTTCGATGACAGCGTAATAGTTTGCTTGTGCGACTGATTCCTGAATCCCCCACTGTGTGATCCCTCGAAGTATGGTGCAGCAGCATCCGCAGCAGTTGCAAATGTAGCTGATACCCTCGGTTACGTTGCTGACGCAATGAACCAGGCCGATCCCTTCGGAATCGTCGATGGTTTTTAGCGCTTCTTCGCAGCTGATATCATTGGGGTGCGGGGAGCGTTTGGAGAGGGAAAGCGTTAAGCAATTATGCAGAGGAAAATCGCACCGGTGCCCCACCAGTGATCGCTGGGTACGGCAAATGCAGTCCCGGAGGTTGAACATCTCGGCTTTTTGCAGGATTGGGACTACGTCATCGTAGGGTAGAATCCATTCCGATTTAACTCCATGCCTTACGGGTAGGACGCGCTGCAGGGCAGGCTGCATCTTCATCAAACCCTCGGCTCCGCCATCAAGGAGATATTCCTCCAATAGATGAGCGAACTCATGATCCATTTTGTCCAGGTGTCCCTCATAAATGCCCACTACAAATGGAGTTAAACGGAAATGCGGGACTCCGTCCTTTTTCTCGAATCTGACCATGTCGTGCCGGGTCATTTGCATCAGAGATTTCCTGGCTTCTTTGGCTGACAAGCCGATCCTTTGGGCGATTGTGTCTATCGGTTCCATTTGTCCGGTGAGCCAGCAGGCGATTGAAGCTTCTTCCGGAGAAAATATCTTTTGCAGCATCCTGATTTCGACATTCGAGGATGTTCTCGGGAAGCCGTTGGGAAGCCTGTCTAATGCCCGGGCGAGTTGTTCGTAAACCTGATTGTTATTCGATGATCCGTTATTCACTCTTTTTCACCCCCGGGAGCTGGTTCCAGCGGCGCATCCTTTCCCGGAATTCCTCCCTGTTTGCCATCACCATGCTCTTCGCGCGAACGAGAATCTCGTCACCTTCGGATAAGCCGGATTTAATCTCGGCAAATTCGTAGCTGGAAATACCGGTTTCCACCGGGGTTGGGACGAATTCCCCGTTTTTCTCCACAAAAACTATATATCCCTCATCGGTGTTTCTCCCGCGAGAACCTTCTTTCAGCGATTTTTCGGTAACCGCGGCTCTGGGAACGACAAGAACATCATAAGCTTCGGCAGCGGTTATTTCGCAGGTGGCATTCATACCGGCTTTAAGCAGTCTTTCCGAGTTTTCCACGGTAGTGGTGATGGTGAAATAGGTTACATTTTGCTCCACCTCTCCAATGGGGGATATTTTGATTACGTTTCCGTAGAATTCCTTATCAGGATAAGCATCAGCTTTAATTTTACATGATTGTCCAATTTCCACTTTACCGATATCGGTTTCATCTACATCAACCTCCACATATACCGTATCCATAATAGCTACCATGACTATGGATGTTCCTCCGCCCACATTAGAGATACCGGATGAGATTATCTGCCCATCATCTACATACCGTTTTAGAATAACTCCATCAATAGGGGATTTTACCACGGTATCATCCAATTTCTCTTCTGCGGAGCCAAGCGCCGCTTCTGCTCGAATCAATTTTGATTGTGCCAGTTCTTTCTCGAGAAGTGCTGCATCATATTCGGCTTCGGAGATCAAGTTATTGTTAAAGAGCTTAAGTTGTCGTTTCAGCTCCTTTTCAGCCTGCTGAAGTGTAACCCGGGCGACTTTTAGATCCGCTTCGGCTTGGCGGAATTCGTTGATAGCCGTGGTCTTATCCAGGGTGCAGATCAGGTCGTTTTTCTTGACGAAGTCTCCTTCGTCAACCTCGATCCGCATTATCTGGCCGGAAGCTTTTGATTTTACATCCACTGCTTGTTTCGGTTCCACGGTTCCGACAGCGGAAACCGTAACCACCAAATCGCTCCTGGTCACCTTTTCGGTTCGTTCAAGGGGATTAGCCATCTCGCTGGTTCCGGTATCATCGTTGAGGAATAAGAAATAGGATGCGGCTATTATTATGGTAAATACTGATATCCAAATGAGCTTCTTCATATTATCTCCATTTTTGAGATAAGAAATGGTTAAGTGTGCAAAAAGTCAATTGTGGAATATAAATTCATTGTGTTTTAGTTTATTTTTGCTGTCAGCGCCGGGGAGCTGACCGGCGGTCCAAGTATACCGGGACAATCCTGATGGAATCAAGTCGCCTGCCGTAAACGCAGCGGGGCGAAACTGCGACGATTTCATCCTACCTGCTTATTTCACCGGCTTACTATTCCGGGAAATACGCCAGAGTAATATATAAATAATCCTTGACAATGTTCCCTGATTTCATAATGTAGATGTTCAAATTTTCTGCGCGATTATATTGGAACTATCAATAGTCATATATGATTAGAACCATATTGTAGGAAATTGGTTTAAATTCAAATTTGCAGGTTTTAAAGATGAGATTCGATAATATTGTAGATTCGATTGGAAGAACGCCGCTGGTCAAGTTAAATCGTATGGTCAGCGATGGCATGGCGACTGTGTATGCAAAGCTGGAGAGTTTTAATCCGGGCGGTTCGGTAAAGGATCGTATAGCAGGTAATATGATAAGAATAGCCGAAGAGCGGGGGGAGTTGAGATCGGGAATGACGATAGTGGAACCGACATCCGGGAATACCGGTATCGGTTTGGCGATGGTTGCCGCCGCAAAAGGTTACAAGGCTGTATTTACGATGCCAGAGTCGATGAGTATGGAAAGAAGAGCCTTGCTGAAGCAATACGGAGCGGAACTAATCCTCACTCCTGCTTCGGATGGCATGAACGGAGCGATACAAAAGGCGCTGGAGCTTGCCAAGCAAGATGGCTATTTTCAACCTCAGCAGTTTGAAAATCCGGCAAATCCCGATATACATCGAACCACGACAGGTCCCGAGATAATCGAGGATTTGGGAGACTTAAAACTCGATGCATTCGTTGCAGGGGTTGGCACCGGAGGGACTATTAGTGGCGCCGGAGATATTCTTAAAGATAGATGCGGGTGTCGGGTCATTGCGGTTGAGCCGGAGGATTCGCCTGTTTTGTCCGGAGGAGAGTCGGGATCGCATAAGATTCAAGGGATTGGAGCCGGATTCGTTCCGAAGAATTATGCTCCGGAAGTGGTTGATGAGATAATTACGGTTTCAAATGACGATGCCTTTGAGACATCGCGTTTACTAACGCGGAAAGAAGGTATTCTTTCGGGGATTTCCTCGGGAGCGATAGCCTGGGCGGCTCTGAGGGTTGCAGAGAGGTTAGGAGGAGGCAATACGGTGGTTTTCGTCGTTTGTGATACGGGAGAGAGGTATTTATCGACTCCCCTTTTTGAAACTTGCGCTTAAGGACGAATAATTACATACCGATTAAAGAGTTATGTTGGCAATATTAGAGGATATTAAGGCAATATACAGGAATGATCCGGCTGCCCGGAATATAGAGTTTTTATTGTATCCGGGTTTTCATGCTATAACATATCACAGATTCAATCATTTTCTGTGGAAACTCGGCGTGCCGTTTTTGCCGCGGTTGTTCTCGGAGATTATTCGTTTCGTCACCGGTTTGGAAATTCATCCGGGAGCTGAAATAGGGAGGGGATTTTTTGTGGATCACGGCATGGGGGTGGTTATAGGTGAAACTACGGAGATCGGCGATAACTGCGTGTTGTTTCATAATGTTACTCTCGGCGGCACCGGTAAGCATAAAGGTAAGCGTCATCCGACGGTTGGGAATAATGTTCTGATAGGTACCGGCGCTATTCTTCTGGGACCGATAAGAGTAGGTAATAATGTTAGAATAGGGGCGAATAGTTTTGTCGTGATGAGGGATATACCTGACGATTGCACGGTAGCAGGCACGCCGGCGCGGATAATTAAGCGAAACGGCTGCAATTGTAACGAGGAATTGCCCAAGACTACTTATCCGATATCAGCTTAAGGATTTATGCAGGCAAACCGATAATTATTAAAATTTGGTGATTTTTCTCAAAAATTTGCTTGACAGATATATCAAATTTGATATTTTGGAAGCTTGCGAATGTGGGAGTATCTTTAAATTGGTGCAACCATTATTAGGAAATCGGTGAACCGTTTCTTGAAGTTTGGTTAATCCAAGCTCTAATTTTAAAATGTAGAGTGCCCATGTAGCTCAGTCGGTAGAGCACATCCTTGGTAAGGATGAGGTCACCGGTTCAATCCCGGTCGTGGGCTTTTTTATTAATGAATAACCGTTTTTTGGAGGAATCCTTAGAAAATGGCGAAGGAGAAGTTTGAACGAAAGAAGCCGCATGTAAACATAGGAACGATAGG
>CAZLVS010000060.1:0-16461 GCA_964563085.1 uncultured Ignavibacteria bacterium | reverse complement strand
CAATGATCCCTGCCCATGCGGTTCCGGCAAGAAATATAAGAAATGCTGCGGCGCCGGTTAACGGTGTACTGAAAAATCTTCATTACCGCCGTTTTTCGGACTTCATTTTTTGCCAGCAGGCGGGGACGTCTGCCGACCACGACATATGCGTTGTGTCTGGCATACGTCCCCGTATGCCAGATTAGAATATATGTGGTCGGCGGACATCCCCGTCCTCTATTCACGAATCATTGTCCGTGAATGGCGGACGTCCTCGTCCGCCATCTATATTGTCTGTACGTGGCAATCGTCCTCGATTACCACGTTACGATTAGGCTGGTCGTCGGGTACGGCGACCCAACGACACACTCAAATCAACGTTTATACTCTATCGTGCAGTCGGGTGACCTCACCCTATAGCATTCGGATAATTAGTTTTCTTTATTGGCGCTAGCGGTTCCGACTTTAGCAGCTTTAGCTTTCAGATAGTTAATGAACGCCGAACACGCCACCAGCATAAACTTAGCATCTTCGAAATTAAGCTTCGATTCTTCAATTAGTGCATGTCTAATTCCGTCCGCATCCGATGTATAACCATAGAGCTTATTAAACGCGTCTTTTAGAGCCTGATGCAATTGAATCGAACTCTGTTCAAGTGCTTTAAACGCATCCTTTAGTGAAGAACTTTTCTTCCCGGAAATAATATTGCATATTGCCTCTACTGCACTTACGGATTCCTTGATTGAATTTCGATAATCGGGATTTTGTCTATCGGATAGTTTTTCCAGTGAATTGTATAAATGTTCCTTAACTATTGAATATTCATCATTGAAGTCCAGTGCTTCTTCAATTTCTGAAATTTCTTTCTCATCTGTGATTTGTGCAATTTTCGAATCAACAAATCTATACGCCGAAAGTTCATTTTCCAAGACAGCATTACATCGTTCTATGAAATCGCTAAAAATACCAGCTTGAGCTGTCAGTTTGTGATTAGCCAAGAATTCTAAAAGGTCGTATACTTCATACCATTCACACTCATAATAATGATCTCGAAAATAATCTAAGCAATAACCCTTAGGGAATTCATCGATAGGTTTTTTCAAGAACACCGCCCAATATCCTTCTAGTATCTCAAGTAAATGTTGATCCGGAATCACTTCAACGAAATAATAATGTATTACATTCCACAATGAATTTCGTAACTCGTCATCGATACTTTCTACTTGGATTATCTCTCTTACAGGTTTATAGCCATGTCTTTGTGAAAACAACATAAACGAAACCTCATCTTTTAAACAATGTAGATAATTGCCTTTCAGTAGCAAATCGCCTTTGTGCAAATTTCCCAATATGATCATTCAAATATTGTGAATTTATGGATAAGAACAAACGATATTCATAATCTTCAAGTTTTCTATCCAAAAGGAAACCTGCCGTATGCAATGTTACCATTGATATATATAAAAAAGTAATAGTTGCCAATTGGTGGGGAAAAACCTCAAAAGTACAGAAATGTCTGCAATATGTTGCCTTCAAGAGAATCCTAAACAACATAATTATTAAGGATAACAAACAAGATGTACCAGACATATATAATAGGTGGATTCCCGATGATACAATTTCCATAGATGAATTGTAGTTATCTTTATGTAATTTCCGTTTAAGATAGAAATTCAGAAACATAGCATCATATATTGATATTCTCGGGTAGTTCAGCCTCAAAAATGTTCTATAATTGTGAGTTCGCCATCTAAAAGAATCCTGAAAACGGATAATTATATCATTGTATACAAGTGATCGATGAGCAAAATAGAATATACTACCAAATACAAGTGCCGCTAAAGCGGCGCCCCATTTGTCTAGTGTATTATACGAACTTTCTGCTAACTCGGGCCATAAAAGGTAGAATTGAAACCAAAGAACGGCTCCTATGCTAAAATATCGAAGATATTGTGAAATATTTAAGCGGTCCATAAATTAACTCCTGATAATCTTTGTATCCATTTAATCATAACCACTTACTTCCTCACCCTGGTCACATTATAAAACACCACACAGGTTACCACAAAAGCAATCAGCGAAACCCACGGACCGAATGCGCCTATCAAACCGTCCAAGTTGGCGTCGTTAAATGTCTTGAATGCCGGCAAAGCCACGATCAGTCCGGCGGAAGCTACCCCGATAAATGCATCTCCCGCCACCAGCCCGGAACCGAATAAGATACCTTTCTCCTCCCGTTTTTTGAATATATCTCTCGGGCTTACGCGCCGCACAATCATCGATACAATCCCGCCTGCCATGATCGGTGTAGACAATGCCAGAGGAAGATACAGCCCGATGGCGAACGGCAGCGAATTGATCCCCACCAATTCGATAGCGGCGGCGATCATTATGCCGACTATGATGGTTGTCCAGGGCAGGTCGGCATTCATCACGCCCTGCACCACCACCGCCATCACGTTAGCCTGAGGCGCCTGCAGGATATTTTCCGCCGGATGAGTGGCATCAGCGACAAAACCGAAAGCGCTGGCAAGGAGATAAATGGTGAATCCCATTGCCAGAGCGGGAAAAACCAATCCGATGAACTCGGTCAACTGCTGTTTTCGAGGGGTCGCCCCCAGTAAGTATCCGGTTTTTAAATCCTGCGCTATATCGCCGGACATACAGACCGCAATACAAACCACGGTGCCGACACTCATGGCAGTTATCATACCGGAAGTTCCGCTGACTCCGAAGAGAAGCAGTATTCCGCAGGTAACCAAAAGGGTGGCGATAGTCATCCCGGAAACCGGGGATGAAGACGAACCGACGATACCAACTATTCTTGCCGCAACTACCACAAAGAAAAATCCGAACAATACCGACAGCGCCGCCCCCAGCAGATGCAGGTCGGTTCCGGGGAACGCCCAGATAGCGAGTATCACCAATGCAGATCCGATCAGCACTGTTTTCATCGGAAGATCCTGATCGGTGCGAGGAGAGGGCCCGGTATCAAGCTGTTTACCCATAATTTGCTTGGCTCCGGCAGCGAAAGATGAAACTATAACCGGGATCGATTTCGCCAGTGAGACGAATCCTCCGAGCGCAACTGCGCCTACTCCCAGATACTTTACGTAATAATTGCGCAACTGCCCCGGATCCAATTCCGCAAGCGGTATTTTTGCGGGTTTGACCACCAATGTCGGATCAAAGGAACCGATATATGACAATAAAGGAGCAACTCCCAGATATCCCAATACCGCCCCGCCCAACATCAGCGCCGCAATTCTGGGCCCGATGATGTATCCCACCCCCAGAAGCGACGGAGTGGCATCGATTGCGATATGCCCGCCGCGGTAGCCAAGAGTTTCCCCCTGAGCATTCTGCCAGTAGAGATTCTGGATAGGCTCCTCGGGCCAGATATGAGCGATGGCGAACAATGCCTTATAAATCGCTCCCCACGCCAGTCCGAAGAAAACGGTTTTCGCTTTACCGCCGCCTTCATCACCTGCCACGATAATCTCAGCGCATGCGGTTCCTTCGGGGAATCGTAATTTCCCATGTTCTTTTTCCACCAGGTATTTCCGCAACGGTATCATAAACAGTATTCCCAGCGAGCCGCCCAAAAGCGATAAGCCGATGATCTGAAACTGGCTTATATCGTGCGGATTGGCTTGAAACTCCGGAAGAGTGGCGTTCCAGATAAAAAACGCGGGGATGGTGAAGATAATCCCTGCCGCCAGCGACTCACCGGCGGATCCCACGGTCTGCACGATATTGTTCTCCAGCACGGTTCCGCCTTTGAACATGCCGCGCAGGACCGCCATGGAGATGACCGCCGCCGGTATCGAAGCGGATACGGTCATACCGACCTTCAATCCCAAGTAGGCATTGGCGACCCCGAACACCACCGAAATGATGGCGCCAAGGATAATGGCGCGTATGGTAACCTCGGGGATAGTTCTGTCGGCGGTAATATAAGGTTTAAAACTGACATCGTTATTATTCTGGGAATTTTCAGGTGACATCGAACCTCCGGGGATTTGTTAGTATTTAATAATACCCGAAGGTAAACCAGCCATCCGGTTCAGTCAAGGTTTTTGAATGCCACCTATAACCGCCTGAATATGCTTACTCGAAACAAATGAGAAGGATTATAAGATAAATCAATAAGAACAAGATCGGGATGGCGGTTACGCCGCCGGGGAAACAGCGGCGTCTGACCAGCATCATCCCGATATGCCCCGCGCCGTTTAGCAGCATGCCGATGGCGCAATGACGGGGGACTTAATAGTGGCTCAGGTCGCCGTACCTGACGCTCGGTCGGGTGCGGCGGAAACCGTCTCAAAACCTTAGAAAGATCGCTTCGTCGCTATGCTCCTCGCAATGACTTTCCGAAGGGCAGCCCTTCGCCTGCAGATGACCTTTTAACTTGACAGTTCGCCACATTTAAATATCTTTATCACCAGGAAATTTCTTCTTCATTCCTAAAACAAAGGAGCCGCAAAATGTTCAAAAAACTGATGTTAATAGTGACTGTTTTTCTTCTACCGTCACTCGCTTTCGCTGCAGGGGGATATTATCAAGCCGACGAAGTCGGAGATTACGAACATCCCTGGGGGCAGTATTTTGAGACGAAGGATATCACAGGGGCGGACGACATTCTCGACTGGCCTCAGAATCCCGGCTGGCCTCAAAGGGTTTCTACTCACGGCAATTTCTCGCCATCGCGCGGAAACTGCCTTGCCGATATCAATGGTGACGGCACATTAGAAGTTGTCGCATCCTCCAATAATCAGGTGCATGTTTTCGATTACCATGGAGAATATCTCCCCGGATGGCCTGTAACGACTTTCAATGTGGCGCAGGGCGCTCCATCGGTTGGCGATGTGGACAACGACGGAGATATGGAAATTGCGCAGGGGACCAGAGGTTTGGTTGATGGCGGAAGGCTTTACTTGTTCGAGAGCGACGGTACGGTTTCGGCAGGATTCCCGATTAATTTCAGCAATCAGAATGTCGCCGCCGCTCCCGCTCTTTATGATCTTGATAATGACGGCACCATGGAGATCGTGGTGGGAACACGTGATTATCCCAAAGGACATCTTAGAGTTGTTGACCACGATGGTACCGAATGGGGAGGTAACTGGCCTGTGCTGTTAGATCACGTTCCCACCGGCACCGCAGCAATTGCTGATATAGACTACGATGGCGAACCGGAAATCGCCTACATGTCCTACAACTCAATCTACCTGGTGAATGTTGACGGTACCGCTTTGGAAGGATTCCCCTGGACATGTCCCTGGGGTAATTTCTCTTATCAGTCGATAGCGCTTCATGATATCACTGATGATGGTTATCTTGAAATGGTCTGCGCAAATCATAAGGACAGCCCCGGAGCTTTCATCCTCGATTACCAGGGCAGCGTGCTGCCTGGCTGGCCATATACTTTCGACCGGTGGACTTATTCCCCGCCGTCAATCGCAAATTTAGACGATGATGATGAAGTTGAGATCGTAGTGGGTGTTTCGGGAGGTTTAAGTTATCCCACGGACAATCTATATGCATTTGATGTTGACGGAACCGTTCTTCCCGGTTTTCCCGTGGTGATTCAGGGTTCCGCCGAAGGCCCTACCGGTATAGGCGATGCCGAAAGCGATGGCGACATGTATATCGCATTTGACAATAACACAGTTGACCAGCAGTACCTGGGCTTTATTCATCTCTGCGACAACGCCGGTAATCTCGATCCCGATTATCCTCTCAGACCTACCGGCTTTACCTATATGAACGGTATCCAACTGGCTGATCTGGATCGCAACGGCGTCATGGAATTCGTAAACATTTCCTCCTACGATTACGCATATATAAACGTATGGTCCCAAAGAGGTTTCTACAGCGATCATCCGGTTGAGTGGGAAACCTACCACGCTGATAATTGCCGTACCGGATTGTATAATCCGATGGGCGGCAATGACCTGCCGGGACATTTCAACCTGGTCGATCCCGATTCCGGTTCGACCGTTAGCCCGGAAGCTATGCTGGAATGGGAGGCATCGGTTGATCCCGATGGCGACAACGTTGAATACTGGGTGGTTATCGATGATGAAGTGAACCTGGAAAATCCTGATGTCATCTCTGCAGGAATGGAAACTTCCATCAGTATAGCGGATTTGCAGTTGGAGCCGAATGTCACCTATTATTGGTACGTAACCGCCGATGACGGGAACTGTTCATGGGTTACCGCTTCCAACCAAAAATTCTGGACATTCACAATCGGTGGAGCAGGATGCGTGGATATCGCCATGGAACCTGATAACGAACCCATAATAGTGCCTCCGGGCGGTTCATTCGGCTATACCGGATTTTTGACTAACAATACATCCGAGCCGCTGGTGACCGATGCCTGGGTAGGGGTAATTTACATGAGCGAATTTTATCAGCTACATTATTTCCCGGGAACCGATCCTATCCAGCCGGGGCAGACTCTATCTACCCATGTAATGCAAAACGTTCCCGGTTATGCGCCCGCCGGCGACTACATTTATATAGCATACTCCGGTGATTATCCCACTCCCTGCGATTCCGCCTACTTTAACTTCGAGGTGGTAGAACCTGCAGTTGCATCTTCAAACCAGGGTTGGACGCTGGATGGCGAATGGATCTGTGACGGTAATACTCCCACCGAATTCAGTATCATCGGGAATCATCCCAATCCATTCAATGCACAGACTTCGATTACGTTTGAGATTCCGACTGCAACCGATGTAAACCTGACCGTTTACAATATCGGTGGGCAGAAGGTTGCTACTCTAATCGATGGATATCAGGAAGCTGGATACCATTCCGCAATTTGGGACGCCTCGAATTATTCATCCGGTATCTACTTCTACAAACTGACTGCCGGTGATAATGTATTCACAAAGCGTATGACACTGGTGAAGTAAGCGCGGCTTAAAACGATAGGAAGGGATTTCTTCCCTTCCTATCCCTGTAACTAATCCCATCCACCGTATAATCATCCTTATATTCATATTTTCACGTGAACATCTTAGCCCGGATAACTGGTGAAAGGAACTTATTCGCAGCCGAAGGCTTGCCCTTCGGGAGTTTAATAGAAGTAGATCATATACAGACTGAAATTGAGGTTTTAAAATGACGCTGGAAGCGCAAGGCTTCCGCTACCGATAACGAAATTTATGAATAATACAGGTTAGAGTCATAAAACAGACTGCGAACCTTCAGCTGCGGATTCTTTGTCTTTATGAATAATTCGATGCAATATCAGAAAAACCGAATCTTAAATCCAAATGATGGTAAAAGCGGGAGCTCGTAGACTGTTTCTCTCTCGGTATAGCGTCGATTCCATTCGTAGGAGTAAACGTTTTTGTTGTTGTAGGCGTTGATAATCTCGATGTAAGCTGTCCAGGGCAAAGACAGCCATTTGAAGTTAAAGTTTGCCCGGATATCGAGACGATGATAAGACGGATAACGCTGCGAGTTGATTTCGCCATAGATAGGTCTCCAATCAACCGGAACCTCCTCTCCGGAGATACTATCCACAACGGTTATCTCGTTAACTCCAACCACCGGCGTGTACGGCATTCCGGAACCAAAACGCCAGGTTGCTCCTAACGAAAATTTCGATGAGAATTTATAATCGGCGATAACATTCAGAGTATGGCGCTGGTCATAGACCATATAATATGCTGACCAATCGGTCTCGGTCCAGGAGCGAGACAGACTGTACGAAATCCACCCGGAAAGACGCGAATCCTCGGTTTTCTGTTTTTCCAGATATAACTCAATTCCTTCCGCATCCCCCCTTCCGGCATTCACCGGTATGAGCGTCGTGTCTTCAAAATCAACCAGTAAGTCGGAAAGATACTTATAATACATATCCAGTCTGAATTTCCAATTAATGTCATAAATATGCTCCCAACCTACAAGGTAGTGAACGGCTCTTTCCGCATCCAGGCCGCTATTACGCCAGGTTTCCGGGAAATATCCCTTTTCCGACATAATCTCATAGCTTAAGAACTGATGATAGTAGCCCCAGGCGAGTTTGAGAGTATTTTGGGGATCGAGTTTGAAGTTAACTGACAACCGGGGCGAGAATTTAGCCTTATCAACGAAATCGGAATAATCATACCGGAAACCGACAGTGGGGCGTACATTCTCCCAACTCTTCTGCTCATAGCTTAAATAACCGCCGGCGAAAATCTCATCTCCTTCATAATCGAAAACATCCTGTTTAGGCAAGAATATATTCTGATCTCCGGGCGGAGCGTCTCTATCAAGGGAATCATCGGCAACCAATTCCCAACTGAAATCGGCATAGGTTCTGTGGTATTCCCAGCCGAACAAAAATCTGTAGGTATCATCGTCGGGTGTATATATAGCGTCCTGTTTTAGCGAATTGCGATAACCATTGATGTCAACATCGAGCTCGAAATCTCCATCTATCCTGAATTCTTCATTACGATACAATCTCGCTGCCTGGGTTCGCAGATCGAAGTTATCCATGGGGCGGTATCCTAAAGTGAATGAGAGCAAGCCATCCCCGCTCTCGTCTCTCAAGTTCAAATCCAATGACTCGGGATCATCTTCCTCCTTTTCCGATAATAGCTTAAATCCGCCGGTGGAGTTGGAGAAATGAAGTTCGCCTCGAAGTTTTTCTGAAAAATCATAATCCAATTTAGACTGAATATCATAAAAGTACGGGAAAGCTACATCATCATCCGCAATTTGATTCAAAACCAGATCATAATATGTCCTTCTGAATGATACTATAAATCCTCCATCTTCCCCGAACAACGGTCCCTCGAAAGCCGACGATGTGTTTATCAACGATGTATTTGAAGACAACCGGTATCTATCACGGCTGCCGTTGCGATATTTTATATCCAAAACCGAAGATAGCCGATTCCCGTATTGAGCCGGAAAACCGCCGGGCAGCAACTGAATATTTTCAACAAGATCGGGATTGAAGGCGGATACAAAAGTCCCGAGCCGGTATGGGCTGGAAATCATAATTCCATCTATCAACACCAAATTCTGCTCCGGACCGCCGCCTCTCACATATAACTGCGAGGAAAAATCGGAACGGGTGACTATTCCCGGCAGATAGGAGAGAGAACGAAGGATATCCTGATTAGCTCCCGGTATTTGCATGATCTGACGCCCCTCAAGTTCCCGTATTGACGGAGTTTGTTTCCTGCGCAATTCACCCGGTTTGCGTTTCTCGGTCACTATAACCCCCTCCATACTTACCGGAACGGGTTCAACTATTAATCTAACAAATCCCTGTCTTTTCTCATTTTCAGTCAACTCATGTATGCGTTTCTTATAGCCGACCCGAGTTACGCTAATTTCGGATACATTAAAAAAGCCCAAATCTGAGAATTTGAAAAATCCATCCTCGTTCGTCCAGACTTTTAAATTGCGCGGAGATAATTCAACAGTGGCGCCTAAAACCGGTTCTCCGTTGGTTGAGATGACTTTACCACTGAGATTCGCCGCAACGATTGCAGCCGAAGACAACGAGAAAACCAGGATACAAATGAATATAATTCTAATTATTAGAATATGCACTATCGGATGATACCCTGCTGGAATAATTTGGTTATTACCATTACGCTTGTATCGGCATTATGTGCCATAATTTCCGGTGAAATAACGAAATTAGAATGAAAAATTAGCACAAAACATGAATTTTATAATTCAGATTTATGCCTAAATGTTCGCAATTGTTTGCAGGTTTCGGATGGATTCCATTAGAAAATTACTATTCGATAACGATTTTGTCGTTGTATCTTTCAAATAATCAATCAATAAAGGGATAAAACGTTCATTTTGCGTTACAATATAATTGGGAACAGGGGGCATTATTTTTGCGTTTATATTTTGATAGCCGGAACATTACATCAATGGTAATCGTATCAAACAACGAAATCTGTTGACAAATAGTTATTAATTTTATACATTGAGAATTTTCCCGAAAATTATGGTTAATCAGGAGTAGAACCATGGCGGATGAAATTAAATTTAGGAAAAGTTTTTTACTATACAGTTTATCCTCGCTCTTTTTTATAATCGTTGGCATTATTATAGCCTCAGGGCTGTCGTTACCGGGCGGTATTACAGCGGATGAGCCGCAGAAAAGCGAGATTTCCAAGGTCGAATTGGTAAATGAAATTCTTCCGGTGACTTCCGATGGGCACAGTCCGTTTGTAGAAGTGGCGGCGCGAATTAAGGATGCGGTAGTGAACATATCCGCCGAGTCAATTAAGGAGGGTACCGATTTTCATAATTTCGGATTGGATGACGATTTCTTCCGACGGTTTTTTGGAGTGCCGAGAGATAATACGCCGCAGCCCCGGAGAAGTCAATCTCTGGGATCCGGCTTTATAATTAGCAAAGAGGGTTACATAATTACCAACAATCACGTGGTTCAGGATGCCGACCAGGAAAAGGGAAAAGTATATGTAAAACTCTCTGATACTTCGGAATATGAAGCTGAAATAGTAGGAAGAGATCCAGAGACCGATGTTGCTTTGTTGAAAATTGAGCCGGAGGATGAGCTAACTGTGGCTAAATTGGGAAATTCCGATGCAATTTTGGTGGGCGATTGGTCAATGGCGATCGGCAATCCTTTTCCGCAGCTTGGATTAGACCGAACCGTCACGGTCGGCGTGATTTCCGCTACGGGCAGAAAGGGATTGATGTTCGGCGGCAGCCAGGTTAGTTACCAGGATTACATACAGACCGATGCCGCCATTAATCGCGGTAATTCCGGCGGGCCGCTGGTTAATATAAAAGGGGAAGTAATCGGAATCAATTCGGCTATCGCTTCGGTAACAGGCGGCAGCGTGGGAATCGGTTTCGCTATACCAATAAATTTGGCAAAACCGGTTATTGAAGCTTTAAGGGCGACCGGTCAGGTATCCAGAGGCTGGTTGGGTGTAAAACCCAGAGAGATTACCCCGGATTTGGCTGAAGGATTTAATCTGCCCGGCACCGAAGGGGTTCTGGTCGAGGAAGTAATCAAGGATTCTCCGGCCGAGGAGTCAGGTTTTAAGGCTGGTGATGTTATATTAAGGTTCGACGGAAGAAAAGTTACTGATCTTCATCAATTCCGATTCCTGGTGGCTGAAACCCCGCCTTATGAAGAGGTTAAAGCGGAAGTGCTACGCGATGGGAAGAGGGAAAGTATTGAGGTAACATTAGGCGATCGAAGCGTGGCGATGGGTAACTTGCAGGATATCACTCCCGGCCGAGCACAGGGTGGGCCGAATACCGCGGAATGGATGGGGATTACAGTACGCACCTTTACCCGGACTATGGCTGAGAGAATGGGCATCGATTGGGCACCCGGCGTAATAGTTACCGATGTGGAAATCGGCAGTTCAGCCGAACGCAAGGGATTAAATAAGGATGATATTATCCTTGAAATAAATGGCGAAACCGTAGAAAATACACAGAACTTCATGGACATTGCGGAAAAATTGAAGGGACGTACTAAAGCAATCCCCTTTTTCGTAAGGAGCGGGGGCTCGACAAGATTTATTGCTATAAAACCGGAACGTTAAGACTGCTTATTTGTTTAAAGAGAGAGAAAATTCTTAGTTCGTTATCATATATAACTCTTTCATACAATTCATCTTATCCAAAGGAGAGTGAATATAGTTGGCAAGGCAAACGCGTAGATATCGTGACGAAGACCGTTCGTTAGACTTATATCTCCGAGAGATCGGAGAAACACCATTGATATGCCCTGAAGAAGAAGTAGATCTGGCAAAAAGAATAAGGAAGGGCGACCAAATAGCCCTCGAAAAACTAACAAAAGCCAATCTGCGCTTCGTGGTATCGGTAGCAAAGCAGTATCAGAACCAGGGGCTGTCATTAGCGGACCTCATCAATGAGGGCAATATCGGCTTGATAAAGGCTGCCAAGCGATTCGATGAGACCCGCGGATTCAAATTCATCTCCTATGCAGTTTGGTGGATCCGTCAAGCCATTCTCCAGGCGCTCGCCGAACAGTCCCGCATAGTCCGTCTCCCTTTAAACAGGGTGGGGACTTTGCATAAGATCGGTAAAATCAGTTCATCACTGGAGCAGGAATACGGACGGGAGCCATCACCTGATGAGATTGCCAGGGAATTGGAATTATCTGAAATGGAAGTATCAGACACCTTGAAAATCTCGAATTCTCATTTGTCTTTAGATGCGCCTTTTTCCGTGTCAGAGGATAACAGTCTGATTGATATTCTGGAAGATGAGTTCCAGCCGTCCCCCGACGAGACCCTCTTGGATGAATCTCTTAAAATTGAGATCGGGAAAGCATTGGGCTCGTTGACTCCCCGCGAGGCGGAAGTGATCAACCTTTATTTTGGCTTGAACCATGAAAAGGCTCTTACATTGGAAGAGATTGGAGCGAGGTTCGGGTTGACCAGGGAGAGAGTACGGCAGATAAAGGAGAAAGCTATCAAACGACTCCGGCACACTTCCCGGAGCAAGGCGCTAAGAGCGTATCTGAATTAAAATACAATTGAATATACCAAAAGTAGAATGGGCTTTCTGAGGAAAGCCTATTTTATTTTGGGTAAAATGCAGAAGGATTTATTAACCTGTGTTATTCACAAATATCATTATAGGTTAACAATCAGCTATAATAAATTGACTTGGTTTATTTATCGCGTTAATATAGATTTAATATTGGTGATCGTATGAAGGAACTGCTCGAACAATATTTATCGAATATAATCAAGACATCCAACAAGGGTGACGCGAGGGAAGAGAGTTACTACGCGCAACTCGCCAGGTTCATCAAACTTTACGCGGATAACCAAAACATAAAAGATATCGATATTACAATCCTCCCCAGGCAAACCGAAGGTGGGAATCCCGATTTTAGAATATGGGATGGAAAAAATCATGTAACTGGCTATATAGAAGCCAAGACGCCATCCACCACCAATCTGGATTACATTGAAGATACCGAACAACTAAAACGCTATCGCACAACATTTCCCAACGTTATTTTAACCAATTTCTATGAATTTCGCTTGTATCGCTATAACGAATTGATTGCGCAAACCACAATAACCCGCCCTTTAGTGGCTAACGCTTTGCGCGCCGCGCCTCCGATAGAAAATGTGCAAGAATTTACGAAACTTTTCGGAAAGTTCTTTTCCTTCAGTCTGCCGAAAGTTACAAATGCCGAAGACCTGGCTGTGGAATTGGCTAAGAGAACCCGCTTTTTGCGCGATGAGGTTATCGCCGTTGAACTCAAAGAGGGCGAAGGCGAAGGTCATAGACAGATTCATGGATTTTATGAAGCCTTCAAGAAATATCTTATCAGTACGCTAACCGAAGAGCAATTCGCCGACCTCTACGCCCAAACCATAACTTACGGACTGTTCGCCGCAAGAACGCGGGCAAAAGGCGAATTTAATCGCCGGGTCGCTGTCGATTATATTCCTCAAACAATCGGTATCCTGCGCGATGTTTTCCGGTTTATTTCTCTTGAAGACCCGCCCATATCCCTGCAGATTATCGTTGAAGATATCGCCGAAATTTTGAACGTCACCGATGTTAATAAGATTCTCCATGATTACTATCAGGCGGGCAAAGGGAAAGACCCTATCATTCATTTCTATGAAACTTTTCTTAAAAACTACGATCCCGAAATCCGGCAAAGACGCGGCGTTTATTACACGCCGGAAGCGGTGGTTGGCTATATCGTTCGCTCCATTCATTCCCTGCTGAAATCACGATTCGGATTGTCCGATGGGCTTGCCAGCGAGGAGGTTAAATTGCTGGATCCCGCCGGAGGCACCCTGACATTCCCCGCCGAAGCTATCCGTTTAGCCGCTCAGGAATATACGGAAAAATATGGCAAGGGCGGTTTGCACCGTTGGATTAAGGAACATATTCTTGAGAATTATTATGCCTTTGAGCTGATGATGGCGCCTTATGCCATAGGTCACTTAAAGATGGGTTTTATTTTCGACGAACTGGGATACAAGTTCGCAGACGATGATCGTTTTAAACTGTTCTTAACCAATACCCTCGAAATGGAAGAAATTGAACGCATTGAAATGCCCTTCTACCGTTCTTTGAGCGAGGAAAGCCGCGCCGCCGGTAAAGTTAAAAAAACACAGCCGGTTTTGGTGATTCTGGGAAATCCCCCTTACAGCGGCATGTCCGCCAATTTTAATAACTGGACAGAGAAACTGCTGAAAGAAGATGTCGGAGGCGCCCAGGGTTATTACACAATAGATGGTCAGAGGCTGAATGAGAGAAATCCCAAATGGTTACAGGATGATTATGTGAAATTCCTGCGCTTTGCTCAATGGAAAATCCAAACCTCCGGCTACGGTATTGTGGGCATGATCACCAACCACAGCTATCTGGATAATCCCACTTTCCGCGGTATGCGCCAGAGCCTGATGAAAACCTTTGACGAAATTTATATCCTCGACCTGCACGGCAACAGCCTGAAAAAAGAAAAAGCTCCCGACGGCGGCAAGGATGAAAATGTCTTCGATATTCGCCAAGGCGTGGCGATTGCCTTATTTATAAAAAACAAAAAGCCAAAGAGCTCAAGGGTTTTTCATCATGAATTATATGGTTTGCGAGACTCTAAATATGAATGGCTTTCCGAAAATCAATTCGCAGAAAAAAATTATCAACAATTAACGCCTCAATCCCCCTATTACTTCCTGATAAAACGGAATACGGAAAATATCAGACAATATCTTGGCTGGAAGCAGATAAATGAAATTTTTCCCGTAAATAGCGTGGGAGTAGTAACATCAAGGGATAAGTTTGTTATTGATATTAACAAGGGTGCGCTTAAAAATCGAATTATGCAATTCAGAAGCTTATCTCAACCGGATGAAATAGTAGCGCAAACCTATGAATTAAAGGATAAATCGAGCTGGTCAATACACGAAGCTCGTAAGCAAATCAGGAATATCGATGATTGGGGATCCTATATTAAGGAGATTCTGTATCGTCCTTTTGATAAACATTATATATTTTATCATCCCTCGCTAATTGAACGCATGCGCCCCGAAGTCATGCGCCACATGCTGCAGGAAAATATTGGCTTGACGATTGGTAGAGCGGGGCACGTTGTTGGTACCGAAAAGCCATGGAACCTTACTTTTATCTCGGAGAACATAATTGATTTTAATCTATATTATCGCGGTGGAGAGTTAATATTTCCGCTTTATATATATCCTGATGCTGACAAAAAGGATTTTTTCGACAGTGGCAATGCTGATAAACAACCCAATATCCCCGATGCGCTATTTTTAAAGCTAAAATCACGCTACGGGCAAAAGCTATCGCCGGAAGATATTCTCTATTATATCTATGGAGTGTTTTACAGCAATATCTACCGGGAGACCTATGCGGAGTTTTTAAAGATTGATTTTCCGCGGGTTCCCTTTACCGCCGATTATAACCTGTTTAAAGAAATGGGCAAAAAGGGAAAGGAGCTTGCGGATTTACATCTTATGAAAAGCTCGCTGTTAGATCGTCCAATTGCCAGGTACCAGGGAAGCGGCGATAATCACCGTATCGAGAAGATCGTATATGATGAGAAAGAACATCGGATATACATCAATAAAGATAAATATTTCGAAGGCGTCGCCCCGGAAGTATGGAACTACTACATTGGGGGCTATCAGGTTTTGAACAAATATCTCAAGGACCGAAAGAAAGATAAGCGGAATATGGAAGACGCTCCCCACTATTGCCGGATTGTCACCGCTCTGAGCAAAACCATTGAAATCCAGAAGCAAATAGATGAGATTTATCCCGGAATAGAAGAGGATTTAATTTAATCAGCGTGTCGGGTTTCTCGCTCCGCTCCGGCCTGCCCCGATCCAATCGGGGGAACCCGACCTACGCCTGCTGACGCCACACAAAACAACACACCCCGTCTTCGCCTGCGGCGAATCCACCCCTCTCAAGAGGGGAATTTGATTGCTTCGTCGTTTCGCTTCCGGGAGGGCGGCATGTTAAGTTGATGGATGCGCCAGCATACATCTAATAAGCTTGTGCCTAATAACAAAAACATGCTTATCTCTCCGCCTGCGGCTGCGAGCTAAGCATACCACGCTTCGCACGAGATCAACAGAAGTGTCGGGTTTCTCGCTCCGCTCCGGCCTGCCCCGATCCAATCGGGGGAACCCGACCTACGCCTGCTGACGCCACACAAAACAACACACCCCGTCTTCGCCTGCGGCGAATCCACCCCTCTCAAGAGGGGAATTTGATTGCTTCGTCGTTTCGCTTCCGGGAGGGCGGCATGTTAAGTTGATGGATGCGCCAGCATACATCTAATAAGCTTGTGCCTAATAACAAAAACATGCTTATCTCTCCGCCTGCGGCTGCGAGCTAAGCATACCACGCTTCGCACGAGATCAACAGAAGTGTCGGGTTTCTCGCTCCGCTCCGGCCTGCCCCGATCCAATCGGGGGAACCCGA
>CAZLVS010000059.1:0-17470 GCA_964563085.1 uncultured Ignavibacteria bacterium | reverse complement strand
AAAAAAACGGGAATTTTAATTGTCGTTGAAGAGAAATAATAGTTGACGTTGGACATATGTTTGTTGATCCGAGTCATGGGAAAGGGACAATAAGCAAACTCGCGATTTTTCCTATCCGAAATGCACGCTTTGCACCGAGTGAATCTCAGCAATTGAATAGGAAAATCTCAATGGCCATTAGTCAGAGAAACGCTGAAATTGTTATTATGAGCTCGGTTGAGGCAACAAATATCTTAAATGAAAATGATATGGCAGATGATTGGGCCAAGTTTTTAGAAAACTATTTCACAAGTGGCGTCCCCGATTCCAAGCTTTTATCAAAAATAGGTGATGTTTTAGAAGTTGATGCAGTAATTCAAGGTGAAATAGTAAGTGTAAGACAAAGAGATGGCAGCTTTGGTGGATCTAAAGGACAGACAAGGGTTACTGTAAGGTACTCAATGCTCGGAGTTAAAGATGGAAAATTACTTTGGGAAGCTACAAGCGATGGTATCCGTGGAACCGCTACTACTGTTGAGAGCGCACCTCCTATTATAGAAGCAGTTAATTTAGCAGTTGATAAAATAGTAGGAGCCTTACCCTTCTGACAAATTTATTGAAGGGAGATTAATAGTTTCGTAAGTCGAGTTCCAAATGAACTAAGTGGGAGAGTAGGACACCGCCGGGGAGTAATTTAAAGACCCTCACCTGATCAAGGTGAGGGTTTTTGATTGACAATCTGAGGATTTATCCTATAATATATATTAATGAGTCCAACCATATTTAAGGCTAAAGGATACCGTTTCTTTTTTTTCTCACGAGAGGAGACGCGAATGCACGTACATGTGATATGTTCTGATGGTGAGGCGAAATTTTGGTTGGAGCCTGATATGGAGCTTGCTAAGAATTACCGCCTGTCTCAGGTTCAATTGCGGGAAATCAGGTTGTTAATTGAGGAGCATCTCATTGAAATCAAAGAAGCTTGGGAAAGACACTTCGAAAGTTGAAGTTACAAACATATCCCAACACGGAATATGGTTGTTAACGGGAGACGAGGAACTCTTTATGTCCTATGAAGATTTCCCGTGGTTTAAAAATGTAACGGTGGGGAAAATACTAAATGTCGAGGAATCAACACCGGGATATTTTTATTGGCCCGATTTAGATGTGGATCTAACCGCCGAGATCATTAAACACCCGGAAAAGTTTCCGCTCTTATTCAAGCGCTAAAATCCTGATAGGTCTGATTGCAGAAATGTGCGTCAAATTCCGTATGAATAGGACGCCGCCGGGGAGTAATTTCAAACCCTCATCTGAAAAGGTGAGGGTTTTTGATTGACTTTATTTATAAAAAATGTATAATATATTGCAGGTTGTATGTATGAATATAATTTATTGGAGGACATGGCGATGCATATAAAAGACTTCCCTGAAATCCATAAACTCAGCATGCCGGAAAAAATTTTGTTGGTTGAGGATTTGTGGGACAGCATCATAGCTGAGGATCACGAATTGGCGGTTCCGGAAAGCCATAAAAGGGAATTGAATCGAAGGCTTAATGAATACGGCGCGGCGCCGGGCCGACTACTATCCCTCGATGAACTTCGGGTAAGGATTGCGAAAAAGAAATGACATATATTCTGAGGCTTGTACCTGATGTCGAGGAGGATTTGACAGCGGGTTATGACTGGTATGAATCAAGGGCGATAGGCCTCGGCGAAGAGTTTTTGCGAATGTTTTACGCTTGCGCAAATCAGATTATGGACAGTCCATTGGCTCATCCGAGAGTTTTCGGAGAATTCCGACGCTGTTTACTCAGAAGGTTTCCTTATGCCATCTATTACATAACAGCGGAAAAGCAGGTTGTAGTTTATGGGATTTTCCATTGCGCTCGAAATCCGGTGACTATATCGGAGAACCTAAGAGAACGGGACTAAATCGGCGAATCTGCCATTTGCATTGTGGCTCGCTTTATGGCTTCATGGCGCGTTCCGTATAGAATATTTTGGACGCCGCCGGGGAGTGATTTAAACCCTCACCTGCAAAGGTGGGGGTTTTTTATTGACTTCTATTTGAATAGTTCCTATATTAATTAGGAGTGAAATTCGTATTTAAATGAATTGGCGCAAAGAATTTAGGGCGATAGCGAATGTTCAAGATAGTGAAATTAAAAGTCCTGCGGCGATATAAACTCTGCATCCAATTCTCGGATGGACGAGAGGGTGAGATCGATTTGTCCGATCTTGCGGGGAAAGGGGTTTTTAAGGCTTGGGATGAATCCGGCTTGTTTGAAATGGCTCAGGTTGACGAAAGCGGCGCCTTGACTTGGCCAAACAACATCGATCTCTGCCCCGATTCTCTTTATCTGCGACTTACCGGTAAATCGCCGAAAGAAATATTCCCCAATTTGAGAGTGACAAAGGTAGATGCCTGAGATTTGTCGCTTCTACGGCAAGTGCTCCAGATCCTCTAAGTCTTGGTATCTTCCGGCGGCGCGTTTGTTTTGTTTCAAGTCTTCAAGTGAAATAATATAAATCGGGATGTCATCAACTTCTATTGTTTCTTTGCGCTTATAGCATTCCCCGAATTCCACCCCCGTGACGCTTGTTATAACTTCGATTTGGACGGGAGATAATCCCATCCTAATAATCTTTTTCTCTTCCATGAAGATTTCGGGAGTCACTTCTTTAGCTGACATACCGAAATCTATAAGCGCTTGAGCCGCTCTTCTTGCATTTTCTTCAGTTAATGCAATCCAGATGTCCATATCGCCGGTCGCTCGGGGATATCCATGATATCCCACCGCATACCCGCCGACCAGCAGATATTTAACCTTATTTAAGCTCAGATATTTCAAGAAGTCTTTGAAGTCGGGATGTAGCTCGAACTTCGCCATATACTAACTTTCTCTGAATCTCTATTGCGTTCAATCGTTCCGCAGCGCTTTGGGATAACCAGTATCGCTTTTCTTCCGAGTTATCATTTATTGCGGACATGGTTAATCTGGTTTTATCTAATCGAGGTAATTTGCTTGTCATTTCTATTTATCTCTATCCTTGTTCCGGATTGCTCTTTCATTTGCTTTAAACGAGAGTTAAACTCAAGTCAGTTTGCTAATTATACGGGTAAGTTACATTTTTGTCAATCAGGTTATTTCGGGATCGAGTCCGCTTTTGGAAGATAAATTGGACCCTGCCGGGTGTAGGTTAGTATCATCACTTTCTAAACCTTCTTTGGCGTGTCATCAAACTTTGTGAAAAGAATATCTTGACAAGAATGTAAAATCTATTAATATAACCGATAGAAACAATAAAACGCATAAAATCCATAATTCGGGTTTTCGTTTAATAATGACACAAAACAAGGATTTTATATCAACCGGCAAAGCCGCTGAATTATGTTCGGTAACTCCGGATACAGTCTTAAAGTGGATTAAATCGGGACGCATACCTGCCAACCGCACTCCCGGAGGTCATTTCCGCATCCACAGGCAGACTCTTAAATCGATTATAGAATCAGGAGCGCTGCAGGGATTTGAGTCTGCGGAAAACAGGTTATTCCAGTTTTGCTGGGAATATTATAGTACCGATGGCAAGCCCAAGGAGGATTGCTATAATTGTATTGCGTATCGATCGCGCGCCATGCGCTGTTATGAAGTGAGTCAGCTTCCGGAAGAAGCGGGACACGCCAAGGTTTTTTGCGACAACACTTGCGATAACTGCGAGTATTTCCAGGTCGTGCAGGGGCAGAGATTCAATGTTTTGGTGGTCACTCGGAATCCCGAGTTGAGGGCGGGATTGGAGTCTAATGCCAGGGATTTGGATTTCAATCTCAAAATTGCTGACAACGAATACAAATGCTCAATGATCATTCAGAATTTCAGGGCGGATTATGTTATTCTGGACAGCACAATGGGGATCGAGCGATGGCGGGAGTTGGCGGAGTATCTCAATAAGGATCCGCGAGTGCCTTTTGTGAAGGTGGTATTAGCCTCCAACGAAAACGGTATTCCGGCCGAATGTGAAAGGGTTATTTTTGGGATTATAGGTAATCCTTTTGAAGCGGGAGATATAGATGCTCTTATGGGCTCAGCGAGAAAGCAATTACTGAAATGACATACAATAATGATATGGTTTAGATTACAGGAGAACCTATGGATGATGAGATTAAAGTAAATGATAGTGTTGTCCGCCTTATTAAGGGTGATATTACCGATATTGATGTAGAGTGCTTCGTGTTCTATGCCCAGTCAAATCTCAGGTTAGGTTCGGGATATGGCTCAGCGATATCCGTACGGGGAGGTCCTTCAATTCAGGAGGAACTGGATAAAATAAAACCGATAGAGGTGGGGCAGGCGGTAATCACCGAGGCAGGTAAATTAAAGGCGTCGAAAATTATACATGCAAACGGTCCGAAATTTCAAGAGGAGAGACTGGAAGAAAAGCTGAAAGCCACGGTAGAAAACTGCTTGAAGCTTGCCGATGAGAAAGGGATTAAGCAGATCGCGTTTCCAGCGATGGGAACCGGTTTTTACGGAATCCCTGCCGATGTCTGTGCCAGAATCATGCTTGAATCCGTCACCAGGCATCTTAGGAACGGCTCTCGCGTAAAGGAGGTCATACTTTGCATGCTGGATAACCGAGAATATAATCCATTTAAAGCCCGGTTGGAGAAACCGGTTGATCGGGACGAATTGCTGGAAACGATTAGCCGTCTGATTAAATAAGCCTCAAAGCACTACCGGGGTTATACAGCGAGTATTATTCCGAGTGTCGGAGGATCAAAAAACGGCCGTGATCAGCTACGAATATCAATCCCTGGTGATAAACGATATCCGAAGCATTTCCCTGGACTTCCAGATTCGACAGGGACGTAATCGACGGCGAACCATTGTCAACATACCTGTATGAGCCAACCCCATTTACGCCATCGGCGACATATAATATCTGATAGCCGTCGACCCTTTCTACAGCGACCATTTGGGAATTTCCGGCAGTGTTAAAATCGGCTTTGAATTGCGGTGCGGAAATATCGGAGAACGAAAATATATCTATTCCGGTAGTTCCTTTTGCCAGAAAATCGAGCGAATCAATGCTTATGATTCCTAACACCGGTGTATCGGTTGAATAAACGGTACTGATTGGATCCGGGAACAAAGGATTAGACACATCCAGAAACCTGACGCCGTCCGCGCCGCCTACATGCGCATATCCACCATTGATCGCCACATCCTTCAAGCCAACTCCCAAATCTGTATTTCTGGAATCGCCGAAATGATAATTACCGTCGTAGGCGACAATCTGCACAGCGCTGCCATCGATCACATACACGTAACGATTTTGCGTATCGATTCTTAACTTCGAGGCGATTCCGGGGGTGTCGAATATATCGATGTACCGAATATCCTCGGGATTGCTGATATCCCAAACGGTTACTCCATTATCTTTCTCGGCGACGAACAGGTAGTTTCCGTCAATTTCAACATCAGCAGCGTTTCCGTTAGTAGTAATGCCGGCAATAGACTGAGGCGAATAAAGCATAGAGATATCATAGATTCGGACTCCATCGTCGGAGGAGGCGACAAACAGGTAGTTGGCGGCGGCATCGGGTATGATGGATACGGCTATACCGGTAATATTGAATTCCGAGATGATGTGAAATCCGGATTCCAACCGGACTGTTACTGTCGTCGTTGGAGAGATATATGTCGTATCCTCCAGAACCGCCCTGGCTGTCAGGGTATGGGCTTGTCCGGAACTTACGTTGTGCGTACTCCAGAAATAGCTATAAGGCGGCTGAAAATCGGAATAAACCGAATCATCATCAATAAAGAGGTCAACTCTTTGCACTTCTTGCAGGTCGCCGGCGCTGATTATCACGGTTGCCGAATCGCCGATTGTTACTCCTTCCTTAGGATTAACGATAGTGATATTCGACAGCTCGGCAGGCTCGGTAGTCTGGTTGTCGCAACTGCTGGCTATTGCAATGATAATGCTCAGCAATATGAAGAGTACTAATTCGTTTCTCATACTAATATTATCGGGTGTCATCATAAGCTCTGAACCGATATTAACTCTCCTTATTGTCATTGCGATGCATAACAGTTTGATTATCTCTTAGGGAGCCATTGCCGGTCGGGAGCTTGATAGTAAAGGCGCTCCCCTTACCCGTCTCACTCTTAACATCGATTATCCCTCGATGACTGCGAATAATTCCATAGCTTATAGCTAAGCCCAATCCGGTACCGTAGCCCACGGGTTTAGTGGTATAGAACGGGGTGAATAACTTTCGCTTTGCTTCCGGCGATATTCCCGTTCCGGTATCCTTAACGAGAATTGTTATATATTCTTCGTCTTTGTCGTATTCGGTTTTGATGGTTAACTCTCCGCCGTTTGGCATAGCATCAATTGCATTGCTAACTAAGTTAATTATTACCTGCGATATTTGATCCCGCTCCACGCTTACTTTGGGGAGTTTTTTTGAATACTTTTTGATTAACTTTATTTTCCTGAGCGGCCTTTTCTCCTCAATCATGGATAACGATTCCTCAATAATACCATGTATATCAGTTGGAATAAAGTGTGTTCGGCTCTGACGAGAGAAATGAAGCAGTCCGTCCACAATTTTCCCTATTCTGTCAGCCACCTTACGCATTCTTGAGAATTTGGTTTGGAGAGGATCATCTCGCCCCGTTTTCCTTATCAGTTCCTGGAGCATTCCGGATATAACCGACAGGGGATTGTTTATCTCGTGCGCAACGCCGGCGGCCATCCTTCCCAGTGATGCCAATTGCTCGATATGGGTTAACTTATCGCGTAATTCTCCGGCTTGCACCTCCGCTTTTTTCCGATCGGTAATATCGCTGACCACGCCGTCGATACGTATAACTCTGCCGCTTTCGTCTTTGGTGGGAATAGCTCTGTCATGTATCCATCGAACTCCGCCGTCCTTTCGCATAATCCGATGTTCATAAGTCACCGCCGAACCCTTTATCAAATCCTTTATTTTGTTCCTGACAGCGGATCTATCCTCCGGGTGCACCATTTTCAGCAAGAGCATGGGATCGGTCATAAAATCTATCGGATTATAGCCGGTAATTCGCTCGAAAACCGGTGTTATGAATTCGGGCTTCCACTTTCCGTTCTCGATGGTGGCGCTCCACAGGTAATCCCTAATGGTGGATACGGTTTTCTCATACTTCTCGTGGGTTTCTTTCAGCCTTCTTTCCGCCAGGGTTCGCACCGTTATATCTTCGCCGCTGCTCAACGTTCCGGATATTTTGCCATCGTCGTTTCTCAACAGCGTATTGTGCCAGGCGATTACCCTCTTATCCCCGTCTTTGGTTACAACCGGATTCTCGAAGTAGTCAACACAGGGGATTTTGCCGCTGATCATCTTATTGAACATTTTTAAAATGGTTTGCCTATCTTCCCGGGGGATAAAACTATCGAACCAATTGGAACCAACGATTTCGTTTTCGGGGAATCCGAGAACATCACATCCGGTTTTGTTTATCAGGGTAACCTTACCATTTTCATCGATAGCCACGATCATTATTGCGGCGATATCGAGGTAGTTCTGAGCTCTATCCCTTTCCTGCCGCAGCGCCTCCTCAGCATGTTTTCGTTCGGTGATATCAAGAATCATCGCCTGTTTGGAAATGGTCCCGTCCATGTGGAAAATGGGCGTGTTGACAATGTAGTACCATCGGTCATCCTTGGGGCTATTTATCTCCCACCTTACGGTCTCCCCGTTAAAAACCCGGTCGTTGACGCACCAGGGGCAAACATCATCCAAACCGTGGAGCGCCTTATAGCAGCATTCCCCGGTCGGATTGTACCCGGTGCGCTCTATTCCGCGTTCATTTATGAATTCGATCTTGTAATCACGGGAACAGATATAGATGATCCCCTCGAAGGACTCAACTATGGCTCGGTACCTTTCTTCGCTCTCCTTGATGGCTTCCTCGGAATGCTTGCGCTCGGTAATGTCTCTTATAACCGTAATTACTCGAACAACATTTTCACCCTCAATCACCGGAATTTTCCGTGTCTCCGTAACGAAATTCTTTCCGCTTATCTCCGTTTCCTCTTCAGTGACGAGGATCTTGCCTCCATTGAATACATTGCGGTATTCCTCGACCACATTCTCATCCAAAAAGGGAAATACTTCCCGAATTCTTTTTCCGATTACATCCGAAGTTAAACCCAGGGATTTATTCCATTCAATCAAAGTATCGTTAATAAGCGTAAATCGAAGCTCCGGATTAACAACGTGTATTCCGTCAACTATGGAATCGATTGTAGTGCGATATAACAGTTCCGATTCCTTCAGGGCATCCGATGCTTTCTTTTGTTCGGAAATATCCTCCACGGTACCCTCATAGTAACGCACAATGCCGTTTTTATCTCTAATAGCTCTGGCGCTCTCCCTGACATAGAGCACTGATCCATCTCTTCTTATCCATGCGGATTCCAGTCCCATTATCTGGTCTTTTTCCTCAAGCAGCTTCTTGAAGTGGGAACGGGGATACTCCGGTTCATATCCGGCTTCGGAAAGGTCGCGGTTGGCGAGTTCTTGGAAGGATGAATACCCCAGCATATTAACCAGAGCCGGATTCGCCATCACTATCTTACCGTCCGGAGTTGTCTGATATAGTCCTATGGTGGTGTTATTGAAAATGCCTCTGAAATGCTCTTCAACTCGTTTCCGTTCGGTTATGTCCTCGAATGCAAATCCGAGTTTCCGCCCGTGCATGCGGAATATCCGAAATCTGAGTATTGTTATCTGACCATTAAACTCGTAGCGGAAATCCTCATTCGTAAAACTTTCGCCCGTGTGCATGACATCAACGCATCGCTCTCTGATTTCCCCTTCGAGGAACATCCGGGAGAGGTCGCTGATATCCTTACCCCTGTAATCCTCGAGATGGATATTCAGCGATTTTTCGCCTTCCGGATTTGCGTCAATAAGGAAAAAGCCTCCCTCCGAATCATATCGGAATATTAAAAGGCCGGTGGGAATCGAATGCACCACGTCCGATAATGTGTTTAGCGATTCATTGAGCGCTTCTTGGGCCTCTTTTCTCTCGGTTATGTCGCGTGTGACTGCAATGACGGCAGACCCTCCTTGCCAGACCGTGCGCGCTGCTGTTATCTCGACATGCTTTTCATCGCCGTTCTTTCTTATGATTCGGGCTTCATATTGTAAAGCCTGCTTCTCACCTCTTAGCGTCTTCCTGAGTCTCTTACCGAGTTCGCTGGACTCCTCAGGATGAAGCAGCGCAGTATATTTCATATCCAGCAGTTCTTGAATACTGAAACCGGTAATCTCCGAGGTGCGCTTATTGGCATATACGTTTGTTCCGTCGGGGCGTATTATTAGTATGCTGTCATTGGCATTCTGAGCCAGGAGCCGGAAATTCTCCTCGCTCTGCGAGAGAGCCTTTTCGATTTGCACCTTATCGGTTATGTCCCGCCCTGCGCCGCGCGTACCGAGGATATGCCCGCTGTCGTCCCTGAGCGGCGCCGCAGTGAATGATAGTATTCTATCTCCGATTACGGTCCGAAGCTTAATCTCCTTTGGATGGACAACCTTCCGTTTTGCGGAATATTCAATAAAATCCCTAAAGAGATTGCGTTGCCCTCTAACAGCAAGCGAATACAGCTTTTTACCTATTAGCTTTTCTGTGTCTGCCCCCATAGTTTCTTCAAAAGCCGGATTGACGCTGGTAATGTTGCCCTTCAGGTCGGTGGAATAAAGAAGATCGGATGACGATTCATAGATTATGCGATACTTGTTTTCGGCTTCCCGAATTTGCCTGAATGTCAGCATGTTATCCAGAGCTGCCCCAACCTGGTTTCCAATGGAGTTTAGCGATTCAATGGAAATCTCAACTTCATCTACACACCTCAGAAATACCAGGTCGATCAATCCCAAAACCTTATTCTTGGATTTTAAAGGAATCGAGATAAATCCCTTTACCCTATATTCCTCAGCTATGCTTCGCAGGAAAGGGTAAGTCTCCGTAAAATCATGTATCAGCGTTGTCTTTCCGGTTTGAAGAGGCGATTTATCGTATGGCGCTTGCTGAACATCCCGCAACCTCTTCTGAGCCGCCTGAGGCAGCTGCGTATGCGCAATCAGGCGGAGATTACTACTATTACCCATTTTTAGATAAACAACTCCGGCGTCGGCTTTAGTATGCTTCACCAGGTATTTAAGACAATTCCACAGAGCTTTCCTGGTATCCTGTTCGGAACCGATAATATTCGATATCTCGTTTAAGGTCTCGAGATCTTCATTCCGCTTTAAAATATCATCCATTAAAGAGTCCTTTTCCGCACTTTGTCGGACGACTCTTCCAAGCAAAACTTTCTCGAAAACAGGTGAAAGCATAGAAAGAAACTGCTCCATATGCTTCACTTCCCATTGCTCGAACTTTGAAGATCGTCTTGTAACTATGATAGCAGCTATAATTCCGGCGTCGCTTTTGGATGAATGCAGACAGCTATAACCAAAATCCCTGAGTCTGAAAACGCCGTTGATCCCTCCTTCAAGGCGTTCGGTAACTGATTTTCTCCGAAACAACTCGTTATCCTGCTGTTTACGCAGGTCGATTGATTTGGATACGGTAACCTCGTAATACAACGGATCTTCGTTATTGGGGAATTCGAGTTTTAAAAAGAGCTTGTCGAAGCTAACTGATTTTTTCAGGACTTTGCAGCTTGATTGAACACTATCGCTTAGACCGCTTTTCTCTTTAAGCCTCTCAATAAGATGCAGAAGCTGCTCTTTAAGCTGCAGTTTCTGAAATCCGGTAACATCTTCCAGAACGGATATCCAATCGAAATCGCCATGCTTGCTATCCTCATTCTTAATATCTGTTTGACGGATCCATTTAGGCTCGCCGTCGCCGGTCTTTGCCCTGAATATAATTTCCCGTTTGCCATTCTTAAAACGTGAATCCAAAAACTTCCGGTATGCAGCTCGATCTTCACTGTGAATAAAATCAAATTGAGTGAGTTTTCGATTCTTGAAATACTCCGAATTTTTGCCCGCTAAACCGGCGGCATCCCTGTCATAATTAACTACGCGTCCGTTCTTTATTTTGAGATGTCCTGATGACGGAATATCGGATAAACGGAATCGTTCGGTCTTCCAATCCATAATGATACCTAAATCACCTCCGACTATAAATATACATCATCAATATTAACATATCAAATTGTAAAATCACTAAAGATTTTTATGAGGAAGTATACGAGGGGTTCCAAAAGGCTTATTGAAAAAGTCCTCGTCTCGATTGAGATTCAGTTTCCGCCCCCGATGAAACCGACCTATATTCGACAACGGCTTGACAATATTCCAATAAATAATGAAGGGAGCGCCAATCGGAACTCCCTCTAAAACCAATACTGCGGTTTTTGGTTAAACTTGCCCCTGCCGAGTTACTTAAATACCTTTAAAGAATGTCTCCATCTTGGTGTTCAATGCTGAAGATACTTTCGTCAAGGTTGAAATCGAAGCGGCGCTTTCGGCCCTTTCGATTTGTGAAATCAATGAAACCGATAAGCCGGCGCGGTTAGCGAGCTGTTTTAAAGTAAGCTTCTTCTTTTTACGAAGCTCCTTAACTCGATTTCCAATCTCAATGCAAACCTGCTTGGCTCGATCGACAACCAGTCCTTTGGCGCGCACCGCCCTGTCAACCACAGCCTTCAACTCCTCATTGTCGAACGGTTTCTTGATGTAATCGAACGCATCATGCTTCATGGTTTCCACTGCGGTGTCCACCGATGGATACGCAGTCAGGATAATCACGCAGAGATCGGAATCGAACTTGCGGATCTTACGAAGCACTTCAACTCCGCTCATCTCAGCCATCTTAAGATCAAGCAAGACTAAATGATAGACCTTGTTCTTCAGCTGCTCGATTGCTTCTGCCGGAGATTGGAATGCCTCAACTTCATAACCCTCCTCAGTCAGCAATTCGATTAGATATTCGCATAGATCGGCATCGTCTTCGATAACCATTATACGAAGTTTTCTTTTTGGTCTTGTGGTAATCGCCATATTATTCTACCTCACATTTCTATTACCATTTGTTACAACTTATACTTCTACCTATTGGATAAATACTATAATTAACTTATATTGAAACCCAGGTATTGTCAAGCACTTTTTTCTAACATTTATGCACTAATTTAAAATTGCTCATTGATATGCTTTTTCTCGAATATAGCCAGCAGCTGCCGGATCAGTGATCAAGCATATCCATGCCAACTTTAGATTGTTACCATCTCTGTAATTGATGACAGCAAATAGTTTTTATCATCACTCAAAATAGTATTTCTGCGATTGAAATAAGTTCCATTTGTGAATTGCAATAAGTAATATCACAAAAAATCAGTATGCTGCATTCCACATCCCCGGGAATTACCTTGCCATTAATATCCTTGCTATTGTATACTACTTCTTTAAACTCGTCAATGAGGTATTCAATGTTTTCAAAATTTTCTCGACTTTTATTCTCAACGCTGTTGTTGACAGTATGTGCCGGGGCTGTGTATGCCGAAGAGCCGATCAGGATATTCGAGGACCTTCAGGATATGATTATTTCGGTATCGAACAAAATCAAGCCATCGGTGGTGCATATCGATGTGGTTCAGAAACTGAATAATCAAAGATTCCAATCTCTCGGTTCCGGGCTGATTATCGATGAGAAGGGTTTTATACTGACTAACGATCATGTTGTGGATAATGCTCAATCGATTACGGTAACTCTGGAATCCAAACTGGAGTATCCTGCGGAGATTATAGGCTCAGATAAACAAACAGATCTGGCGCTTATTAAAATTGAATCTCCCGGCAAACTAAACATTCCCACCCTCGGCGATTCCGACAGCGCCAAAGTGGGCGAATGGGTTATCGCTGTCGGAAACCCTTATGGTTTCGACCGGACTGTCAGCTTCGGCATTATATCGGGCAAAGGGCGCGTACTGCAATTACCGATCGAAACGCCGCTCATCAATGATTTTCTTCAAACCGACGCCGTAATCGATCCCGGTTCATCGGGCGGGCCATTAGTCAACCTGCGCGGCGAAGTAATCGGGATAAACTCCATCGGCTACGGCAGAGGGCAGGGATTTACCATACCGATCAATATCGCCAAAGATGTGCGTGACAAATTGATGGCGACCGGCGCTATAGATAGAGGATGGATTGGAGTATTCCTGCAGCCGCTTCCGAGGGAGTATGCGGAATATTTCGGAGATAAGGATCTGGAAGGTATCCTGATTTCCGATATTGCTGAAGACTCGCCGGCTCGAAGGGCAGGACTGCAGCAGAAGGATATTATCGTCTCGCTTAATGGTGAACCGGTTTCCGCTGAAAATGAAAACGACCTCAATGCTTTTTCACAGATGATATCTTCACAAAAAGTCGGCGATGAGATAGATCTGGAAATAGTGCGGGATGGGAAAAGGAAGGATATCGAGGTGAAAGCAGCGCTGCAGCCAAAAGTGAAAGCCGACGAGTTCGAAATCGATGAACTTGATCTGATCGTCAAGGAGATCACCGAAACGATGTATCGGCAATATGCTCTGGAAACCAAGAAGGGAGTTTTTGTGGAGTTTGCGGAGGTTGGAGGGGTGGCTGGTAAGGCTGACCTGCAATTCGGGGATGTCATCGTGGAAGTCGAAGGGGTTCGAGTCGATGGTCTGGATGATTTTAAAGAAGCTATGAGGAAATTAAAAGACAGGGATATGATCCTGCTGAAAGTTATCCGGTCTAAGACACAGATGTATGCATTGCTGGATAAACGGGAGTTAAAAGAGAATGCTGATAAATAGGAGTGTTTACAAATAACATCAGGTCGACTATAAAACCTCATGGCCCGAAATCAGCACCAAGAATCATCGGAGAAATCCGATGTTTTCGGTGAATCGTTGCAATAAGAATACAGGGCATTCCATTTTCTGTTTGCGGGGGCACTCGGCTTGATGATTTTTACAAAATTGGGATTTGATGGGTCGGTGCAGTTGATTATTGCCAACCCCCCACTATCGGGAAAATCGGGCTCAGGAGTGATACTTGCAAGTCCATATAAACTATCATTAGTGGTGTCTTCCCAGCCCCAGATATTGCGAATCCCTAATAGGATTGTCGAATCAATTTCTCCTAAAGTCCGCACATTCAGAGAAATATCTTGATTAGAGAATGAGTTTTGAGGAAACAGAAACAATACCGTGATTGTAAAAATTCCCCAAATCGAGCATTTCTCAATTTTTTTTCTCATATCACCTCCCGCAAACCATGGTTTTGAGATTTCTATCCGTTTTAACAGTCAATTCTATCACGATTTCGTTATGATCGTCAAGAAAGATTTTTCTTGATTACGAATAAAATTCTATTAAATTACAGTAAAGAAAGGGCAAAGATTATGAAATATATTCTTACATCGATGCTTTTGTTGGGGTTGGCCGCAGTAGGGATGGCGAGAATTATATATATTCCTACAGATTATGAAACCATTCAGGAGGGTATAAACGCTTCTGAGAATGGTGATACAGTTCTGGTTTTACCTGGAGAATATCGGGAGTTTATTAGCTATGAGGGCAAGAGAATATTGTTGACAAGCGAACAAGGGTATCAAGTAACTTCTATAAAACAGGCGATTTTTACAGGTGGAACCGATACTACTGCAGTTCTGAGGGGATTTTCCTTCTCGGGAATAAAGTATGGTGGAGCGTCAGTCAAAGTCGAAGCTGGTAATTCGGGGGTTATAGAGGTGAATTATATTTCGGGAAACAGCGTAATAGAGCAGGGTGGAGGAATTTATTCAATAGGCGATAACGTGATAATCCGAAATAATATAATATCGGATAACCGAGCGCTTATATTGGGCGGCGGAATTAGTATTGGCGGGAGCGGGTACAGAATTGAGGAAAACATAATTTCAAACAACATAGCCGGAGGTGATGATGAATCGTGGGGAGGGGGAGGTATATTTGCTCAAGGAATTAACTTTGTAATAGAATATAACTTAATTCTCGGTAATCAAAGCGGATATTTTTGGCCTGCAGTCAGCGGAGGCGGAGCTTGGGTCAACATATATCATGATTCGGAGATTATCACAATCAGAAACAATACATTTGTCGAAAACCGATGTCTATACTATAGTGAGAACAGGGGTGGAGGATTACAGATAAACCTGTACAACTACGACGATAGCTGCTACGTTATTAATAACATTTTCGCCTACAACGATCAAGGTGGTTTGTGCAGGGGAGGTAGTTCTCACAGCTTCATTTTAGATTATAACCTATTTTGGCAAAACGAGTATGGAGATTATCAGGGTATAGAACCGGGACCTAATTGTTTGTTTGAAGACCCACAATTTGTCGATCCGGTGAATGGGGATTATTATCTTCAGGAGGGTTCGCCATGCATTGATGCCGGTGACCCCAATTCACCTTTGGACCCGGATTCCACAAGGGCCGATATCGGATGCTATTACTATCACCACTCCACCGACATACTCGAAACCGATGAACCCTCCGGACCGCATAAATTCTATCTCCAGCAGAATTACCCTAATCCCTTCAACGGTCAGACTATAATCTCATATTACCTCCCCGAACCTGCGCAGGTTCAACTGAACATAATCAACATGCGCGGGGAATTAGTTGCCCAACCAGTGAATTCCCGACAGCCCGCGGGCGACTATCAACTAATCTGGCAGGGAATCCGCAGCGATGGCACCCCAGTTTCTACGGGAATCTATTTTTACGAACTAAAGGTATCGGGGGCAAGCCCGCCGACCTACCCGAAATCCACCCGCGAAGTCAAAGCGATGATCTTGCTAAAATAGCTGTTCAATGCGTGTGGTATGGTCAAGGGGCTTGTTGAAAAAACCATTGTCCCGATTGTATCGGGACCGCAATCTCTAACAGTTTGCATGATAACAGAAACAGATTGCTTCGCTTTCCCGATAACATCGGGACAATGACTGCGATACGGGTTTTCAACACTCCGTAAACATGCCAAACTCCCGCAATCATTTGATATCCCCATCTAACGACTAACAACTAATGACTACCGACTACTTCAGCAATGTCATCCGTTTAGTGAAAACTTTGTCGCCAGCGCTCAGCTTATAGAAATATACGCCGCTGGAAAATTCGGCAGCATCCCAGATATACCTGGTGAATCCGTTGCTAACCTCATTGTTTGCCAACATCTCCACTCTCTGTCCCCGCAGATTGAAAATCTCCAAACTGTATTTAGTCAGCTCAGGAAATTCGAAGGTTAATACCGTGAAGGCGTTAAATGGATTGGGATAAGCCGGGAACAGAGATATCTGCGATGGCAGTCTGTTTTCATCATCGTCGATTCCCGTTACTCCGAAGGGCAATGCTCCGCGGGTATCGCCATAACGGCCGCTGGCTACGGCGGGAGAGTTAAGATCTACTCGGAAATCCCAGTTTTCAGCATCGAGAAACATCGGGTCTTCGTCAAGCTCCCCCGTACCGGGAGAGGGCTCAAAAGGCACATCCGGGATACCTCAGCAGTTGTCTATGGCATAGTTGTAGGCATTGGAATTAAATACGATATTGTAAGCGATATATTCGGCATAGTAGTAGGGAGCGACCATGATTCCGTTTTCGCAATTGGCGATAATGTTGTCGTAAATCTCAATACCCGGATCGGGATTATGTTCTCGGATATAAATACCGGAATGATCATTGCCATAGATCGTATTTTGAAATATCTTCCCATCGGATCCGATACCGTAGGTGATGCTGTTCATATTCATGATGAATACACAGCCGGAGATATCCAGAGTAGAGTTTTCAACCTTTATCGATTGCAGCATATATGACGGGAAGATTTTCGCCCCGCCGCCATCGATCCGTATCCGTCCGGCGGATTCAATTACCAAATCGCCCTGGTATTCGAGGTCGGGATCGAGTTGCACATATTTATCATATCCCATTGCAGGCTGCGCCATGTTATAAGCATACTGCAAACTCTCGAAACCGAAAGCTTGATGGGACAGAACAAGGAAAAATAATAATGGAATAATTCCCCGCATAAAATTCTCCAATTCTGTAATATTCGTTTTCATATCTGATGAAGTTACTTGAGTATTTCTATTAGTAACCAGCAAAAGCGTTGATAAGGTTCCTGAAAAGTCCATATAATAATTAACGGGCCGGAATAAAAATTCCGACCCGCGCTCTGTTGGCCGCACGCAGAACCATTATGATCCTGCGCATTTTTTGCCCATTATGGGCGAATTCATAAATCCATCGATATTCAATAATTGATGATAACACGAAATCCTGATTGTAATGGGAATTAACGGCTACCGATAATAATAATAATATTTAGCACGAAAAAAGTCAATAAATTATTTATCTCATCGCATCCATAGAGGTAATGTCAATAATTATGTGTAAAAAGGTAATCAAAAGGGGTATCCAAAGTT
>CAZLVS010000058.1:0-17650 GCA_964563085.1 uncultured Ignavibacteria bacterium | reverse complement strand
ATTGTGATGAATAAAAGATATCCACACAGTTCCCCTTCTCCCATTTAGTGGGAGAGGGGGATAGGGGATGAGGGAGTCTATCGCGGCGTCAAGTCTACTGACCTGCCCAGGAAGGAAACGGATTGCTTCGCTTTCCCGATGTGATCGGGGCAATGACGGGGTGGCATGTTTAGCTGATGGATGCGCAAGCATACAACAGATAAGCATGTGTTACGATAAAATGTAAAATAACATGCGTATCCCCGCTATCGTAGGGGCTAAACATGTCACTCAGCGGTGTCCCTCGTGTGGCTGACCACTTGGTTCAAGCGCCAGATTCAGGGATCATATGCAAGGAAAGGGATAACTGCCGGTGTGCTCTTCAATGGCGCGAGCCTAATCCACAAGTGTGATAAACTGATTAAAGACCTCTCCTATACATTAAAGCGGAATAAAATAACATCGCCATCCTTGACAACATATTCCTTACCTTCAAGACGCAGCTTACCTTTTGATTTAGCTTCGCTCCAGCTACCAAGTTTGTCAAGCTCTTCGAATTGAATAACTTCCGCCTTTATAAATCCTTTTTCAAAATCGGTATGGACTGCGCCTGCCGCCTGGGGAGCTTTGGCACCCTGCTTTACAGTCCAGGCGTGAACCTCGGTGTCGCTTCCGGTAAGAAATGAGATAACTCCCAAGAGGTGGTAGGATTTTTGGATTACGGTTTCCAGTGCCGGTTTTTCGATTCCCAGACTTTCTCTGAACTCCTTCTTATCTTCCTCGTCGAGGCGGGAGATTTCCATGGCAATCTCCGCACACAGAGATACTGCCGAAGATTTGGATTCCGGTTTCATCGCCGACTTTATATCATCGGTGATTGAATAAGAACCGAGATCTTCTTCGGAGATATTCAGGATATATAGCTGCGGTTTCAGGGTCAGGAATCCAAAGCCGGAGATTGTTTTTAATTCGGAATCAGATAACTCCAGGTCTGCCAAAAAGGTCTCCGATTCCAGCGCACCTTTATATTTCTCGAACAAACTCAACATCTTCTGTGCATCATCATCCCTGGAAACCCTCAGCTTTTTCTCAAGTTTCTGAATATTGTTATCAATTAGTAGGAGGTCATAAAAAAGGAGCTCGGAATTCACATTGTTTATATCCCTGACCGGATTGATGCTTCCGTCGGGATGGGGAATATTTTGATCTTGAAATACTCTCACAACCTGAGCCAGGGCATCTACGTTTCGCAAATTAGCTACATAAGCGGCTTCCTTTTTCTCCGAGCTTTTTCCGCCGGTCATCCCGGCGATATCTACATATTGTACTTCGGCATGAACTATTCTCTTGGGTTTGAAAATCTCGGCAAGTCGGTTTAGGCGAGGATCGGGAACTTTAACTACAGCCATATTCGCTTCTTTGGACAGGGCATAATCACCGGTAGAGGCTTCCTGACCGGTAAGGGCGTTAAAAAATGCGGTTTTTCCCGAGGATAGTAATCCTATTATACCTATTTGCATAACTTAATCCGTCATTTGCAGAATAAACTATAAACCTTTTACGATAATATTTTCTCCGGTAATGGCTCGGGAGTCATCGGATGCCAAAAACAGACAAACATTGGCAATATCCTTCGGCGACATGGGGGCATTCGCATCGGGGAATGCAGTTCGGAACATTTCGGTATCAACTCCGCTGGGGCTGACAGCGTTCACCCTGATCCCGTATTTCGCCCATTCGACGGCCAGTATCTCGGTTAATCCCCACAAACCGTATTTTGAAATCATATAAGCTCCCATGCCGGGGAATTTCTCAACTCCCACTACTCCGGAAAGTGAAGATATATTGATAATAGAACCGCCTTGGTCTCTCATTAATTCTAATGCTGACCGACAGCAGTGCAGCGAGCCTTTTATATTTACGGATAACATTTTCTCCAGCAGATCTTCCTCAAGTTCTTCCATCAGCTTCTTTTCAAGAACCGCAGCGGAGTTCACCAGGATATTTATACTACCAGCATGATTTCCAATCCTCTCAAATGCATCTGAGACCTGAATTTTCGAGCTGACATCGCAGGTTAGGGGAGTAGCGTCTCCGCCGGACTCATTGATACGATCAGCAACTTCTTCCAACGCCCTCGCATCACGTGCCAGCAGAAAAACTTCCGCACCCTGCTGCGCGAAATGTTCAGCAGCCGAAGCGCCTATCCCTCGACTGGCTCCGGTGATTACTGCTACCTTGTTATCCAATGGCATATTCATGCAGGGAATATATTAAAGGTATTATCCGGAATCAAGGTATAAAAACAACTGCTGCTCTTTTTGGAAGGGCAGCAGTTGAAATCTCAGGTATTGAGTAATCAGGAAGCTATTTAATCCGGCAGGATGTTATCCCTTTCTTTTCGTAGTACTGCTGATGGTATTCTTCAGCTCGGTAAAATGTCTCCGCCGGCGCAATCTCGGTCACTACCGGATTAGAATACTTTCCGCTTGCATCGAGCTCCCTTTTGGATTGCTCCGCAAGCTCCTTTTGATGGTCATCCTGATAGAAAATTACAGAGCGGTATTGCTTTCCTATATCCGGACCTTGACGGTTCAAAGTCGTGGGGTCATGCATCTCCCAGAATAGATCAAGAAGCTTTTCGTAGCTTATTCTATCGGGATCATAAGTTACTTCCACAACCTCTGCGTGTCCCGTTCTGTCGGTGCAGACCTCTTGATATGTGGGGTTCTCGGTATCTCCCCCCATATATCCTACCGCAGTGGAAGCAACGCCTTCTAATTTGCGGAATTCAGCTTCCACACCCCAAAAGCACCCCGCGCCGAAAGTTGCCTTTGCCATATTTGAATCCTCCGTACTGTTCATAGTCTCCGAATACGAATTTTGATCAACATAGTTAGATGATAATAAAAAGAATAACATTAAAACAGCAATTAGAACCGCGTAAAGTGAGAAGCGGTTCCTCAATTTTCTCGATAGTTTATTGTTTAGAAGTGGCATGAGAATCTCCCGATTCAGTTTAGAATTCAGAATTCGGTATATAAAGAATAAATCAAATTTCAGCACGTTTCATTATTAATAATACATTAATAATCCAATGAGGTTTCCGTAAATTAGAATAAAGAGGGAATATCAAGTGAAACACCCGCGTAATTAATCACGTATAAAAAGCCAATTATGGCGAAATTTCTGTAGGAGTTGATTTATGATAAAGAAGATAGGTTTGGTTTTTGTGTTAATTTTTATAGCCGCTGCGGTTTGGTTTGCCTTTTTCTCCGGCAATGGCAAAGCGCAGAATGGGATTAAAACCTTTCCGGTTCAGAGAGGTAGTATAGTCGATAAAGCTCTGGCTGTAGGTGAGATAAATCCCGATACCGAGGTCGGCGTAAAATCAAAAATTTCAGGAATAGTCGATAAATTATTTGTGGAGGTTGGAGATTACGTGCAAAAGGGACAGCCGATTTTAGAAGTCCGCCCCGATCCTACACCTCTCGAATTCGCGGAAGCGAAGAAAAATGTAGAGATTTATGAGGTTACTTATCGTAATGCCCAAAAGGAGTTCGATAGGGCTCAGTTGCTTCTGGCGAAAGAGCATATATCGGAATCGGATTTCGATACCAAGCAGCGAAGTTACGAAGAAGCGGAATTAAGATACCAGCTGGCGAAAGAGAAGCTATCGCTGTTGGAAAGCGGAAGAACCAAGATAGCCGATAGAAACGTGGAATCGGTTATTAAAGCTCCTATTTCCGGTACAATCCTTCAATTGGACGTCGATAACGGCGATCCGGTGGTGCCGCTGACCTCGTATCAGGCGGGGACTGTTCTGGCTACAATCGCCCGAATGGATGACCTGGTGTTCAAAGGCACTGTAGATGAGATCGACGTGGGTAAACTGGAGGAAGGGATGGAAGTCACCATCAAGGTCGGAGCCTTACCAAATGAGAAGATCGACGGAATACTGTATAGAATCTCTCCAAAAGCGCGTAAGGAGGACAATACCATATTGTTTGATGTCTGGATTAAGATCACCGGAGAGAGCGAGAAAACATTGCGAGCCGGTTATTCGGCGAATGCCGAGGTAGTTATCAATCAGAAAGACAGTATATTGGTGGTGCCGGAGAGATTGGTGCATTATGAAGGCGATTCAACGTATGTGGAAATAATGCCGGATACGACCAACAAAGAGAAAATTGATACTGTCTACATCGAAACCGGGCTTTCCGATGGATTGAATGTCGAGATCGTGGAGGGATTAGTCGAAAGCACCTTAGTAGTGGAAAGACCTCCCAAGGAAATCGAATAAATGAAGTTCTTCCTCTTCCTCAAGCAATTCTATCGTGACCTCAGCAGTCAAAAACTGCGCACCGCATTGACGACGTTTGGGATAATCTGGGGGACTGCTTCAATCATCCTCCTTTTGGCATTCACCACCGGTTTAAAAAAGGATCAGAAACGAAGACAACACGGCATGGGAGAAGCCATTATCATCCTCTGGGGCGGGAGAACCGGGATGCCTTACGAAGGGATGCCCAAGGGACGCAGGATTCGGTTCGTCGAAAAAGATCCGGAATATCTGAAGATGATGATACCGGAGATAGCCATGGCATCGCCGGAATATACCAATTGGTCTTCCACCATTAAGTATCGCGACAATATCTATATTAATCAGGTTACAGCCGGTAATGCCGAATTTGGGAAAATGAGGAATATGATCCCCAAGCCGGGCGGAAGGTATATTAATCCAAACGATATCGCCAATAAGAAACGGGTGGCGTTTATCGGTTACGAAGCTAAAAAAGAACTCTTCGGGGACGAGGATCCTATCGGGAAAATTATAACAATCGATTTCGTGCCTTTCACCGTTGTGGGCGAGATGATAGAAAAGGACCAGAACTCATCATATTCCGGTTCCGATCGCCGTAAAACATTTATCCCTTACACCACGTTCACGTCTATGTATAACAGGAGCTATCTGAACAATATGGTAGTTAAACCTCACGAATCAAAGCAGTCGGACTATGTTAAACGAAGAGTAAACGAAGTATTGGCGCGCAAGTATCAATTCGACCCCGAAGATGAAGAAGCGATTTGGGAATGGGACACTACCCGGGCAGACCAATTCTTTGATAATTTTATTCTGGGAATGAATGTTTTCCTGGGAATGGTCGGATTTTTTACTCTTCTCGTAGGCGCTATTGGAGTATCCAACATAATGAATGCTGTGGTGGAGGAACGCACCAAAGAGATCGGGATAAAGATGGCTCTGGGAGCAAAAGCGTCATTTATATTATGGCAATTGGTTGCAGAGACGCTTTTGATGACATTCATAGGGGGCGTAATCGGATTGGTTCTCTCAGGCGTTATTATCAAGGGTTATACGATGTTGAACATCGAAGAAATGGGAACGCCGGTGATATCGACAGAGATCGCCATATTAGCCAGTATTTTACTCGGTATTATCGGCTTCCTGTCCGGCTATTTCCCGGCGCGTCGGGCAGCCAGACTAAATCCGGTGGAGGCGCTCCGGTTATGAGTCAAGCCTGGCACCTATTGAGATTATTCATCTCCGATTTTAATAAGCAGCGCAAGAAGATAGGCTTAACCGTTATGGCGATAGCCTGGGGGACTGTCTCCATTATCCTTTTGCTGTCATTCGGCGAGGGATTGAAACGGCAACTGGTTGCCGGAACCGCCGGAATGGGCGAGGGAATAGTTGTCGTATGGGGCGGTCAAACCAAGAAAGCCTTTAAAGGGCTTCCGCCTGGAAGGGGAATACGGCTGAAGCCCGAAGATATCGAACTGGTTAAGCACAGGATTCCTTCTCTGGAAGACGCCGGAGGAGAGTATCAGCGATGGGGGGCGGCAATATCGCATGGGAAGAAGATCATCAGCCGGCATTTAACCGGAGTAACTCCTTCATACGAGGAATTAAGACATCATTATGCGCAGCAAGGCGGTCGTTTCATAAATCAGACCGATCTGGATTTGAAAAGGCGGGTGGCATTCTTAGGCAGCGCCGTAGCCAAAGAGCTTTTCGGCGAAGAGGAAGCAGTTGGCAAAATTGTAATGATCAACAATATCCCATTCACCGTTATCGGCGTTATGATCGAGAAAAATCAGATGGGGATGTATTCGGGACCCGATGAAGAAAAAGTGGTAATTCCCCTTACAACCTTCGGCATGATGCTCGGCGATACAATTCTCGATGTTTTCATCTACAAACCCGCAAAGACCGAGGATTCCGAGAGGGTGAAACGAGAAATATATCGGGTACTGGGGGGGAAATATAAATTCGATCCCGAAGACGAATCCGCTTTGTGGATGTGGGACACTATGGAAAGCGCCAAGGAGATGAGAGCTGTAACACTGGGCGTACAGATATTCCTGGGCGTGATTGGCGGTATGACGCTTCTGGTCGCGGGGGTGGGAGTAGCTAATATAATGTATGTAACCGTTCGAAGACGCACCAAGGAGATTGGGATTAAGATGGCGATGGGCGCCAAAGCTCGATACATCCTTATCGAGTTTATTATCGAAGCCTTGCTGATCGGAATATTAGGCGGATTTTTCGGATTTCTTTTCGCAGGTGTTATGATACGGGGTATCGGGATTCTGATTGATAATATTTCACAGATGGTGAGCGAGGATGTGGCGGAAGCGATAGGTTTTCTCGGTAAACCGGTTATATCCGTGGATATAGCGATAATCACCGCTTTGATACTGCTAACAATCGGATTTTGGGCTGGATTTTTCCCGTCGCGCAAAGCGGCGAAGATCAATCCCGCGGAGTCATTGAGATATGAATAATTAAAGAGGTTTTGAGATGTCAATCATCAGTATGAGTAACTTGTATAAAACTTACAACACGGGAAAGGTCAAAGTAGAGGCGCTGAAGACTATTGATATTGAGATCGAACAGAATCAATTTGTCGCAATAGTGGGACCATCGGGTTCCGGTAAATCGACACTTATGAATATTATAGGCTGTTTGGATACGCCTACTTCGGGCAACTATCTTCTCGATGGAGAAGAGGTCGGTGGATTCAAGCCGAATCGGTTGGCGGAAATCAGGAATTTGAAAATCGGATTTGTGTTTCAGAACTTTAACCTTTTACCGTATGCGACCGCTTATGAGAATATCGAACTCCCCATGATATTCAATGGATTATCACATAAAAAGCGGAAAAGGAGGGTTATGGAATTGCTGGAGAGGGTTGGGCTTGCTGACAGAGCCGCTCATAAACCGACTGAACTTTCAGGGGGGGAGATGCAGCGAATAGCCATCGCAAGAGCTTTGGCGAACAATCCTTCAATCTTATTGGCGGATGAGCCCACCGGCAATCTTGACTCCGTTGCCGGTGGGTCTATTATCGAGATTTTCAGGGAACTGCATAGTGATGGCGCTACGATTGTGATAATCACTCATGATCGCGCTATTGCCGATAACGTTCCTTCCATGATAAAGCTTAAAGACGGTGTAATTGTCGATTCACTCAATTAGGGTGCCTCCTCATCCTAAAAACAAATCCCGCCCGTTGCCGGGCGGGATTTGTGCTTTTGAGGATAATGTCCCCGGCAATCCCATCACCGAAGAGTCACCCCCTGCATCATTGAACGGTTGAGGCAAAGCCAGACCATTTACGGATTGGAACCGAATATCTCAAAGAAACGCCGGAAGCGCAAGGCTTCCGCCGCTAATGACGATTTTTGTGAATAATACAGGCTAAATTTATAAATAATCCGGGATTAAATCGTCAGGCGCTCCCGATTCATTCGCGAAGCCAAATTACAGCGTGTTAATTCCGCTTATGGTAAAGCGGTTCGGTTTGCTGTTTTGTCGGAGGGATTAATCAATGTAACCCAGCGCTTTCAATTGCTCCCGCGTAGCTTCATCGAGCTCAATCTTCGATGCCTCTATTGCCGATGAAGTAAGGCCGGTTTTCAGGATGGATAACGTATCCTCCAGTTCGGTTACCCGTTTCTCGTAGGCATCCAATTCGGAAAGATCATTCTGCTCCGGAGGATCCTCTTTTAGATCGAAATACTCCTTGAGGTTTATAGTCTTACCGTTTTGTACCGAATTGAACCATAATTTCTCGTCGATACTTCTTATCCCTTCTGCCTGGTACTTGGGAAGTCCGATTTGGCTGACTGTCCAGCGGATAGGTTCAGCCTCGAATAGATCACGTCCTGACCATTGAGCCGGCACCTCTCCGTCGACGCAGCCGACAATCGTAGGCGCTATGTCGATCGATTCTGCCAGAGAGCTATCCACGGTACCTTTCATCTCCGAATCCGGTAGTTTGAATAACAGTACCTGGTGCAATTGCTCATCGTAAAGGTTGGTGCCATGCCCCCAGCCGCCGTGGTCATAAAACTCCTCTCCATGATCCGATGTCACAATAACAAGAGCATCATCATACATCCCGTTTTTCTTCAGATAATCAATTAGCTTTCCAATCGCCATATCCACGTATTCCACTTCGCCGCGGTATAAGCTCCACAGTTCATTCAGTTTCTCCTCCGAAGGCACATCGGGATCTCTTCCATAGGAAGGAGGACCTATCTGGTAACCGGTGTAAGGATGTTCGAAATACGGATCATGAGGGTCCATATAGTGCAGATACATGAAGAATTTCTTGTCCCTGTTTCCCTTTATCCAGTTTATCGCCTTATCGCTTAAGATTTCGGCGCTATCATAGAAGTAGTTAACCACTATTGGTGGATATAAATATTTAGCGAATCTCACCACCGTTTCGTTGTGACGTTTGGAAAGCCTGAAATTCGGTAGTTTGGGATGATAATACTTTGCGGCTCTTATCTTGAATATATTAAATCCGAGATGGAAATTGCTGGTGGTATTGATATGCGGATTATTCTGAAAGGTTACCGTGTAATATCCCATATCACTCAGTACCTGCGCCAGAGTAATCGACCCCGGATTAATCATCCCGGTATAATCTTCGATTCCATGCTGATATGGATGCAGCGAAGTTAGTATGCTGGCTATCGATGGTTTGGTCCAGGTAACGTTATTGAATGAATGGGTGAACTTAACGCCATTATCAGCGATTTCCTGCATAACCGGTGTGTTGATTTCGCAACCGTGGGGAGATATACAATCCGGACGTAAAGTATCGATAAGTATCAGGATTATGTTGGGACTGTCTGTAAGTCTGCTGGCATCGTGTTTATCATAAGGTTCCAGATCGACTACATCCAGGGGATATGCCATCGATAATCCTATTAAAACCGCATAAGCAAACAGGGATACCAGCACACCGCCAATTCGCCATCCAAGTTTGACCTTATATGCTAAAAACCGAAAAGCCCACTGGAAGGCGAGTGTTATCGCCAGCAGGATAGTAAGTACGGCGAATATTATCAGAATACTAAGTATGGAAGTATAAACGGTATTCAGCCATTTATCCAAAATCAGAAATGGGAGAATCGGGAATATTAGAAATATGGCTGCTGCCGAAAAATATAGCGGCTGTCGATATGGTATCTCTCTGTTCGAAGTAAAAAGCCCGAACATTACTGAAACGACACCGGAGCAAAATAGCGAAACCAGAAGACCTAATAGGGGATAGTAATATAGACCATACGATGTCCAGACAACTCCTGATATCGCTGAGACAACCAGCGATTCCATTATTGCCGCGAAAGCTCCTCCCAGCAAACCGGGCAGGATCGCGGCTCTGAGGCTGTCCAATACCAGTTTTGTTATTCTTGTAAGCGAAATCTTCAATACTGCTCCATTTAGTAATAATTAAGCCTTTATTTGAGCATAAGTTAATTACGGGATTAAAACCCTTATGGTTTTTGCCATTTCACCCTCAACATAATCAGGTCTTGAAACCATGTCAAGATACTAAACTTAATTTTATCTCTAAACGAACTTCATCTTTAGCATCATGTAGTCCGAACGTGAGTTTTTACTATATAACCTCCTGCATTCGATATATTCCCATTTTTCCCTTGACAATTTTTACGCCGGATTTTTACATACGGAAACGCTAAAGTGACGTTATACCTGCTAAGCTATTTCCCGAATTAGGACTGTATATAACATTCGTTCGAGACAGCTTTAGATCAATTCAAAGCCCAACGAATTGCGCAGGGATTCGTTCTATCGCATATTTGCGTTGAATTTCGCGGATTTAGAGAGTTTTAGCCAATTATCAGTTATGAAGAAATAAATTCTATTGAGCATCACGAATAACAATTCAGATATCCGTCAAGAGCTAAACATCCCGGTCAAACATGCTGTAATCTTTATCATCTGCATGATATGTGTAACCGCTCTTTATCTTTTAATCTGGCAGGATGCTCCAATCACCGGTAAAGATTCACTGGTGTACATGGAAATCGCTCGGGATTTGAATGACTTTGAACTGGATAAATTTTATGAGCGCACAATCGGTTATCCGATTTTACTCCTTTTGACAGGTTCCTCTACCCAGCCGACCGACCTGCTTTTTCTGGTTCAATTATTCTTACACTTTATCACCGTATTTCTTTTAATCATGCTGCTTTACAAATTCGCAATACCCGGATGGTGGATAATTCTCTTTTTTGTTTTCTCGCTCCTGCCGCCCGCTGTGGGGGCGGCGAGTTTGGCTCTAACCGAAAATCCTACCCAGGTTTTATTGATTTTCGGTGTCGCAGGCTTGGTTATGTGGCAGTGGAAAGGGGGATGGTTATGGCTGATTTTGTCGGCTTTTTCCTGGGCATACTGCGGTATCACTCGCCCCACTTATCAGCTTTTACCGGCGGTGATAGCGGCGATAATGCTTATACTGCCGAGAGTTTCGCCTTCGCTTATCACTGAAAGGAAACGCAGCTTAATAAGCTGTGCCGCAATTCTACTTGCGGGGCTTTTTATAATAGGCGGAGTAATGTTATACAATCAAGCAGTTTTCGGATATGGCAGATTAACCTCTTTAAGCACAGGCTACTTCCTGGGATCGAAAACTGTTGCGGTTTTAGAGGATGCGCCCGATGAGTACGCGGAAATCAGGGATATCTTGATAACTCACAGGGATAGTTTGGCTTTCATCGACCCGGAGTATTACCATAGCGCATACGATTATGAGTGGGCGGCGTTGCCTGAAATCCAAAAGAAAACGGGATTGAGCAAAGCTGAGATTTCGGATGTAATGATGGGTATGAATCTGCAGTTAATTAAGTCCAATCCGATGGTTTTTCTGGAGGAGATCGCTCTGGCCGTAAGCAGATTCTGGCTTCCGATGACTGCGGGGTCGGAGGCGGGCAGCTATCCCAAATGGTTTCTGCTGTTATATACCATAGCGCATTTTCTGATGATCACCCTTTTCTTTTTGATCTTGATCGCTATAGTCGGGATAGCTGCGCTTTCTCAGCGGCTTTACGGAGAGCTCATAAAAGGGGAAAAAACGATTATGTCGATGCGTTTATTCGGGATTCTGCTGATTTCAGCAGCCCTTTTCTACACTGCCGCTTTATCAACAATCGCTTCGACCGGCTATGCCCGGTACAGGTGGCCTATGGATCCGCTGATACTTTTCGCCACCATCATTTTGATTGACACATTCTTGAGATTCAGAAAGCGCATTTCCCAACTCTCGGTTAATAACTAAATAACCCGAAAATAATGTTCATGGCTTGGATTTTTTATCGAATTAGATTATAATACAGGTGAAAACAGAGAAAGCTAAATGTCAGCTAACCGGGAAATGATGGACAATATTAGACCCGAACAATTCATAATGATTATTAATCCGCAGCCGAAGGCTTGCCCTTCGGGAGTTTAATAGAAACAAATCATTTACGGATTGGAATTTAGGATTTCAAGAAATCCCGGAAGCGTAAGGCTTCCGCCGCCGATAACGAAATTCACGATTAATACAGGTTGGATAGAGATAATATGACGGACCGAAATCAGGAAAAGAAGACAATCAGCGTGTTTATACCGGCGTTGAACGAAGAAGACAATATTCAGGGATCGTTAGACGCGGTTGTGACCGCAGCGGAGAAATGTTTTGATGATTACGAAGTCATTGTAATAAACGATGGCAGTACCGACAGGACTCCGGAGATCGTTGAGGAAAACATCAAGAAGAACGATAAAATAAAACTTTATTCACATCCGACTCCTCGTAACATTGGGAACTGCTTTAAAACCGCGCTTAAACATGCGAAAATGGAATACTGTACTTTGGTTTCCGGCGACGATCCCTGTCCTCCCGAGACACTTGTGAACTTCTTTTCCCACGCCGGAGAGGCTGATTTTATTTGCGGCTATTGGGAAGATCAAGGCGTCCGGGAAAAACACAGGCAGATAATTTCCGCCTTTTACACCGGCCTCCTGAATCTTATTCTGGGATACAACCTTAAATATTATAATGGATTACAACTACACCCAACCGAATGGGCGAGAACAATCGATATAGAAAGCGCCGGCTTTGGATTCTACGCGGAAACTGTCGTTAGAGCGCTTGCCGAGAACAAGAGCTACGTTGAAGTGCCGATAAGATATCAGGAGCGTCCCGAAGGTGGGGCGACCAAGGTTTTTAAGATAAAAAACGTTATTTCTGTAATAAAGACAATACTACTATTATATCGGATTAAAAGAGATGGATCAAAACACACATAAACAACGGATGAAACAGATGCGGGTCAGGTCTCCGCTTTTCAGCGCAACCAACCAAAAGTTTAATATAATCATCCTCGCCGCCGGACTTGGAACCCGCCTGAAGCCAGCTACAGATTTTATTCCCAAGGCTCTGGTGGAGATCGGGGGACCGAGAGCTATCGATTATTGTATCGAGAAGTACCAGTATATCTCCGGCAGGATAATCATTGCGGCTGGATACAGTTCTGATTTGCTAATTAATTATGTTTCAGGTAAATATCCCTCATTGAATCTCTTCTTCAGTATCGAGGAGGTTTCGGAGCTGAAAGGACCGGGAACCTCGCTGCTTTACGCACTCGATTATGCATCCTCCAGATTACCGACAATTATTACATTCTGCGATTATATTGTTGGCGACCAGTTCTCGGTTGAATATGACGGCATCGGCGTATGCAAACCGACTGAAGATCAATCGGTTTTAGGGACTTATGACACCGTAGCTGAAATCGAAGAGGGTTTCGCAGTCGACTTAGTAAAAAACAAGGATAGGGAAAACGTCAGGGAAAACGGATTCACCGGAATTTCGATATGTCATAACACGAAGCTGTTAAAATCGATAACCTATGGAGCCGATGTAGCCAAAAATGATGCGGAACAGCTTGATTATACTCTGGATATAATAAGGGGATATATTAAAAGAGTAAAAACCGCTGCTATTCCGCTTTCGAAACTCTATGAGTTCGGAACGGATGAAATCCTTCAGGAAACCAGGAGACAGTTAAATGAAAATATCTAATTATATTGTCAGTAAATTAGAAGATATCAAAGGTGAGAAAGACTGTCTGGTTGTGGGTATCTGCGGCAGAGCCGGAGCCGGCAAGAGTACAATCGCCGATAAGATATCCGAGGAATTGAAGAAAAGGAACGTTGAAAATATTGGATATTCAGGGGATTGGCGCTTTATTCTCGATTCCGAAGGCAGAAAAAGGTGGCTGCAGGAAAAGTGGAATGTCGGAATAGACGAGTATATGTATGCTATAAATCAGTTCAACTGGTGGAATTTCGAAGAGATTTACAATGATCTGGAGCTTCTATCCGCAGGAAGGCAATTGAAGATCGATAACGCATATAATCGAAAAACCGGAAAATGCGATCTCCAGGTCAACATCCCTCAGACCAACTGGAAAGTAATACTTTACGAAAATAGCGTATTGGGCGGGATAGAAGTTCTGGAGAGCCTTGATGTTATAGTATTGCTGAACACCCCCAACGCTGTCTGCCTGGAGCGGATCATGAAGAAGGATGCTGACAGACGCAGCGTGGCTGATATCGCCGCCAGATTCCTTATAACTACATACAGCGAGAATTTTTTCATCAACCTGGTATTAGAGCAGTTTGCCAGCAAAACAGTCTGCTGTGATTCATACGGAAACCTTGGAATGTACCCGGAAATCGATCCGGTGGCGAATATCCCCGTGCCGATATCTGAGAGAAAGCGCGAAACTCATAAGAAAGGTGTTATTTTCTGCGATCTTGACGGCACCTTGATCAAGCATGTGCCTACGCCGTCGGCAACCGGCGAGGAGATCGAGCTTCTGGAGGGTACAGTGGAGAAACTGGGCGAATTGCGGGCAAAAGACTATTACATCATATTGACCACTTCACGTCCCTACAGCAAGGTTTTCGGGATTTTGAGAAAACTGGAATCGATGGGGCTGTATTTCGACCAGATCATCTGCGATCTTCCGGTTGCGCCCAGGTACTTGATCAATGATTCCAAGGGAGCCGAGATAAGAGCATTCGCTCATTCCCTGCAGCGGGACGAGGGAATTGGGAATATCGGCCTGCCGTAGCCGTTCTCGCATAATTGCCTTCTCTAAAAGTTGCCTTTCAGATTGAGTTCAATATAGGCCGACAGAGAGTCTCTTATTGGGATAGCTGTTTTTTGAAGAACTGAATAGTATCTTCGATTCCTTTATCGTAGGGAGTCGGCGTGAAGCTAAAATGTTTCTCGAACTTGGATGAGTCGAACTGATAATCATATTCATTCTGGTAAAGCATCTCGTAAACTTCCTTGGCTTGCTTATCGAACAGACCTCCCAGCCAAACCATCCATTTCTTCAAAACCTTATAATCGGGACTGGCTCCGAGCTTTTCTGCGGTGAGATTGATAAATTCCTCGGAAGTTAGAGGAGGGCTTGCGGTGGGAAGATGCCATACCTGGTTATAAGCGGGCTTATCATTAGCCAGCATGTTAAGCGCTTTTGCGCAATCCGGCGTGTATGTATATGAATGTAAAGCCTTTGCATTCGCTATCGCCTGAGCTTTTTTCCCATTGGCAAGCTTCTCTATAATAAACAGATATGGGATGCTGGTTTTATCAGCATAGGGACCGTAGAAATCGGCGCTGCGAGCGATAAGGGCGTTGATGTTGCCTCTATCCATTTCAGTCAACAAATAATCGGCAATCTGCGCTCGAACCTCTCCCTTCTTGCTGGCAGGATTAACCGGTGTTTCTTCGGTCATCTTGCCGTCAGCTTTGCCATACATGTAACAATTATCGAAAAAGATTAACTGGGAGTTTTTGCTTTTGCAGGCTTCCGCCGTATTCTTCATAATCGGGAGCCATTTTTCGCGCCATACCGAGATATCATAGGGCAAACCAACCATCAGATAGACAATCGATGATTCCTCAATTGATTTATTAGTCGCATCCTGGTCGGTTAAGTCGGCGCTAAATGATTCCGCGCCTTCGACGCCACGTCCGCTTCGGGATACTAACCTAAGATTTTCATCGTTTGATAATAATTCAGCCGTCAAAGCATTTCCGATCGCGCCGCCGGCGCCGAGTATAATATGTTTTTTCTTGGTTTGCATAAATCCGCTCCCTGAGTTTCTCCTATAATTATGATGGTTTGTTCATTTAATACAATTGGAGCGGTTATTGTTCCATGATGAATAGCTGAAGAACGATACCGAAAAGGGAAGATTGTCAATATGAGCTGATTTTTAGCATTGATCAATAGAGACCGGCACCAACCGGTTACAGTATTATTGTGGCATCTTTCAAGTATTTAAACTAGCAGATTGACAATCAGTGAATTTTTTGTTATAATTAACGTATCAACAAATGAAACTAAGTCCCTTAAGCCCTCGGGGGTCATCAATGAACTATTTCAAAATCTATACTAAAATTTCATTAGTTGTACTCATCTTTTGTTATCTGATACCAGAGACAGTAGTTGCCCAGGACACCCTCTGGACTCGGACATACGGAGGACCATATTGGGACGATCCTTCTGATATTCTGATAATAGATGATGGCGGTTATATAATAGCTGGTGATAATGATGTTTATGATGGTTACATTGTACGAACTGACAGTTTGGGAAATAATATATGGACTTCTACATTTGGGGGGAATGGTTTTCAAGCATTGACGGGATATGTAGGCACGATAACGATTTCTTTTTATCAGGTGGCAGTGGCGTGGATTTCTTTAGTCCTGCGGATGGTTGGTTGGTCTGCATTAGCAATAATGGCGATTCTCTCTGGAGTAAGGCTTACGGTGGCGAAGATGATGACGGATTTACATCCATATCAGCTACCGGTGATGCCGGGTATATTTTAGCTGGGTTCACACATTCCTATGGACAGGGAGATTCGGATTTTTATCTGGTAAAGATTGATCCTTTAGGCGACACGATATGGACGCGTACTTATGGTTCTCCGGGTTTTGATGTCTGCTATGCGCTGCAGCCTACCTCCGATGGAGGATATATAATGGGCGGTATGTGTGATAACGGGGCTTATATAGTGAAGACCGAGGCGCAAGGAGAGGTTATCTGGGATGATCGTGATGACGGATTCACTTATACAATGTATATGGAAGTAAAGCAAACTGGCGATGGAGGGTATATTGCGGTCGGAATCGCGCATGCGGACGGCGGCGAGCAGTTGTACTTGGTAAAGTTCGATTCTGATGGTAACCGCGAATGGGATCGTCGATATGGACAAACTCCCAATTGCTATACCAACGGTGAAGATGTGCATCAGACATTGGATGGTGGGTATTTAATTGTAGGACATATTTATGAACCATATGATCCTTTAGCTTCTTATATACTCAGGACTGACCCGGTGGGTGACACTGTATGGTCGATGACATTCCGCATACCCGGAGCGCACAATTGGCTTAATGCTCTTGCGCCTTTGGATTCAAATGAGTATGTAACCACAGGTGTTTACAATGGTGATTTCTGGCTAATGAAATTCTACGAACCTTTGTACTGCTGTGATGTGGATATGATTCCTGACGATGATCCTATCATTGTCCAGCCCGGGGGATCGTTTGGTTATATCGGTACTCTCATAAATCCAACGGAGTTTTCCCTCGCGTTTGATGTATGGGTGGGTGTTGTTTACGAGGATCAATTCTTCGAAACCCGAAAATTCGATAGAACCGAACCATTGGAGCCGGGTGAATTCCTGACGCGTCATTTCCGCCAGAATGTTCCCAACTACGCCCCTGTTGGTGATTATCGATACGTCGCCTACGGAGGAAACTACCCCTCGAAATGCGACTCGGTATGGTTTGATTTCACAGTTACCGGCGATGGCAGATTGGCGGGGATTGATGGAGAAGTCATTGCGAGGAGTCCAAAGGGCGACGAAGCAATCCACATACTCCGTAGCCGAAGCCTTGCCCTTCGGGATCACAGAACTATGTGCTGTCGGGTCGCCGCACCCGACATTGTCTCAAAACCGTCATTGCCCCGATCACATCGGGACGCGGCGAATGCGAAGCGAAGCAATCCGAGTCCCCGTTCGTGCCCGGCGGACATCCCCGTTTGACACCTTCGGTCAGACCGGGACGTCTGACCGCACCCAAGAGTGCCGTCCCCCGAAGTCATTGCGAGGAGCATAGCGACGAAGCAATCCACATACTCCGTAGCCGAAGCCTTGCCCTTCGGGATCACAGAACTATGTGCTGTCGGGTGGCCGCACCCGACAGCCCGCTCAAAGTAAAACCGGCAAATATCATCTTTAATATAA
>CAZLVS010000057.1:0-19611 GCA_964563085.1 uncultured Ignavibacteria bacterium | reverse complement strand
TCACCTCCACCTTCGGCTCCAACTGAAAGTCCTGCGTCACCGTATCATCCTCGGTAGTCATTACCTGGGCGAAGGAAGGCAGGTATTCATTTGTATGCTCTGCGCGTAAATCCCATAATGTATCCGCAGGTACGTATATCAAGTAGTATCCCTGCTCGTTACAGTTACCGACGATCTGAGGATCACGATTGGTAACGGTGACCATTCCCGGCAGTCCGTCTCCGGTGACCTCGTCGGTCACGCGACCGCCGATAGCGCCCCATCCCTCGGTTATCACGGGCACGTTTTCAGTATATGTCTGCTTGTTATAAGCTGTAACGGTAAGGAGTACTTCGGCGCCGATAGGAAGCGTTCCCCCGTCAAGGGTGATTGTCGCACTTCCGTTACCATCGGTATGCGCCGATCCGAAAAGGGTTCCCTCGTAATAAAGGGCGCATAAAGCCCTGGAAACACCCGGTACCTCCACATTATAGTAGTTCTGTCCGAATGGAATTACGCCCTGGTGATTAACCGTAACGGGCTGAGGAGTGTCGGTTCTTAACTGCACCGAAGGATCGCCGAATATATGCCAGGTATCATACATCTCCACACCATCGACGCCTTCAATTTCGATCATCAGGCAGGAACCGTTAAAACAGTATCCGCCGAAAGTGTTCATGGCATCGGCAACGAGCAAATCGACTGCTTCGTCCTGCGCATACATGGGAGGGTCCCAAGATTGGCTGATTGAGGACATATAAACAGCTAATGCACCGGTCGGTTCGCCATTATAAGTGGCTCTGAGCCATGCTTCGCCGAAACAGGTTCCGCTGTCGAACTCTCCATTATTGCAGGCAACGCTTATCATAAACGGAAGCATACCGACATTCTGAAGAGCGTTAACATTGGAATTGGAAAAACCGGTGGTGCCCCATGAAATCATGGAACCGTGACCGCAGTAATTAACGATACTGCGTCCATCATGCAGACCGTTGGTAACCATCGCTGATGTAGCATACGGATCGTAGATCTGATCAACTTCGGTGTAGGTATAAGCAAGAAGATCGTCCCGAATGAAATCCATGTGCTCATCATCATATTCGCCATAGTGCCCGGGACCCTGATTCGAAGCAACTCCCATTCCCTTGTGGAACCAATCGCCTGACATAGACTCTATTTCGTATTCGAGCGTCCTCTGAACCTGGGTTAACACGTGGTTATTGTTCTCCGCGGAGAAACGACCAATAAAGGCGTCGGGATAATCATCGTTTCCGGCAAGCTTTACATAGGTCGGATCCGCTGCGCCCCACCAGGCAGTAGGTGACGCTATTTGATTTATGTCGCCAACCAGAAGTACCCAGCACAGGTCTGTGGTATCGTAAACAGCCTGGATAAAGTTTCCTATCGACGTTGGGTTGTTTCCTATTTCCGATACATTCACCATCGTAGTCGGAATGCCCTTCTGCAGTTTCCATTGCATCAGCGGCATCATGGAATCGTAGAAATCGTCATAGGTTATAATCAGCATGCTGCCGCCTTCCGGGACCGGATTATAACGAATCACATCCGAATCGTAGTTGATAAATCTCTGCTTGTACAGGTTGTCGAATTCCGGCACGACCGAACCCAGCGGTTCGATGCGATGCAGTACGTTGGTTTCCCCGAGTCCGATATTGCTGAGTTCCACCGTCACGGAACTATAAACCCTTAGCGTGCGATTGCCGGTGTGATACCGGAAAGCATAAAGCTCGATGACCGCACCGCGCAAATCCCTCAGAATATGGGGATCTCTTAACCTCACCAGCTCGTCTGTATACCAATTATTGATATCATAAGCATCGCCGAATTCGTAAGGTATATTTTCCGGATTGACGGTACGTTTAAGATTTCCTTTCGATGGAACAATCGGCGTGGATGCATAGTCCTTATACTCCGACGAAAGGACCTTAACCGCCATTTTGGCGTTGTCCGGAATGATAACACTGCGGTTGATATGGGGAAGAGCCGGCTCGCCCTTGTTGGACATGATACCTTCGCGTCCGCATTTGATACGATAATAGGTGTCACCATCAATATCAACGGGCTCTTTGTTAAATGCGCCGATATCGAATCGAACTACAATCCTGGATTGGTTCGATTCCTCCACGGTGACCATTACATCTTCTGCAAGCGGTTGAACCTGAACTTGTTCAGCCGCCGCCAGGGTGGTTAATGATAGTATAACCACCAGAACTGTCAGTAAATGTTTCATAACAACACCTTTTTATTTGATTAGTTTTTCAGAGTGTAAATTGAATTTTTGCGAAATAAGAACAGAATATCATCGGTTAAAAAACCGCCTTACATTTAAATGCAGAAAATAATATCTTTCTAATGATAAGAATGAACCAACAATCAGTTGAAATACCACTTTCCGTAGAAACATCAGGGGTTACCTATTCTTCATAATAATACTAAATGTTGTCAATATTGTCAAGCAGGAAACGTCCTCAAGGAAAATACCAATAAACCCGATAATTCTATTAGCATAGTTGATTAAGTAATGTCGCATTAGAAACTAACAGATGGATCGATCCCAAAAGAGTATACAGGCTCCTCCGGGAGGCCGGCTATCATCGATAAGGACCTCCGAAGGTATTATTCACGTTCAAACCGAATTCGGTTCATTCCCGTCAAGTAGAGTAATCACCTCCGTAATGCTGAATGGCGCGGTATTATTCAAGGAGGTTACAGAATGGCAAAAGACTTATTCCACGTCTGAGGGATACCGAGACCTCGATAGATTGATCAATGTACAGCATCAGAAGATATATGAAGATACCCGTAAAAATGTCGAAGCCGGTAATCTGGAGAATTTTAAGCTGTCAGAGCCGATTACTTTCAAAAAAGACCTGACATCGGAAATCATAGAAGCTGCTAAAAGTGTGGATGATGGCGTTTTGATTGAAGTGTTGGACAGCGCAGGGGAGATAATTTATCGAGATTCCGAATTTTGGAAAAATCGAGCGGTAGACAAACTGCCGGATATGTTCGGTATGGGGAAATTTCTCTCAAGGCAATTTGGATGCGGCGCCTTTCAAGATGCTAATCTAAAGACGCCTGAGGAAAATTTCTGTTGGACGGAGTTTGCATCTATGAAATTCATATTCAAGTCCGAAAACTCTCAGGCGCTCCTGAAAAAACTAAAGGAGTTAGCCAGTAGTGATGGATAATTTCCTCAAGAGCATAAAATCGATCCCGGGCGTTGAAGGGATAATGGTAACTTCCGGCAATACGGAAACGCAGAATCACCTTTTCCCTATCAAATACACCCTGAAGGATATCAATGATCTGATGGAGCGACTGAATAGCTTAACCGAATTCGGATTCGATAAGGGATTATTAACGATTAACTTCACCTATAAGTTCATAATGATTCTTATCGAAAGGAATTTAATCATACTTTTGCTGGTCGATAACAATGCCGATAGTAAATTTATCAGACAGCGATTAACCGAACAGCTGCCCAAACTTTTCACCTCAAGAACACCCTCAAAGGCGAAAACCGCCCAGGCGCCGTATAATCCCGATATCGAAAAGAAGCTTGTTGAGGGGCTAAATGAATTGAGCGAAAAGATCAGTAAACTCTCAAGCAGATATATAGCATCCAGAGAGTTAAAGAAAAACCGAGATCGCTTGATAGAACGGTATGACTTCTTGAAAGGACTGTACATCGATAATTCGGGCAAATGCGCAATTCTTAACCATCCCCTGATAGATGATAATTTTAAGCTGGAATCGGCTTTCAAGGAGTTGATCCAGGAGTTTTACATATCCTGCGCTAAGATTAATTCGCAAATTCAGGATATCCCGCTCAACAAGGATCTGCTTGAGATGTTTGAAAACTGCGGTATTACCGAATGAGGAGTTTGATTTTATGAAAATTAGTCTTAATGTGATATATGTTGCTTACCTTTTCATAATCATAATAACACCTTCAGCTCTATCCTTCCCCGAACTCGGGGCGGTCTCAGAAGATATTCCCCTAAACGAGTCCAATTACCGCGGAATCTACCGCGCAGTCGATTGTTTGCGTAATCAGGGCTGGCTCGATTATTTCGAATTCTATGATTCCCCATACAGATTCGAGGAATTGGCGACTGCCCTGGAATCGCTTGAGCCTTATCGACTTTCTCCTTCCGGTAAAGCAGCTTATGATTACTTGAGGATGAGAATAACAAATCACCTTTATCCGGAAGAACTCACCTTCGGAGCCGATATCGGAACCGGTGTGATAAATGAAGATGAAACTGAATTCCAATGGGAATTGTATCCGCTGTTGGAATACCAAACAGGAGGTTTCAGCTTTATCTCCCGTTACACCATAGCAAGTTCACTTGAGGATAATCCCCGTTATCAGGGCAAAAAATGGAACGGATTCGGCGGCTATGGAAGTACGGTTTATGGCGCATATACAACTGAGAAATTCCATATTCAGCTGGGCAGACAGAGAATGAAATGGGGAAGCGGAAACTCCGGCAGCCTGATACTCAGCGGCAAGTCAATGCCTTATGATGGATTGCAATTTAGCTATGCATTAAGGTATAACCTAAAAATAAAGGCATTTACCTTCGTACTCGATCCGTATGAGGACTCACTCGGCGCCTACAATGAACGTTATCTATCCGGACATAGGCTAATTTGGACGCCGTTTGAAAACCTTGTATTGGGATTATCCGAAGTTGTAATCTACGGGGGTGAGGGGCGAAATCCTGAAATCTATTATACAATTCCGTTATTCTTCCTGCACGGTTCTCAACTAAACCAATCCCGTGACGATAATACACTAATAGGAACGGACTTCCGCTGGAAACCGTTCGCTGCCGCCGAGATTTATGGTGAATTTATGATAGATGATCTTCAGATAGAAGATAAATCTAAAATGGATGACGAACCGGCGGAGTATGCGGTTTTATTCGGCTTTTATCGCTCGGGGCTTCCGTTTTTGCCTTTGTTTGACCTGGGCCTGGAATATGTGCGGATAACCAATCGCACTTACAATCAGCCGGAACCGCGAAACAAGTATATAAATCGTGGTTACCTTATCGGACATCCATTGGGAAATGATGTTGATAAGTTAACGGGAGAGATCGCATTTCGTCCTTCCGGTAATCTATGGGGTTCGGTTGAGCTAAGCACAAGTCGCCGCGGTGAAGGAAGGGTGGAAAATCAATGGGATACGCCCTGGTTATATACTGATAATTACAAGGAGGATTTTCCCACGGGAGTGGTCGAAAAGGTAAATGAAGCGCGTGTATTCTTAGAATATTTACCGTTTTACAATATGCGGTTATTCTTAGCGGGTTGGTATCAGGATATAAATAATCTGAACAATATAGGGAATGCAGAAGATCAGACCTCAGGTTTTGAGGTCGGGATGAACTTTACTTTTTAGAACGAGGGGACGGATATGTTTATTATTAAGAAACGTCAGATCCTGAGCATGGCATTCGTTGCGCTGTTTGCACTGATGAATATATCATTTGCAAGCTCGGATTACGGAGCCTCCGCCAGAGGAACTTCGCTGGGATATGGATTTGCCTCATTGGCTGATGATGCAGATGGAATATTTTACAATCCCGCCGGTATAGGCTTTTTAAAGGGCTATCAGGCATCCGGCGCTTTTAACCGTATAACCACCTATGGAATGCCCTCCGATGAAAATCCTTTCACAGGATATTTAGGCGGATATAAACATCAGGAGAATGCGGGAACGTTCGCTCTCCATTATATGCGTTTCGGCTCTTTGGCTTCCAATACAATACTTAATACCGCCAATAGGTTTACTATCAGTTACGCTCGCATGATAAATCAGCAATTATCCGCGGGACTGAACGCCAAATATCACTTCGAATCCAATTATGGTAAACGCTCCGCAATGGACTTCGACCTCGGTGCTATCTATAAAATCCGCAAGAATATTAACCTGGGATTGATGGTCGAAAATATCCTGCAGAGTGAATTATCGCCGGAAGACAATGGCATAAAACAGTACTTCGATCGCGGCGTGAGGGTTTCCGCACTCTATGAACGGTCGGATTATTCCCGTCCCACCAATTTCGTTGTCGCTACCGGTTTCAAGAATCAAAAACTTGGCGAAGTCGGCGAAACTTATGGTTTGGGTTCATTTGGAGCTGAACAATGGTTCAGCTATGATAATCCGATGAGTTTCGCGGTTAGAGGATCGTATACAGTAACCAAAGATTACGGTGAGTCCGCGCAATACCTGGGCTTTGGGTTATCATTATTATTAAAGCGATACACGACTCACTGGAGGTTCGACTATTCCTACCGCGAATATCCTTACAGCGGACCAAGTATTGCTACCGGCAACCACACGCTTTCGTTAATCTACGGATTCGACGCCGATGAATCCTCCATACCATTTACTGATGTAGAGGAAGAAGCCCCCAGCGAAGAGCAGATCTCAAAAGAATACGCCGATTTAAAAGCAAAACCGGATTTCCGCAGGGCTCCCGATGCTTCGGATCAAGGTGATAATACCAAGGAGTATGTAACGGTTCCTCCCTCGAAGAAGAAAGCCAAGAAGATGAATATCCGGCCGCGGGTCGAAGACCTGTCATCATCGGCGGGAAAGCAGTATATGTTCCTTATGGAACCCGGAATCCGTTTTAAACCGACGCTGTGGAAATTGTACGTGCACAAAAAACGTCCGAAACCGACAACTCTCGAAAATATCGAAGAAGAATCTGTCCGCGTTTTCCAGGGAAGCGGCAGGGTTCCCCAGGTGATTGTCTGGGATGGAAAAGACAAAGAATACCGTATCTGCAAAGGCGGGAGATATTACTATTCGATGGCAATCTGGGAGCCCGACGGTCAGTTATGGCGTACTCACTGGTACTCATTTCGGGTGAGATAGCAGGTTATAGCGCCGCATGGTTAACCAGCCTGTGGCCGGTAAGGGGAAAGCCTTTGTCATGTTAGATCATATATTACAGTGTGACGCCAGGTGACTTCACCTGGCATCACGATAAAATCCGTTTGTGGCGTCAGGTCGGCTGACCTGATGCTTGATTTGTCAGAGGGATAAACCCCTCGACCTGCCCATGTGATAATCCCCGAAGGACAAACCTTCGGCTGCGGAATTATCAGGTAGGACAGTCCCTTGGTCACGACGAAGCGTGACCCTCCAGTTTCATGTCGGGTTTCTCCATTCGGCTATCGCCGAATTCCGGTACGCGACCTACCGCGCTGCTGCCGCCCTGCTGCGCACGGAAATCATCACACGGCGCAATATCGAAGTACTAAAGAAGTTCTATAGCCATCGCTACGGCATTACCGCCGCCCAGGCACAAGGTTGCCATTCCTTTGGTCTTGCCATAAGTCTTCAGTGCATAAATCAATGTGGTCAGAACTCTGGCGCCGGAGGCTCCAATCGGATGCCCCAATGCGATTGCGCCGCCGTGGACATTGACTCTGTCCCAATCCCAGCCGAGTTCGTTGCCATCGGCAAGGCATTGCGCGGCAAAAGCTTCGTTAGCTTCGATCAGATCCCAGTAATTGATGTCCACATTCATCTTTTCCATTAGTTTCTGCACGGCGTAGATAGGCGCGTAGAACAACATCTCCGGTTCGGTCCCGGATACCGAATAATCGATTATCTTGGCGATCGGTTTCAGACCTTTCGAATCGGCGTAATCCTTTGATGCGACCACCAATGCCGATGCGCCATCGTTTAATCCCGGGGCGTTACCGGCGGTCACTATTCCATCTTTTTCGAAAGCAGGTTTGAGGCGAGCTAATTTCTCGGCGGTTGTACCCGGACGAGGTCCCTCATCAGTATCGAAAACCACAGGATCGCCTTTCCTGGTTGGAATTTCCACCGGTGCGATTTCATCTTTGAACTTGCCTTCTTCTATAGCCTTAACAGCTTTCGCCTGAGAATTGGCGGCGTATTCATCCAGCATCTCACGCGTTAAGTTGGATTTCCTCGCGGTGATTTCCGCCGCGCTGCCCATATGGAAATTATTGAATGAATCCCAGAGGCCGTCCATGATCATGGCATCTACAATCTTCTTATCACCGAATTTGAATCCCTTGCGCGCTCCATGAACGACATAGGGAACCTGTGACATCGATTCCATCCCGCCGGCAACGACCACGTCAACATCACCCAGCTTGATTCCCTGAGCTGCCAGCATAACCGCTTTAAGACCGGAACCGCAGACTTTGTTGATGGTCATGGCGCCTGCCTTGGGCGGAATTCCGCCATGGATTGCAGCCTGTCGCGCCGGAGCCTGCTTGGAACCTGCCTGGACCACTTGCCCCATAATAACTTCATCTACATCGTCCGGGCTCACGTTCGCTCTTTTTACCGATTCCCGCACCACCATAGCGCCCAGTTGAGGAGCGGGGATATCTGATAATGCGCCTAAAAAAGTACCTATCGGTGTTCTGCATGCTGACAAAAGCACCGCTTCTTTAATATCTGCCATAATTCCTCCAGTATGTTAAGATTGCTATTCTCAATTCAGCACCCCCAAGTTAACAAATTGTCGTATATTTGACAAGAGATGTCTCATTCGGATGTTTCCGGATATTTTCTTGGAGTCTCCTCGCCCCGCAGGATCCTCAATGCGCCTAATGCCAGAGCTTTCATCTCATCCTGACCGGGGAACACCAGGATATCACCCAAAAATCCAACCCATTCCTTTATTTTGCCTACGACATAATCGGAGTTTGCCAGACCTCCGGTAAGTATCACCGCATCAATATCGCCCTGGAGCGCAACAGCGCGAGCTCCGATATAGCAGCCTATTTGATAAATCATCGCTTCGTAGATCAGCTCTACGTTTTTATTGCCCTCGGAGATCTGCGCTTCCACCATCCTGCAGTCGTTTGTACCGAGGTGAGATGACAATCCTCCCCTCCCGACCAGCATCTTTTTCACCTGCGATTTGTCAACCTCTCCCGAAAAACAGAGATCAACCAGTGCAAATGTAGGGATATCTCCAGCTCTTTCCGGCGTAAAGGGTCCCCCGCTAAGAGCGTTGTTGGAATCGACCACCCTACCTTTTCTGATAGCGGCGATTGATATCCCTCCTCCCAGATGAGCGATAACGAAATTGGAATCCTCGAAAGCTTTGCCTACCTTATCTGCCGCCTGACGGGCGGTCGCCTTTATATTTAATGCATGGAAAAGCGATTCCCGCGGGATACCCTTAATCCCCGATATCCGCGCCGGCGGGAAGAACTCATCCACCGAAGGCGGATCGACAATGAATGAAGGGAGTTTGAAATCCCATCCCAGACCATAGGCTAAAACAGCGCCTAAATTCGATGCATGCTCGCCCCTCGCAGCCCGTCTGCCGTCCTCGATCATGAGTTGGTTAACTTTGTATGTTCCGCCTACCACCGGACGGAATAAACCGCCCCTGCCTACTACTGCTGATAAGTCCGATGGCTTGATACCGTTTTCTTCCAGAAGTTCTTTGATTAATTTCTTGCGGAATTCGTACTGATCCCATACTCGTTCGAAAGGTTCCAGCTCCAGCCTGCTATGACTGATACTGGTACCGATTATCTCATCTTCGTTCTCGAAAACCGATACCTTGGTGGATGTTGACCCCGGATTTATCGTCAGGATTTTATATTTTTCTTCACTCATCAGACCAACCCGCTGTAAATGCCTTTGGTTTTTGCAACATCATTAATCCGCCGCGATGCTATCTGGTAAACCGCTCTCTGAGGCGGTATATTTTCTTTCTGGGATACTGTCAGGATATCCGCCATGATATCATAAATTTTGCGAACCGCATCCGATATCTCTTCTTCGGATATAATCTCCAGCGCCTGCTGGGTCAAAAACATTTCGCCAGCATTGGTGACAAAATCCGGGGCATATAGAATCCCCTTCTCGTGAAGTTTAATCGCCAACTCCCGGCGTTCCGACAGAATATTGTAAGCTGCGCCGGCGATTATTCGGCAGCGAAGCGTATCTATATTCTCGGGAAATATCACCGGACCGATAGCACAGGGTGAGAGTATATCGCATTCCACCGACAGTATATCTTCCGGAGGAACTATTCGGGAATCCGGGAATTTGTCCTGCACCTTTTTTAGATTATCATATTTCAGATCGCTGACTATCACCTTAGCTCCGTCATTGATAACCAGCTCAGCCAAACGCGAACCGACCGAACCGACTCCCTGGATAGCGACGGTCATACGTTCCAGCGTGGATGCTCCGTCCAGGTTCTTGACGCAGGCTTTCATCCCCCATTTCACCGCCTGGGCGGTTATCTCGGCGGACTCATCGCTTTTCGATTTGTAAAAACGATGCATGATAACATTCCTGGTTTCCCGCGCAATATGCGCCATGTGACGGTTGTCGGTTCCGAGGTCGGCGTAAGTAACCAGCCGCCCTTTAAATCCCTCGATAAACCGCCCCAATGCCCGGAAATAAGCTTCGTCAGCTTCGCCTTCTTCCGCCACGTCGCGAATCAGGATAACCTTACCGCCGCCGAAATCGGTGCCGGTTATCGCCGCCTGGAATGTCATGATACGCGACAGATCCAGCGCATCGGAAATCGCTTCCTCTTCGCTTTTGTAGTTGAACAGCCGCGTCCCGCCTACGGCGTTACCCAAAGCGGTATTATGAAAAGCGATTATCGCTTTTAAATTCTTTTCATGGTAGTAGCAGAAAGCCAGTTCTTCATGGCCCTGCTCTTCCATCAGCTCAAAAATCGCCATACGATTCCTTCAGTTTCAGTGACGTCGGGTGCCCTCACCCGACGGAATTCTCCCTCACCCGTCTTCGCCTGCGGCGAATCCACCCTCTCCCCACCAGAGGCGGATAATCCACTGAATGGGAGAGGTACACACCCCAAATTCATCCCGCAGGGATGAATTTGACCCTCTCCAGAGGGTAATTCATTCGCAGTCGGACGCTCTCATTCATCTTCCGTCCCCCGATTTTATCGGGGACACCCGGCATAGCTTGGCGCCGTCGGGTCGGCTGACCCGACGGAAGATTCAAAATATACTAATTCGTGATTTTTTTCTCAAGGGAATTATTGAAAAAGGTCGCTATTATGGAAGTAAATTGGTATATTTTTGATATAAAGTAATATGCGGCGTCAAAGGGTGGCATGCTTAGCTCATAGCCGCATGCGAAGAGATAAGCATGTTTTGTATCCATCAGCATGCTTATCCCCGCTCTTAGCGAGGTTAAACATACCACCCCGTCAAGCGAAGCCCTTTGACGCCGCATAAAATACAGGTTAAGCGTAGTTCAACCTCCTTCGTTATTATCAGATCCTGAGCCGAAAACCCGCCAATTGTGAAAATAATAACTTAATCGCCAAATTACTATTGTTTTTGCAGAATTATATTCGTAATATTATAGGTTAAGATTTCTGTTAGAACCAGTATGAAGCATGCTAATTTCAAAAGTAAGTTGAGGGAATGTTATGGATATAAAAACCATCGCCGTTATCGGCGGGGGAACCATGGGCAACGGTATCGCTCATGTATTTGCGCAAAAAGGTTTTAATGTTACATTGGTTGAAACCAAAAAGGAACTTTTAGACCGGGCGCTGGAGACGATTTCCAAAAATATGGACAGAGAGATCAAAAAGGAGAAAATTACCGAGCAGGATAAAAAGGATTCCCTCGGCAGGATATTCGGGACAACTTCAATTGATGACGCACCATCGGCACAGGTAGTAGTCGAAGCTGTTTTCGAAAAAATGGAAGTCAAAAAGGAGATTTTCACCGAGTTGGATTCGATTTGCCCTCCTGAAACGATACTCACTTCTAACACATCATCACTGCCGATAACCGAGATCGCCGCTTTTACCAAACGTCCGGATAAAGTCATGGGGATGCACTTTATGAATCCGGTTCCGATGATGAAACTGGTCGAGTTGGTCAAGAGCATAGCCACATCAGAAGGGACTTTCGATACGATAAGGGAGTTAACCGAGACAATCGGGAAGACCCCGGTTGCAGTCAACGATTATCCGGGATTTATTTCCAACAGGGTACTGATGCCGATGATAAATGAGGCGGTTTATTGCCTGTACGAAGGAGTCGCTGCCAAGGAGGATATAGACACCGTAATGAAGCTGGGGATGGCGCATCCGATGGGGCCGCTGACACTGGCTGATTTTATCGGGCTGGATGTCTGCCTGGATATTATGAACGTACTCTATGAGGGTTTCGCCGATTCCAAGTATCGACCCTGCCCGCTCTTAGCAAAAATGGTGCAAGCCGGATACCTGGGGCGTAAAGCAGGTAAAGGCTTTTATGATTACGGGAAATGATTGACTTTGATAAATAGATTCCTTTAGTTTTTAACGAATGGAGATAGATTATGGATTTCCAACTTTCCGAAGATAATTTAATGTTCCGCGACGCCGCCCGGGAATTCGCCGAGAAACGTATTTTTCCCAATGCCGAGAAATTCGATGAAGAAGGGGAAGTCCCCAAAGAGATTTACGATGAGTTGGCGGAATTGGGATATTTCGGGATGTTAGTCCCGGAAAAATACGGCGGGATGGATATCGACACCCTTTCGTATGTATGCGCCATGGAGGAATTATCCCGCGGTTGTTCCGGGCTTATGATAGGCTTATCGGTGCATAATTCACTCACCTGTGAGGCAATAGCAAAATTCGGCGCCGATGAGCAGAAAGATAAGTACCTTCCGAAATTGGCGGCGGGTGAAATTATCGGAGCTTATTGTCTTACCGAACCGAATTCCGGAACCGATGCCGGTTCGCTGAAAACCACTGCTAAAGAAAATGGCGATTATTATGTACTGGACGGTACTAAGTCCTTCGTCACCAACGGAGGAATAGCCGGTTTGTACCTGGTTTTCGCACTAACCAACAAGGAAGCCGGAAGCAAAGGCATCTCCTGCGTGATCGTAGAGGCGGGAGCCGAGGGGATGAGTATCGGAGCTCCGGAGAAAAAGATGGGGTTAAAGGCATCGGATACCCGCGAAATCGCCTTTGACGGATGCAAAGTCCCCAAGGAGAATCTAATCGGTGAAAGGGACAAGGGATTTAAAATTGCGCTGTCTCTGCTCTCCAACGGGCGTATCGGAGTCGGTTCGCAGGCTGTGGGAATCGCTCAGGCGGCTTATGAAGAAGCTCTCAACTATTCCAGGATTCGCGAGCAATTCGGCAGACCTATTTGCAGTTTTCAGGCTATCTCCTTTAAATTAGCGGAAATGGCAGTGAAAATAGACGCTTCCCGATTGCTGGTGCATCGTGCCGCCTGGCTGAAAGATAACGGCATGCAGCATGATACCGAAGCTTCCATGGCGAAGTATTATGCTACTAAGAGCGCCAACTGGGTATGTAACGAGGCTGTGCAGGTTCATGGCGGTTATGGATACATTAAAGAATATCCAGTTGAACGGTATTTCAGAGATGCCAGGGTAACCGAGATTTACGAAGGCACATCCGAAGCGCAGATGATTGTTATATCAAGGGCAATTCTAAAATAGGAGAACAACCGTGATTTTATCAGAACACCATGAAAAATACCGTCAGAAGATCCGGGAATTCGCCCTTGCGGAGATAGTTCCTCACGCCAAGCGTCTGGATGAACAGCAGGTTTTTCCTCACGAGCATATCCCCAAGCTAAACGATATGCGATTGTTGGGGATGGTTGTTCCGGAGAAATACGGCGGGTATTTCACAGATACGCTGGAATATGCGATCGCTGTGGAAGAACTGTCCCGGGTTTGCGGTTCAACCGGCATTATTGTCGCCGCGCATAATTCTCTCTGCACTTATCCGATCTATCAATTCGGCACCGAAGAACAAAAGAAAAAATACCTGCCGCCGGTCTGCAGGGGAGGCGAACTCGGTTCGTTCGGTTTAACCGAACCGAGCGCCGGTTCCGATGCTGCCGGGACCAAATCGACTGCGGTTAAGGAAGGCGATAAATGGATTCTCAACGGCACCAAGTGTTTCATCACCAACGCCACGGTCGGCACCACTTTCGTGATGACCGCCGTTACCGATAAGAGCAAAGGCGCCAAAGGAATAACCGCATTTATACTGAAAAGCGGAACCCCCGGTTTCACGGTCGGGAAGAAAGAAAACAAGATGGGTTTGAGGGGTTCGGATACCGCATTCCTTCATTTCGACGGAGTGGAAATCCCCGACGAAGACCGTCTCGGTCTCGAAGGCGACGGATTCAAGGAGTTTATGATGACGCTTGACGGCGGAAGGATATCTATCGGATCGCTCGGGCTGGGATTGGCGCAGGGCGCTCTGGATTGCGCTCTCGAATATGCCAAAACCCATGAGGAAAATGGCAGACCGATAGCGGACAGGCAGAGTATCCAGTTCAAATTAGCTGATATGTCCATGCAGATTGAGGCAGCCCGCAATTTTGTGTACGAAGCGGCGCTGGCTAAAGACACCGGGAAAAGGTTCACTCGGCTTTCTGCAATGGCTAAACTATACGCTTCGGAAGCAGGGAGATACGCATCATACTGGGCGGGGCAGATTCTGGGCGACAATGGTTATACTGAACGTTATCCGGTGGAAAGAATCTACCGCGATGTAAAGCTGTGTGAGATTGGCGAAGGAACATCGGAGATACAGAGATTGGTCATTTCACGAGAATTACTCAGAGGAACCAGCTAAGGACAAGGTTGTGGCGATATTCGAAAAAGTAAAAACCAACGAACATGAGCAGTTAGTGTTCTGGCTGGATAAGGTCGCTAACCTCAAGGCAATGATCGCTATCCATGATACTACTCTGGGTCCGGCAATTGGAGGCGTTCGCCTTCTTAAGTACGATTCCGAAGAGGATGCTATCGATGATTCTCTGCGTCTTTCGAAATCCATGACTTACAAAGCATCCGGCGTGGGGGTCAATTTCGGCGGCGGGCAGGCGGTCATAATGAAACCGGACGGTCCAATTGATTCGGATGCTCTATGGTGGTCGTTCGGCAGATTTATGGATTCGCTCGGAGGCCGCTTTATCGCCGGTGAAGATGTAGGTACATCGGTTGAGGATATGGAGAAAGCGCGGCAGGAAACTCAGTGGGTCGTCGGTATCTCTCATGCGCTCGGCGGAGGAGGAGACCCCGGTCCTGTATCGGCGCATGGCGTCTATTCGGGAATAACTGCTTGTGTTGAAAAGGCATTCGGTGAATCATCATCAATGGAAGATATCAGGATTTCATTGCAGGGCTTAGGCCATGTAGGCTATGCCCTCGCCAGACAGCTTAAGGTGGCGGGCTGCAAAGTGTATGGATGCGATATCGACGCGGAAAAAGCCGAGGGCGCCAAGCGGAAATTAGGGATCGAAATCGTTCCCCCTGAGAGGATTTTTGATATCGAAACCGATATATTTTCTCCCTGCGCGCTTGGCGGGATAATATCCGAAGAAGTCGCACAAAGATTGAACTGCAAAATAGTCGCAGGGGCGGCTAATAACCAGCTCTCCGATGACAAATTGGGCAAAGTTCTCCACGAAAGAAGCATTATCTACGCTCCCGATTTTATAATCGGAGCGGGCGGTTTGATAAATGTCTGTAACGAAATCGAAGGATATGATCAGTCCCGCGCGCTGGCGCAGGCGGGGAATATACATGATATGATAAAGAGGATTATCGATTATTCCGAGGAGAAAGGTATCTCCACGCTGGAAGCCGCCATGGTGCTCGCCAGGCAGCGGCTGGATAGGGTGAAACGGCTGCGAGGATTGATCTAAGTAGCTGTACTCGTAATTGTGACTGAAACGACGAGTTTGATTATTCAACATTTAAGAGGTTGCGTTGATTGGGTCATTAAAAGAAATGGTGGATAAAGCCCGCCAATCGGGCAAAAAGAAATTGGCGGTAGCCGCAGCTAATGAACTTGAAGTCCTGAGGGCGGTTGAAGAAGCTCGCACGGAAGACCTTATTGATGGGATTTTGATTGGAAACTCCCTGGAAATCGAACGTACCTGCAAGAATGAGGGGTTCAATCCGGATAATTATCTGATTGTGGAAATTTCCGATCCCAAAGAAGCGGCGCTGGAATGCTGCAGGATGATCCGCAAAGGGGATGCTGATTTCATGATGAAAGGCGCCATTAAAACCGGCGACTTTATGAGGGCTATTCTGGATAAGGAAGATGGACTCACCGCAGGGGGTTTGTTAAGCCATGTTGCCGTTTTTGAGGTTCCCGGTTTTAACAGACTGCTGTTTGTTACCGATGCCGCTATCAATATCGCTCCGACACTGCTTGAAAAGGTGAAGATTATCGAAAACGCCGTAAGCATCGCGAGAAATATCGGTTATGACAAACCGAAAGCGGCATGCCTTGCCGCTGTCGAGGTGGTCAATCCCGACAAGATGCCCGATACGGTCGATTCCGCAGCGTTAAGTATCATGGCTGCCCGTGGACAGATCAAAAATTGCACAATCGACGGTCCTCTGGCTCTGGATGTGGCTATAAGCGAACATGCGGCGCAAACCAAGGGGCTCAAATCGGAAGCGGCGGGAAAAGCCGATATTTTGGTCACACCCGAGATAGTCTGCGCGAACGTCCTGTATAAGTCATTGACCTGCCTGGCGGGAGCCAAACCTGCCGCCATAGTTACCGGAACAATCGCCCCGGTGGTGCTGACTTCGAGGGCTGATGATCATTCCACTAAATTCCTGTCAATCGCTATGGGAGCGGCAGGTGTTAAAAAAGACAATTGATTTAGAATTATAGAGATTAATTTCGGAGGAAATATGGGTTTTGATGATCAAAAAGGTAAGATTTGGATGAACGGCAGCCTGGTGAACTGGAAGGACGCCAACATCCATATACTCTCTCACGTGATTCATTACGGATCAGCCGTGTTCGAAGGTCTGCGCTGTTATAAAACCAAGAAAGGTTCCGCAATCTTCAGACTCAAGGAACACACACAACGATTACTGCACTCGGCGAAGATTTATCGCATGGAGGTTCCCTACACCGCAGATGAAATCAACCAGGCAATCATCGATTTGATTAAGCTGAACGAACTCGACGCCTGCTATATCCGGCCAATCGTTTATCGCGGCTACAAACAATTGGGGGTCGATCCGGCTGGATGTCCTATTGATGTCGCTATAGCGGTTTGGTTCTGGGGCGCTTATCTCGGTCCGGAAGCTCTGGAAAACGGCGTTTCGGTATGTATTTCATCCTGGAACAGATTTGCTCCCAACACAGCGCCGTCAATGGCAAAAGCCGGATCTAACTACATGACCGGTCAATTAATAAAAATGGAAGCGATTAGCCACGGTTACGTCGAAGGAATTGCGCTGGATGTATATGGCCATGTATCCGAAGGTTCCGGCGAAAATATATTCATTGTCCGAAATGGCGTGCTTATTACCCCTCCGTTCGGTGCCTCTATCCTGGCGGGCATAACCCGAAACACGGTTAAAAAGATAGCCGAGGATATGGGGATCGAAGTGAGAGAGCAGATGATTCCTCGGGAAGCGTTGTATATTGCGGATGAAGTATTCTTTACCGGTTCAGCCGCTGAGATTACCCCAATCAGCTCCATAGACAATATACAGATCGGACCCGGCAAACGGGGACCGATCACCAAGAAGCTGCAGGATAAATTCTTTGCTATTCTCGACGGGGAGGAAGAGGATAAATACGGCTGGCTGACCTATATTTAATCGGCACTTCAATAGACACATTTGGAAAACTCCGCTTCATGGTGACCATAGGATGTAGGTCAGCTTCTGAGTGAACGTAGCGAGCGAAAATTCCTACACCAGCGAAAATATGGTCAGCGGGACATTCTTGTCCCGTAAAACTAATATCGTGCTCGGCAGCCCGTAAACCGAAACTTCCATGGTTTCGACATATTCTCCTACTTCGCCGGTCGGTGCTCCAGCGCCGTCGGATGGTAAACATAAGTTGGCATCAGGTCAGACGGAGGCTGTCTCAAAACCTCAAAAGGACTGCTTCGTCGCTTTGCTCCGCGCCGTGTCCCGATGCAATCAGGGCAATGACAGCATTAGAAGTCATTGCGAGCCCGAGGCTTGCCGAGGGCGCGGTAATCTCTTATTACCACGCAACGCCTTAAATCAGGATTTTGAGACAGTTTTCAGACGACCTGACGCCACTTTATAACTTCGAGAAAATCACATCGTCGGTCCGACTTACCCGACTACATCCCGACCAGCGAAATCGAGGCGTAAAAACCGAAACCCTTCAAATCCAATTCCCGCTCAAAACCGCCTTCTTCGCTTTTGGAAACGGTCACGCCGTTATACATGGCGCCTATATTCAGCTTGGACATCGATCCCAAAGTATAACCGACACCGGCGAAAACCCGCCAGTTCCAGCCGCCGTAGAATCCTTCATCCGGAGGTTCCTCAATAACCCCCTCTTCGTAAGCATCATTGTATTTATAACCCAGGTGCGCGAATGCGTATCCGCCGGAGATTCCCACAAAAGGCATAACCGGGCTTTCCGGCGCCATCTGCACATTGTATTTTAACGTGGCGAGAATAGGGATATAATAGGCGGTATGCTCGTAGAGAACTCTGAACCTGCTGGTTTCACCGATATCGCTGGTATCTGCGCCAACTTCGATTTTCTCCTCAAAAACTTTGCGCCAGAAATCGACTTCTATGCCGAAGCTGACCGCTTCGTCTACCTGCGTACCCGACGCCAGCCCGAAGATCAGACCGCCATCTACATCGGCGGGATTGTAATAGCCGACTTTTATCTCGGTATATGAATTGGAGCCGCCGACAAGGCCGAAACGATGATAATTGCTGAAATCGCCGGCATGAGCGCTAACACAAAGCGCTCCCGCCATCAAGAGACTGAGAACGAATCTGTAGCTAAAGTGCATATACTTCCTCCGTTATAATTTAAAACTATGTTCGTTAGACCCAAATATAAACTACCCGTTTAAGGAATTCAAATATAATTTGGAAATTAGGTAAAATACGCGGCGCGTGGCATGTTTAGCCTGAAGGGATAAGCATGTTTCCTGTCCAACGCGAACCCTAACCATGTAAGCGGCAGGCAGCCCCCCCGAGCCGTCCGCCAACCATAATGACCTGCCCCACAACGAGTTACGGGTTGTTTCACGTGAAACATACGAATGCCGTAGGTCAGGTTCCGGTATTCGGCGATAGCCGAATGGAGAAACCCGACATGCATTTTTTAAAAATTTTGGGTTGCGTCAGCGCTGGAGCGCTGACCGCCGGTTGGCAGCAAAACCCGGGCAATTACTTCTTCAACATACTTTTCGGCTACCTCAATAATACCATACGCCCGCTGATACTCTTACCTTCGGCAGTCAACCGGTAAAAATACATCCCGCTGGTTACATCGGATGCATCCCAATTTATAGTATGGAATCCCTCTTGAAGGTAACCGTTAACTAATGTCTCCACCCTTTGCCCCCGCAGGTTAAATATCTCCAATTTGACCACGGATTGTTGGTTAATGACGAAGGATATGTTGGTGCGGGCATTAAACGGGTTGGGAAAGTTGTTCGCCAGCGTAACCGCCGGAGGTGCAGTTTCGTATCCTTCCGTTTCATCAAACCAGCGCCCAACTGACCATAAATCGTTACTATCGCCCTCAGGCGCTATTACCGTGAACTGAA
>CAZLVS010000056.1:0-20307 GCA_964563085.1 uncultured Ignavibacteria bacterium | reverse complement strand
TTTTACGTATGAAGTAAAATTCCTTACGCCTTTTCATTTCAGCCCAACATCCTTTCCCCGAACCGCTTATTTAAAATCCCATCATAAAACTCCTTGACTTGTACCGACTTCTAAGCCTATTATATTTTCGATTTACGACTGATGATTGCCGAATCCATCTAAAGGTTGCACAATGAAGATAGCGATTGGCGCCGATCATGGCGGTTATGAACTAAAAGAGAAGCTGAAAAATTATTTATCACACCAGGGCGTTAGTCTGGAAGACTGCGGGACTCATTCGGTGGATTCGGTTGACTATCCCCAGTTCGCCTACGCGGTGGCATCGAAGGTTAGCGGCGGCGAATGCTGCAGGGGGATAATTATCGATGGCGCCGGAATAGGATCCTGTATGGTTGCCAACAAAGTCAAGGGCGTGAGGGCGGCTTTGTGTTACGACGTTTCTTCCGCAAAGAACAGCCGGGAGCACAATGACGCCAATGTTTTGACATTGGGGGCGGGTTTAATCGGATTTGAACTGGCTAAGCAGATTGTGGAGCTGTTTTTATCCACCGAATGTACCGTGGAGCGACATAAAAAGCGGGTTGCTATGATCAATGAACTTGATAAGGGTAAAATCGAAAAAGTCATTGCGAGGAGCCTGAAGGGCGACGCGGCAATCTCTAACGATTCGCAAAGCAAAGGAGACGGATTGCTTCGCTCCGCTCGCAATGACGGAGTCGGGAGTCGCTCAACAGGTTCATCTTCTGCACCCGTGGATGTAAGCAATCTCGATTCCGAGGATTTGGCGAAAATAGCCGGGCGTATCCAGTCGATTATCGGGGGAACCTGTACCACGGTGGATGATAACATCATCTGTTCGGACGGTAAAAACGTTTTCATTCACTATGGACATGCCACCGATATCGATCCCGCTGAAATTAAGAAGATGATTGACGCCGGAGCAGGACGGATTGGATACACTCCAAACGGAAAAGATGTTCCTTCGGATGTGGCTGAATACATCGATCACACCCTGCTCAAACCGCAGGCCACGCCGGAAGATATTACAAAGTTATGTAGCGAAGCGAAGGAATATGGTTTTGCGGCGGTTTGCGTAAATCCATGTTATGTCAAACTCTGCTCTCGGCTTCTCATGGGAACCGATGTGGAAGTTTGTTCGGTGGTGGGGTTTCCACTTGGTGCGACTCCTTCGGAGATAAAGGCGATGGAAGCGCGGCGTGCGATTCGGGATGGGGCGAAGGAGATCGATATGGTGATAAATGTCGGCAAGCTGAAGGGCGGGGATGATGATTATGTCCTGAGAGATATCCGTTTGGTAACCGAAGCCTGCCATGATGGAAGCGCTATCTGCAAAGTAATTATCGAAGCGGCGCTATTGACAGATGAAGAAAAGGTCCGCGCCTGCCGGCTTTCGAAGAAAGCTCGCGCCGATTTCGTAAAGACTTCCACCGGTTTCGGACCGGGCGGAGCAACCGCGCATGATGTGGCGTTGATGAGCGAGGTTGTAAAGGGAACCAGGATGGGTGTCAAAGCGGCGGGCGGAATCGGCAGTTATGCCGACGCTAAGAAAATGATACAGGCGGGAGCGACTCGTATCGGCACTTCTGCGGGGATAAAGATAAGTAAAGAGGCGAGAGAGGTAACCGTTTCAAGTTGACGTAGATAGCGTTGCTGTGCTAATAGAGTAAGTCGAAGGGAATCAATCAAACTAAGCTTTGAAATGACAAATAACCTTCACGGCGGAGGACTTAATTCATGAAATTCGTCATAACGATATATCGAGACGAAGATAGTATGTATATCGCCGACTGCCCTTCAATTCCCGGATGCGTTAGCCAGGGAAAGACCGAGCAGGATGATGAAGACAACATACGGGAAGCGATCAAGGAGCGCCTTGAAGTTCGCGCAGAAAAAGGGATGCCGTTGACTGTAGCTACTCGTCATGTCGAGGTTAGTCAAAGTCAAAGTAGGTCGGGTTCCGAGTTCCCCGCAAGGGGAAGGAGAAACCCGACACAGCCGGAATAAAAGGAATGTCGGGTTTCTCGTCCCGATAAAAATCAGGACTCGGAACCCGACCTACAAAGGAGCATAATTTGGCAGATTTAAGGTCTTACGTTTTTTTAGATAATATCCAACCCCAGTACGCCGCTTTTTTGGGAACGGTAGCGCAGGGGTTCTTACCCATCGCCGGGCAGGCATCGTTATATGTGGAGATATCGCCGGGAATCGAGATTAACCGGATCACCGACATCGCCTTGAAATCAACCAGAGTTACCCCCGGTATGCAGATTGTGGAACGTCTTTACGGATTACTGGAGATTCATTCTGATTCTCAAGCCGACGTTCGTCAGGCAGGGCAATCAATTCTGGATGCGCTGGAATTGAAGGAAGAGGACCGCTGGAAACCGAAGATACTATCGAGCCAGGTGATCCGCAGGCTGGATGATCATCAGACACAGCTTATTAACAGAATGCGCCACGGAAATATGATTATCGCCGGACAGACGATGTATGTAATGGAATTGGAACCGGCCGCTTATGCCGCATTGGCGGCAAACGAAGCCGAAAAAGCGGCGGAGATAAATATTCTGGAAGTGCGTTCTTTCGGCTCCTTCGGGCGCGTTTATTTAGGCGGCGAGGAACGGGATATAGATGTCGGCTACCGGGCGGCGGTGGGCGCAATCGAAGCCGTGATCGGTAGAGCGGTGGAGAAATAAACGTAGGAGTAATCTCTATAGTTGCTTTTATACCAGGATTGTCGGGTTTCTCCCTTTCACTTCGTTCTCGGTCGGAACCCGACCTACAGAGGAGCATGATTTGGTTGACTTACGGTCTTATGTTTTCTTAGATAGTATCCAACCCCAGTACGCTGCCTTCTTAGGGACGGTAGCGCAGGGATTTTTGCCCATCGCGGGACAAGCGTCGTTGTATGTCGAAATATCGCCGGGAATCGAGATTAACCGCATAACAGACATTGCTCTGAAAGCTACTCACGTAACCCCCGGAATGCAGGTTGTCGAGCGTTTGTACGGCCTGCTGGAGATCCATTCGGATTCGCAAGCGGATGTGCGCAAAGCCGGGCAGGCGATTCTTGACGCGCTGGAGTTGACCGAGGAAGACCGCTGGAAGCCGAAAGTCCTTTCCAGCCAGATTATACGCAGGCTCGATGATCATCAAGCGCAGATGATTAACCGTATGCGTTACGGCAGCATGATTATCGCCGGTCAGACATTGTATGTTATGGAACTGCAGCCGGCGGCTTATGCGGCATTGGCGGCTAATGAAGCGGAGAAGGCGGCGGAGATAAATATTCTGGAAGTGCGTTCTTTCGGCTCTTTCGGGCGCGTTTATTTAGGCGGCGAGGAACGGGATATCGACATCGGCTACCGGGCAGCGATTGAGGCGGTGGAGGGGATGACAGGAAGAGTAAAACAGAGATAAAAGCTCTAATAAATTGACAAAATAGATTTACTGATAACGGAGGATTTAACATGGCAGAAGCTTTAGGAATGATTGAATGCCGCAGTTTCCCGGCGATGGTGGAAGCTGCTGATGCGATGGTAAAAGCTGCGAAAGTTGAACTTGTCAGCTATGAAAAAACCGGCGGCGGTTATGTTACTGCAGTGATTCGCGGCGACGTGGCGGCGGTCAAAGCCGCCTGCGAAGCCGGACAGAACGGCGCATCCCGCGTCGGCGAAGTGGTGACGGTACATATTATCGCACGTCCGCATTCGAATGTCGATTCGGTTATTCCGCTTGGGCGGATGCCGGAGAAGGAAGCGAATCCGGTAAGGAAGTAATGAGACCCTGGGCTATGTCCCGGTGAGCATCACTCAAGAGGTGATGGGTTTTAACCCATCCATATTCATAATAGAGAGGAGGTGAAACCTTCGGTTATTTGGGCTCATAATGACCCCGAATTTAATCTTGGGATTTCGAAAAGCAGTTGGTTCTGGGTCTTCAATTTATCGAGGGCGGGGGACCAAACATGGTCTTTGGGACTCGGACTAGGAGCAGTGTATTATCTTTGTTAAGTAATCAGTGTAAGATAAGGAGATTGAGATGAAATTGAACGCAAAACGTGCCTTGCTTTTGACCGGAGTGTTTTGTCTGATCCTTTTGGTGATAGGATGCGCGACGATAATGCAAGGTACTAACCAGGGTGTCGGGATTTCCAGTACGCCGAGTGGAGCTTCTGTCACTATAGACAACCAATCTTATGGCTCCACTCCAATTGTAGCAAAACTGTCAAGGAAGGATAATCATATCGTCAGTATTGAGATGTCCGGATACCAGCCCTTTGAGACAACCCTCACAAGAAAGACGAGTGGTTGGGTATGGGGAAATATTCTGTTTGGTGGGCTGATTGGACTTGCAGTTGATGCCATTTCCGGAGGATTGTATAAACTGACTCCGGAACAGGTGGAAGCGATTTTGAACAAAGGGAGCATGGGAGTTATCGATCAAGCTGATATGATCTTTGTGACCGTTGTCCTGGAGCCTAATTATGATTGGGAGAGAATAGCAACTTTAGAACCCAGAGGTTCTGAGTAGGGTGTCGGGGTGTGTATGCGCCTGGGTGTGCGCTCAAGGTGGGGGAAAATTCCTCACTTCAGAGGGTTGTCCCGCTCGGGCGGATGCCGGAGAAGGAAGCGAATCCGGTAAGGGAATAATCCCATCAACCGAAGAGAGCTGATCAGCAAATTAATTCCCCTCGTTAGAGGGGTGTCCCGATGATATCGGGACGGGGTGTTTACTTTCGCCAAAAAAACACACCCCTAAATCCCCTCTCGAGAGGGGAACGAAAATGCAGTCAGGTTCCGAGACGGGCGAAGCTCGTCGAGAAACCCGACAATGACAAAAAAAGCAAGTGTCGGTTTCTCATCCGCCTTCGGCGAATACGGAACCCGACCAACGGGATATTGAATTATGTTACTGGCAAAAGTTATAGGAACAGTCGTTTCCACCCGCAAAGAGCAGAGCATGGAGGGATTGAAATTTCTTCTCCTGCGGCAGGTGGATACCGAAGGTAAAGAAAGCGGAGGTTTCGTGGTCGCCGCCGATGCCGTCGGCGCCGGAGTGGGCGAATATGTTCTCTACGCTACCGGTTCCTCGGCGCGGCAAACGGTGATGACCGACAAACGCCCTTGCGATGCGGTTGTCATGGCGATCGTTGACAATTGGGAAATAGATGGCGAAGTTAAATATCGCAAGGTCGATACCGAACCGAATGTTGCTGAGATTTAGGGAATAATTCAACTCAATGTCGAAATTAACTGAACAGCAAATCGATGCTATCGCCAGGCAGATAGCGCAACAGCTTTCGCCGATTTCTACGGATCTCCCCCCGAGAGAATCGAACGGTCTGCGGAAATTGCGGGAGGGAATCTTTCCAGATATTAATTCCGCCGCCGAAGCCGCCGCCTCCGCCCAGAAAGAATTCGTTCGCCTTCCTTTGAGTAAGCGCGACGCTATAATCGCATCCGTGCGCAAATCGATGATAGAGCATTCCCGCGAACTTTCGGAAATGGCGCAATCCGAAACCGGATTGGGAAGGGTAGAGGACAAGATAAACAAGAATCTTCTGGTGGCGGAAAAAACTCCCGGCATTGAGGATTTATATCCCAACGCCCGTTCCGGCGATCGGGGATTGTCGCTTTTCGAACCGGCTCCCTTCGGCGTCATCGGAGCCATCACTCCTGTCACCAATCCCACTTCAACCATAATTTGCAATACTATTGGGATTATCGCCGCCGGCAATAGCGTAATCTTTAATGTTCACCCTTCCGCTAAAAATGTATCCATTTATAACATCACGCTCATCAATAGAGCCATAACCTCCGCGGGCGGTCCCCCCAACGTAGTGACTTCGGTAGTAAATCCCACCGTGGAAAGCTCCCAGGAATTGATGAAACATCCCATTGTGAGACTGCTGGTAATTACCGGAGGCGCCGCAGTGGTAAAAGTCGCCATGCAGAGCGGTAAGCGCGCCATCTGCGCCGGTCCCGGCAATCCTCCCGCCGTTGTCGATGAAACCGCCGACTTTGCCAGAGCCGGACGGGATATCGTTCTGGGAGCCTCACTTGACAACAACATTATCTGCGTGGATGAAAAAACCACTTTCGTGGTGGATAAAGTCGCCATCGAATTACTCCGCGCCATGGCTAATAGCGGCGCCGTCATCCTGAATAAATCCCAGTCCTCGCGGCTTGAAAAAGCGATCTTCGAGAAGAATAACGGTCGGGGCAAGGAAGCGATTATGTGTAAGGATTTAATCGGCAAGAATGCCTCGATTATACTCTCTCGAATAGGGATGAATGTCGATGATAAAATCCGCTTGGCGGTGATGGAGGTCGATAAGGATCATCCTCTTGTTATTACCGAGCAGATGATGCCGGTGATGCCGGTCGTGAAAGTGAAATCCGCTGATGAGGGTATTGATCTCGCTAAATGGAGCGAGCGGGGCTGCCGTCATACCGCATCGATGCACTCCCGTAATATCGACAACCTCTCGCGGATGGCGCGGGAAATGGATTGCTCAATATTCGTTAAGAATGGTCCCAATTATGCCGGATTGGGATTCGGCGGCGAGGGATATACGTCATTTTCAATCGCATCGCCTACTGGTGAAGGTTTAACCCGCCCGCGGAGTTTTTCCCGCGAACGCCGATGCGTACTGGTTGATCATTTCAGGATTGTGTAGATTATGAATCCTTCGGGTAAGAATTTAAAGTCGAATATCGGAAGAAAAATAAAGGAACTCCGCGAAAGCAAAAAATTATCGCAGAGGCAGCTTGCCAAAGATTCAGGTGTACCTCAGGCAACCATTAATCGAATCGAGTCCGGTGAGATCAAGGAACCGAGTTTGAGTAACGCCACCAAGATTGCTAATGCTCTCGGTGTTACGGTAACTGAACTTCAGGGAAACGATATTAGCACAGTCATTGCGAGGAGCGCACAGCGCGACGAAGCAATCTCTCAGATAAAGCCTAATGAAAACAGGGGATCGCTTCGCTCCGCATCTGCCGTGTCCCGACATAGTCGGGGCGATGACGGCTACGGTTCTCCGGATGTCATATATCCCGCCATCGCGCTGATAGAATTCGGCAGTATTGCCGCAGGTATCACCGCCGGTGACGCCATGGTAAAAAAGGCTCCCATCGTGATGCTTAAAGCCGGAACCGTCCATCCCGGAAAATACCTGGTTTTAATCGGCGGAGACGTAGCGTCGGTAGAAGAATCCTACCGCGAAGGCATGCGGATCCGACCCGATACTATCGTTGATGATGTTATCCTCCCCGATGTCCATCCCCAGGTTCATAACGCCGCGCTGGGCAAGAGGATCAAGCAGAGAATTGAATCCATCGGTATAATTGAAACCTCCACGGTTGCCTCCAATATCAACGCCGCCGATGCCGGAGTGAAAGGCGCGGAAGTAACCATTTTGGAAATTCGACTGGCGGATGATCTGGGAGGAAAATCTTTCACCATCTTTGGCGGTAAGGTGGAGGATGTGGAAGCCGCGGTTGAAATTGGCGCGGAACGGATTAAGGATAAAGACATTGTCGTCCATACCACCGTAATACCGAGAATCGATGACTGGATGGCAGAGGAGATAGATATAGGAACGAGGTTTTACGAAATGTAGGTCGAGTTCTCCCGATTGGATCGGGGCAGCGGAGAAACCCGACACCTGAGAAACTATAAAATTAATGGTTTGTCGGGTTTCTCACTCACTACGTTCATTCGGAACCCGACCTACTACGGGCATCACCCGACAGGTTGAAATCCCCGCGGTTTCGACAATTAATTCTCCTCTTGAGAGGGGTGATTTCACCGAAGGTGAAATCGGGGTGTGTTATGATTATTATAAACAGATCGGATTCCCTAATTAATCGAGGAACTGGAAAAACGCGACACAAAAATTTGAATTAATATGCTCTTAGGTAAAGTAATCGGCGCTGTCGTCGCCACCATAAAATATGAAGGTCTGGAAGGAGTTCCGTTACTTCTTGTCCAACCGCTTGATAAAAATCAAAATCCCAAAGGCGAACCTCTGGTAGCTTGTGACGCTACTCGCATGGCGGGACCCGGCGAATTGGTTTATTACGAAGGCGGACGCGAAGCCGCCTTAGCGCTTGATCCCTGGTTCGTGCCGGTGGATCATACTATCATTGGCATCGTTGACGGCGTTCACTTGTCAGAAGGGGGCGGGCAGTGATAATCGGTAAAGTGGTAGGCGAGATATATTCCACTATAAACCATTCCTTTTATGATGCCAAGAAACTCCTGATTATAGACAAGCTCAATCCCGACCAAACTCCCGCGGGGGGATATCTAATTGCAGTCGATTCGGTGGATGCCGGCGTGGGGGAAACGGTTTTAGTAATCGACGAAGGCAATTCCGCCCGGCAGGTTGTCGATGATACCACCGCCCCGATACGGTCGATTGTGGTGGGGATAATTGATGAGGTGACCACAACGTAGGGGACGCCCTTGCGGCTACCCAAAAATCAGCGGGCTAAGCCTTGAGATACCAAAAGTCAACGTAGAGGTAACCTTTGCGGTTACCCTGTGTTTAGAAAAGGCAATCCTTATAAATATAATGGCGTATGAACGAAATGAACCGAAAACCAAGATTCAATCGCCGCTCGATTAGACTTAAAGGTTACGACTACTCACAGAATGGAGCTTATTTCTTAACTATTTGTACGGAGAACAAAGAACCATATTTGGCAAATTCCCTGAGCTGAAGCGAATTGTCTTAGATGAGTGGAATGAAATAGAAAGGAGGTTTGAAAATACGATATTGGACGAGTTTATCGTAATGTCAGACCATGTTCATGGTATTTTAATAATATCCAGTTCGGAAGGAAAGGGGGGCAGGCGCAAGACCTGCCCCTACGCTTGGTGAGATCATTGGTGGCTTAAAATCAAGCTGCGTCCATCAATGGATAAAATTCATACATCGGAATAACATAGAAACGCGTGGAAAATTCCGGCAACGCAACTATTATGAACATATAATCCGCAATGAGACTGAGCTTTTGGAAATTAGGAATTACATTAAATACAACAATAAGAAACCAGTCATTGTCGGCGATTTTTTCATCGAGTAATTGCCAGCATATCTGCCAATCAATAAACGAGCAATCACCCCCACCATTATCTTGACAACATAACTTGAGACTATTATTATTTGAAATGGTATAAGGAGGCTTCCTTCAATTCCGATAGAGCATACTATTCCCTGTATGAATAGGGATTTATGAGGATGATAATATGATTGCCAAATATTATATAGTTGAATTCAAAGGTTATCGGCGTAATTGCTATTATAATTACCTTGATCTGCCCTTAAAAGAGGGGGAATATGTGGTTGTTCAAGCCGAACGCGGTGAGGACCTGGGTAAAATCGTCAGGGCGGTTCCGTCGCTTAGGTTGGATGAAACCGATCAGCCGCTGCCGAATATCCTTCGAGCCGCAGGTAATGATGATGTTGACCGCCTACGTTTCAACCGCCAGAAGGAAGATGAATCCTTCGAGGACTGCCTGGTAAGGATCGAGGAAAAGGGATTGAATATGAAACTGGTTGACGTGGAATACCAATTTGACTGTAATAAAATCACCTTTTACTTTACCGCCGAAAGGCGAGTCGATTTCCGGGAGCTGGTGAAAGACCTCGCCGCCATTTATAAAACCCGAATCGAACTTCGTCAGATCGGAGTGCGGGACGAAGCCAAGCGGCTGGGAGGATTCGGATGCTGCGGGTTGCAGCAATGCTGCAGCGCCTGGCTAAATGAATTCCAACCGATCTCCACCCAGTTAGCGCGCGACCAGGGATTGTCGTTGAATCCAAGCAAAATATCGGGAAATTGCGGGCGACTGTTATGCTGCTTGCTATATGAACAACCGGTTTATGAGGATATGGCGAGTCAATTTCCCAAAGTGGGGAGTAAATGCGAAGGATGTCAGGGGAATGCGGTGGTAACGCAAGTGAACTATTTCAAGAGTTACGTAGTAGCGAGATACGAGGATGATTTCGAGGAAAGAATTCCGATTCTGGAATATCGCAAAAAAGCCCGATTACGGCGACGGGGGCAGCTTCCGGACAAACCGGAACACAGAGAGAACAATAACTCCAATAACGATAATAAGAATAAAGGAAAGTAGATAGTGCCTGAAAGATTTTATATAACCACCGCCATTCATTACGTCAACGATGAGCCGCATATCGGACACGCCTTCGAGACCGCAGCCGCTGATGTTCTGGCGCGATACAACCGGCTTTTCGGCAGAGAGACCTTTTTCCTTACCGGAACCGACGAACATGGGCAGAAACTCCAGGATACCGCCGCCGCCAAGGGTATACCGCCAAAGGAGCATTGCGATCAGATAGTTACCAGGTTTCTTGACGTGTGGGAAAAGCTGAATATATCGTATGATTATTTTATTCGCACCACTGACAAAGGTCATATCGAGGTCGTTCAGCATATTCTTCAGAAGCTGTTCGATGCGGGCGAGATTTACAAAAGCAGTTACGAAGGTTGGTACTGCAAATATGAGGAGCGTTTCTGGACGGAAAAGGACCTGGTCGAGGGAAATTGCCCGGACTGCAATCGACCGGTAACTAAAATATCCGAGGAAAATTACTTCTTTAAAATGAGCCAGTACCAGCGGTGGCTGGTTGATTATATAAATCAGAATCCGGGATTTATAAAACCGGAATTCCGCAAGAATGAGGTGTTAGGATATTTGCGTCAACCGCTGAGCGATCTATGCATTTCGCGTCCGAAATCAAGGCTTTCCTGGGGTATCGAACTGCCGTTCGATAAGGATTATGTCTGCTATGTATGGTTTGATGCGCTTCTTAATTATATCACCGGTCCCGGTTACTTAGCCGATCCCGATGCTTTCAAAAAATGGTGGCCATCGGTGACGCACCTCATAGGGAAGGATATAATCACCACCCATGCGGTTTACTGGCCCTGTATGCTGAAAGCGGCTGGAATACCTGTGCCGAAGACTATCTTCGCTCATGGCTTCTGGTTGATGGAAGATGCTAAGATGTCCAAGTCCAGGGGAAACGTTGTTAAGCCGCTTGATATCGTGGCGATTCGCGGCGGAGATGCATTCCGGTACTTCGTCATTCGAGAGATGACGATGGGGCAGGATGCTTCGTACAGTGAAGATGCTTTCATACAACGATATAACTCAGACCTGGCGAACGATTTCGGCAACCTGGTTTCTCGTCTGAGCAAGATGATTGCCGGATATACAGATGGGAAATTGCCGGAACCTTCGCAATTCACCGATGATGACATTAAGGTCAAGCAAGACGCACAAGAACTGCTGCCGAAAGTGACTGAATTGGTGGACGCTTTCAAACTCAACGTAGCGCTTGAGGAAATACTTCAGTCCATCCGAGCCTTGAACAGATACGTAGAGAGCAGCCGCCCCTGGGATCTGCATAAACAGGGGAATACCGAACGCTTAAACACCATCCTCTATACCGCTTCCGAAGGATTGCGGATAGCGGCGCGTCTTCTTTACCCGGTTATCCCTGAGAAAATAGGAGAGTTCGCCGATGTTTTCAGTATGCCGATTGATAATCTTGCATCCAACGAAGCCGCCGAATGGGGATGGATGAAACCGGGTACCGAAGTTAAACCGGGTGTAACCCTGTTTCCCAGGATAGACAAGAAGGAGATCAAGAAAGTGGCGGAGGAGAAGGCTAAATCCGAACCTGAGGGTATAATCGAATATGATGACTTTAAGAAGTTGAAACTGAAGGTAGCCGAAATATTCGAAGCGGAAAAGGTTGAAGGCGCGGATAAATTGCTAAAATTACAGATAGATTTGGGTTCTGAAAAACGCCAGATAATAGCCGGTATAGCGGAATACTATAAACCCGAGGATGTTGTTGGCAAGAAGATCGTAGTCTTAACCAATCTCAAACCGGCTAAAATCCGGGGGGTGGAATCCAACGGAATGCTCTTAGCCGCCAGCAAAAAGAATAAATTAACGCTTGTAACCGTCGACGATGAGATACCTCCGGGCAGCAGTATAAGCTGACCTCCAAAATTCATGGTAATAAGGAAGCCAGCCTATACAACAGGCTGGCTTTTTCCAGGGGATAAGCGGATATACCGTAAACTCGAAAACCTATTTCAGCAAAGTCATTCGTTTCGTTATGGATTTCCCGCCGGCGGTCAGTTTATAAAAATATACTCCGGATGGGATATCAAAAGCATCCCATTTAACTTCATAAGCCCCGGCTTCTCGATATCCATTAACAAGCGAAGCAACCCGCTGCCCCATTAAGTTATAAATGTCCAGAAAAACATCTCCCGCTGTTTGTAGATCAAAGGAGATCGTAGTAGCCGCATTGAAGGGATTGGGATAAGCATTCAGCGATGAATATCCGGCTGGAATATCCTCCTCAAAGAATGTCCCGTTAAAATCCCAGTCATCGGCTCCGTTGGTAATTCTACCTTCGATAACTGTAAAAGGGAACGAAACCGAATCACAAACTTCATCAGGCCAGTCACCACAATATGCGGCGTATTGATATGTACCCATAGGCGCATAACCCGGGACACTTTGATCTACATGGGTGCTGCGATATTGACCGGCATTTAAAGGTATATCAAGGAAATTCCACAGCTCGTAGAAACTGCCGTTGTAGATCACGCCTCCCCAGACATCAACGAGAGTAGGTTGGTCAGAAGGATTCCCGAGAAAACCGGTTAAACCGAAAGTTCCGCCCGGAGGGACTTCCACGGGATAGTTATCAGGGTCCATGTGCACGTCACAACAGGGCTCACCCATAGGATCGCATCCGACTCCAAAAGCCCCCATGTTAGCCCCCTGCCATCCGGTTCCGACGCAGGGCGAATCCTCCGCAAGCTCATAATTGCCATTGGCGGGATTGCAGAAAAAGGGATCGTCGTCAATATTACCCTGACCTGCCCAACCGCCATCTATATCGGAATACGCCACAACCAAGGCGCCGGATTCGCTATATAACTGCTGACCGGAATTATCCCATAGGATAGTGTTTAGAATGGATGTGGTGTCGCCGCCGGCACAATAAATGCCGCCACAAGTGCCGGCGGAGTTACCCTCAATTGTATTATTGACGAATAAACCGCCCCTGCTGTAAATAGCCCCTCCGTTGGTGGCGGCATCATTATTGACAAAGATGTTATATGAAATTACCGATTCACTCGAATTGTGGATCGATAGTCCTCCGCCAACCAATGAGTAATTATTAATGAATGTGTTATTATAAACATCGACGGTGGAGTTACTTATGCAGATGCCCGCGCCGCCCTGGCTGTCTCCATACGAAATATTCCCATCAAAGAAGTTGTCCCTTATAAAGGTCGTGGAATTAAAACAGTAAATTCCTCCGCCGGCGCCTCTTCCATTACCCAGAATCTGATTGCGTTTTACGGTTCCGCCGGAATTATAGAGCATAATACCGGCGCCAAGAAGTGCGGCATTGTTCTTAATGATGCATTTCCGAATCTTACCTTCAAAACCATAGCAATCAACGGCTGCTGCATAATCATCATGGTTGGTATTGTTCTGGATAATGCAATTCTCGATAATCGGGGACGTATTATGACAGGAGATTGCCACGCCAGGATTGAAGGGACCCCCGTTGGCATTCTGAACAGTCAATCCCGATACAACCGTGGATATATCCTGATTGGTGTCAATCTTAATAATATATCCCGGATCGTTATCCCCATCGATAATTGTCTGAGATATATAACTGGTATCTCCGGTGGTTAACCAGAGCGAAGATAGCGTAATCTGCCGATTCTGGAAATCGACATGTTCGTAGTAGGTTCCCGGATGTACTAATACTGTATCCCCATTCGAGCTGGCATTAATACCGGCTTGAATAGTTTCATAGTCATCGGGAATGTTGATAATGGTTGCTGATGTCGCCGAGAAGAATGCGAAAGTCAGCAGAGTTGTTAGAACGATGGCTTTCATAAATCCCGAACCCTCCGTAAGATTGAACTTAACATTATATAGGACATATATTTACGCAACACTATAAAATTCCGAAGGTTTATTTTTAAGATGAAGACACTTGATGCAAATCCCTTGCCTTCAAGTATATTACAAAAAAATAATCGGATTGTCAACCACTATTTGAGCAATAGCGCCCTTTTTATAAGTATCTCATTCGCTGCGGTTAATTTGATGAAATAGATGCCCGATGTGTCCTTAGTTTTTACTAATCTCAACCTCATTAACTAACAACCTGGTTTCTCGATGATCTTCTCTCCGTTGACTATCTGAGTGATTATTTCGGAGTTGAGGAAATCATGCGGGAATCCCAATTCGATCTTGCTGACCTCATCGAGGCGTCCCATCTGTTCCGGCGTTAAATCGAAATCGAGACATCCCAAATTATCTTCCAGCTGGCTCAGTTTTCTCGCTCCCACAATCGGGCTGACAACTCCCGGTTTTTGCAGCAGCCAGTTCAACGCCGTCTGGCTCGGTGTCCTGCCGATTTCTTCAGCCATCTTTTTCAATTCATCCGCAATCTCAATGTTGCGCTCGGTCAGCATTCCGAACATCTTGTTGGCATCCCGGCGAGTTTCGTCGTCCGGTTTGTCGCTGGTTATATCTTCCTTGCTGTATTTTCCTGTCAGGACACCTCCCGCCAATGGCGACCAGGGCTGGACAGCCACACCGTACTCCAGCGCCATCGGAACCAGTTCCCGTTCCACCGTGCGCTCCACCAGGTTGTAATGAACCTGCATGGCGATAAACGATGTCCATCCGCGGAATTCCGCAAGGGTATTCGCCTGGGCGATTTTCCAGGCGGGTGCATCCGAGCAGCCGATATAAAGTATCTTTCCCTGTCTGACAAGGTCATCCAAACCGCGCATAACTTCCTCAACAGGTGTGCGCATATCCCATGCATGCACCCAGTATAAATCTATATACTCTGTCTTAAGCCGTTTCAGACTCGCTTCCGCCGCCCGCATCATATTCTTGCGATGATTCCCTCCGGCGTTGGGATCGGCGGGATCGGCGCTGCTGGTATACTTGGTCGCGATTACGAATTTATCTCGCTGCCCCTTTACGAACTCTCCTACAAATTTCTCGCTGGTGCCCATTGTGTAGGTATTGGCGGTGTCGATAAAATTCCCGCCTTTGTCAACATACATATCGAATATAGTCTTACTCACGTTCTTGTCCGCGCCCCATCCATATTCTGTTCCGAAAGTCATAGCTCCCAGGCACAAGGGAGATACGCGCAGCCCGCTCTTGCCCAGCAATTTATAATGATCTAAACTAAACGCCATATTCCTGCTCCGTATTATAAAGTGGAAGTTTTATTGATTCATATTCTAAGGAAATTATAATAAAAGCAGTTAGACTATAACAACCATTATATGAAAATTCCGGTGGTTAAAACGATGTCGGGTTTCTCGCGCGCTGCGCTTGCACAGCCTGCCCCGATTAATCGTTGGAACCCGACCTGCAGGCATTTGCGCGGCAGACGTCCCCGTCTGCCGCGCACCAAGCATCTATCGAAATTAGTTGGTTGGTTTTACTTCAACAGACTCATCTTGCGAGTGTAAACTTGTTTTCCGACCTGTAATTTATACAGATAAATACCTGATGAATAGTTAGCTGCGTTCCAGGAAGCCGTGTGTTGTCCGGCTTCTCGGTGTCCATCAACCAGTGTTTCCAGCTTCTGCCCCATGAGATTATATATTTCCAGCGAAACGTGCGCCGATGACGGCAGGCTGAAACTGATGCTGGTTTGAGCATTAAATGGATTCGGGTAGTTACCGCCAAGGACTATTCCCGAAGGCAATGACTGCTCATCGTTAAACCAGCCGGCAAGATTCCAATCGTTAGCATTGCCGCCGCGCGGTGCAACCACCTCGAATTCGAATGAGGACGTTGAGACTTCTAAATCGGGATAAATCCCGGCGTATGCGATATAATTATACATACCGGGGGGAGCGAAACCGGGAACATGCTGAATCGGGGTGTATGTGATTAAAGTATCATTTGGAGCCAGCGGAATCTCCTGGATCAACTTCACCGGTCCATACATGCCATATTCCGGGTAATGAACCATAACCCATACGTCGCCAACTGCCGCCTGGTCGGAGAGATTAACTAACGCGGCGCCGTAGCCAAATGATCCGCCTGCGGGTACAATTACCGGAGATTCATCAGGTACAATATGCACCTCCAGCATCAGCGGTTGGGAAAGATCCGTCACTTTGACCTTACCGGCCTGTAAAACTTCTTTAGAAGGGTAAGACTGAACGAAAACCACGACATGGCTGTTTTCAACCTCAATAATATCATCAACGGTAAATGTTCTTTCGAAATTCACTGTTTCCCCGTTAGCAATTTCGAACGATTCGCCGTTTGCATCCGGTATCATATCCCTCATGGTCTGATGGTGATAGTCTATGCCATTAGGGGCGTTGAAGTAGATATCCGATTCGGTTAATGCACACTGGAATCTCAGGTCATCCAAGGTGATTTCATCTGTAGCGGTAACCGATATATCAAGATCAACTTCTCTGGTTTCATCGGTATAGCTTCCGGTTATTTCAATTTCCAGCGGGCTTGGTTCCGAAAGACGCGACAGGAATAAACTTTCCCAACGATCATAGAAATACTCTCCATCGATAATGCCGTCGATATAAAAGCGAGGAACGTAGTTATTTCCATAATAGTTGTTGCGAGCCTGATTCTCCGGTATATTGTACTGGTAAAACGGATCGCCGCTGGAGGGCCACCAAACGTGATACCGGATGATCGAAATATCATCGGGATAATTCTCAGCAAGATAATTCAAAGTAGGATCCGCATTATAGCATGGACCACAACTGGTATTGGTGAAATTTTCACCTAACACCATTCTTTCGGATGCCAGAAGCGTTGACGTAAAAATCAGGCAAACTAACGCTGCGAGAAGGGCAATCTTCTTCATAAAAGTCTCCTTTTCGGTTTTTGGGTTACTAACAACAGACGAAGATATGATTAAGTAGGTTACCTACGTAATTTATTACAAGTTTAATAAAGTATTGCCAGGAAGTCAATTATTTTCTCAATCGCCAATTATTTTGTCTCTTTTCTATTCAAAAATGTATGCTTAATTGAAATTCGGTTGATTTCATGGTATTGATAGGATATATTAAAACACGGAGGTAAAATGGAGGCGTGAATAAATTGGAGAGGGTATAATATGAACACAGGTTTTAAATCTCTGATAAAAGAGGAAGACTGGTGGGCGGTTTGGTTTGGCGTGATCATCATATTTCTGACATTATTGCAGGTTGTCCCCAGGATACCCAAGATAGGTAAATGGACGGATAATCCGCTGAACGCTTTCATGGTGATAAAAGATGGTGTGGTTACAGGCAATCTAATAGCGCCATTACTTATACTAATGGTCTGTTTGGGAGTGTTGACCTCAATAGGAATCGCCTTTATGAAAGTTGAAAATGTCGGCAAGTATCTGGCTGGGTTTTTTGTTATATTTATTCTGTCCTGCCTGGCGTACTGGATAGCGCATCAAACCAATGTAAAGTATTGGGGACTTAGTTACGCTCTGTGGGCGCTTTTGGTCGGGCTCCTGATATCCAATACCATAGGAACTCCGGACTGGTTAAGGGCGGGGGCAAAAACGGAACTATTTATAAAAACCGGTTTGGTACTGCTGGGCGCTGAGATACTGTTTAAGAAAATCCTGTCATTGGGAGCGCCCGGCTTGATGGTCGCCTGGATTGTAACTCCGGTGGTTATAATATTTATGTTCAGGTTCGCCAACCGCACTTTAAAGATGAAAAATAAAAAACTGGCAATTATAATCGCATCGGCGACTTCAGTGTGCGGCGTATCCGCAGCGATCGCCACCGCGGCGGCATGCCGTGCTAAAAAAGATGACTTGACCTTAGCGGTCGGTATGACTTTGATATTCACGGTGCTTATGATGATATTCATGCCGATCGGGATAAAGCTTATCGGAATGAGTAATATATTGGGAGCCGCCTGGATGGGGGGTACAATCGATTCCACCGGCGCAGTGGTGGCTGCCGGTTCCATGTTAGGTCCCGATGCGGAAAAGGTTGCGGCTGTAGTGAAGATGATCCAGAATGTATTAATCGGACTGGTAGCATTTATTGTCGCAATTTACTGGGTGATGTCTGTTGACCGCGACCCGGACGGACCGCGTCCTAACGCTATGGAGATATGGTATCGGTTTCCCAAGTTCGTCATCGGTTTTGTAGCGGCGTCATTGTTCTTCTCCTTTGTAATGGTTCCCGCGGCGAAAGGTGATTTCAGTATGGTAGAGGCAAATTATATCGATCCGGTCACCAAAATACTGAGGGGATGGTTTTTCTGCCTGGCTTTTACTTCGATAGGTTTGGAATCAAATTTCAAGGAGCTGGCGGGGAATATGGAAGGAGGAAAACCGATGACCCTCTATGTTGTGGGGCAGTCGTTTAATGTAATATTGACCTTGATTGTAGCATGGTTTGCATTCATGATATTATTTCCGAACGCAATATAGGTATACAAAATGGTTAAATCTTACATTTATAAAACTCGTTATATCAGGTTTTTAATGGGATTGCTTTTGTTAGGACTTGCTGTCGCGTTTTTCAGCTCCGGATGGTTTCCTCCGGGAGTGTGCGGTGCGGTTTTGCGCCATAATGCGGCTGAAAATATCGATGCTTCACCATTATTTTATTCCGAAGTAGAGAATATGTCCGAACTTGAAAAGGGTATTTCGGAAATACTGGAATCCAGAAATAATGGAATTAATGTTAAAAGATGATAAAAATTGTTGTCCGGATAATTAACCGCTTGACATTTATGATTTCATGTGTTATAGATTAACTTGCTAAGGTAAATGTGCTCATTTAAATTTCTTCTAAATGACAAGGATTAAAAGCTATTTTGCGAACGCAAAGGGAAGTTCGTTGATCTCTGAAAATTTATATCTTCCGTTTTTCTGTTACTTAAAGTAAGTAAACCTCTAAAATCCTATAAGGAGGTGATAGCTGTCATATAATTGTCTTTTCTAACTATAAAATTTAGTCCTTTAAAACCAACCACACTAAACAAAAGGAGAAGAGATGAAGAGAACTTTAATTTTCTTGATCGCTTTAACGTTGACAACTTCCTTTGCTGTTGCCAATGTACAGGACGCTTCAATTCACGTAGAATCAACCAGCTCGCAGAATGTCAAGTATGATCAGCCGCTGGTAACAGAGTATGATCCGGTACTGGTGATTCAATTCCCGCACTTCTTCAGCAGCCAAGCACAGTCCATTACCTGGGATCCTGATGCCCAACTTTATTATGGTATTGGTTACACTGCTGGCTTTGAAGTGTACGACGCCGGCGGTAACTTAGAATATTCCTATACTATGGGTGTCAATTCGGTTCGTTCGATATGGATTCACGATGGCACCGTATACATGAAACCCTTTGGTCAGGATCTGTACACAATCGATCCTTCCAATGGTGCCACCACGGTGGAAAACGCCGGTATGTTCAACACATCAAACAGTGAATGTGCATACTGGGATGGAGTAATCTACGAGCATGAGGCCGGCACCGTATGGATGTTTGATGCCGATACTTATGCTGCCTTAGGTTCATTTACGTTAGGATTCGGTGTCTATGGATATCCGATTGCCACCAATGGAGAGCACCTGTTCTTCACGCAAGACTCTGACTGTGATCCGGTTCTTGTATCCGACATGGATGGAAATCTGGTGGAAACCATCACCGGTCTTGCCGGCGGCTGGGCATGGGCCCTGTCGTACTGTAACGGTATGCTCTTCACGGGCGACCACGACAATGGTGACTGGTATGGTTACGACTTAGGTGGAGAGATTCCCTGCTGTGATGTGGATATGACTCCCGACGATGATCCTGTCATCGTGCCTCCGGGCGGCAGTTTCGGATTTACCGGATACATCGGCAACCCGACTGCTGATCCTATCACAACCGACGTATGGGGCGGCGTGATGTACCTGGGTAATTTCTATCAGCAGTTCTCTTTCCCGAACATACCGCTGGATCCTGGTGAGAGCCTTACCGCACATACTGCTCAGAATGTACCGGGATTTGCTCCTGCGGGAACCTACGATTATGTAGCTTACTGCGGAGATCGTCCGGATGTAATCTGCGACGAAGCTTCCTTCCCGTTCACAGTCACAGGAGCCAGGGCTGAAAACGGCGCAGACAAGTGGTATCTGGACGGTACTATGTTCAGCAGCCAAGCCA
>CAZLVS010000055.1:0-23496 GCA_964563085.1 uncultured Ignavibacteria bacterium | reverse complement strand
TCGGGTGAGGGCACCCGACACCTATCTAATCTAACCGCTATTTACAGAGCGCTAACCCTGCTATGCCACGGTTACATCTTTGCAGAGGTATACATCCTGGATAGCATTAAGCAGTTCCACGCCATCTTTCATCGGTTTCTGGAACGCTTTGCGCCCCGAAATAAGACCCATTCCGCCGGCGCGTTTGTTGATAACCGCGGTTCGTACTGCTTGAGCAAGGTCATCCTTACCGGCTGATGCCCCGCCGGAGTTAATTAGACCTACTCGTCCCATGTAGCAGTTGATCAGCTGGTAACGCGTCAGGTCGACAGGATGATCATCGCATATATCGGTGTACATCTTCTCATTGATCTTGCCAAAGCTGCCGAATTTCTCCTGCATCTTTTTGTAACCATAATTAACAATCGGCTGCTTCTGTTTGATGATATCAGCCTGGATAGTTGCGCCAAGATGATTCGCCTGTCCGGTCAGGTCGGCTGAGGTATGGTAATCGGTTCCGTCCATTTTGAACACTGAATTCCTCAGGTAGCACCAAAGTATAGTAACCATTCCCAGTTCATGGGCATACTCGAACGCTTCTGATACTTCCTGAATCTGGCGTCGGCAATCCTGTGAGCCATAATAAATGGTAGCCCCTACCGCAGCGCAGCCCATGTCGAAAGCCTGATCGATGCTGGCAAAGAGAGTTTGATCGTAGAAATTGGGGTGACTCAGGATTTCATTGTGGTTGAACTTCAGGATCATAGGGATTTTATGAGCATACTTGCGTGAAACCGAACCTAACACCCCGAGTGTTGAAGCGACTCCGTTGCATCCACCCTCCATCGCCAGCTTGACGATATTTTCCGGGTCGAAATACTCCGGATTCGGTGCGAAAGAGGCTCCTCCGGAATGTTCAATTCCCTGATCAACCGGCAAAAACGAAACATAACCGGTTCCGCATAATCTGCCATGATGCAGGATCCAGTTCAAGCTCTGCATAACGCGGTTGGGACGATCGCTGGAGCATACTATACGGTCGACGTAGTCAGGTCCTGGCAGATGCAGGGAGTCTTTTGGAAACTTAGGCTTATGCTCCAACAACGACTTTGCTTCATCCCCCAGAAGTTCTTGTATTTGACTGATATTTAACGGCATTGGGATCCTCCGTGGTTTTTGATTAACACGAATATATCGACATCTTTATAGAGAAATCGGTCTGTTTCTGAATTTTAACATAATATATTTGCTGCTGCAATGAAAACATTAATTTTGGTTAATCATTTTTGGGGGGAAACCTAACTATTTGTGCAGGCGATTTTACCAGATTGCTAATATCCTTGTCCCAAAATACGCTATTCACTTGACTTTTTCCCTTAAAATATTATCCCTATATTGAATTCAGAATTTCAATAAAGATGTTTAGTCCAAACTTTCTTCCGTTAGCGAAGCAATCCATACATTTATAACTCCGGAGGTTTCATGTCCAGGTCATTTCTGGTTTCTATAATAGCGGCAGCAATCCTTTCTGTTTCCTCATTCGCATCCGTAATAAATATCCCCGATGACTACCCTACCATTCAGCAGGGGATAAACGCTTCTTCGGATGGCGATACGATTTTAGTCCAGCCCGGGACTTATTACGAAAGCATCAATTTCAACGGGCATAATATCCTTTTGTGTTCGGAGTACTTATTCACAGGCGATACAACTTACATTTCATCGACCGTTATCGACGCCCAATATGATTATCGTGTGGTAACATTCGAAAACGATGAAGATAGTACCGCAATGATTGCGGGATTCACTTTACAAAATGGCTATGCCCATAGCATGTATTTCCCCGAGGATCACGGCGGCGGGATATTCTGCGATAATTCCACGCCGGTCATCCGGGATAATATAATCAAGGATAATAACGCCTATTTCGCCGGCGGAGGCATCGCTTGCTGGTACTGCGCACCAACTATAGCCGATAATATTATCGAATTAAACGATGCTATCACCGGCGCAGGTGTTTTCTGTTCGGAAGAATCCAATCCGAGGATAACCGGAAATATAATCAGAGATAATGATGCATCCGAAGAAGGCGGGGGTATATGCTGTTATTATCCGCCGCCGCCCGGCTTTAATCAACAAACGGCAGATTACCTATCCTCAAAAAAGGGAAATTCGTTAAGGAATCTGACCGATGGGGTTATTATCGAGAATAATACTATTAGCGACAATTTCGCTCCCAATGGAGGCGGAATTTTCGCTCGATGGCATGGGGCAATTATATCGAAGAATCTGATCCGGGGTAATTATTCTTACTATGGGGGCGGTATTTATAGTATGTATTCCAATACCGAGATATATAACAGCACCATTATTGAGAACGGCGCTAATTGGGGTGGAGGAATTTATACCTCCAACGATTATTCCTTGAGCGTCACAAATACTATTGTCTGGAATAATGTATCCGACTACCAAATCTATGCGGAGGAAGGAGATGATCCTCAGGTTACTTATTCCGATGTTGAAGGAGGATGGTGGGGCGAAGGAAATATCGATGCTGATCCGATGTTTGTCGATCCGGGGAATGGCTATTTTGATTTAGGATGGGGATCGCCCTGTATCGATGCGGGGGATCCGAATAGTCCCTATGATCCGGACGGCACCATCGCTGACATGGGAGCATTGTACTTCCATCAGGCGGATATCGTGGTTGATATGAGACCTATCGACGCTCCGATCACAGTTCCTGCCGGCGGCTATTTCAACTATGATGGTAAATTGATAAACTTGACATCCCAGACTCAGAATACAGATTTATCGTTAATGCTTCTTGTACCGGAACTCGGTTGGTTTGGTCCTATAAAAGAGTATAACAATGTTCAGTTGGCACCGGGAGATTCTGTCTTCCTTAACGGTATTCGTCAGAACGTACCCGGTTACGCTCCCCTCGGGAATTATAAATATATCGCTTACTGCGGCGATTATCCCGATGAAGTTATAGACTCCTGCTATTTCGGCTTTGATGTAATTTCCGGAAACGGTGGTTACTCCGATAGTTGGGAGCAATCCGACTGGTTAGATAAATATGAAAGTCCTGCTCCTATAACTGATAGAACGGTCTTATTGGAAAGCTATCCCAATCCGTTTAATGCCGTTACCAATATTGAGTACAGTCTAACAAACAACGCCGATATCTTGCTGGAGATATACAATCTGAAGGGACAACTTGTGGCGACTTTAGTTGATGGTGAAAAGCAGGTTGGAATTCATATCGCTGCATGGGATGCCGGGAATTACTCCAGCGGAATATATTTTTGTAAATTGTCAATCAATGAGGAAGTACGTACCCAGCGGATGATATTGATTAAGTGATGTCCTGAGAATTAACAGCTCCCTGGTCTCAGCCGATAGTAGACAGAGCAAACCAGGGAGTGTTGAAATGTTTCAAATATAGTCATTGCGAGCAGCGCAAAGCAATCTATTTCCATTGCCTTGTAACGTATTTGGGATTGCTTCGTCGCCCTGCGGGCTTCTCGCAATGACTATCGCTGGGATTTTTCAACCCCAGGCTCGCCTTATGACGATCATCTGAGCAAAACCATCTTGCGGGTCATTGAATAATCGCCGCCGGTTAATTTGTAAAGGTAAACGCCGCTGGGGAACTCCGACGCATTCCATCGGAAGTCGTGATAACCCCTGGAAAGTATACCCTGCTGAATAATATCAACTTTCTGCCCCGCGAGATTATAGACCTCCAGTGACACTCGCGACTTGCCCGGTATGTAAAGCGATATGACTGTGGCGGCATTAAACGGATTGGGGAAGTTCTGAGTCAGTGACACTTCATTCGGCATAGGTATACCGGGATTATCGGAGATGTCCGAGGTGAGGTCGGTTCTGATACGTATCCCTATATCAACGCTGTAATTGGTTCCGGCGTCATACCAGGTGGCGCCGTCGATGCTGATATATGTTTTGCCGGTTTCATTACCGCCTTCATCATCGGCAGTTATTGGCCAATTGTAGGATTCATTGGTAAATTTTACGGCAACATAGACCGGATCACCAGACGACAACTGCAGAGGGGAATCAAGAGAAACCGAATGGTATCCGGCTTCGGTGAAACTGCTATTAAGTTTACTGGCTAATAGTGTACTTAAATTGGAACCATCGAAATCATCGTAGATAAAGATATCGATGTCGGTAGTTACATCATTGGTCCAGAACTCCACTCGTTTCAGATATGTCGATGTAGAAGGCGTGAATTTGCACATACCCCAGCAGGTTTCCGAACTTCCGCTTCCATAGCTGGTTGTCCAGCCGGCTTCGTCATAGTACTTGAGTTCGACATTATCACTGTAATTCTGCCAGCTATCCATGAAACCCGAATACATACCGATACTCGCCGAACCATAGGCGATCGTGAAATAGCCCTTTTCACTGCCGTATCCGCAAGTACCGCCCCAGTCAGATCCCCATGAGTTTTTGACGATCCAACCGCCTGTCCCCCCGGAATGGACTAAATCATCATCCCATCCGATGATAGTCACCGCATGATTCGGTGTTTCTGTGCCAAGATAATAAAGAGTGTATGAACCATCATAAGTACTCATCTCAGTGTACCAGCTATCGCCATCACCGGCATACATCGTGGTATACAAAGGACCGTTGTTATACAGGTAGTTCTTTAAATCGGCGTTTGATGGGATTACGTTACCGGTTATATGGCAGAAATCAAGCAATGTCTTTTGGAACGGCGCACCTGAATCACATAAGCCGTCGCTATCCTGATACGGATCATCGGCTTCCAGGGCGGTTCCATTCTTCGATAGATAATTGGCGACTATAAAATAATTCCCGCCGCTGCAGCTGGACTCATACCAGTTGCATTCCTTTACATTGTTCTCCGAAAAGTCATAAGTGGATTCGCCGTCAATCAGCATTTTGGATTCGATATTCGCCAATGCCGCAAAAGCATAACATGCTCCGCAGGAACCTTGATCTTTCACCGAAGTTACTTTACTCGATGTTCGCCAATCCCATTGCGCGGGTAAATCCGCGGTCTGTATATCATGGATGGGAAAATTACCTTTCAAATGCGATAGATCCATTCTTGGTGGAATGAATCCATTCCGGTCGGTTACATTTGGAATGAAATTCAACTCCGGAGCTTCTGTAAACATCTCCGATGAAAACGAGTTCGCGGCGAGAAATACGAAAATTATAAGCACAGTTATTGCTTTAGCCATAAAATGTAAATTAAACATGATTCCCCCTTTAATGAAAAATGAGAAGATTATCCCGATATTACAGTATCGGATTCAAAATTCGGCGCCATTAGAAGTTAAATTTTTAGAATAAATTACTTGTTCAGTTTTTCGATATGAAAAAAAGGCGTTACCATGGTGGCAACGCCTTAATTGATTGATAATTATAGGTTTAGAAATCGGTAATCCACTGAATATAATACCACATGGCGTTATCGGCATCTTCGCCAATCCAGTCTTCGGAACCCATGAACATCGAAATTCCAACCTGGATATCTGAGCTGGCTACAGCATTGCAGCCCAGGATGATATCGAGTTCCGTGCCGATAGACTTGCTTTCTTCTCCATTAACTTCATAGTCCTGCATTGTGCTGAAAAGATGGAAATCAAGTTTGCCATAGGTGTTTTCGGTGGGCTTTCCACTCAGGCTTCCATAGATGTCCATTAAACCGCGAGCATTGTTTTCCAGGGCGGGCAAGTCCATATACCCGTGGAACTTATGAGGATCGTAATACAATTCGGTCCAATTCTTTTCATCGGTATCGGTTAGATCATCATCACCGGATGTGATATCTGCGCCGGCGGCTATCCGGAAATCGTAGTCGGGGACCGCCAAATATCCAACCTCCGCCTGAAGCATATAGGCGGCGATATCGTATTCTGTACCAGCTTCACGGCATTTGCCGGTCTGATAGGCGAAATTGAAGTCATAGTCGAATTCATCGATCTTATCGCCTGAATAAACGCCAAATGTCATCATACTCTTCTCATTTAGAGTGTCGGCGTCTATCACTTCGTGGCTTTTGTCGAGCTGCCAAACGGCAAAAGCTTCTATCGGGTATTCTTCGGAGCCTCCATAGAGGGAGTAGAAACATTGATCGTCTTCATTTCCTTGCAGGAATTCTTCATGTTCAATGACGGCTGTAAGGTCAAACCAGAGGTTTTCGTTTCCGTAGAAAAGCTGACCGCCGTCAAATACGGTGCCGACATTGTGCCAGGGATCCGGGCTGAAGATCCTGCCATTACCGTAATCCAGCTCGAAACGACCGCCCATTACGCCTAAGCCCTCAGTGAACAGGTTCCATGCTCTGAAATATGCCTGATGAAGACCGAAGTTGATATCGCTGTTGGATGATTCGTTCATGTAGTAATAATCGGATACGCCAAAAACCCTGGAATCCATCAACTGAGCGAATACTTCGATATCTTCGTAATCAGTGAAATGAAAGTTAACACGGGTTTTCAAAAGTGAATAATGGTACATATCGGTATCGGCGTTAAAGTCCCTCCCGTCATGTTCATTACGGAGGCGAATATCGCCGTCAAGATCGAATTCCCACGCATGTGAAACATTTACTAATAATAATCCTGCTATTAACGCTATGAAAAAGATATTCTTCTTCATTACTAATCTCCTATTTTTTGCTTTTTATTCAAAACGTGATGTCTGCTAATAATTCTTACAATTTACCTGTCTAATATGCTTTTGCAGTTTCTCCTTAATCACCTCCTTAGTTTAAGGTTCATGGTAATTTATGCGAAAAAGCCGACCTCTTAAATTTCAGAATTGCTAAGTTTATAATCCACACCGTTTTTTAGCAAGCGATTTTTTATTTTTTTACAAAAAAAACAATAATTAAATTTCAGGCAATTAGAGTAAAGCCTGCTAATAATATATCTTATTATTAATTTGGAATTATTATTGAGTTAGGGAACCGTGAAGTTACCGAAAATGCACAACGGAGAAAATGAAATGATACAGAGGGTAAATGGATTTCGTTTATAATTTGATAAAGCTAAATAGGATTGTCGATAGTGCTTATGCTTTCCGCGGAATCAACATTTACGCCGTCCTTGACCAATTGCGAAACACGAGACAGAGTATGAGGGGCTTGCTTATGCATCAGCAGATTATTCAAGATCTGATTGGCATTCTCTTCGATCATCTTCACTTTGCTGCGAGTTTTCTGATTCAGCTGATATTCACCATTCAATAGCAACTGAGTTGCAGCTATAATCGAAGTAAGTGAATTGGTAATTTCCTGATTGAGAGGAGTTGAAATGTGGATACGGTTATTGCCGACTACTGATTGGTTAATCTCGCTGGTTTCGCGCAGCTGAGGTCTTCCGGAAGAAGTCATCTTGCGTACGACTTCTACCAGGTTATCATGGAATTGTTTATCCTTAACTACATACTCTAATTCACCGTCGGCAAATTCCAAGAGGGACTGTTCCCTATCGCTTTCATTTACCGCCAATATAGTGGGAATAGTAAAGCCGCTCTCGCGCAGTCGGAAAAACATCGATAATCCGGCGTTATTGGGGAAATCGTAATCAATGATTAATATATCATATCCCTTTTGTGAAGTACTCCGTATTCCCTCAGCTAAGGTTGATACAATATCTATATAATCGATATCAAGTTTACGTTTCAATGCGGCGCGCAAATCAAGGGATTGATAAGCATCGGTATTGAATAAAAGTATTCTTAGCTTGTTGTTATCTAATGTTTCCATACTTCGCTCTTAAATCCTCTTTATTCCGAGAAGGATATCTCCTAATCGACCTTTACGATTTTGGTCACCCCTTCATACCAGGGGGTCAGGATTGTACAAATGAAAATCCCCCCAGAAACCATTTTCCTTTCATTATTATCGGCATTCCATCTGAAAGAGTTGAGCCCTTGAGATGTTAGACTAATCGGAATTCTAATATCGCGCACCTTTTCGCCGGCAACCGTAAAGACAGCGATATCCACCGCTGCAGGATCCGGGAGGAAGAAACTGAAGTTGGTGAAGCTTTTAAATGGATTGGGATAGTTATGAAAGTAGGATGAAAAATCGGTGGGCTTTTCAAGGATTTGAACCGAAACGGAGTCAGAGACATTACGAGCAGCATTAAAAACGGTGATGTATTGTTCCCCGGGAATATCTGTGGTTAGAAGTGTTGCCGAATAGTTCCCGGGAGAGGTTTCCTGAAATGGCTGCGATAGTTCAAGTCCTGATCCGGGCTGGGTAAGTAATTCTAATGAGTCTCCGGAAATAGCGCCTTCCGGTCCGTTCAGCGATACATGAACCGGTATTTCATCACCTCCCGTGTAATAGGGCAGATCCGGAATTCCGATAGCGAATGTACCGCTGGCGCGCAAGGCATCCGGTATTCCCCATCCGTAAAGAGTGTCGGGATTCGACGCTTGCGATGAGTGGATATGCAGTAAATCAATAATTTCTTGCGGATTAAGCTCTTTTGATTTTGCCTGCAATATCAAAGCAGCCGCTGAGGCGGCAAGCGGAGCCGCCACGGAGGTGCCGGTCGAGTAAACGTAGGAATCTGGGGTATGAAAGGAGGCGCAATATACATCCTGCCCCAACGCCATGATATTCGGCTTTATTCTGCCGTCGGAGGTAGGTCCCACTGAGGAGAAATCTCGCCGGATGCCTTCAGAGTTAACAGCGCCTACCGCAACCACCGAATCACCATCCGCCGGAGCAAGGATGTATTTCCAAGGATCATCGCCCTCGTTGCCGGCTGAGCAAACTACCAGTATCCCTCTCGATGCCGCTATATCCGCGGCTACCGTGGTGACAGCGGTGTTGCCATCCATATCTTCATAATCATACCAAGCGTTGTATCCCAGCGACGTGCTGATAATATCCGCTCCGATGGAATCTGCCCATTCGGCGGCGGCGACCCAGTTATCTTCTTCGATCTGATATTCGCCGTAAACGATTTCGGTCTTCGCCAGGGCAAAATCTGCTTCAAAGGCTCCGCCGATGAAGGAACCGGGGCTGTACCCCGATGCTATTGAAAAGGTTGAAGTTCCGTGCCGCCGCTGGATATCATTGGCATCCTGAACATCCTCGTCGTTGTTGATAAAATCATAGGCGGCAATCAGCCTGTTGTCATAGCGGAGTGAATCGAAAGCGCCGTGATCCAAATAAAATCCGGTATCGAAGAATGCCATGAGGATGTCGTCACCGGTGAAGCCCATCCTATGTAATTGCACGATCCTTAGTTGCTGCAATTGGGTAAGCGTGTTTCCATAGATGCTGTCCGGGAAATCAAAGCCTGATTTCGGGAATTTTTTTTGCTCCTCAAAAGGCCTCTCCAAGGTTACTACCGGTTTGGTTTTCATTACGAAAGGGAATTTTTCGATTTCAGCGAGTTGGGCGGGTGAAGCTGAAACCGATACGGCATTCAGCCAGCGGGAAATCCTGTGGACTCCGGCGCCGGCATTACTCAGATTAATTATGTATTCTTTGCTCACCGGTAGGTCAAGGATATCAAAAGGGATATCGAGTCGGTTCCTTCTTTCTATGGAGCGATCGGATAATATAGTGTTGATATAATAATCGCTTTCAACGCCACCCTTGTCGGTGAAGTATATCCAGGTCTTTTCTGCGGGGATGGAGTCAGCATGAATTTTAGACGCTATGAAAAAGGAACTAAAAGCGATAAAAAATAAAATGGGGCTTAAGAATTTACTGACTTGAATCATGTTTATGAGAGGATTGTTTGTGATAGAGATAACACACCCCGATTTCGCCTTTGGCGAAATCACCCCTCTCAAGAGGGGAATTGTCATTCCCAACCGTCAGTTTCGGATGATGCATTATGCTTGTCTTAAATCTGAGCATCGTTTGAGGTTTCAGGACTAATCGCTTTTCTACCAATTTCGGTTATGGGCTTTTTTCAGACGCTCGAGATAGAGTTTGTGTAATTCTTCTTCGCTGAGATCGGGATTAACCTTTCTCAGTCCGTGCTTAAAAAGCTCCTTATTTAACTTATTCAGCTCGAAAACCTTATCTCGATGTATATTTTATGATTAGAATTTTTTTGCTCGGTTTTTGCATTACTCAGATTTACCTTAGCCTAATTTCGGAAATGCAGAATAGGCCTCTTTTAAGAATTCCAAGAACTCTTGTGAGTTAATATTAAAATCCTCCTTGATTCTAATGTAAATCTTGTCTTTCTCATCATTCTCTCGTTTAACATAGACAGAGCTAAACAGCGCGAGCCTTTCCGATAGCGATTCTTCCTCGTCGAACTTTGCAATGTTTAGTTTATTCGCCAATCCCTCTCCGGTGAAAGCCAGTTATAATTACCTACGCGAAACGCAACGTAAAATTTCTGATTCCACTTAATGTCGACTTCGAAGGTGTCCTGAACGACCTCAATGAATTTTAGTAACATATCCTTAGTTTTCTGGCTGCATTTTTTCTCTAAATGCCAGTTCTTACCGTCTTTTACCCAAGGAGAGCCTTCTTTTTTTATCGTGCCGATCTTGGCAAATTTACTTACTTTAACAGGAACTACAACATCCGGCTCAATAAGAATATCATTCCCATCCTTATATGCCTGAATTTCAATCACTTTGATATCAATGCTATGTTCAAACAACCATAAAGCTACACTCCCAAGTTTTTCCCTAACAGAATTACCGACGATTATAACCCTTTGATCAGTATTAATATCAGGAGTTTCTTCTAAACCAACATCAGCGCAGAATTCCTCATATTTAGCATTGAAATTGAAAGATGAGCTATCACTAACACCAAGGTGATTCATAAGAGCATTCTCAAAATTCTCAAATTCCCATTTTGAAATATAACTCGCATAACGCAATGCTTGCATATCAACCGGGTCTTTGAGTCTCCCCCTTTTGATTTCAATGATTACTGAATTACCCTGCGGATCAATTGCAAGTAAGTCCAGTTTGTCTCTAATATCCGGGAACATGACCTGGCGCCCTACAATTAGAAGCGGTTCACCCAGAATCGATGGATCTGCAGAAATCCAGTCTTTGAGGTTTTCCTCGAGCAATTGCTCTTGGTTAAATTTAGTATTCTCAATTTTTATAGGCGCATTATTTGAAATTTTCCAAATACCCATGTTTATACCTCCTAAATACACGAAGTATTTACTTTTGGGAAACCATCCTCTTCCTCTTCTCGCTGGCGAACGCTATCCGTATGGCGGTGAGGAGCGTTCCTAACAATATCGTAAGGCCGATCAACAGGATCATCCATGATGAAGTTGACATGCCGGATACTTCGTCGGCGGCAACCGTCGATTCAGCAAGACCGTTCATTGTGGTTACGATGTAATCGGAATAAATTCCCAGATAATCGATATTGAATATCGCCAGCATCGAAAGCATCCCGAAAAACAGGAATAAGGCAACTGCAGAACCATGCGCCCTGGATTCCGGCGATTTGGTTTTCATCAGAATAATAGCAATTATGATAATTACCGTAATGAGGAACCAACCGCCCACCAAGCGAGGCCAAAGGGAGTAACCTTCGTACGGAGCTGCGAATTCCTGTATTAATGAATAAGCGACAGTGACAATCAGGACTCCGGGAGTTATATATTTAATACAAATATCCCACCAGCCGCCCAGGCGGACTTCGGAAACGGAATTGGCGAATTCCCTGAGCTTCCTGGATTTGTAAAACCAACCGATAATGATACATTCAGCTAAGCCTACCATTGTCAACCCATAAGAATTTGTCCAATGGTCTATAATATCCAGCCAGTAAAGTCCGGCACGGGTGGCGAAAAGCAGACCAAAGGCGAAACCCACCAGGCAGATGACCGTGGTAGCGGGAATTCGGCCAACACCGAACTTATCCCGTAGACCGCAAACCACGGCTTCAATCAGGCTGATGAGCGAGGTCGTGCCCAAAAACAGCAGCATCCCGAAAAACAACAAACCGAAAAACGGGGCGAAGTGGGGGAGATTGCCGATGGCTGCGGGATAGGTTTTAAATGCTAATCCCGGACCGCTGATCGACATCTGTTCGATGGAAGTGCCGACATTGGCAGCCAAAAAACCGGCGGTGGAAAAGACGGTGATCCCCGCGAGAAACTCCACCGTGGAATTGGACATTCCGGTTATCAAGGCGTTGTTGGTAACGTCTTCGTCCCGCCTCCTATACGAAGCATAAGTGATAAGGATACCGAATCCGAGAGACAGAGTATAGAATATCTGGGAGTAGGCAGCCAGCCATACATTGGGATCGAGTAGTTTTCCGATATCCGGCGTCAGGAATTTACCCAGTCCGTCCGCGGACCCCTCCAGAGTAACTCCGCGAAACAATAACACCAGCAACATCACAAGAGCGATAGGTATCATAACTTGATTGTATTTCCCCAACCATTTGACGCCACGGCTGATAATAAACCAGATAGCTCCCCAGGTAAGAACGAGTCCGAGCAGCACCCACCACACGATGCCGCCGAGTTGCCCGGGTCCCGAGGAGATCTCAAGAACGGTATTGTTAAAGAAATCGTTGGCGCCATGTGTCAGCCAGGCTAAGCTGAGGGAATGATAGGCATAATTCCAGCACCAGGCGATAACTACCGCGTAGTAGGTTGAGATTATCATACCGACTAAAAGAGCCAACCAGCCCAGCCATTCCATATCCTTATTGATTTTCTTAAATGAATCCGCGGCGGAGCCCTGAAGTTTCTGACCGATTCCGGTTTCCAGAATCAGAAGCGGAATCCCCGCGGTAAAGAGCGCCAGAAAATACGGGATAAGAAATGCGCCTCCACCGTTTTTAAAGGCGATATAGGGAAATCTCCAAATGTTACCCAGACCTACCGCGGAACCGATAATTGATAGTAAAAATGCTGTGCGTCCCGACCATCTCTCGCGAATATTTGCCATTTTGAATCCTTATATCACGTCTATTATTGCCGTAATCCGATTTAATTTAGATATTAATATAACAGAGTCTTAATAGTGTCAATATTTATATGGAAAGAGTCAGCGGGAAAAGGTCATAAAACTATCTTGATATTTGAACCGTTGTTGGGTATAATCGTAGGTTACTTGAGCATATTATGAAATATTATTTAAGATTACTTAAGTATATCCGTCCATATATCCATCTTGCGATATTGGGATTAATTCTGATGGGATTCTATGCCTTGGTTTCGGGATTCTCCTTGACTATGCTTTATCCAATCTTCGAAAAGGTTTTTGCAGGGACTACACAAGCGACGACTTATGCCGGGGAGTCTTCCGTTTTCGATCAAACCGCGGGGTTGATCTCCCGGACATTCGCTAATCTTGGTTCGTTGTATGATAAGGGGGGATTTGCGGAGATCGGCAATTATTTCAAGGTTGGATTCGATGAGACAATGAAAGTTAACTCCCCAATCGATGTGTTGGAATTTATCTGTGTAGCGGCTTTGATTTTGATATTTCTCAAAACCGGTTCGGATTATGGGCAGAAGGCGGTTTTTGTGGGATTGGAGCAGAGGGTTGTGATGAATTTACGGAACGACCTTTTCCTATCGCTGCAAAAGCAATCGCTTGATTTTCACCACAAGTTCAAATCGGGCGAGATAGTAACGCGGCTGATCTCCGACGTAAACGCTGTGAGGATTTTCACCATTTCCAATGTAGCGGAGTTGTTGAAAAATATAATGCAGATTATAGTATTCGTAACCATGACATTTGTGATCAGCTGGAAGCTGGCTCTAATAGCATACGTTGTAGTGTCTCCGATAATGCTGTTGGTTGGAAGGATGGGGCATAAGCTAAGGACTTATTCCGGCAGAGCTCAAGCGGCGGTTTCGGATACGTTGTCTTTTCTTTCCGAAAAGATCCCGGCGGCGAGAGTGGTGATTGCATTTGGACAGGGGAACCATGAAGTCGACCAATTCAAACAGGTCACCCGGAAATATTATAGAAGGTTTGTGAAAATGATGAAGCTGGATATTCTTGCGGCTCCTCTTTCGGAACTTTTCGGTACTATAATCGGAGTGGCGGTGCTATTTTACGGGGCTTCACAGGTGCTATCACCTGATTCTTCATTGTCCACGGGCTTATTTATGGTTTTCCTGGCCGCATTGTTTTCGATGATGCATCCTCTCACTCGCACCGTTAAGGTGTATGCTGATATCAAGAAAGGCTCTGCATTGATGGCTCGGATTTTCGAGGTTCAGGATTATCCGCCCACTATCATCGAAGCTGATGATCCTCTGGATATGGATGCCGTAACGGAAGGAATTAAATATGAGGATATCAGTTTCAGTTATGATGGTAAACATGAGGTACTAAAAAATATCAACCTGGAAATCCCAAGGGGTAAAACAGTTGCGCTGGTGGGTCCGTCGGGAGCGGGGAAAAGCACTATGGCGGATTTGATTCCCCGTTTTTATGATCCTGCGAAGGGACGTGTTACTGTTGATAACATTGATATCAAAAAACTCAGCCTAAATTCCCTGCGGTCACTTCTGGGGATAGTCACCCAGGAAACGATATTGTTCAATACGACGGTCGCCGGAAATATAGCTTATGGAAAACCCGACGCATCGGAGCAAGAGATTCATCACGCCGCCGAATTGGCTAACGCTCTGGATTTCATTGAGGAAATGTCCAGGGGATTCGAAACGGTTCTGGGTGAGAGAGGAACGCGGCTATCGGGCGGACAAAGACAGCGAATCGCAATCGCCAGAGCGATACTGCGAAACCCGGAGATATTGATTCTCGATGAGGCAACCAGCTCTTTAGACAATGAGTCCGAACGGGCGGTTCAAGGCGCAATCGCTAACCTGCTTAAAAACCGCACAACAATGGTCATAGCGCACAGGCTGTCAACCATTATCCGCGCTGACAAGATAGCGGTTCTTGATAAAGGCGAGATAATTGATACGGGAACTCATGATGAATTGATTTCACGCTGTTCGCTCTATCAGCGGCTTTACGAATTGGAGTTTACCAGCAAAGATAATGTTTATAGCAAGCGGGAGAATGTTTAGCTGACGTGAACCCCGAACGCGCTATTTTCATTCAGATTAAGCAAGCGGGGGATTGCTTGCTGAGTACGCCGGCGGTACGCGCATTTAAGCAGGCGCACCCGGGATGTGAAGTTCATTATCTGGTTGAGCGGAGATTATCGGGGATATTGCAGGATAATAAGTATATCGATAGGCTGATTACAATTGACGCGGAAAGATACTCATCGATGATTCCATTGGCGCTCAGGCTTCGGAAGAATAATTATGATATTGTTTTCGATTTTCTATCCAATCCGACCTCCTCCAAGCTTGCTTATGCAGCCGGCGCAAAAATCAGGATAGGTTATAATCGGCGCGGGCGCGCCTGGGCGTATAATAGGTTTCCGACTGAGGTCAGTCCGAATGACTACTCCGCAAAAGACAAGCTGAGACTGCTTGAAGCAGTGGAGATAAGTTCAGATAATTTATCTCTCGATTTCTATGTACCCGAAAGCAGTAGAGAAGAAGCTAAGAAGGATATCGGTAAGAGCAGCAATTTACTGGCAGTTGTTCCTGTGAGTCGGCGGGAGTATAAGAGGTGGAGCTTGAAATATTTCGCGATTGTGTTGGACAGAGCTGTTGAAAAGTTAAAACTGGAGCCGCTGCTGTTGTGCGGACCGAATGAACTTGGTTATCTTAAGGAACTCGCCGCCATGATGAAATCGAAAGTATTAATTCGTGAGATGGAGAGTTTTCAGCAATTCGGAGCATACCTGATGCAGTGCAGTATGTTTTTGGGAAATGATAACGGACCGAAGCATATCGCGGCTGCTCTCGGTATCCCCACTCTGGCGATATTCGGACATCAGAATCCCGCCAACTGGACTGAGCCTGATAATCCAAAACACTCATTCGTCACCGAGGATTTCGAATGCAAACTTACCTGCAATCCAAAGAAATGCATCAATATAAGGTGTCTCGAGGGAATCCCTCCGGATAGAGTGTATAAAAAGCTGAAAGAACACTGGTTGAGATGCTGATTCCGCATCTGTCGAAGATAGCGGCTGCAAATCGTAATGAGTGACATGAAGGATCGACAGTTGATATCTGTAGTAATGGCTGCATACAACGGCGAGAAATATCTTGCCGAACAGATAGAGAGTATTCTTAACCAGACTTATAATAACTTCGAGTTGATATGCGTTGATGATTGTTCCGATGATACCACGCTTGATATCCTCAGGCAATTCCGGAACCGTTATCACGATAAACTATCGATTTATGTTAATGAACATAACCTTGGATCGAGGAAGAATTTCGAACGGGCCTGCGGATATGCCAGCGGTAAATATATTGCATTTTCGGATCAGGATGACTGGTGGTATCCTCATAAGCTCGAAAAGCTCCATGAAAAAATAATTATGAATCATAGACTCGCTTTCGTGTATTCAAACGCTCAATTGGCGGATAGGAACCTTAACATCATTAAAGAGAGCGTATGGGAGAGGGATACGAAGCCTTTTAAGGGGAGTGATTTCTATAATGTAGCTTATGAAAATATGGTTATGGGTTGTACGATCCTCGCCAGAACCATCTTTATCAATGAGGCGCTTCCCTTTCCTGACAAGGGACTGCATCAGGACTGGTATTTATGTATGATGGCGAAGGGTATGAACTACGAAGTTGATTTTGTGGACGAAGCGCTAATAAAATACCGGCAGCACGAGGGAAATGTGGTAAGCAGGGAGAAGCAGTTTAAAAAGAAATCCGGTTATAAAGAAAGAACGTTAAGACGTTGGTATGAGGTTTCGTCGTTAGATTATTCAAAATTCCGCGATAGCAAACTTCGTGACATTTTAGAATATAAAGAGGCGATGCTGAAATATATCCTTGAAAAACGGCCATTCCTGGCATATAGATGCTTTCGCGCTTATTATGAGAGGTTGAGGAGAATAAATGCCGTCAATCCCAAAATTAAGCGAAGTGATATCAGGCTGATCCTGAGGGGAATATTTTTCAAATGAATAACGATCGACACTGTGTATTCATACGGGTTTGCCACCGGATGGAAGATCTGCATATATTGGTGGATATAATAAGAAAACATTGGTCTAATGGAAGGTATTACATTCTGATCGCCAGTAACGGAAAATCTCTCGGTTATGATATCCCGCCGGAAGTAAAAGGCAGTGTCGATAAAATAATCGAATTGCAGGACAATCTCGGACATAAAGCCGGTGATAGTATGCTTCTGCAATCCGGACTTCAGTTTATCCCCGACTCCTGCGAATACACTATACTTTTGCAGGCAGACACCTGGATATTCGATGATGGGCTCATCAGAGGGTATATTGAGAAGCTAAGGAGAACATCATCTGCTTGGGCGAGCGCCGAATGGATAGAGAAATACTGGTCGCTTGCAGTCGATTTTGCAATTGTTAATACCTCGTTTCTAAAGTCAAATCCGGAAATCCTGGATTTCACGGAGCATCCGGAATCAAGTGTATGCAGCTACCTGCTGGACAACAGCCAGAACTTCATTTATATAGATGAATGTATGCCGGTACACAGGCCGAATATCATGAAATCCTTTCACAATGCTTATGGAGGAAGGTTCAGATCATTCCCTAAGGCTAAAATGGTAACACATCATATAGAGGATCTGCCAAACGGAATTCAGGACAAGAAATTAATGGCTAATATTTGTCTTAACAGATATGTTTTTGAGCAAGGAAATCGGTTCAGGATCTCGATTGGGCACCTCAAGTTGAGAGCAATTATGGCGCTGGCTTCGGTTCTGCCGAGATCGCGATGGTTCAAAGAGAGAATTAGGCGTGATTTGCAGCTTTAAGCTATTCCGATTGACATACCCGCTGCTGCCGGAGCCGTTAAGACGGTTCGCTTGAGCATACTTAGCACAAAGGAAAGAAAAGAATGTCATCATTCGGCGTCTCAATTATCATTGTAAATTACAATACAAAGGAATACACTGCTAATCTATTGGAGAGTATCCGGCGCCGCATAAGCCACCAGCCCCTGGAGATTATAATTGTTGATAACGGTTCCTCCGATGGATCGATCGAGCTGCTGGAAACACTCGATTATGTAAAACTATATAAGCAAAAGGCGAATCTAACTCATGGACCTGCCTTAGATTTCGGTATCAGAAAGTCCCTTTATGATTATCTGCTGATCAGCGATTCTGGCACCCTTGTATTAAAAGGCACATTAATTGGGGATTTGATTAAGCCTTTAATCGATAAAGCAAAGCGCCAGTTAAGAAGAATACTTCGCAAGTAATCAATCAACTGATTCATGGTAAAACAGGTATTAATAATCGCATTTTACTTTCCGCCTCTTTCCGGCGGGGGGGTTCAGCGCACTCTTAAGTTCGTTAAATATTTGCAGGAATACGGATGGCAGCCTCTGGTTCTGACTATAAATCCGGATGATATAAAGTCATATGTCAAAGACAATGCATTGTTGGAAGAACTTCCGGATTCAGTCTCGATAACAAGGTCCCGATATCTTGATGTTACACGTTTTCCCTTGTTCAGGGGAAGTGCGGCTCGGATATTTTTCGGGCCATTTAAAGACCGGTTCCTCATCCCATCAGATGAAGTTACCTGGAATCTCACCGCACTTGGCGCTGCAAGGAAAATAATCGAGCAAACGAAACCCCGGCTCGTGTTTACAACATCGCCTCCGAATTCGGTTCACCTTCTCGGATTGAAAATCAGGCAGCAATACTCCATCCCCTGGATCATGGATATGCGAGATAAATGGATACATCCATATCTGGAAAACGATTTTGCGAATACACCGCAAAAACGTCAATTACTTGAAAGAAAAATGCAGTCCGAGTGTTTTAAACGGGCGGACAGGATTATAGCTATATCGCGTTTAATGAAAGAAGATTTCGAAAAAAGGCATAATCCCGATATAGGGAAAATCGATATAATACCCAATGGGTACGATGAGGATGATTTTGCGGAATATAATGAAAGTTTTCCTCCGAAAGGGGATCGCCTCAAACTCCTATTAATGGGTAATCTGAGCTGGATCAGCTCCACTGCAAATCTGGTGAAATCAGTCGAAGACCTGGTGTCCGGGAAAATCATCCCTAAAGATAATATAGAGATCACGGTTTATTCTCAATCCGATCCGAAGCATGTTAACAGGCACTTACGCGATCCGAAAAACAACATCTTCAAGATCAAGAATTACCTGCCACATGATAGGATAATAACTGCTCTCTCCGAAAATCATGGATTTATTCTGTTATTGAATCCCGGCGATAAATCGGTAATCAGCGGGAGGATTTTCGAGTATATAAGGGCAAGACGCCCCATACTCGCTTTCGTACCGGAAGATGGGGAGGCGGCACAAATAGTAAAGGAAACTAACACCGGCGAAGTATGTACGCCTTCTGAACCGGAAAAGATGGGGGATTTAATTGCTAAGTTTTATTCTCAATGGCAAGACTGCGATATAAAATATCATCCAAACAAAGATGCAATCAGGAAATATGACAGGAAAGCGCTAACTGCTCAATTAGCCGGAATTTTCGATAATTTCGCTTGAGAATTCTATTATCAGCTATGAGCCGAAGGGAGATTTCGTTGCCAATCTGCAGAGATTATACCGAAAGGCAGCCATTTGGCTCATAAGCAGGCTTTACAATTCAGCAGAATGAAATCTGTATCCCTTTAGTTGCGGGAAATTCAAACGGAATTGGGATTCTGCGGGTTTTGTTTGGACGGGAATTGGCCGCTACTCCTGACAGTTTATATTTGCTTTGATCAAAGCGAGTATTTATATTCATGCCGGAAGAGGATGCGGCCTGGTGGTCGTCACGGGCTTCAAACCCGCTGGGGGCTTACCGGTGTAAGTCTCGGTGAGTTCGATTCTCACCCCTTCCGTATTTTTAACATAAGCAGCATTATCAATCTGTTCAATATCCACGATTTCATATCTGGAGTGTGAATTTTCTTTCATCCCTGTTTCAACGTCGATGATTTCAGCATTAATAGTCCACTTTCTTCCAAGTCTTGAGACGCTACCGGTTTAATTGCTTCGATTAGATTACTCATAGGAGGTCCTTCGGTCTGACAAAGTCGTGTAAGCTTTGCTTCCGCGCCTCTGGCTACGGCACCCATATCAATCGGAACCCGGCACTTCGCTAAGTTTACCCAGGCAATCTGAGTTTTATCCATGCCCAAGTAATCCTCAATTAGTACGCTGAAATGTCTTTTATATCTACTCCAAGTCGGTAATGCCCTTTCATATACCTTTCTTACCGTAGAAAGATATGCATGGTCAGTTTCCGGGGATCGACCTTCCTGAAGCCATTGGCGTGCAGAGTTAACAAAATCTTCGTTATTCTTCCTTATGAAAGCATCCTCTTTTAGAGCATCCAGAGAAAGCTCCTTATGAACCGCTCCGACACATAATATCCCTTTACCGGGTTCATAATTGCCCCCGATGTAACCGGGCCAGCAGAGATCATTGCCATCATTCCGATCAGAATGTGGTCTTGCAGCGCCAGCATCGTAACATCTTTCTCTGGCGGGACAGTTCAGGACTCTCCAAGCATAATCCAGCCACCTGGATTCGAAATCTGAGTTGGTGAGATTCTCGACAGAAGCTTTGTACTCTTTTTAGTTGCTTGCATTATTTGTCAATGTAACGGGTTTATCAACACGGATTGGTGAAGGCGTCTAATCGACACCGTTTGTGTCCGTTTTTAGAAGCAAGCTGCTGTTGTCGAATGTATCGTTCTTGGTCAGGAAATTATATCCTTGACGTTTCAGTCGCATCCCCATATGTCTGATTTTAATCGCGCAAGTTCTGACATCACCGGTTAGAGGTGATTGCAATTTCAGACCTTCGCGTTTAATTCGCTCATCAAAATCAACTGCAGCCCTGGATGAAGCCAACTCCCGGGCGGCCTCGGTTACCGATTGCCCTTTCAGAATCGCCTTGACAGCATGTAATCGTTCCGGTAGATTTTGATTGCGCCGGAAGTACCCTCCAAAGATATCGATTACCTTTTGTACATCCAGATTGGCTGGTAAGTCATCCCCCAGGAGATCACGAATATCATCTAAAGTACTGACGTTTGAAGCGCGTTTTTCAGCATTCATTTCCTGTGCTCCTATTTATAGCAACTATTTGATACACACTTTATACATGTTTTTTAAACCGATTTCACAATTCGGTAATCCCCCAATCCCATAGTCGTGCTTTTTCCCGCTCCGACATATTGCCCCACGTGCAGTAGCCGATACAAATCGTTCGGGCAATTTTCAATTCTCATTTCGCCTACTACCCCGCTTATGTTGATCGTTTTCTCCTGTCGGCTGGAGTATCTAATCGCTCGCGCTCGTTTGAGAGAGGAATCAAAGGGGAGTTGAGCTGCAGTTGATAACATTCCTTTATAATCGATGTTTAATTCCTCACCGAAAAAGTAACTCAGATTCCCCAATCTTCGACAGAGTGTAGAAGTTATGTCTCTGAACGTAGGTTTAAAATTCGCTTTACCATTGGTAACCACCTTCAGCGGAGATGTGAAGTTTAGATTGATCGAATCCGAATTGATGACCAGCCCAGTTAGCGGATCTGAACACAGGATGTTCGCATAATTATGCTTTAGGCTTGCCCAATCACGATTCTCGCCGGTGATAGAATCCTGGACGCTCAATATCTCGGCAGTTCCCCGCTCTCCGCCATGTTTCCTCCCGACTCCACCGGTTAAACCGGACTCCAAACTCAACAATACGGAAAGGAAATTAGAGATAGCTTTCCCCATCAATGTTATCCTGATCTCAAAGGACTCACCTTCCGTTAATATCGGTTTGTCCCAGGGATATACCGTTATTCTTACGGGATGCGGCGTCTGAGGGTATAGTTTCATTCTCTCGGCGTCGGGGGGAGTAAGAGATTCGTATATTACTCCATAAGCGCAGGATTCTGCAAGGAAGCACTTTTTGCAGTTACGGTGCGGCGCCACGCAGGAAATATCTTTCAGCCTGAAACCGATTATACCGTGGATCACGCTTCCCGGAAAGGAATTCCAGCGTATCTCACGGGTAACTTCAGCTTTGATCATAGCGGATATTAAAGGTAAAGTTATCTCAAGCATGCTATCTGATAACTACAGTTCGATTCCTGTATTTGCTATATCTTCGAAATTAATTTTAGCGAATTCTACTCCCTTGCCGGTTAACTTAAAAACACCGGTAAATATTTCATATAACTTGTCGAACTTATCTTTAGTTAAAGGTATCTCCCCATGAGCTAAGATTGACTGATTCCTCTGGTTCAATAAAGAAATAATCTCTTTATCATTCGCTTTGTAAATCTTTCCGTATTCATCTCCTTTCGAATAAAGAAAATCGAATGCTTTTCTGCAGGCAAGTTTTATCTTTCCATCGTCATCCACTCGGTCTGCAAATATCCGCTTCATATCCTCGCTCAGCAACTTATAAGGGAATTTATTCGTCCTGTGACCATATATCTCCCAGATCCGCGCTTGCGCTACCATTTCCAGCGCGCGGTAAAGCCGCGCCACGGCATCATCGTATTTCCCTTCCTCAGCTCTGCGAAGAGCATTGGCGATCAGTTCCTGCACTAACTCCATACAGTATTCAGAGCCCTTAAATGACTTATCGAGTACAACCTCAAAATTACTGAGACTCTCACTCACCGTGTCTGCGAATGGTTTCAACGCTCTCATTTCATCCGGATACTTTTCAAGATATCGTTTGAGATTCCCGTATCCACTCTTGGTTTGATGGTGTCCGTTTTTCAGGCGGAATAAGTCCCATTCCCGATAACCTTCCGATATTAACCTCAACGCTTTGAATAAAGACTTCATTCTATCACTGCCATTTTCAATTATCGCATTACAAACACCTACCGCAGATGTAAAACGATAACTGTTAAAATACTGGCAGAATCTTTCCTTGTCCGCCTTGGCGATGATGTCGTAAGGATGAAAACTATGAATAACCTTCTCGGCGCCGTTTACCACTACCCCCAAGCCATCCTTGGTTCGCTCTTCGCCGCCTACATAGGATACACTGATCCCGATATCCAACACCGCAAGGAGGAGTCCCGCGCTCATTATCTTGGTGCCGCCGGTCGGATCGGCTATGATATTTTCTCCGGTTATTCCGGAGTCTTTTAAGTCCTTGAAGGCGGTGAAAGAACTCCGGTAGCAGTCAAACAGGTCGTTATGATTTGCGATCACCTGCTTTCTTAGCTCGGGGTAGTGCCCGTCCGGATAGACTATTTTAAGGATATCCTTCACTTCCTTTTCACTGGCTGCCGAAGGAAGCAGGTAGATAATATCCGGTCGATGCTTCTCTAAGCTGGTAATTATCGGCCGAGGGCTTCCTCCTACGGTAAGTACTAACACCTTCTTTTCATTCATACTAATTCCTCCTAAATACTTTAATCAATCCCTTATTCATCAGGGAACGGTTGCGATTGCTGAATGCGGATTGATGATTGC
>CAZLVS010000054.1:0-24270 GCA_964563085.1 uncultured Ignavibacteria bacterium | reverse complement strand
ACCGCGGCGGTATTGTAATAAACTCCGGTGATCTGTTCTTCGTAAATAGGAACCACGATCGCCATGGCGTGTTTTTTAGCGATCTCCATCATCAACTTAGTAGTATCACCCTCAGGTATTTTTTCCACCAGACCATACCATTTGGCATTCTGCTCCGCCGGAAAATAGGGACCGTAGAAAAGCTCCTGAAGACAGAGGATTTTCACTCCCTTCTTACCGGCTTCATCGATCAGGGGTATATGTTTTTCAATACACATCTCCTTGATTTTGGCGACGGGCGTATCCTTCTCGAAGGCTGGTGTATGACATTGTATCTGACCGCAAAGAACTTTTCGGGGCATTTTATTCTCCTCTATTTCGAAAGATGAATTATTCCGGATTAAGTATCATGCATTACTCGACTAAAACCAGCGTTCTATCACCACCCGTTTATCGGTGTAGAATTCCACTCCATCGCGGCCATAGGCTTTTAAATCGCCAAAGAAAGATCCTCTTGAACCTCCGAACATGAAGAATGCCATAGGCGCCGCAATCCCGATATTTACTCCTAACATAGAGATTCCCGCCTCATAGCGAAATTGCCGGGCTGCCGCGCCCGATTGCGTGAATATTGATGAAGCGTTGCCATATTCATTATTATGAATAATACCCATCGCTTCATCCAAACTCTCCACTCGCATAATACCTAACACCGGTCCGAAAATCTCCTCCTTAGCTATGACCATCTCCGGAGTGATGTTATCGAATATGGTGGGACCTACATAGAAGCCGTTCGGGTGATCCTCCACCCGGATATCGCGTCCGTCCAGCAGCAATTTCGCTCCCTCTTTAACGCCCTGTTCGATATAACCGATAACGCGTTCTTTATGCTCAGCGGAAATCACCGGACCCATAGTTACCGATTCATCCAGACCATTCCCTATTTTGAGCCCCTTAGCCGCATCGACCAGCTTTCCTTTCAATTCATCATATACATCACCCACCGCCAACACGACCGCAGTAGCCAGGCATCGCTCACCGGCGCAGCCGAAAGCCGAGTCTGTCAGAGCCGCAACCGTTTTATCAATATCCGCATCCTGCATAACTATAGAGAAGTTCTTAGCTCCCCCCAGTGCTTGCACTCTCCTGCCGTTTTCGGAAGCGCGTCTATAAATGTAGGCGGCTACTTTAGAAGAGCCCACGAAGGAAACTCCCTTTATTTCAGGATGGTCTAACATGGCGTTTGCGCATTCCTTATCGCCGTTGACCAGGTTGACTACTCCCGGCGGGAAACCGGCTTCTTCGACCAGTTCGAAAATCCTAATTTGCGATAATGGGGTCCGCTCGGAGGGCTTAACCACAAATGTGTTTCCGCATGCCACCGCACAGGGGAAAAACCATAACGGCACCATCGCCGGAAAATTAAAGGGCGTGATACAGCCGAATACTCCCATCGGCTGGCGGAATACGGTACAATCGATCCCTTCGGCAATATCTTCGAGACTATCTCCCTGCATGGCGGAAGGTATCCCGCAAGCGACTTCCACATTCTCGATGCCGCGTCTTACCGACCCCTTGGATTCAATTAAGGTTTTGCCATTCTCCATCGTAAGAATCTTCGAAATATCCTCGAAATTCCTTTCCATTAGCTCCTTCAATTTGAAGAAATATCGGGAGCGTACCACGGGAGGAGTTCTCCTCCATGATGCAAATGCATCTTTAGCTGTTTGAACAGCGCTGTTGAATTCTTCCGATGTCGATAAGGGCGTTTGGGATATTACATCGCCCGTTGCCGGGTTGACAATATTCAGGAATTTATCCGATGAGGATGATACCCATTCCCCATTGATATAATTCCGGATAACATTTGGTATATTCGCAGAATCCATATTCACCTCCATGATTTAAGGGCGGGCTAAATCTCTTCTTATCGAATAATGAATATAAACAATCACGAATATTTTTACAATTATAATCTGAGGCTAAATTTATAAATGCGGAATTTTAACGCTGATAGCATGATTAGTCCGGATAATTCATAAAAAACATTAGTCGGTAGTCGAAGGCTTGTCCTTCGGGGGTTCAATAGAAGTAGACCGTTTACGGATTGAAATTGAGTATTTCAAAGAAACGCCGGAAGCGCAAGGCTTGCGCTTCCGTGGGCAAAACTTATGAATAATACAGGCTAACATCAAAAACGAGGCATACGGGGACATATACCTCGCACGAATACAGCATACTTATCCCGCCTCTGGCGGATCAAGCAAACCACCTTCGCGGATAAGGCGTTATAATAAATCCGCCCGTCAGCGCTCCTGCACTGACGATGGTCTGCTCTGACGCCTGGGTTAGATTCGCACCTACCCCATGAACGGGTACTTGAAATCCCTGGGCGGAACGAAATTCTCTTTGATAGCGCGGGGCGATGACCAGCGGATCAAGTTCAAGTAGCTTCCGGCTTTATCATTCGTACCGGATGCTCTGCTGCCGCCGAATGGCTGCTGACCCACAACCGCGCCCGTAGGTTTGTCATTTATATAGAAGTTACCTGCCGCATGACGCAGAATCTTTTCAGCAAGCTTAACCGCCTTGCGATCACGCCCGAATACCGCGCCGGTAAGTCCGTATGGCGAGGTTTCATCACAAAGATGCAGTGTCTTTTCGTAATCGGTATCTTTGTAGATATAAAGGGTGATCACCGGGCCAAATATCTCCTCTTCCATCGTCTTGAAATGCGGGTCCTTTGTTACAACCGCAGTCGGGGATATGAAATACCCCTTAGAATCATCATAGTCTCCACCGAACAGGATTTCCGCATCATTGGATTTCTTGGCGTAATCTATATAAGCCGCGATAGTATCATAAGCTCCCTTATCGATTATCGCATTGACGAAATTGGAGAAATCCTCCGGCGAACCCATTTTCATCTCTTCAGCATCCTTCAACATCAGTTCTTTGATTTCAGGCCAGAGTGATTCCGGGATATAAGCGCGGGATGCAGCCGAACATTTCTGCCCCTGGTACTCGTAAGCCCCGCGAGTAATTGCTGTTGCCGTTTCCTGCGGGTCTGCCGATTCATGAACAAGAATAAAATCCTTCCCGCCGGTTTCACCCACGATTCTCGGATAGGTTTTGTAATTAGCGATATTTTCGCCGATCGTCTGCCACATATTCTGAAATACCGCAGTGCTTCCGGTGAAATGAACACCCGCAAGATGCGGATTTTTCAGGACTAATTCGCCGATATCGGCGCCTCGAGCGGTTATCATGTTGATCACGCCCCTCGGCAGTCCCGCCTGTTTTAGGATTTGCATGAAGATATGGGCGGTATAGACTCCGGTTGATGCCGGTTTCCAAACACTGACATTGCCCATCATCGCCGGCGAAGTAGGTAAATTACCTCCGATCGATACAAAATTAAACGGGGTTACCGAAAAAACAAAACCCTCAAGGGGGCGGTAATCAAGACGGTTCCAGATCATGGGAGTATTTTCCGGTTGAACATCGTATATCTCCTGCATATAATAGGCATTGAAACGTAAGAAATCCGCCAATTCACAAACAGCATCAATTTCCGCCTGGAATATCGTTTTGCTGTGAGCCAGCATGGTTGCGGCGTTCATTTTGTAACGATACGGACCGGTTAGCAGATCGGCCGCTTTCAGGAAAATCGCAGCGCGGTGTTCCCAGGGGAACTCAGACCATTCCTTCCAGGCTTCCAGAGCCGAGTCGACTGCCATCCTGATCTCTTTTTCGCCGCCGCGATAGTAATTGCCTAATACTAACGAATGATCATGCGGGGATTTTATCTCGACTTTATCATCGGTGCGAATCTCTTCTCCCCCAATAACCATAGGTATATCAAGCGATTGCTCTTTAAGCTCGTTGATCGCCTGAATTATTTTCTCCCTGTCTTTGGTCCCGGATGCATAAGAATAAACTGGTTCGTTATTAGGAAAAGGTATTCTGAAATTACCCATTATAACCTCCGTTTGATTTATAATATATTTTGATTCTCATTTATAATAATTTCAAAGGGAATAATAAGTTCTCTCGGGCTAATATAGTCAAGAACTTATTGCGGATTTCTGTGTAGGGGCTTGGCTTGATATCCGCGGTTAAAGCGAGGAGCGAAGCGACCAAGCGCTTCCCCTCCCTGTTTGTGAACGGAAGACATCCGCGTCTGCCGCGTAAAAGTGACATAACTTTATGCAGTCGGGGGCGGCGACCCGACGGCACAATGAAGCGTCGAAGTCAGGGGGATAGATCCCCTGAGATGCCCATGGACAATGCGGGTCGGCAGCAAGCCACCGACCTACCGGTCTGCCGATTTTCGGACTTTTTAGCCTTTATTATTCACGAATTTAGTTATTGGTAGCGAAAGCACGCCGGAGGCGCGTAAACCTTGCGCTTCCGGCGTTTCTTTGAGATATTCAATTCCAATCTGTCAACGATCTACTTTTGTTAAGCTCCCTGGGGACAAGCCTTCGGCTGCGGATTAATGGGTTTAATGAATTATCTCGGGTTAGTATATTATGATGTGAATTTAGTTTTAAGCTGCTTCTACTCTTGTTCGTCATCCAGGATAGATTCTGCAAGTGATAGCGCAACCCCGGAAAGCACCACTTCCACCCCTAAATTGGAGAAATCGGAGGAGATTAATTGGCGATCAACATTGGCATAGAGAGAACAAGCGGCGCCAACCTCAACCACGATCCCGGAAATCTTATCGCCCGCTTCGGCAACAAAGGTCACCTCCCCAAGCTCGTTGCTGATGACGAATCCGGAGCAGTTATGAAGCTGAAGATGGCTTTCCGGCGTATATACCGCCACCATCGGTCCTTTGACTTTACTGCCTAATTCGGCAATAGGATACAAATCCACACTGATCCTGCGATTCTCAGGCTTGTTCTCGATGATGAGGCGATAATGATCGGTGAGTTTGTTAACCTCAGCCGCATTAAGGCATTCGGATATCTTTTCTATGTTTTCAGGAGTAAATATCCTCTTCACAACTTACCCCTGATTCGGTTCGTCAGGTTTATCTTTGTTTTCTATTTTCGGTTTCGACGATGGCTCGGGATAATCGACTTCTTCCTTTACATCCTTTACCGCTTTCTTAAATTCCTTTAATCCTTTGCCCATGCCCTGAGCGATTTCCGGAATCCGCTTTGCTCCAAACAGCAGCAAAACAACCAACAATATCAAAAGGAGTTCTTGAGCTCCAATTCCGCCTAACATGCCAACACCTCTTTCATTTCAGATTTCATACGAGTGTAATATAATTTAGTTTCTCATTTCATAAAAGGGAAATTTTATATATACCACCATTTAAAATATATAAGGACTAAAGCCACACATACAACAGAAACGAAGTTGATTTTGAACATTAAACCGAAGGTTAAGGAGATAGCATAAAAGTTGGCAGCGAACGGCTTAAATCCGATATCGAAACTCCTGGTAAAAAGCGTTTTCACGGCGCCTTCGGGAAGATATGATCCGACGATCTCGCCTATCAATCCCCCTAATATGGCGCCCAGCAGCAATGCAATCGTAATAAGTGTTAATTCCCTCTTTTTCAATTTAAAACCTTCTCCGTCTGATTTTCAATAATGGATTGAAATACTTTTCTTCCGTCATCGCCATGGAGTATGCTTTCCATGTATCTCTCCGGATGCGGCATCATAGCCATTACATTACCTCTTTCATTTATGATACCGGCAATAGAATAACTGGATCCATTAGGATTATATTTATCATCGACATTACCGTTCTTGTCAGAATACCGAAATGTTATCCCATTATAGCTTTGAAGATACTTATAATCTTTATCGGAACAATAATAATTTCCGTCATTGTGCGCTATTGGCAGTCTGATAACCTCATGGTGAGATAGGGATTGCGTAAATAGTGTATCGTTGTTTTCGGTGCGCAGGTAAACATCTTTGCAGATAAACCGCAGGTTGCGATTTCGCACCAAGGCTCCCGGCAGCAATCCGCTTTCACACAGAATCTGAAAGCCATTGCATATTCCTAAAACGATTCCGCCCGATTCCGCGAATTTTATGACCGAACCTATAACCGGCGAAAACCGAGCAATAGCGCCTCCGCGCAGGTAATCGCCATAAGAGAATCCCCCGGGAATAATAATTACATCAGTTTCGGCTAAGTCCGTGTCCTTATGCCAGATGAATTTAACCGGTTCGTTCAATACATCCTTAACGGCGCGATATGCGTCATAATCGCAATTAGAACCCGGGAAGACTATAACTCCAAATGTCACGACATCTCCCCGACAGTGAAATTCTCAATTACGGGATTTGCAAGAATCTTCTCGGATATCTCCCTCAGTATCCTTCTTGCTTCATCCTTATTTTCGGTTTTGAGGTGAATATCAAAAAACTTGCCGACCCGCACTTCGTCAATATCCTCATATCCAATCTCTTTAAGCGCCTGTTTAATCGTCTGTCCCTGAGGATCTGCCAGACCGGTCTTCAGGGAAACGTAGACTCTTGCCGTCATATTCGGATTCCTTTTTCTCTTTAGATTTCTTGGATTTTCTCTTCCGCTTGCTTCTGGTCACCCTGGGTAAATCCTCTTTCGACAGATGCTGGGTTTGCTTTGCCAGAAGCACTCCTTCTCGCACCAGTCCGGAAATGATATACATCATGGAAACCGGGAAAAGCGCGTACCTGGGTTTGTAGATAATTGCGGCTAACGATATGAGTATCAGGATCAAACGCAGTATTCCTCCCTTATTACGAAGCGAAATTCTGGGATTAGATTCATATTCGATATTCGAGACCATGAGCAGCCCGAACCCTATTACCATCGTCACCACTAATTTCTCCAATCGCGCTTCACCCCAGACCTGCTCTGAAAAAATTACGTAACTCGCCAGAACCATCGCAGCGGCAGGCACCGGCAAACCGATAAAATATTTCTTTTTCTCAATACTCGCCTGCAAATTGAACCGAGCCAATCGGAATGCCGCCGCCATAATGAAAACGAATGCCAGGATAAATCCCCATCTGCCGAAAGTCACGAATCTATAGGAATAAAGCATCACCGCCGGCGCTATGGCGAAACTAACTAAATCCGCCAAAGAATCCAGCTCCACGCCGAAGTCGGAGGCGCTCTTGGAAAACCTCGCCACTCTACCGTCCAGAATATCCAAAAATACAGCAAGCAGAATCAACCAGGCTGATTCTGCCGGATCGGCTCCTCGAATGGCGGATATAATAGCCAAAAATCCGCAAAACATATTCCCCATAGTGAAAACACCGGGGAAAATTCCTTTGAAATCAGCCATCTACGAACCTCCCTAATACATCGGTTCCACCCCGCACCTTAGCTTTCAAACTTGTTTGCAGCTGGACATTTCGGGGCAGATAAATATCCATCCGGGAACCGAAACGCATCAAGCCCATACGCTGACCCAATACTACCTCATCTCCGATTTCCAATCTATTTACCAGCCTTCTTGCCAATACTCCCACCACCTGTCTAACCGTGACCAAACCATACGGCGTCTGTATATCTGTCTCAATCGCCCTGTTCTTCGACTCCGCTTCCTCCTTATACGCCGCCAAAAATCGTCCGCCCCTTTTTCGTATATCGACAATCTTACCCGAAACCGGAGTTCGATTGATATGTACATCCAGCGGAGATAAAAATATAGAAACGCTGGAACCATCGGAATCATCCTGCTTCACTTTGACCACTCTCCCGTCAGCAGGAGCGACCACAAGCCTGTCGTCCTCCGGCGTCTCGCGATAGGGATCCCTGAAAAAGAAAAGCATGAAAGCAGACAGAATTAAGAAAATTACCCATAGTACCGCAAATATGATCCATCCGGTCTCCCTGAATACTGCATACGAAACGGCGGACAGCAGTATCAAGGGGATAAAAAATATTACAACATCTCTATCCATCTATTTCCCGAATACTCCTTTGAATATGTAATCCACGTGTCTGGAGTAAAAGCCGATATCAAAGACCTTTTCGATTTCCTCCTTGCGAAGATACCGCAAAACCTCGGGATCTTCGGATACGATATTGTAAAACGGCTTCCTGATTTTATGAGACAGCATTGCCAAACGCTGCACAATACCGTACGCTTCTTCGCGGGTGAGTCCTGCGCCGGTGAGTGATAGCAGAAGTCTCTGGCTGGCTATCGCCCCGCCGGATTCGAAGATGTTGTTAAGCATCCTGTCCGCATTAACCCTCAAACCGGCAATTACTTCATTGAATTTCACCAGCATATAGTAAAGAAGGGAGGTTGATGCCGGAAATATTACCCGCTCATTAGAAGAATGAGATATATCCCGCTCATCCCACAGGACGATATTTTCCATTGCCGTAAGCGCATTGCCGCGCAGCAAACGAGCTAATCCGCACATCCTCTCGCAAACTATAGGATTCTTTTTGTGCGGCATTGCCGAAGAGCCTTTCTGACCACGGGCAAAAGGCTCCTCTAATTCACCTATCTCGGTGCGCTGCAAACTGCGGACAACCGTGGCGAATTTCTCAATCGATGCGGCGATAATCGCCAGAGTCGAGATATAATGGGCATGCCGGTCGCGCTGAATGATTTGCGAAGATATTTTGGGCGGTTTTAATCCCAATTTGCGGCATACAATTCTCTCCACCTTAGGATCTATATGAGCATAAGTGCCGACCGCACCCGAGATTTTGCCAACTTCAACTTCGGCGGACGCCGCTTTCAGCCGGTGCAGATTCCTCTCCAGTTCGGCATACCATAGAGCTAATTTCAATCCCATGGTGGTCGGTTCGGCAGCCATACCGTGGGTACGACCCAAAATCGGCACATTCCTGTGTTTTTTGGCTTGCCCTTTTACCGATGTCATCAGTTTCCGAAGGCTGGAGACCAACAGCTTATTGGTTTCCTTCAAAGTATACGCCAGCGATATATCCAGAATATCCGACGATGTCATGCCCATGTGTATATACCGGGAGTCTTTACCGACATGGTTGTTAACCGAAGTTAAAAACGCGATAACATCGTGATGTACTTCCCGTTCTATCTTCTCGATCTCTTTGATATCAAACGAAGCCTTCTTTTGAATTACCTCCAATGACTTTTTAGGAATTAAACCCAGCTCAGCCTGAGCTTCGCAAACCGCCAATTCCACCTTCAGCCAGTTTTCGTATTTATGTTCATCAGACCAGAGCTGCGCCATTTCCGGGTATGTATATCGAGGAATCATATATTTATCCTACTCAAATTACAAAGCCTTGCTTATAATGCGCTATATATAATATAACTTTACTAACCTGCATCATTCATAAATTTCGTAATCGGCAGCGGAAGCCTCACGCTTCCGGCGTTTCTTTGAGATACGCAATTGCAATCCGTAAATGATCTGCTTCTATTGAACTCCCGAAGGACAAACGCGCCGGAAGCGCATAAACCATCGGCTACGGATTAGTGGTTTTTATGAATTATCCGGCTAAGCGAATAATAATCGTCCCAGCCGCTTATGTCAATCGATTTCAACACCCTTCTTGGTGCGCCAAGACGCGACAAGCTGCCTGGCAGACTTTATCCTAACCTATATTATTCATAAATTTCGTTATTAGCAGCGGAAGCCTTGCGCTTCCTGCATCTTTTTGAAACCCTCAATTCCGGTCTGTACATGAACTACTTCTATTAAACTCCCGAAGGGCAGGCCTTCGGCTATGAATAAATCCCTTTCACGAATTATCCGGGTTAAGCGGTTAGGTCGAAATCATGGCGAAGCTTTTCGATGAAACCGGGGACCGCACAGAAGTGTGACATCAGGTCGCCTCACCTGACGCCAAATTTTATACACAACCCGTGCGCGGCATAGCTCCCCGTCTGCCCTGTTTCTCATGCAGGTCGGGTTCCGCCGATAGGTCGGGGCGGTCTGTGTAATATTATCCGGACTTAATCCATATCCGCTCGATGATTGCTTCAGTCGACAGCGATGGTTTTTCCTTGACAGGTATGATAGAAAAAGCTTATATAACTGCTTTGCATTTAAAGGTGTTTATGTTATGTTTACGGGAATAAATCGAAAAGCGTTCGAGCGAGAAGCGGATAATTACCTAAGCGAAGGGAAAATAGCTGACGCAGTTTCTCTTATTGAGAGCGATACTCCCAAATTGGGTATATCAGCTTCCGGCGCTATCGTTTACGCTCAATGTCTGTACGCACAAAAACGTTATCGAAAAGCCAGACGCGTTCTGGAGAAAGTGATTGCGATTCATCCGGAATCTCCGGCGGCTTTGGAGCTGCTGACGAAAGTTTGTGAAAAATCGGATGATGCCGGCTTAGCTATTTACTATAGAAATCGCCTGGGAGAAGCGACTGCATTTTTGGATGATTGTAGGACTTTCTGGGAAAGCGAAGAAAGCCAGGTAACGCAGAAGCCCTTGACGAAAGAGGAACTGATAAAATCGATTAACGATTTGCTTGGTAAAGACATTAGTAGAAAATGGCCCTTTGAAACAAAAACGCTTGCCGAACTATTTATCAAGCAGGGTCATCCCAGGAAAGGACTGGCGGTTTACGGCAGGCTGCTGCAGAAAGAAGGCGAGAGCACGGAGTTACGCGGAAGAGTGCTGGAATTAATAAAGGTCTGTTCCGGCGAAACCTCAAACAATTCCGGCAGCCGCATATCCGAATTAAACGCTGGAGAAGAATATGACCGATAGAGTAAAATTAGTAAGAAAAAAAATGAAAGAATTGGGCGTTGACAGCTTTATAACAACAACTCCTGCCAATGCTGATCCTAACCAGGCAGGAACCCATGGCTGGGCGAATGTAAACTGGTTGACCGGATACACCGGAACCAACGGGATCGCTGTCGTGGCTAAAAGAAGCGCTTATTTTATTACCGATTTCAGATATACCGAACAGGCGAAGCAGGAGACCAAGGACAGCGGATTCAGCTTACGGATAGCAGACCGCGATTTATACGGCGAATTGGCGAAAATCAAGCGGTCGGTTTTCGGCAAAAAAATCGGTTTCGAATCGGAGAACATTACCATACTGGTCAGGGATAAGATCAGTAAGAACCTTAAAAAAGTGGAATTGGTGAAAACCGAAGGTGTGTTCAGCGAGTTGCGTGTTGTCAAAGACAAATCGGAGATGTATAATCTCAGACAGGCGGCTAAAATCACCGATGAGTCTTTACAGGAAGTTCTGCAGCTTGTTAAGCCGGGAATCAGGGAACTGGATCTGGCGGTTGAGCTGGAATACAGGTTCCGTTCAAAGGGCGGCGCTATCGCATTTGATACGATCGTAGCATCCGGCTGGAGGGGAGCGCTGCCGCACGGAAAAGCTTCAACCAAAAGGATAAAAAAGGGAGAGATGATAACCTTTGATATCGGAGCTTCCTACAGAGGCTACTGTGCCGATCTCACTCGTACGGTCGTTCTGGGTAAGGCGAATAAAAAGCAGAAAGAGGTCTATAATATTGTATTACAAGCGCAGTCGGCGGCGATAGATGCCGTAAAACCGGGCGCTTCCGGCAAGGAAGTTGACCGAGTTGCCAGGGAACATATTGCCGATGCCGGTTATGGAGAGTATTTCGGGCATGGTTTGGGTCATGGAATCGGATTGATAGTGCATGATTCGCCGGTGCTGTCGCCGAAATCGGATTGGGTGCTGCAGGAAGGTATGGTTACGACGGTCGAACCGGGAATATATATACCCAAATGGGGCGGAATCAGGATAGAGGATGATGTTGTGGTAACATCCAAAGGCTGCTCGATTTTAAATAAAAGCCCCAAAGAGCTTATAGAACTTTAGGATACGGAGTCCTGATATATGAACGAGAACGAACTCAAAAAACTTATAAAGTTGGTTGAAGAATCGAATATCGATGAGCTGGAGGTTTCCCGCTGGGGTAGGAAGGTGAGGATTACAAAGAATAAAGCGGTCGGGAATCCGGTTGCCGCCCGCCCTGAGCCCCCTGCGGTACATGAAATTACCAGAAGCGAAACGGAAAAGACCCCTGAAAAGGAAGAGGAAGCATCCTCCGATCTCGTTAAAATTACCTCGCCGATGGTGGGGACGTTTTACCGGTCTCCCGCGCCTGATGCTAAGTCTTATGTTGAAGAAAACCAATTCATTACGGTTGGGCAGGTGTTGTGTATTATCGAAGCGATGAAGCTGATGAACGAGATTGAAGCTGAGATATCCGGTAAGATCGTTAAAATCGCAGTCGAGAACGCTCAACCGGTCGAATATGGTCAAACACTGTTTTTGGTTGATCCTAACGCCTAAATCCGCATTGCCGATATTATCACAAGAACCATATACTTATGATTGTTTCCGGTAATCGTTACAAATTATGAGGTGGCAAGGTGAAGCTTAAACAAATGTTGATAGAATTAGTCGAAAAGAAAGGTTCCGACCTTCACTTGAGAGTGGGATTACCTCCTGTTATGCGTCTTCATGGAAGCTTAACTAAAATCTCCGATGAACGTTTGACGAATGACGACATGAATGGTTTTCTCCAACAGATTTTAACGCCGCAGCAAAAAGCGCAGTTTGAGAAAAACAGAGAACTGGATCTTGCTCTTTCGGTTTCAAAGCTGGGGAGATTCAGGATAAACATCTATCGTCAAAGGGGCTCGACATCAATAGCATTGCGTACTGTCAACACCGAAGTTCCGACATTCGAGGAGTTAAACCTACCGCCAGTTTTAAAGCAGATCGCGGAAGCTCGTCGGGGACTGGTAATAGTTACCGGAACCACCGGTTCGGGAAAATCAACCACCCTGGCGTCATTAATTGAGTATATAAATTCAACCCGCGCGGAAAATATCTTAACGATTGAAGACCCGATAGAATATGTTTATCGGGACAGGAATAGCATTATCAGTCAACGGGAAGTTGGCGGGGATACGAGTTCATTCAAAAACGCCTTGAAAGCCGCATTTCGTCAGGATCCGGATGTGATCCTTATCGGTGAGATTCGCGATTCCGATACAATGCATATCGCTCTCACCGCAGCCGATACCGGGCATCTGGTGCTTACAACGCTTCACACGCTGAATGCGGTGGAGACCATAAACCGGATTATATCTTTCTTCCCGCCGCATCAACATCAGCAGGTTCGTCTGCTTTTGAGCGGTACACTGGAATCGATTATCTCCCAGCGCCTTATACAGAGATCTGATACTCCGGGAAGGATTCCGGCGGTGGAAATTCTTCGGAATACCGCGAGCGTGAAGGATGCGATACTTGACCCCGATAAAACCAGCGGCATCGTCGATCTAATTAGCAGCGGTCATATCCAGTATGGTATGCAGACTTTCGATCAATCTATAATGAATATATATCGCCAGGGTATCATCACCTATCAGCAGGCTCTGCAGAACACATCCAATCCCGATGATTTCGAACTGCGGGTCAAGGGAATAACGGGAGCTTCGGATCGCGGATGGAATGAATTTGAGCGGGTAGATGACGGTGATTAGGATATTATTTAAGTTGTTGTAGTTAGAGGTAGTATAAGTAGTTGTTTAAGAAAATATTGATTGCCAACCGCGGTGAGATAGCGCTTAGGATTATACGCGCTTGTCAGGAGATGGGCATTCGGACAGTGGCGGTTTACAGCAAAGCCGATGAAGATAGTCTTCATAGAAGATTAGCCGATGAAGCCGTCTGTATCGGACCTGCTCCCGCTAACCAAAGTTACCTGGATATCAAAACCATAATCGCAGTAGCGGAATTAACCAATGCCGAGGCGATACACCCAGGATATGGATTTCTTGCCGAGAATTCCACATTCGCAGGTGTATGTGAGGATTGCGGAATCAAGTTCATTGGACCGCCTTCCCATGTAATCAGCCGAATGGGGGAAAAATCCGAAGCTAAGAGGACCGCCAGAGCCGGAGGAGCCCCGGTAGTTCCCGGCTCCGAAGGCGTGGTATCAACCCTCGATAAAGCTAAAGCTATTTGTGAGGAAATAGGCTACCCGGTAATGATAAAGGCTGCAGCCGGAGGCGGGGGGAAGGGAATGAGATTGGTTTCCAGGCCCGAAGACCTCTTCAAGCTATACGAAAACGCCCGAGGTGAAGCGCAGGCTGCGTTCGGGAATCCCGATCTTTATATCGAGAAATTAATTATAAATCCGCGCCATATTGAAGTGCAGGTTTTAGCCGACAGCTACGGCGACTGTATCCATCTCGGCGAACGCGATTGCAGCATGCAGCGCAGGCATCAGAAACTTTTAGAGGAATCACCGGGAGTAGGCATTTCGGAAGAAATCAGGACGCAGATTGGCGCAGCGGCAGTTAAGGCCGCCAAATCGGCAGAGTATGTCAATGCCGGTACGGTCGAGTTCCTATACGATGACCAGGGTAATTTCTATTTTATGGAAATGAACACCCGGATACAGGTTGAACATCCTGTTACAGAGCAGGTTACCGGCATAGACCTGGTGAAAGAGCAGATAAAGATCGCTTATGGCGAAAAGCTGAAAATCAAACAGGATGATATAAATATGACCGGGCATGCAATCGAATGCCGGATAAATGCCGAAGATCCGGATAAGAATTTCGCTCCTTCTCCCGGCAAGATAGATTTCCTGCACATCCCCGGGGGATTGGGCATCAGAGTGGACACTCATGTCTTCCAGGGATATACGATCCCGCCTTTCTATGATTCCATGATTGCCAAATTAATAGTTTACGGTGAAAATCGTTCGGAAGCGATTCTAAAACTGAAATCCTCTTTGCGGGAGTTTATTGTTTCCGGAGTCAAGACAACTATACCTTTTCATCGTAAGGTTATTGATACGGAAAAGTTCGTTACTGGCGGCTTTGGAACATCATTTTTAGATAGTTTAAACGAAAAACAGGTTGACATCTGATGAGCAATTTTAATATTCATTTCTTAGAATAATATATCTTCCTGTAGCCGAAGATATTTTCATTGATTTTCCCATACTTTAAACTAATTCCGGAGGAAGAATGTCTGAAAAAGAATTGAAATATACAAAAGAGCACGAATGGGTTCGTGTGGAAGATGATATCGCTACAATCGGGATTACCGATTACGCGCAGGGTGAATTGGGCGACGTGGTTTATGTGGAACTACCGGATGTTGGAACCCAAGTTGAACAAATGCAATCATTTGGCGTTATAGAGGCGGTGAAAACCGTAGCGGATCTGTACGCGCCTGTTTCCGGAGAAATTGTCGAGGTTAACGGTTTAATTACATCCGAACCGGGACTGGTGAATACCGACCCTTATGGAGAGGGCTGGTTTATCAAGATTAAGATATCCAACGAATCGGAGCTGGAAGAGCTCCTTACATACGATGCCTATACGGAGCTGACCAAGGGTTAGAACATGACATATATACCTAATACCGATACTGAGCGGGAAGAGATGCTCAAAGTGATCGGTGTTGAAAGCTTTGAGGAGCTGTTCTCGAAAGCAGTACCCGATGCGCTCTGGAAAAACAGTCATTTCGAGCTGCCGGATGCCCTTTCGGAGCCCGAAATTGACGCCATAATGAGTGAACTCAGTTCCCGTAATCTATCGACATCTGAAGCCGTATCGTTTATGGGCGCCGGTGTTTACAATCATTATATACCATCAGCGGTCAACGCATTAATATTTCGCAGTGAATTCTACACCGCATATACTCCATATCAGGCGGAGGTTTCCCAGGGGACATTACAGTCTATTTTCGAATATCAGACCATGATTTCGGAGTTGATGGGTATGGAGATATCCAATGCTTCCATGTATGACGGGGCTGCTGCCTGCGCAGAAGCGGCGCTTTTGGCGGCATCCCATACGCGCAGAAGCAAAATCCTGGTTCCGCGCACGGTAAATCCCACCTTTCTTGATATCATAAAAACATATCTTTATGGTTTACCGATCGATGTGTTAACCATTCCGGCGACCGATGGAGTTGTAGATACAACCTCGATAACCAAACTGATCGACAAGCAAACCGCGGCGGTCTTTATCCAGCAGCCGAATTTCATCGGGTTGCTGGAAGATGTTACTCCGATAATCGAAGCGGCTAAAGATGCCGGAGCCCTGTCGGTTATGGTGGCAGATCCGGTCTCGTTGGGACTGCTGAAATCACCGGGGGAGTACGGAGCGGATATCGCTGTTGCCGAGGGTCAGCCTTTGGGTATACCGCAAGCATTAGGCGGTCCGTTGCTGGGTATTATGGCGGTGAACAAGGGATTAGTGCGGAAATTACCGGGGAGGCTGGTGGGCAGAACTACCGACAGCGATGGGAATGCGGCTTATTGCCTCACCCTGCAGACCCGCGAACAGCATATCCGTCGGGATAAAGCAACCTCGAATATATGCACCAATCAGGCGCTTTGCGCACTGGCAGCGACCATTTATCTTTCGCTTTTGGGAGCTAAGGGGCTCAAACGTCTGGGAGAGCTCTGCGTGGATAACAGCCATTACGCCTATGAGCGGATAAAGGAGATTAATGGCTTTTCGCCAGTCTTCGAAACGCCGTTCTTCCGGGAATTCGTGGTAGAGACATCGGCAAAGCCTTCTTCAATTATCGAGAAAGCGAGTTCGAAGGGTGTTCTGCCGGGAGTTGATCTATCGCAGTTCAACATCGGGCTGGATCATTGTCTGATGATGGCATTTACGGAACTTACCGGCAGAAAACAAGTTGATAAATTGATACAGGTTTTAAGTGAGATTTAGCAATGCCTTTCTGTCCCGAATGCGGTTATGAATATCTGCTTGGCAAGACAGTTTGTCCTGATTGCGAGGTTGAACTGGTCAGCACTCTCGCTGAGGCAGAACTCCACAGGGTAAAGAAAACGGAGGAGGAGTTCAAAGAATCGCACGGGCAACTGCGTCTTTTGTTTACCACTCACGACAGAATCGTCGCTGATTTGCTGAATGAAACTTTAAAATCGGCGAGAATTCCCAGCCTGATCAAACGGAGTTCGGGAATTCATGGACATTCGACGGCGATAGTGCCCGATGTACATTCGCTGTTTAAGATCTGGGTGCCGGAAAACCTGTTTAACGAAGCCAATGAAATAAGAATGCAAATACTCGGTGATTCAACTTAACCGATTGTTGAGGTAAATGTATGACAGAGAATAAACTTGACGAAGGAAGCGGTAAGTTCATTGAGCTTCATGCCGCCCGGGACATGATTTACGCTGACATGCTCAAGGGAGCATTGGAGGAGCAAGGGATTGAATGTCTCGTTAAACGAGCTACCGGCATCCATGGTCAATACGGCGCCAGTTTGCCGGGTGATCTGGCGATGTTCAGGATATATGTTACTGAAGAAGATTACGAAGAAGCATTAAGAATAAAAAATCAAATACTGGGAGAGAATGAAGACAGCTAATGTAAGGAACTTACGTTTTCGCAACGACGGTAATGCCGATTTATGATATCAGAAGAAGAAAATTTGGATTTAAAGCTGATTTACAGTACACACGATCTACCCTCTGCCGAATTACTGAAAGGGGCGCTCGAGTCCGAGGGGATAAACTGCATTTTGAAACCGGGAATAGGCCATTGGGTCCAATACTGGGAAATGCTAACTGGAAGACAGGCTTGGTTTAAAATCTGGGTTGCCGCGGATGATTACGAAAAGGCTCTGGATATAAAGGAACAAATACTGGGAGAGACTAAGGACGACTAACATGAGAAATATATTATTTGTCGCAACTGCACTGATAATCATTGGAGTAATGGGTTGCGGTCAGGAGAAGCCGCTGGAGCAGATCAACTGGGTTGATGATCTGGGAAGCGCTATGGACACCGAAAAACCGATTCTGATTGATTTCTGGAGAGATGGCTGAAAATGGTGCAAGGTTCTGGATGAATCTACGTTTACCGATACCGATGTTATTCAGATGAATAAAGAGATCGCTTTCGTCCAGATCAACGGCGAAGAAAATACTATCATCAGGGATAAATTCGGTATAGCGGCTTATCCCACGATGGTACTCTTGAACAAGCAGGGTGAGGAAATCGACCGGATTATCGGATACGAGCCTCCTGTCGAATTCATCAACACTATCACCATGTATCTTGAAGGCAAAGAGACTTTGCAGGATTATCTCGAGAGAGTCGAAGCCTCACCGGATAGTATCGAGCTAATTTACACCCTTGGGGAGAAATACGAGGGGCGAAATAAACGCGAGAAGGCGATGGAATATTACGAGCGCGTAATCAGGATGGATCCTCAAAATGAAAACGGTTTCACCGCCAAAGCCACTCACAGTATGAGTTGGTTATCATTCCGGAACGGAGATATTCCCGAAGCGATTGAATGGGAAGAGACAATTATCGATAAATACCAGGATTCCGAGCTTTACGCGGACGCCCATACGTACATCCCGTATTATTACATGCAATGGGCGCAGCAAGCGGAGAAGGCTGGCGAACATGGTCCGGCTCGAGTCTATCGTCGCGCCGCTATTGAGAAATTTGAAACATTTATCGACAAATTTCCCGATCACGATGATGTGGATTGGGCGAAAGAACAGGTTGCTAAATTGAAAGAGAGTTAATTTACATCGATGAGCAGAACAATATTTGATAAATCATCTCCCGGCAGAGTCGGTTTCCGTTTGCCGGATTCGGATGTGGATGTCTCCAAGCATATACCGCAAAAACACCTCAGGGAAAGAGCTCCCTCATTGCCGGAGGTTACCGAGAACGGAGTGGTGAGACATTATGTAGACATCTCCACCAAAAATCACCATATCGACAAAGGATTGTATCCGCTCGGTTCCTGCACCATGAAGTATAATCCCAAGCTAAACGATAAAATGGCGACATTGCCCGGGTTTGCCAATCTTCATCCGCTGCAGCCGGAATCATCGATTCAGGGGGCATTGGCATTATTATATCATCTCGGCCAGCTTTTAGCGGAGATATCCGGTATGGATGATGTTACCTTGCAGCCTGCCGCCGGAGCGCACGGCGAATTCACAGCCTTGTTGATGATACGGGCATACCATACAAAAAACGGCAATCCGCGCCAGACTGTTGTATTTCCGGATTCCGCTCACGGCACCAATCCGGCATCGGTGACGATGGCGGGTTACAAACCGGTGCAGATACCGTCGAGCGAGGAAGGATTGGTAGATGTTAATGCGCTAAGGGATGCGATGGATGAAAATGTGGCGGCTTTCATGCTGACCAATCCCAATACCCTCGGATTGTTTGAGAAAAACATCGTGGAGATCGCCGATGTTGTCCATTCGGCAGGCGCACAATTCTACATGGACGGCGCCAACCTTAATGCGATTCTGGGCAGAGTAAAGCCCGCGGAAATGGGTTTCGATATCGTTCATTTCAATTTACATAAGACATTCTCCACGCCGCACGGAGGTGGAGGTCCCGGCGCCGGCGCCCTGGGTTTCAGGAGTCAGCTTTCTCCGTTTATGCCGAAACCGGTGATTTGCAAGGACGGTGATAGGTATTATTTCGACTGGGATCGAATCGATTCAATCGGCAGAGTACACAGCTTTTACGGCAATTTCGCCAACCTGGTCAGAGGATATACTTATATCCGTCAGTTGGGTTTGGAGGGGCTTAAGGCTGCTTCCGAAAATGCGGTAATAAATGCCAACTATATCAGGGAAAAACTGAGAGAGCATTATGAACTCCCGCATAATTCAGTCTGTATGCATGAATTCGTGTTGTCGGGCGACCGTCAGAAAAAACTTGGCGTTCGCACGCTGGATATGGCGAAAAGGTTGATGGATTTCGGTTTTCATCCCCCGACTGTTTACTTCCCCTTGATTGTTAGCGAAGCCATGATGATTGAACCGACCGAAACAGAATCCAAAAACGAGATGGATCGTTTCGTCTCAGCGATGGCGCAGATTGCCGCCGAAGCCGAATCGGACCCGGAAAAGATAAAGACAGCGCCCCATAATACGCCGGTAAGCCGCGTGGATGAAGGGAAGGCGGCTCGTGAATTAGTGGTACGATGGCAACCTGAATAAGAAAGGTGAGTTGATGGCTAAAATAGATGTTGGAGCAAGAACCGATTTGTATCCATTACCGACTGCCCTGGTTAGTTGCGAAGATGATTCGGGGGCGCGGAGTATAATTACGATTTCCTGGACAGGTATCTGCTGTTCGACGCCGCCTATGCTCTCTATTGCGGTGCGCAAGAATCGTTTTTCCTACAATATTATCAAGAACTCCGGTAAATTCGGTTTGAATCTCCCCAATTCTGCTCAAGTAGCATTCATGGATTATTGCGGCAACAATTCAGGGAAGGATGTGGATAAATTTGAAAAATGCCGTTTCACGCCTGTTAAAGGGGAAAAAATCGGCGCATTGCTTGTAGAGGAATGCCCTGTATCGATAGAATGTGATGTTAAGCAGATAATAGAGCTTGGTTCCCATGATCTTTTTATTGCGGAGATAATCACCACTCATATCGATGATTCTGTGATTGATGAAGAGAAGCGGTATATAATCGATAAGCTGTCGCCAATTGCATATATAACCAAAGCTCGCGAATATCGGGGCGGGTTTACGGAACATCTTGGGAAGTATGGTCAGTACAAGGATCATTTTTCCTGATATTGCCGAAACCGCACGGAAGCTATCAAGCCGGCAGCGCCAATATGAGTAATCTGAACCTCCCATTACTTGATTCCGAAACTTCAAGTTTTTATTTTTATTTCCGATATTATAATGAAAACTGTTTACAATTTGAACATCGGAAATAACTTCAAATGCCACGGATAATACACACGGCAGACATCCATCTCGGGATGAAATTCTCTGATCTGGGACGAGCCGGTAATATAATCAGGAAATTCCAGAGAAAAGCGTTTGCCGCCATTGTCAAAACGGCAATCGAAAAGAAGGCTGATTTTTTAGTTGTCGCCGGAGATCTTTTCGACTCCAAGCTGGTTTCGGACGCTACTTACCGTTTTGTGGCTTCCGAGTTGCGGAAATTGGAAGATATAGCGGTAATCGTTATTCCGGGAACCCATGATCCCGCGGGGGCTGAATTGATATGGAATCGTGTTAGAAAGGAAAATCTACCGGAAAGCGTTAAGTTGATACTGCAGCCGGAGGATAGTCCGGTAACATTTCCCGATAAGGACACAACTTTCTGGGCAAAACCTAACCAGCAGTCCAATAGCTCGGAATCGCCAATACCGGAATTGCGGGACAACTCATTAAGTCAATATCATATAGCGGCAGCGCATGGTACGGCCCAGATCGGCGGTATAGAGGCGAAAAACGACTTTCCATTTACTCCGGAAGAACTGCAGAATTCGAATTTCGACTATATAGCATTAGGACATTGGCATTCTTACAAGCGTATCGGCGAATTGAATGCATATTATCCCGGGGCTGCCGAGCAATCCAAATTCGGACTGGAGGATGCGGGGAATTTACTTGTGGTCGATATAAACGATTCCGGCGTGTCCGTCGAGAAAGCTCATATCGGACGAACCAGGTGGCACGATATTAAACTGGAGACCGAGGTTATGAAATCCCCGGGCGATATATTGAAGGAGCTGGAAACCTTCAGCGGAGAATCGAATATCCTTCGCTGCAAAATTGTGGGGCAGCAGCTTCCGGGAATAAATTTCGATACCGAAAAGCTGGAAAAAGAATTGGATGAGCAGTTCTGCTTCATAAGGATAATCGATGAAACTTCGGCGCAAATGATCGAGGAGATGATACCTAATTTTTCACCTTACACCATCACCGGCCAATTTGTAACAATAGTCCGCGAGAGGATGGAGAACTCCACGCCTGAGATGAAAGAGGTCCTTGAGGAATCATTAAAGCTGGGATGCAGGCTTCTGTCGGGCGATGGAAAATAGTCACGGTTATGAGATTAGATAGGATCAAAATAAACAATTTCGGTAAATTCGGCGATTTCTTCGCTTCGTTCAGCGACGGCATTAACGTAATCAAGGGAGTAAACGAAGCGGGCAAATCGACATTAGTCGACGCTATTATCAATGGCCTGTTTACCGACGCCAAAAGCCAGAAGAAATCTCTCAAGGAAAGGTTCAAATGGGGTTCTAATGGCGCCAAAATCCAGTTAAACCTTTCGTCATTTGACAGGGAATATGTCCTGAACAAGGATTTCATCGATGGACAGCAACGAGGCGCTGAAAGCAGCTCCGATAATAGCTGGGAGAGCAAAGACGCCTGGCAGAATTTCCTTGAAACCAATCTCGGCGTCTCAGACGAGGGAGTTTTCAGCTCCACGGCTTGCATAAGACAGGACGAGATAGATAGTATATCCGGTTCATCAGAGGAGTTGCGGGATAAGTTAGAAAGTATTATCACCGGCGGTCACGAAGAGACGGTTGCGAGCAGGGTTATCGATGAGTTAAGCAAGAGAATAAGTGAAATAAAAAAGGGCGGTAGTAAACATCCGGGGATTCTAAAGCAGTTAGAAGAGGAAGCTGAGGATCTAAAATATGAGATAGATAAACTCTCGAGGGAATTGGAGGCTGCGGAGGTCAGACGAGGGGAGTTGACAAAGGTTACTTCCGAACTCGAGATCGTTCAAAGCGAATTCGAAGAGAAAGAGGAGCTTCTGGAGAAATACAAATCTTCTCTGAATGCATCCAAAGAAAAAGTCGAACTGGAAAAAGCTTACGATGAATTAAGAAAGCGAATCGATGAACTCAGCGAATCCGAAAATAAGGTACTTGAGTATAGAAAAGTGATTAACGAGAATCCCGAGATCGACCAACATGATGTTGCCCGTTGCGCATCATTGGACGGCGAGGTTAAATACCTGGAGACCAAATCGCGCGATCTGGATGATGATTTATCCGCATTAAAGGAGAGATTGGAAGGTATCAGCGGACTGGGGCTTTTCGCTGTCCTAAATGTTATTAATTTCCTTCTGATGGCGGGCTGCGGTATAGGAGCTTACCTTTTTGATATTAGATTGGCTGCAGGCGCAGGCGGGCTTTTCCTAACTCAAGTTTTGCTGCAGGTTTTTCTTTGGAAGCGATATTCCGAACGCGCCTCCCTCAAGAGTCAGATTCGATTTACTGAAATCAGGATCGAAGAGGTGAAGAAGAAAACCGATTCTCATCAAGCAGAGATTGATAAAATCTTTAAAAAATATGGATACTCATCGCCAAAGGAGCTGCAGGAATCGAATAGCAAAATCGAAGAGTTCAAGAAGAAAATCGAGGAGGAGGCAACCCGCTATGAGGAACTGCTCGATGGCAAAAGCAAAAAGTCTGTACATGAGGATTTTAACCGCATAACGCGGGAGCTGACGGTAGTCAAAGACCGGCTGGAATATATCGGCGATGTAATCATCAGCAGCGAAAAATTGGAGGAGATGGAAAAGGAAGTAACTTCATTATCTGAGAAAAAAATACAATTAGAAGAGAAAAAAAGACTTCTCTCTCAGCAGATGCAGCTAACCGAGGGGGGATGGGAGCAGCTTTCGGCATTCCAGGAGAGGCTGGAGCATAATCAAACCATGCACAAGCGTTACGAAAACCGTCTGAATGTGTACCGGGTCACTGCATCTCTAATTGAGGAAGCGCGCAAGGATATCCTGAAAACCACAGCGGAATTGCTGGAGAGGAAAGTAGGCGAATACCTTTCTACTATCACATCGGGCAGATACGAGAAAATCAGATTCGATAGAGCTACTCTGGATTTCCATGTCTTCTCACCGGAGAAACAGGATTGGCTTGCATCCGGCGAGGTGTTCTCCAGGGGGACTATCGACCAGATTTACCTCTGCGCCAGACTTTCTTTAGTTGAGTTAATCATGGGAGAGACCAATCCTTTTATCATCATGGATGATCCTTTCGTTCATTTCGATCCCGAACGCACCCAAAACGCTATCAACCTGCTCAAGCAGCTTTCCAAGGATTATCAGATACTGCTTTTCACAAACAGCGATCAGTACGATCAACATGCCAACAACCTGATTGAATTATAAACGGAGCTTATTGTAGCATTCGTAAGCAGTCTAATCCTGAGGTTTACAGGTGTCCGCTTTATGTTCTGTCAGCTCCGGTCTGGTTATCACATATCCCGGATAATTCATAAAGACTGTTAATCCGTAGCCGAAGGCTTGTCCTTCGGGAGTTTAATAGAAATAGATCATTTACGGATTGGAATAGAGGATTTCAAAATAAACGCCTGAAGCGCAAGGCTTCCGCTATCGATAACGATATTTGTGAATAATACAGGCTAACGGCACCATAAAGGCATGCCGCGTTGTCATCAGCGGCGAAAGGTCAGGCGACCTGACGCCGCATTTTAGTCGGCAGCGGCACGTAGCGCCGT
>CAZLVS010000053.1:0-24405 GCA_964563085.1 uncultured Ignavibacteria bacterium | reverse complement strand
AACGCATATCCCAGCATCACTAATACTATTGCCAATCCTCAATACCCCAAACCGGAAGAGCCATGTGAGGTCTCGGCGACAATAACTGACCAAGACGGTATTATCCCTTCCGCCGACCTTTATTATGATACCGGTTCCGGCTACACTCCGCTTGCCATGAGCAATGTAGCGGATTCCTTTTTCGCTACCATCCCCGGTCAGCCGGAAAGCACCTTGGTGAACTACTACATTTCCGCTACTGATAATCAAGGCGCGGTTACGGTCTCAGATACGATGGCTTATTTCGTGGTGGACAAAGTAGCGAGGATTTACATGGCGCCGATGGATCCGCCGATCGAAATACCACCCGGAGGTTACTTCCAGTTTGTCGGTATCCTGCAAAACAAAACACCTCTGCCGCAAGCAATTGATGTCTGGATAATGCTCGATGTGCCCGGCATTGGTCAATACGGACCGATCATGCGGTTTAACAATCTCTCGCTGGCTCCCGACCAGATAATATCCTCTCCGGGAGTAAGGCAGGATATTCCGATATTCGCTCCCTTGGGAGTTTATGATTACATTGCCTATTGCGGGATATATGAGGATATTTTCCCCGAACTGATAATTGATTCCGCGTCTTTTCAGTTTACGGTCGTTCCCGGACAGATCTCGGATGGCGCCAACGGCTGGAACTTGTCCGGTTGGTTCGATGAGAATATTCCGATAGAGGTTCCGGCGGAGTTTTCTCTGTCGAATAACTATCCCAACCCCTTCAATGCCGCCACTACGATTAGCTATCAGCTTCCCCAGTCCTGCAACGTTAATCTCGACATTTATAATTTGGCAGGGCAAAAAGTAGCGACATTGGAGAATGGATACAAAGAAGCGGGAGAATATTCTGTCAGTTGGAACGCTGCCAATTATGCCAGCGGAATCTATTTCTATAGACTAACCGCCGGAGATAATATCATAACAAGGCGCATGACGCTGTTGAAATAGTCGTTACGACCAGGGCGGCGCGCTTAGCTCGTAGAGATAAGCGTGTTGTTATTCGTTAATCCGTCGGATGCAGAAAAATGTTGGTCAGGTTCCGGAATTCGGCGATAGCGCCGTAGGTCGGGTTCCGAACGAAGTGAGAAACCCGACATTGGGTCAAAACCGTCATTGCCCCGATCACATCGGGAAAGCGAAGCAATCCGGCGCCATGTTTGTGCACGGCGGACGTCCCCGTCTGTCCCGTATCGGCGGGTACTTTCAATGTGTTGTCGGCTGCCCTCACTCGACAGAAAAGGCGTCAGGTACGGCGAGTTGACGCCGCGTTTACAGATTCCGCAGGAATCCACGAAATACTGTCAGCGAAGGCGTATTTTCCCAGCAGCAAGTAGTTTCCTTTTTTGCCATTCCTTTCCCTTGACAATCAATAACTATTCCTTATATTGATACCAGTTAAACCATGATTTGATAAGGAATTAGTGTGTGAATTACGAGCTGGAGGCAGACATCCATGAAAACAAAATATAGTATGTTGAACCAGAAGATTAAAGAACAGGGCTATCGAATGACCAAGCAGCGGGCGATCGTCCTGGATGAATTGGCTAAATCCAAGGATCATCCCCGCGCCGATGAAATATATCACTTAGTACGGCAGCGACTGCCCAAAATCAGCTTCGGTACCGTCTATCGCAATTTAAAAACCCTCAAAGAATTAGGCTTAATTCAAGAGTTGAATTATGGGAAAAAGTTCAGCAGGTTCGACGCTAATCTCGAACCCCACCATCACTTCGTATGCCTTAGGTGCGGAAGAGTCTACGATGTTAATCCCCAGCCAGCCGATAAAATGTGTAAAAAGGTTGCCGAGAACATTGGATTCGATGTGATTTCATTCCGTTTGGAATTCTATGGCTACTGCAATGCCCAGGAGAGAAAAGCTGCTGAATCAGAAATGAATAACTGACTTAAATACAGTTGTTTTATAAACAAGTTGCAGGTCATCGTAATCGTACCGTCTTCACGCTGGAACTGGCGCCGAACGGCAACTCATCATTTTAAAGCCCTTGTAATTTCTTCGACGATAAGTTATATCTATAGCAAATAATACAATAATAACTGAGGAGATTGCATGGCGCCATTTCATATAAAAGCCGCCAAACAAAACCCTGCTGATTTCAAAGGCGACTGTCTAATTATACCGTTGTACTCCGATACAAAAGAACTGTCGGATACATTACAGGAATTAGATAAGATACACCATAATATTATATCCGGCTCCTTGAAGTCCGATGAATTCTCAGCAAACCTATCGCAAACCTTTATTCTTAATTTGCCGCCCGATTCGCCGCTTAAGAAAATCATATTATGCGGAATTGGTTCATCGAAGGAATTAACGGCGGATGTATTGAGAAAATCTTTAGCCTCCGCCGCCCGACATTCGGAGAAAATCGGAGGCGATATCGGTATTGCCCTGCCTTTAAACGACACTCTCAAACCGGAAGATATCGCCGGAATAGTATTGGAGGGTTTCACTCTTGCGGTCTATAAATTCGACAGATATAAATCGAATAATATAGCCGGCAAGAAGAGCCGACCAAAATCAATAACCGTTCTTTCGCCTGATTCCGGAAATCTGAAAAGTATCGATGCGGCGCTGAAAAGGACGGAAATTGTTTGTGATGCTGTCTGGTTCGGAAGGGATATGATCAATTTACCGGCAAATGTTTTTAGCACCCAATCCTTCGCTACCGAGGCGCGAAAGCTATCCCGGCGAGCGAAAGTCAAAGCTGAGATAATCGGTAAAGAGAAGCTAAAAAAGCTGGGAATGAACGCCATGCTCAGTGTTGCTCAAGGATCGGAGCAGCCGCCCAGGCTGATAACTCTGGAGTATAAAGGCGGAAAGGCCGGGAAAGCTCCGCTGGTTCTGGTCGGTAAGGGAGTAGTTTTCGATTCAGGCGGTTTATCGCTGAAGCAGCCTTTAAAGATGATTGAAATGAAGCAGGATATGGGAGGCGCCGGTGTCGCACTGTCGGCTTTCAAAGCAGCAGCTGAACTTGGAATAAAGATAAATCTGGTAGCCTTAATCCCGACAGTGGAAAATATGCCGTCCGGAGCTGCCTACCGACCCGGGGACATAATTAAAACTCACAGCGGTATAACGGTAGAGGTGCTTAATACCGATGCCGAGGGGCGGCTTATACTTGCCGATGCGCTTTCTTATGCCAAAAAATACAGACCGCAGGCGGTTATTGATGTGGCTACTCTGACGGGCGGCATAAAGATCGCCTTGGGAAAGGCGGGATGCGGTGTTTTCAGCCCTGATGATTCACTTGCCGAACTTATACTCAAAGCTTCTGAGAATACGGGTGAGAAAGCCTGGAGGTTTCCATTATGGGATGAGTTCGACAAAATGATCGAATCGAATATGGCTGATATCAAAAACAGTGCTGGGCCCGAAGGCAGCTCTATCACTGCAGCGAAATTCCTCGGGAGATTCACCAAGAACTACAATTGGGCGCACATCGACATCGCCAATGTTGACTACGCTTCTTCAGACGAAGAGCTTTTCCGCAAGGGCGCTACCGGTTTCGGTATCCGCTTGCTGATAAATCTGATTGAAAACTGGAAGCAGTAGAGACTTTGCGATTCGATTTTCCTCTGATTGAAGCCCGTTTTCTCGAAAGGATAAACAGGTTTACATGCAGGGTGGAAGTAGACGACTGCGTCACATTGGCGCACCTGCATGATCCGGGCAGATTGGATACTGTCCTCAAACCCAACCTGCAGTTGTTCCTGCGCGCGGTTTCCGGAAGCAAACGACGAACGCAGTATGACATAATTCTGGCTAAGCTCCGGAACGTTTTCACTTTGATTAATTCCTCATTCGCCAATAAGATATTTAGGGAAGTTCTGGAAATGAAGGCAATCCCGGATCTCGCTGATTGCATATCCATTAAAAGCGAGGTTAAATTTGGAGATAGCAGGATTGATTTCCTGATTGGGTCTAATGACCGGCGCGAAACGCTTATCGAAGTGAAATCCGTAACAAAAGCAATCGGGAGCAAAGCCTCTTTCCCGGATGCTCCCACCAAAAGGGGAGTAAAACATCTATTGACACTGCGGAAGGCTCTGATGCATGGTTATAAAGCGGCGATTGTTTTCATTGTCTTCAGGCACGGTATCGAATCGTTCTCGCCGGATGCGCAAATCGACCCGTTATTTGCTGATACTTTATACAAGGCATCCGACGCTGGTGTAAAAGTTATTGCATTAAACGCTAAGGTTGATTTAAATTCGGTTGTGATTCAAAAAGAATTACCGGTGGAATTTGGTTAGAAATCCTATAAATCACATAAATTATTGCTGAATAGAAAATTAAGTGAAAATTGCGGCGTAATCGGTATTTACGGTTTACCGAAAGCCGCACAGTATGCCTATTTGGGGCTTTATGCACTTCAGCATCGCGGCGCGGAGTCTGCCGGGATTATCGCTTGCGACAATGGTGAATTTTCATTCCACAGGGGCATGGGCGAGGTCGCAACCGTATTTTCCGACAAACATCAAATGGAGACCCTCAAGGGCACCATGGCAATCGGTCATAACAGGTATTCCACCACCGGCCCATCCGACCAGACGAATATTCAACCGCTTTTCTCAACCTATTGGGGCGGCGAGATAGGGATAGGCCACAATGGAAATGTGACCAACTATCATAGCCTCCGCAGAAGATTGGAATCATCCGGAGCCATTTTCCGAACCGATTCGGATACGGAAGTATTTTTACATCTGATAGCCAATGGTAAAGAAACAGATATCGTCCAGCGCTTAGCCAAGGCTTTGAAAAAGGTCAAAGGAGCTTATTCCTTGATTCTCATCACTCCCGATAAGATTATTGCCGCGCGCGATCCTCACGGAGTCAGACCTCTCAGCCTGGGCAAAGTACGAAGCGGCTATATTGTAGCATCGGAAACCTGCGCTTTTGATATTATGAAAGCCAGATATTTAAGGGATGTGGAGCCGGGCGAAATTCTCGTAGTCGATGAAGATGGTCCCAAAACAGCTTTTCAGCATCCGCAAAAACGGCCGACGATGTGTATATTCGAATATGTTTATTTCTCTCGTCCCGATTCCCGGGTATTCAACGAAAACGTCGATAAGCTCAGAAGGAAACTGGGCAGGAGATTAGCTTGGGAGCATCCGGTCGACGCGGACCTGGTTATTTCCGTACCCGATTCCTCCAACACTCATGCACTGGGCTATTCCGAAGGTTCGGGCATCAAATTCGAGATCGGCTTGATCAGAAACCATTACGTGGGCAGAACCTTTATCATGCCCAAACAGAGTATCAGGGATATAGATGCTTTGATAAAATATAATCCCGTCAAGGGCGTTTTGGAGGGTAAGTCAATAGTCCTGGTCGATGATTCGATCGTTCGGGGAACAACCGCCCGCAAGATAGTGAAAATACTCCGAGAGGCCGGAGCCAAAAGGATCCATTTCAGGGTTAGTTCCCCGCCGATTATCTCTCCATGTTTCTACGGGGTCAATATACCGACATTCGAGGAACTTATCGCACATAAGCATTCTGTTGAAGAAATCCGGAAAATCCTCAAGGTCGATTCACTTGACTATTTATCAATAAAGGGTTTACTTTCAATCAGCAAACGTCCCCCGGATCATTTCTGCGCCGCCTGCTTTAGCAGGAATTATCCCATTCCGGGAGATAATGTACCGAAAAGCAGGCGAAAAAGAGGTTTTTAATTGATGTATTCCGAAACAAATCCATATACATTACGTAGTTAACATTAAATGATTATCATAAGGAGATCGGCTATGAAAGGTACAATCACATATATAACGGCGTTGCTGCTCTTGGTTTCATTCGGCTCCACTCAAGCAGCTAAGACCGGCGAGGTGAAAGAAGATTCCATTTATATCGATAACAGGTTGGATTTTATGGTGGAATTTCCCGAAGGCTGGAAACTTAAAAGGTTAAAAGATAAAAACGATGAAACCAATTATCAACGACTTATAGCAACTAAGAAGAATTTTAAGGTTAACCAGACAATAAAAAGAATGGGTGGGGAATATACCATACCGACGGTTATGGTCTTTGCCGATTCCACCGATCTTTCGGTCGAGGAATACTCAAGATGGCTTATAGATCAATTGTATACCGTTACATCCAAAAGCGACATTCTGCTAAGTACGGAGCTTCTTTCCGACACTGATTTGATTGACAGCGTCATGGTTCATGTAAATAAAATGGATTCCAAGCGATTGCAGTTTAAACACAAGTACAAAAGATTTTTAGATACTTCCGGTAGAGATGTCAATTGGCAGCGGGACGGCGGAGTGAAATTGATACAGGATTTTAATATTATTGAGGTGGCATTATATAAACAAAGTGATTGGCTTATAATGCTCTATGCAGTCTGCGAACGGGAGTTTTACCAGTTGAACAAATTGGACTTCCAGACGACTTTTAATAGTTTCAGATTCATCGACGAATCTGCAGAGGCTGAATCCCGCAATTAATTTTTTACTTGCAATCCATAACCGTATCTTCTATATTTAAAGTTTTGGAAAAGCTTTTTCCATTTTTAAATTATCTGTGCCTCAGTGGGATAGCGTAGTTTTTTGACTTTAAATTAATAACGCTGGGGTAACTTGAATGACTGAGCCGGGAAATTCATAAAATACATTGATCGGTAGCCGAAGGTTTGTCCTTCGGAAGTTCAAAGGAAGTAGAGTATTTACGGGTCGGAACTGAGGATGTCAAAGAAATGCCGGAAGCGCAAGGCTTCCGCTGCCGATGATGAAATCTATGAATAATACAGGTGAGGAGTGTACTCTTTCATGTTGGATAAGAGGGACGAGATAATAGAAATTGTACAACCGATTTTGGATGCAAGCGGGTTCGAATTGGTCGATCTAACGATTTCCGTAGCCAAGAAACCGGTTATAAGGATATATGTTCATAGAGCCGATGGAGTGACGGTTGATGACTGCGCCGATATCTCGCGCGAAGTTGAGTTCGAATTCGATTCGGCTGAATTATTTAATAGAAAATATTGTCTTGAGGTTTCATCGCCCGGATTGGATAGACCCTTGAAAACCGAACGGGATTTCCGCAGAAATATCGGAAATCAGGTGAGGTTGTTTTTAAATAAGCAAGAAGATATGAAACAAGAACTAAACGGCATAATAAAAGAATGCAGCGCTCGGGGATTAACTCTTTCATTAAAGGAGCAAGATACCTTTTTGGAATGGGATAGTATTCTTAAGGGGAAATTAGTTTATTGAACTCCCAATAAGATTTGGGATTCTCGGAGGATGATTTAGTGAATTACGATATTTTGGAAGCTCTTAATCAGATTATTCGGGACAAGAATATCGGCGTTGAATACGTGATTGATACTATTGAGGCAGCGATGTTGTCGGCTGCCAGGAGAAAATTCGGCGTATCGGATAATATCTCGGTTGAAGTTGAACCGGAGAAGGGTGAGATTCATGTCTTTCAGACCAAAAAGGTGGTTGAACAGGTTGAAGACCCTTTGACAGAAATCTCCCTGACCGAAGCGTTGGAAGACGATCCGGAAACCGAGCTCGGCGATGAGATCGACATTGAAATTCCTTTCGAGGATTTCGGGAGAAACGCAATAGCGGCAGCCAAGCAGATTATGATCCAGCGTGTGCGCGAAGCTGAACGCGAGATGACATTCAATGAATACAAAGACAGGGTCGGTGAGCTGGTGACCGGTTCCGTGCAGCAATTGGACAAAGGCAATGCATTAGTTAATCTGGGTAAAACAGAAGCTTTGCTGCCGGCAAAAGAACAGATATATAGAGAGAAGTACCGTCAGGGCGACAGAATACGCGCTGTCATCATAGACGTTCAACGTACCAGCAAAGGACCGCAGATTACTTTGTCCCGCTCCAGACCCGAGTTCCTGCAAAAACTGTTTGAACTTGAGGTCCCGGAGATATCCGAAAAGGTGATAGAGATTAAGGCGATTGCGCGGGAATCCGGCGAACGCTCCAAAGTTGCCGTAGTTTCTCATGATGAACGTATCGATCCGGTCGGAGCCTGCGTAGGCGTTAAGGGGTCGCGAGTGCAGAATATAGTTCGCGAGTTGAACAATGAAAGGATTGATATCGTACTCTGGAGCGGTCAACCGCAGGTTTTTGTAACCAAAGCTCTCGCACCCGCTAAAATCGTAAATATCGAAACCTTTCCGGGCGAGGATAGGATGACCGTGGTGGTAGATGATGAAAAACTCTCACTGGCGATAGGTAAAGCCGGACAGAATGCCCGTTTGGCGGCGAAGCTGACCGGATGGAAAATCAATATCCTTTCGGAGACCGAATACAAAGCGATGAAAGAAGCCGAGGAGATGGAGAAGGTGGATGTCGATCAGATTGATGGCGTTACCACTCGTATGCAGCTAAACCTTTCGGATGCGGGGTTCGATACCGCACAGGATATCGTCAGCGCTCCTATCGACTCGCTTTTGGAAGTGGAGGGAATCGGTCAGAAGAAAGCGCAGGCGCTAATTGAGAAAGCAGAAGAAGCGATTCAAAAACGTAAACTGGAAATGGGCGTAGACGACCTGAATTCCGGATTCGCCTACGAAGAAGAAGAAACGGAAGAAACAGAAGAGACGGAAGAACCGGAGGAAAATGAGGATTTATCGGAAGATGATGAGGATGAAATCGTAGAAACTTCCGATAAGGAAGAATAACAGGCATCTGTTGAACCTATTTTCTGCAGGAGGTGGTAGATAGTAATGGCATCAAAAAGAATATATCAGGCAGCAAAGGAATATCAATTATCCAGCGAGGCGATGCTGAAGATCCTGCGGGAATTGAACTTCGATCCGAAGAGCCACATGAGCGTGTTCACTCCTGAGATGCAAGTAGCGGTCGATAATAAACTGGAGCAGGAAAAGGAAACGGTTAAAAAAGAGATCGCTCATAAGAAAAAGATCGCTGCCGATGCGGCAAAGAGGAGTAAGGCGGGGAAGGAGAAGCAGGTTGATGAAGAGTCTCTTGCGGTGAGCAAGAAAAGACTGGAGAAACTCGCGAAGGAAGGATTTCAGCGGAGAGGTCCTCGGAAGCGGAAAAAACCCCAAAGCCAAAGGGTTCAGCCTCGAGTAGACCACAAGGATGTTGAAGCATCGATAAAGAAAACGCTATCGGCAATAGACGGCGGCAAAAGGCCGAAACACAGCCATAAACGGGATACAAAATCGGAAGTAACAGAGGAGAATGCCGCCAATGTAATAACTGTCGTCGAGTATATGACTGTGAGCGAGTTGGCGGGTCGGTTAAATGTGAAGCCTAATGAACTGGTGGCGAAGTTAATGTCGCTGGGTGTCATGGCCACCATTAATCAGCGTCTCGATATCGATACTATCAGCGCCGTCGCTATTGAATACGGATACGATATTGAGGAAGAAAAAGAGATCGCAGCCGATTTGGCGGAGGATAAAGAGGAAGAAGCAGGTAACACCGAACCGAGGTCGCCTATTGTTACTATAATGGGTCACGTTGACCATGGCAAAACCACCTTGCTTGACTACATCAGACGCACCAATGTTGCAGGCGGGGAATCGGGCGGCATAACTCAGCATATAGGAGCTTATGAGGTAAGAACCGATGGTGGAAGCATCGCATTCATCGACACTCCGGGTCACCAGGCGTTTACCGCTATGAGGGCGAGGGGCGCGCAGGTTACCGATATCGTGGTGCTAATTGTCGCCGCCAATGACAATGTGATGCCGCAGACAATCGAAGCGATCGATCACGCTCGGGCGGCTGGCGTGCCGATTATCGTCGCTATCAACAAGATGGATCTCCCCGGAGTCGATGCCGAAGCGGTTAAAACCCAGCTTGCGCACCACAACCTGCTCGCCGAAGATTGGGGCGGAAAGACTATCGTTTGCAGCATCTCCGCAAAAACCGGAATGGGTATCGACCAGCTTCTGGAGATGATTCTGCTTCAGGCGGAAATGATGGAGCTCAAAGGCAATCCTGATAGAAAAGCGGTAGGCGTGGTTCTGGAATCTAAACTTGATAGGGGACGCGGTCCGGTTATCAATGTTATCGTACAGAACGGCGTACTTAGGATTGGCGATTGCTTTGTGACAGGCCCCCAGTGCGGTAAAATTCGCGCTATGTTTAATGACAGGGGCGAAGCGATACAGGAGGCGGGTCCTTCCGCCCCGGTGCAGATTTTGGGTTGCTCCGGATTGCCGCAAGCCGGCGACAGCTTCATCGGCGTTAAAGATGAGGTGCAGTCCAGGGAGATAGCTCAGAAACGGCAGCGGCTTAAACGCGAGCAGGATATGCGTAAAACCAAGCCGGTTTCATTGACCGATGTTTATGACAGAATCAAAGAAGGTTCAATGAAGAGCCTGAATCTGATTATCAAGGGTGATGTTGACGGCTCCGTGGAAGCCTTATCCGACACTTTACAGAAACTTTCAACCGATGAGGTTAAAGTCGAAGTTATCCGCTTCGGTGTTGGAGCCATTACCGAGTCCGATGTACTGTTGGCGTCTGCTTCTGACGCTGTTATTATCGGTTTCCATGTAAGGCCGGAGATCAGAGCCAGCGAGATTGCCGATCGGGAAAGAGTCGAAATTCATCTTTATCGGGTTATCTATGAGGCTGAAGAGGATGTCAAGAAAGCTCTGGAGGGTTTACTCGAACCGGAAGTTGTGGAAGATGTAATCGGCGTTGTTGAAGTTAGAGACTTGTTTCGGGTTCCTAAAGTAGGCACTATTGCAGGGTCTTATGTCAAATCCGGTCAGGTGAAACGAGGCGCCGATATTAGGGTTGTTAGGGATGGAATCGTGATGTACGAAGGGCGAATCGATTCCTTGAAACGCTTCAAAGACGATGTTAAAACCGTCGAAGCCGGTTACGAATGCGGAATCGGCATTGAAAACTATAATGATCTTAAAGTAAGCGATATCCTGGAAATTATCCAGTCCCGGAAAATCGCGCGCAAATTGGATTCTGCCGTAGAGGCCGGTTCAAAAGTCTAAAATATGGTTATAGGTCTCCTGAGTTTGGAAATTTTTATACCCGAGAGCAGCTCGTTGAAAACTAAGAGGATGATTCTCAGGAGTATTAAAGATAAAATCCGGGGCGATTTCAATGTATCAATCGCCGAAGTTGATAATCAGAACCTCTGGCAGCGGGCTTTGCTCGGTATCTCCATTGTCAGTAACGATAAAAAATATGCAAACCGGGTGCTCAACAAGATCGTTGATAAACTCTCATCCAACGGATTTATAAGCATCATTGACTATCAGATTGAATTATTATGAAATACCATAGGACAGAAAGAGTTGCAGATCAGATATTAAGGGATGCTGCCGAAACTGTGCAGAATGATGTAAAGGACCCCGAGATCGGCTTTGTGACATTCTCCAGGGTGGAAGTCTCCGATGATTTGAAATTCGCTAAGATTTATTATACGGTGTTGGGCTCAGAAGAGGAACAGAAGAAAAGCAGGCAGGCGCTTAAACGCAGCAGGACCTTTATTCAATCCAGAATCGGCAAAAAACTCGGAATACGTCATACTCCGGAGATCACCTTTATTTTTGACAAAGGGCTCGAGAATAGCTTGAGAGTAAACGAACTTTTAAACATTATCAATGAAGAACGACAGGAACGAGAATCAGGATCAGCAGAAACTGACAGAGATCAATCTTCAGATTGAAAGATCAAACAATATTTTAATCACATCTCATCAAAATCCGGATGGTGATTCGGTTGGCTCCCAAATCGCTCTGGGAGAACTCCTCAAGCTATTTGGCAAAAAATACTGGATTTACAATGACGGCGAAATACCCAAAAAGTACCGATTTCTCGACCCTGACGGTACTATTTTAACAGATAGAGCCAAAGCTGAAAAAATCGATCCGGGCTTGATAATCGTGGTTGAATGTCCCAATTTCAACCGGATAGGATGGGTAAGTGATTATGTCCCTAAAAATGTGCCGATTATGAATATTGATCATCATCAGGATAATCAGAATTTCGGAACCATAAATTACATTGATAAGAAACGGGCAGCTGTTGCCGAGATGATTTATGACCTTTTTAAGATTAATAACTTGCCACCCAACAAATTGACCGCTGATGCGGTTTTTCTGGCTATATATACCGACACCGGCAGATTTCGTCACGATTGCACCACCCCCGAAGCATTGAGAACTTGCGCTGAACTCATGGAACATGGCGCCGATCCCACATATATCGCAGATAACGCTTACTATAATTATCCGTTATCCGCTCTAAAGCTTCGCGGCGAAGTACTGCGGAATATAGAGATGCATCTCGATAACAGGGTTTGTTTTCTGACTGTAACCGGCAATGACCTCAAGAAATCAAATGCCGATCCTTCGGAGATCGAAGGTTTAATAGACTATGGACTGTTTATTGATGGAGTATTAGCCGCGCTTCTTTTCAAGAACTTGGACAATTATGAGATACGAGTAGGATTCCGATGCCGTGAAGGTTATAGTATTCTTGATATTGCCCGAAAATACGGCGGCGGTGGACATTGTCATGCGGCTGGCTGTTCATATTACGGCACTTTAGAAGATGCTAAAAAATCCATCCTTGAAGACCTCAGGAGAATGTTTGACGGTTCACGATAGCGGAGTATTGTGCGTACATAAACCGATTGAGTGGACCTCCTATGATGTTATTCGGTATGTAAAGAAAATCTGGGCTATTAAGCGGATCGGTCATACCGGCACCCTTGATCCTCTGGCTGAAGGCGTACTTGTTTTATGTGCTGGAGCCGCAACCAAACTGGCATCAGTTTTTTCGGACTTATCGAAATCATATCAAGCTGTTTTTCAATTGGGCTTAAAAACCAATACGGATGACATAACCGGGGAAATCTTAGAACAAAATGCGGATATTTCTCTCAGCGACTCGGAGATAGAGGAATCCTTAAGGCGATTTATCGGTGAAATTGAACAAGTTCCTCCCAGATTCTCCGCGGTTAAAATGCAGGGTAAACCCGCCTATGCGCATGCCAGAAAGGGCAAGGAATTCACGCTGAAACCAAGGGAAGTTTCCATTCATGGGATTGAAATTAAAAAGGTTGATTTACCGGAAATAGAACTGAAAATAGACTGCAGCAGCGGCACTTACATACGTAGTATTGCTCGCGACCTGGGAGAATTTCTGGGCGTCGGGGGAACGCTCAAAAGCTTGATACGGTTATCTATTGGTCATATAGGATTAAGAGATTGTTATACAATGGAGCAATTGGATAAACTCCAAACTCCGCCATTTGCGGATATCGACTATATAACCTCTTTTCTTGGTAAAATCCATGTAGATGAAGTTACAATGCAAAAGGTCTTGAATGGTATGGAGTTGAAATATATCTTTAACCAGAATATGCAATTATCCCTCTCAGGGGATGATAAGGTATTGCTAATGCACCAAAACAGACCACTGGCGGTAATCGCTCGTAAACAGCCCGAAGGCGCGGAGTTTGAATATTTGAGGGTAATCCCGGAATGGAAGTAATTCACAATATATTGGATGATAATTTCCGGTTCGATAACCCGACTACTTTGACCATCGGAAATTTCGACGGCGTGCACAAAGGCCATATCAGTATATTACACAAGATGTACGCAATTGCCGAAGAGAACGGCACTACACCGGCCCTGGTAACTTTTCAGCCTCATCCCTTATATGTTCTTACTCCCAACTATGCCCCCAAACTCCTGAGTATAACCGCAGAAAAACTGGATATACTGGAGAAATATCAGGTTCCGGTAGTGGTGCTGTTTCCTTTTAATAAGGCGGTTTCTCAGTATAGCGCCGATTGGTTCCTCGATGAAGTATTATTGCAGCGCTTGAGGGCTAAGCACATAGTGATCGGGATTAATCATACTTTTGGACGTAACAGGGAAGGGGATGTGAATTTCCTTCGGGAGAAACTCCTACCTCGTAAGGTTGAACTGGATGTGGTAGAACCGGTTAGAAGATCGGACAGAGATATGGTGGCAAGCTCGGCGGTGCGTTCAGAATTATTAAACGGCGATTTCGAGAGCGCTCAGAAGATGTTGGGGCATCCGTATCCCTTGTATGGTGAAATAATAGGGGGCAGAGGGGTTGGAACTGGGTTGGGGTATCCTACTATAAATCTAAAGCTTAGAAAAAGAAAGCTGATTCCCCCATCCGGCGTTTACGCTTGCACGGTTGAAAATAATGGCGAGCAGCTCGGCGGTATGCTATATATCGGCACTCGGCCTACTTTCGGGGAAAATGAAATGGTGATTGAAATCGCTTGCTTTTGCAGGCTGGATGTTAAAGCCGGCGATATCCTCAAAGTATTTGTACTGAAATACTTTCGAGGAGACCGTAAGTTCGAGAACACCGATTTACTGGTCAATCAGATAAAAGAAGATGAAAAATCAATAAGCGAATACCTGGGCAAGCAAAAAATTAAATTGACAACAAATAATGATTAAAGTATAATATCAAATTATACATTTTGGACCAATTATAAAGGAGAATAGATTGCCTTTATCTAAAGAAAGAAAAGAGAAGCTGGTGCAAGAGTATCAACTCCATGAAAAGGATACAGGTTCTACCGAAGTACAGGTTTCTTTGTTAACCGAGAGAATAGCGGAACTAACCGAGCATTTAAAAGCGCATAAGAAAGATCATCACTCCCGCCTGGGGCTGCTTAAACTTGTGGGGCAAAGAAGGCGCCTTCTGAATTACCTTAAATCCACCGATATCGAAGCTTATAGAGCATTGATCGACAAGCTGGAGTTACGTCGATAATTAAGCAGGATTTTTTTACCCTTATATGAGGATATTATGGTTGAACAAATTGAAACCATTATTAATGATAAACCTTTGTTGATTGAAACCGGCAGGGTTGCCAGACAAGCCAATGGCTCAGTCTGGATTAGATACGGTGATACCGTTGTCATGGCTGCAGTAGTCTCAGCGGAGCCGAGGGATGAAACTCAGGATTTTCTTCCCCTGATGGTTGACTACCGCGAGAAAGCCTACGCCGCCGGTAAAATACCGGGGGGATTTTTCAAAAGAGAGGGAAGACCTTCCGAAAAGGAGATACTTTCCGCCCGTTTAATCGATAGGCCTATAAGGCCGCTGTTTCCGGAAAAATTTAATCACGAGATCCAGGTTTTTATTACTGTTCTTTCCGCTGACCAGGAAAACGACGGTGATGTCCTGGGTATAAATGCAGCATCTGCCGCCTTAGCGCTTTCGGATATGCCTTTTACTGATGTTATAGGAGCTGTTAGAGTCGGAAGAATTAATGGTGAATATATCGCCAATCCCACCTTTACTCAGTTAGAGGATACTGATATGAACATGGTTGTTGTAGGCACCAAAGCCAGTATAAACATGGTGGAAGGCGGCACGCGGGAAGTCGGCGAAAAGGAACTGGTGGAAGGCCTTAAGTTTGCTCATAACGAGATCATTAAAATTATCGACTCCATTGAGAAACTGACTGCCAAAGTAGGTAAGCCAAAGTCCGAGTTTATACCACCGGCGCTTCCTGAAGGTCTGGAGGAAAAAGTAATCCAGCTTACTAAGGAAAAGCTGCTTCAAGCAAACCGGCTTCAAGAAAAACTGGCTCACGGGGAAGCTATCAAGAAAATAAAAGATGACGCCATCGAAGCTCTCGCCGAGAAATATCCGGAAAATGAGCATCATATTGAAGCCATCATCAAAGAGATCGAAAAAGAGGATATGCGACTGATGATACTTCGGGAAGAGCGCAGGATGGATGGTCGCGGGCTGGATGATGTTCGCCCAATTGCTTGCGAAATCGGCGTCCTTCCTCGAACTCATGGCTCCGCTATCTTTACGCGAGGGCAAACTCAGGCGCTGGTTGCCGCTACCCTCGGCACCAAAATGGATGAGCAAAAAATAGACGATCTTGAAGGCGAAACATTCAAGAGTTTCATGCTTCACTACAATTTTCCGTCTTACAGTGTTGGTGAAGTCAGACCGATAAGAGGACCGGGGCGGCGTGAAATCGGGCATGGAGCGCTCGCCGAAAGAGCAATCGAGCCGATTGTCCCCTCGGATACCGGCTTTCCCTATACCATAAGATTGGTTTCAGACGTACTGGAGTCCAATGGCTCCTCTTCCATGGCTACCGTTTGCGGCGGGACGCTGGCCTTAATGGATGCCGGCGTTCCCATAAAATCACCGGTTGCGGGTATAGCTATGGGATTGGTGAAAGAGGAAAACGTTTATAAAGTTCTTACGGATATACTCGGAGTTGAAGATCACCTCGGCGACATGGATTTCAAAGTAACCGGTACTCGCGAGGGAATCACGGCATTCCAGATGGATGTCAAAATCTCCGGTATAGATTTCGACATCATCGCCGAAGCGCTGGGTAAAGCTCAAAAAGCGCGATTCCATGTACTTGACGAGATGGAAAAAGCTATCTCCCAGCCCAGAACCGAATTATCGCCGTACGCTCCGCGGATAATCTTTATGAAAATCAACAAGGAGAAAATCGGCGATGTAATCGGCCCCGGCGGTAAGAGTATTAGAAAGATTATCGAAGAATCGGGAGCCAAAGTCGATATCGAAGACGACGGTATGGTCTTGATCGCTTCAGTTGACCAGCGAGCAGGCGAATTAGCCCGTAAGATGATCGAAGAGATTGTGGAAGAACCGGAGGTCGGCAAGGTATATGATGGGGTTGTGAGAGGAATTACCAGCTTTGGAGCATTTGTGGAAATTCTTCCGGGAACCGACGGTTTGGTGCATATATCCGAGCTGGAAAACCGTCGCGTGGGGAAAGTTGAGGATGTGTGTAAAGTTGGCGATAAGATGACCGTGAAGGTGATCGGAGTCGATCCTTCGGGCAAGATTAAGTTATCCAAAAAGCAGGTTTCAGCCGAAGAAGTAAAGGGCTAAGCCAACAAACCGATATCGAAAACATAACCTGCAGGTCGAAACCCCGGCGAAGCTCCTTGATGATATCCCGCATTCTGCGGGACGCAGTCGGGGCGGTTTCGGCAAACATATTTAATATATGCAGCCGAAGGCTTGTCCTTCGGTCAGGCTGTTGATAAAACCAGTAGTCATAAAAGTGCAGTTGCGACCCCCCGTTTTAACGTGGGGAGGATCACTATGCTAATAACGACGGGTTTTATTTAACCCATCCCTCATTTAAATAAGCAAAGATGTCGGTCTCTCTATCTCCGGGACCGAATCAACACCTGTGTTTAATTCCGATTACATAAGGGAGCATATTTTGACAACGGAATTTAAGAAGACTACACTCGATAACGGAATAAGAGTAATTTCCGAAGAAATTCCTACTGTTCGCTCGGTTTCTATAGGAGCCTGGGTAAATGTCGGCAGTCGGGACGAAACTTCCGATATAAATGGCATATCCCATTTTATCGAACATATGGTGTTTAAAGGCACTCCCCGTCGGAGTGCGCAGGAGATTGCAGCATCTCTGGAGTCGGTCGGCGGCCATCTCAACGCTTTCACCAGCAGGGAGCAAACTTGTTTTTACGCTAAGGTTCTAGATGAACATCCGATGAATGCAATCGATGTTATTTCCGACATTATGCTCAATTCCTTGTTTTTAGATGATGATATCAAAAAAGAGAAGGGGGTGGTTATCGAGGAGATATATGATGTTCAGGACGCCCCATCTGAATGGATACACGACCTTTTCGCCGAATCATATTGGGATTCAAACTCTTTGGGCTATCCGATTTTGGGCACCACCGAAACCGTAAGTGGTTTCAGTCGCGATGATATGTTTACGTATATGGACAATAATTATACGGCAAATCGTATAATAGTATCCGCCTGCGGGAATATTAAACATACCGATTTGATTAAAATGGTTGAGGATCATTTTAGATTAAAGGATAATAATTATTCCGAATTGGTCAATCGTAAAAAAAGCGCTAAAAAGGGGCGTTTTAATTGCTTCACCAAAGACATTGCCCAGTCTCATGTCAGTATGGGATTACCTTCTTATACATTTGATGATGAGCGCCGGACTGCTTTACTAATCCTCAATAACGTACTTGGGGGAGGAATGAGTTCCAGACTGTTTCAAACCGTTCGCGAGCAGGCCGGTTTGGTTTATACCATATCCTCATTTATGGATTTCTTTGTAGGCGAAGGAATTATGGGGATTTATTTTGCTACCTCAGCCGGGCAGGTTCAAAGAACTCTGGAATTAATATACCAGGTTCTTGATGGCGTAAAACATAAGAAATTAACAGATGAAGAACTCTACTATTCGAAGTCGCAATTGAAGGGTAACTTGGTGCTCGGGCTTGAAAATACTTCCAATAGAATGAATCGTATGGCTCGGCATGAAATATTGTTGGGTGATTATACAAATATCGATGATACGATTGCGGCGATTGATCGAGTTACCAAACAGGAAATAATCGACATTGCGAACGAAGTTCTTAATCCTGATTTGCTGAATATCGCGGCGTTGGGTAGAGTTGAACAAGAAGAATTGATCCCATACAATTAGTATGCCGGTTCCTCTGGCTTTTCACAAGATAGATAACCGTTTCGAATGGGGCTTGACCAGAACCACTGTTGGCGGTTTTCAGCGCATTGCGCAGCTGCTCGAGGTTATTCAGTATGAATGCCCTGACGAGCGGTTCGAAATTTCCTTTGACGACGGTTATGATTCGGTTTACGCTAATGCTTTTCCGATTCTTGAGAAAACGGATTTTAGGACAATGGTGTTTATCCCGACCAAATTTATCGGTAAATCATCGAGCTGGGATGTATACCCGGGCTCTGAGAGGTTCTGGCATCTTAATCGTCGGCAGATTATCGAATTACATGATTCCGGTTTTATGATTGGTTCTCATTCTCATTCACATCGAAACCTGACCAATCTGACTGTATCTGAAATGAAGCGCGAATTAGCAGAATCCAAACTGATACTTGAGGATATATGTCAGAGACCTATTGATTCTATCTGTTATCCTTATGGAAGGTTCAATATCAAAACCGTGGAAACCGCTCTGGAATGCGGATATAAATATGGATATACATTCTTTAAAAGAACCGGATTGTATCCGCAGGATTCGGTTCGTCAAAAGATGACCAGGCAAAGAATCCCGATTTATTTGTTTGACACTCCGCTATCAATTTTATTAAAATTGAAGGGATTAAGGCGTTTTGAGCGTTTTAAGTCAAATATTGTAAAAAGCTATAATTCACTAAGCGAAACCATGAAAGCAATTCGGTGATTTTATGAAAAATTTTGTGATAAATTGGATTGTTAATACTTTAGCAATCGCTCTGGTGGTTGAGATTCTGCCCTGGATAGAATATGATTCGTTCGGAGCGCTGATCCTGACCAGTCTCTTCATCGGCGTTTTTGGACCAATAATCCGGGCGATTCTGATCTTGTTTACATTGCCGCTGTTTGTTCTGACACTTGGATTAATTTATTTTATTATAAATGCCCTAATACTTTACCTGGCATCAGCGATAATTTCCGGTTTCAGTGTGGATTCATTCTGGGCGGCGTTGATAGGTTCATTGTTAATCAGTCTGGTTTCAATGCTGATTAACTGGATGATTAGAGATGACAGAAATAAAGTCGTTGTTTATCGGAGATAATAATGAGTTGGGTTTACATAAAAGACTTTAAAGATCATGTAGGTGAAGAAGTTACGGTCAAAGGCTGGCTTTACAACAAGCGCAAGAGCGGCAAAATCCGCTTTTTGATTCTTAGAGACGGCACCGGTTATCTGCAGTGCGTCATGGTCAAAGCAGAGCTTCCCGAAGATGAATGGACTAAATTCTCCGATTTAACTCAGGAATCATCGCTGGAAGTAACCGGGACAATTCGCGCCGAAGAACGCGCCAAGGGCGGCTACGAACTGGATGTAAAGAGTATTAAGATAGTGCAGATAGCGGACGATTATCCCATAACGCCGAAGGATCATGGGATAGATTTTCTTCTGGAGAGAAGACATCTGTGGCTGCGTTCATCGCGTCAGCATCTGATAATGCAGATTCGCAATGAGATTATCAAGGCGACCCGCGATTATTTTTACGATAACGGATTTATTTTGATAGACACCCCGCTGATTACCGGTTCCATCGGCGAGACGGCATCAACGCTTTTCGAAACCGAATATTATGATTTCGGCAAAGCGTTCCTGGCGCAAACCGGACAGCTATATCTGGAGGCGGCGTGTATGGCGCATGGCAGAGTTTATTGTTTCGGGCCATCCTTCAGAGCCGAAAAACATAAAACCCGGCGGCATCTTTCAGAATATTGGCATGTCGAGGGCGAGGCGGCATATTTCGACAACGACGATAATATAAATCTTCAGGAAGATTATGTTTGCTATCTGGTTTCCAGAATATTGGATAAATGCCGCTCGCAATTGGAAGGTTTGGAGCGCGATATTTCTAAACTGGAATGTATCGCCAAACCGTTTCATAGGTTTGCTTATGATGATGTTATTAAGGAACTGCAGGAGATGGGCAGCGATATTAAGTGGGGAGACGACCTCGGCGCTGACGATGAGACGGTAATAACCGAAAAATACGACAAGCCGATTTTCGTGATAAATTATCCCGCTAAAGCTAAAGCTTTTTATATGAAGCGTCATCCTGAGAATCCCGAATTGGTTCTCTGTTCGGATTTGCTGGCGCCGGAAGGATATGGCGAAATTATCGGCGCGTCTCAAAGAGAAGATGATTACGATTTGCTGATAAACAGAATTCGAGAGGAGAAATTGCCGGAAGAGGCTTATGGGTGGTATCTCGACCTTAGAAAACAAGGGTCGGTTCCTCATTCCGGCTTTGGTTTAGGAATCGAACGCACCGTCGCCTGGATCTGCGGATTGCATCATGTGCGGGAAACGATACCGTTCCCGAGGATGCTGTATCGTCTTTATCCGTAAGATTGTTAGCCGGCGGGCTTGCCCCCGACATGGATTCCGAAGGAAGCGGCAGATTGCGGATCAGAAACAACCGAGATTTTGTCCGCCTGAGGAGGATTTATGCGCCTCTGGTGCGCTCGTCCTTTATTCTTGTCATTGCGAGGAATTCCGCAGAATGCGGGATGAAGAAGCAATCCCTGTTCCTCACGATTGGAAGGCAGGCGGGACATTCATGACCCGCGGATTCTGGGATTGACCGTAGACGAATCCAGAGTGTGTTAGACAGCTGTCGGGTTTCTTCGTTTCGCGTTACTCAACTTTGGAACCCGACTTACACTTAAATTTCAAACAAATTTGAAATCACCATGGAAAATATAAAAATACACAAACAATACCCATTTGATGAAATCGAACCCAGATGGCGGAAATACTGGGAAGAAAATAAGATTTATCAAACCGATCTCTCCAGATCGGAGAATAAATTATACTGCCTGATGATGTTTATTTATCCCTCCGGGGATAAAATGCATATCGGGCACTGGTACAATTACGGCGTAACCGATAGCTGGGCGCGGTATAAGCGTCTGCGCGGCTACAACGTTTTTGAACCGATGGGGTATGATTCATTCGGTCTGCCGGCGGAGAATTTCGCTCTTAAAACCGGAGTTCATCCCGCGGTCTCCACCGAGCAAAATATCGAGTATATCCGCGCTCAACTCAAGTCGATTGGCGCTATGTTCGACTGGAGCAAGGAATTAGCGACAACCGATCCCGAATATTACCGGTGGACTCAATGGCTTTTCGTCAAACTTTTCGAAAATGGTCTCGCTTATCGTAAGAAAGCCCCGGTTAACTGGTGCCCATCCTGTAAGACAGTTCTGGCTAATGAGCAGGTTATCGATGGTCTTTGCGAGAGATGTGAAAACGAGGTGACCCGCAGGGATTTAACTCAGTGGTTTTTTAAAATCACCGCCTATGCGGATAGGCTGCTGGAGGGCCACAAGAAACTTGACTGGCCCCATAAGACTATCACTATGCAGAAAAATTGGATAGGCCGTTCCAAAGGCTGTGAGATTATATTCGGCTTATGCATCGATACTTTTGGGGAATTCTGGAATAGATTAGTTTCGGTATTGAAAACCGACTTAGAACGATATAGAGATAACTATAGAATTCCCAATTGGTCGAGGGACGGCGGAATTCGAAGAAAATATATCCCCATTACTAAAGTCGAAGAAAGTCGAATTACCGTTTTAACGGACAATGACAAATCGATATATATTGAGAAGTGGCAGCTTGAGCATATATTTAATAATTGGGACAAATACATCCAATACAAGATTAATAGGAGAGAATTGAGAGATAAGATCCCAACGGCAACTTATTGCATAGCAATGATACACCACTTCCAAGATAGATGTGTTCCAAAACATGCTGACCGCGATAGCTATATCCCGGTTTTCACCACCCGCGCTGATACCATATTCGGCGTAACATATATGGTGCTTGCGCCGGAACATCCTCTGGTTGAACAGATTACCACCTCCGACCACAAGCAGGCTGTGGAAGAATATGTTGAGCGAGCCAGAAAACAATCGGAAATTGAGCGTACCTCTACTGTAAAGGAGAAAACGGGGGTTTTCACCGGCGCTTATGCTGAAAATCCGATGAATGGCGATAAGATTCCTATTTGGATAGCTGATTATGTTCTGATGGGTTACGGCGCCGGCGCTGTTATGGCTGTTCCCGGCCATGATGAACGCGATTTTGAGTTTGCAAAGAAATTCGATTTGCCGATCAGGGAGGTCATCGCACCAAAAGGCGGAGATCCCGCTGGTGAATTGGAGGAAGCCTATACGGAGTACGGACAGATGGTCAATTCCGGGGCTTATTCCGGGATTAGTTCGGAAGAGGGGATGAAAAAAGTTGCTGAGTATCTGGAGAAGATCGGCAGGGGAGGGGCTGCAGTCAGCTATCGTTTAAGGGATTGGCTGATTTCGCGTCAGCGCTACTGGGGCGTGCCGATTCCGATAATTCGCTGCCCGGAATGCGGCGATATGGCAGTCCCCGAGGAGGATTTGCCGGTTTTGCTTCCGAAAACCGATGATTTCAAGCCGGCGGGTGACGGGAGTTCGCCGCTTTCGAAAATACCGGATTTCGTCAATACATCCTGCCCGAAATGCGGCGGCGAAGCCAAAAGGGAAACCGAAACCATGGATACTTTCGTGGATTCCACCTGGTATCATCTAAGGTTTCTCGATCCCGAATATGCAGCGGGACCATTCAATCCGAACATTGTGGATAAATGGATGCCGGTCGATCGTTATGTGGGTGGTTCCGAACATGCGGTGACTCATCTCATGTTCGCCCGATTCATTAATATGTTTCTGTATGACCAGAAATATTTAAAGTTCGAAGAACCTTATCCGGTTTTACGACACCAAGGAATTATCACCAATTCCGGAGCCAAAATGTCAAAATCGCACGGAAATGTTGTAATTCCCGATGATTATATCAAGATTTACGGTTCCGATACTTTCCGCGCCTACTTGATGTTCATGGGTGATTATCAAGAAGGCGGCGACTGGGATGATTCGGGCATTAATGGGATCCATCGATTCCTGGGGCGCGTTTGGAGACTTGTGGAGCCGAATTGCGCCGGTTTGGCAAAGCGAGAATTCCCCGAATTTATTAAAGAACAACTTGAAGGTATTGATAAAGATATCTATATCCAGTTAAACAAGACCATTAAGAAATTCGGGCAAGACTTTGAAACACAAAAGTATAACACGGCAATAGCTTCCATGATGGAGCTTCTGAATATACTTTACAAAGCCTTGGAATCCAACCAACTCAACACAATTTTCTTTTTCGCTATCAAGAGATTAATCTGGCTGATGGCTCCGATTACGCCGCATCTTGCCGAAGAATTGTATCATAAATCCGGATTTGAAGGCTCGATTTTCAATTCTCGTTTTCCGGATTACGATGAGGATGCAACTGTCGGCGATAGGATTACGATGGTGGTCCAAGTCAACGGCAAAGTACGCGCATCGCTGGATGTCGATCCGGATATTAGTCAGGAGCAGTTCGAAGAATTGGCATTCGCAGAAGAGGGTGTGAATCGGCATACTGAAGGAAAGCGGATAATCAAGAAGATATTCATTGAGAATAAACTTCTGAATATTGTAGTAAAATAGTCAGGTAATGATACTTATTTGGACTGAATTGATTGGGGGGAGTTGATATCGCCTCCCATTATCATCTCAGGCAAGTGGAGTTACTAACCTGGATAATTCATAAACTCCTTCTAACCGTAGCCGAAGGTTTCGCCCCTGCCAGGCTCAGGCTGGTTGACCATGCCGCCATAGTTGGAAGCAACGTGCCTAACAACTAAAAGCTAACCACTAACGATTACTTCAACAGCGTCATCCGTTTCGTAAATACCTCGTCTCCCGCAACTAACCTATAGAAATATATT
>CAZLVS010000052.1:0-25531 GCA_964563085.1 uncultured Ignavibacteria bacterium | reverse complement strand
ATCTAATATATCGATTCTCAAAAGTAGTTGCATTAACATTTAAAAAGTGATATGATTAGAGTTTAGGTTAATAATAACACTGAATAAATGGTTTGAAGTTACGTCTTAGTGCATTGCAGCCGGGTAAGGATATTCGGAAGTTTTTGCTAAATATTTAATCAGCCCCGGAGGGTGAGGAGATTATGACACGGTTAGAAAGAGCGGCGATGATAGCGGTAAGAGATTGTATGTTTGCCCAAAAAGGTGAATCGGTGCTTATCATTACCGACGAGGGGAAACGTAATATCGGCTATGCGTTGTTCAATGCTGCCAGAAAGTTAAAATGCGACTCTATGATTATGGAGATGCTGCCGATGAAATCGCATGGCGCAGAACCTTCGAAACAGGTTGCCAATCTGATGAAGCAGTTCAACGTGGTGATGGCTCCTACCTCCAAGTCGTTATCTCATACCAGGGCGCGCAGGGAGGCAACCAAAGCCGGAGTACGGGTGGCGACGCTGCCGGGGATATTGCAGGCCACGATGTCAAGGGCATTAAATGCTGACTATAAAAAAATAGGCTCTTTGTCGGAAAAACTGAGCAAATACCTTTCCAAGGGCACAACGGCAAGAATAACCACTCCGGCAGGTACCGATATTACTTTGTCTATAAAAGGGCGAGTCGGCAAAGCGGATACCGGATTGGTGAAAACGCCTGAGGATTTTTCAAATCTACCCGCGGGCGAGGCGTACATCGCTCCGGTTGAGGGTTCGGCTAACGGGACATTAATTATTGATGGTTCCCTCGCCGAGTTGGGATTGCTCAAAAAACCTCTGAGTATCATGGTGGAGAACGGTGTAGCTACCGATATCACCGGAGGCGCCGCCGCAGTTAAATTGAAGAGGATGCTGGATAGGGTGGGCGATAAAGCCCGCAATCTGGCAGAACTGGGTATCGGCACGAATTATAAAGCTAAATTATGCGGTTCGGTGTTGGAGGACGAAAAGGTTTTGGGAACGATTCACCTGGCATTGGGGGATAACAAGTCGATGGGGGGCAATGTCTCGGTGGAGTCCCATCTGGATGGCGTACTTCTCAAACCTACGTTCTATGTTGATGATGAACTGATTATGAAAAACGGTAAATTACGGGTGTAGGCATCGCAGGAAACATTTACAAATGGAACCTTTAATGGAAGACAAACGCGAAAAAATCAGGATGACCACTCTCGCTTCATGCGCCGGGTGAGCTGCCAAGTTTTCCGCAACGGATCTTTCCGGGGTCCTGGAAAGTATGCAGCAGATATCTGATCCGAATGTGCTTGTGGGCACAAGTATGCCGGACGATGCCGGAGTGTATAAGATAAACAATCAGCTGGCGTTGGTTTTAACTACCGACTTTTTTGCGCCGGTAGTTGACGATCCTTACGATTACGGCAGGATAGCCGCCGCTAATAGCTTGTCCGATATTTATGCCATGGGCGGAACAGCGTTGACGGCGCTGAATATCGTCGGTTTTCCGGCAGACGTTTCCAAGGATATCCTTAAAGATATACTGCGGGGCGGTAATGATACAGCATCGCAGGCGGGCATCCCTATTATCGGAGGACATACTGTCAAGAATCCCGAACCGGTGTACGGATTGGCAGCGATCGGCAGGATAAACCCTAATAAGATAATAGCGAAACAAGGAGCAAAACCAGGCGACGTTATTATTCTCACCAAGCCACTGGGTTCGGGTATTATTACGACCGCGCTGAAAAATGAGGTCATTCCTCCTGAGCGTGGAGTCGAATGCATTGAGGCTATGACTATACTCAATAAAAAGGGTTCGGAGGCTATGACCGCAGTGGGCGTCAGCGCCGCAACCGATATTACCGGATATGGTTTGATGGGGCATTTGTACGAGATTGCGAACCTGAGCGACGTTTCGATAACCATAGATTTTAACTCGGTTCCGCTATTCGAGGGCGTTCTGGAGCTTGCCATGCAGAATGTTTATCCCGGCGGTTCGAAATTAAATTATGACTTTGTAAAACAGCATTCCTCATTTTCTCCGGATATTACTTTCGAGCAGATGATCATATTATGTGACGCTCAGACATCGGGGGGACTGGCAATATCTATCCCGCGACGCAAGCATAAGAGGTTACTTGAGATGCTGAAACCCGATTATCCTCATGCTGCGGTTATCGGCGAAGTTACGGATAAAACGGATTGGGCGCTAAAAGTAGAAATCTAATCAATCAATCTCTCCGGAACCTTCCGGCGGTCGATTCCCTTTTAGAGAATTCCGAAATCAAAAAACTGGTCGAAAAGTGGTCGCAACCGCTTATCGTATTCTTCATAAGGAATGCGCTTTCGGATATACGCAAGGAGATACGGGAGGGGAAATCGATATCTAACGATGAAGCAGTTGGTCGAATAATCAGCAGCGTCGGTCGATTCACTTCTGGTTTTCTTCGGGATGTTATCAACGCTGCCGGAATTATAATCCATACCAATCTGGGGCGCTCGCCGCTAACGCCGGAGATAACGGCGAGGATTTCTCAAATCAGCTCGGTGTATTCTAATCTCGAATTCGATCTTATATCAGGTAAACGCGGCAAAAGGGGCTCGGCGCTGCGCAGTTTGATTTCAGCGGCTACCGGATGCCAGTCGGCTCTGGTGGTTAATAATAATGCGGCGGCGCTCTTTTTGATTTTAGCGGGATTAGCCAGGGATAAAGAAGTTCTTGTCTCTCGCGGCGAGCTGGTGCAGATCGGGGGCGGATTTAAAATCCCCGAAATAATGATGGAGAGCGGCGCAATTCTAAAGGAGGTCGGCACCACCAATCGTACTTCGCTTGAGGATTATAAGAAAGCGATATCCTCGCGAACCGGTTTGATTCTTAAAGTACATCGCAGCAATTTTATGATAGAGGGATTCACCGAGGAAGCCCGCTTCGGCGAGTTGGCGGCATTAGGAAAGCGGAATAGGATACCGGTTGCTATCGACCTCGGTTCAGGTGTATTATTACCTTCCGATATAAGCGGATTACCTAACGAACCGACAGTGAGAGATGCGGTTAAAAGTAAGGCTGATCTCGTATGTTTCTCCGGCGATAAACTCCTCGGAGGATGTCAAGCGGGAATCATACTGGGGCGAAAGAGCCTTATTAATCGGCTAAATCGAAATCCAATTTATCGGGTTCTCAGACCGGATAAGATTACCATTGGCATAACCGAAGAACTCTTTATAAAATACCTTAAAGGCGACTACAAAAGCATTCCGATCTGGAATTCGGTCAGAGTCAGTAAAAGTGAGTTGACAAAGCGAAGCGAAGAGTTCATCGATAAAGTTTCCGTGCCTGAGGGCATGCTGACAATTCGTGATAGTTACGCTTACGCCGGCGGCGGATCCGATCCGGGCGGGAAAATGGAGTCGGTGATAATCAAATTCAATGGTTTTAATTCCCATGAACTTGCGGCAGCATTTCGGCTATGTGATCCGCCGGTAATCGGCAGGATCGAAGGCAGCGCTTTTTGCATCGACCTTCGGACAGTATTACCCCATCAAGAAGACTGTCTTGTTCAACTGGTCAGGAAAACTATCTCCGAGCTTAATAAACTGATGTAGATAATATTCCCATTATGTATGTTTTAGGTACGGCAGGTCATATCGATCATGGAAAATCATCCATAATAAAGCGGCTCAGTGGAATCGATCCCGATCGGCTTCCGGAGGAAAAAGCTCGTGGACTTACTATTGATCTCGGTTTTGCCTGGATGAGACTGCCATCCGGAAGCAGAGTCGGATTCGTGGATGTGCCCGGGCATGAGAAGTTTGTCAAGAACATGATCGCCGGAGTCGGCAGTATCGACGCCGCCTTGCTGGTTATCGCCGCAGATGACGGTTGGATGCCGCAGACAGAGGAGCATCTGCAGATTCTGGAATTACTGGGAGTGAAATCCGGATTGATACTGCTTAACAAAATCGATGCGGTTGATTCTGATTGGGCGGAATTGGTCGCTGCCGATATCGAGGAGCGAATCGAGAACCGAAGTATCGATTTTAAAGAGATTATTCCGTTATCCGCAATTACAGGCGACGGATTCGACCGCCTGATTAAATCTCTTGAACGGCTTCTAAGCGAAACAGTTCCCCGTGCGGATGTGGGCAAACCCCGGCTTTATGCCGATCGAGCTTTCACCATCACCGGTATGGGAACGGTGCTTACAGGTACGCTTACGGGGGGTAAATTATCGGTTGGCGATGAGGTTACTATTTATCCGGTTTCGGAAAAGGCGCGGATAAGGAATCTTCAGTCCTACAAAGAATCGCTGAAAACGGCAGCCCAGGGCAACCGTGTGGCTGCCAATGTAACCGGCAGCGAGAAACGGAACCTTCATCGCGGTATAATGATATCGGGATTGAACGACCTGCGAACCGCCGATTCTTTAAACTGCTATTTCAAAGCGCCCCCTACCGGCAAGATACCCCTCAAGCACAATTCGCAAGCGGTCGTTTTGTTAGGTACGGCGGAGATATTGTCAAAGGTTCTTCTTTTCGAGGGCAAAATGCTCAAACCGGGCGAGGAAGGTTTCTGCAGGATCAAATTGTCCGAACCGGCCTGTCCCTTCCTCGGCGACCGACTGATCGTACGTCAACCCTCGCCGGCTCTGACCATCGGAGGCGGAGTAGTCCTGGATTTTAGGCTAACCAGGAGAATAAAAACCGGCAGCAAAGAATTGGATTATATTAAATCGCTTTACCCAATCTCCTCCGAGAAGATTATTAAATCGACTCTCGAACTAAAGGGCTACTGGGATGACGATGACCGTGATTACGCGAGAAACAGCGTTTACTCCGAAGAGGAGTTCCGGCAGGCATTGAACCGCTTAACTGAAACGGGAATCGCTGAAGAATCGGGCAAAGTACATTTCGCAAAGCAATTCGTTGATCGAATCGAAGAGGAAACCATTCGAATACTTGAAAAGCATCACACCGAATCGCCCTGGACTCAGGGAATCGGCTCGAAGGAACTGATTAACGCAATCGGGATTTCCGATGATGCGGTTGGTGAATCTCTGCTTGAGCTTCTTGCGAAGCGCGGTGATATTCAGTTTTCCCGAGGTATCTACTCATTAAGCAAGCACTCGGCAAGACTTCCGGAGCGCTTAGAGAAATTGGCAGAAGAGATCGAAACTACGTTCAGGGAAAAACCATGGGCAGCGCCCACGAAAGGCGAGTTGGAAAAGCAGGGGAAAGACTGGCAAGTTGTTCTAAGCTACTTAGTAAAAAGCGGGGTTCTGGTTGATTGCGGAGGTGGAATAATCTTTCACTCCGATGTTTTCGACAAATCAAAACAGACCGTTATCGATTATCTTAAAGCAAACGGAAAAGCTAAATCATCCGAGTTGAGAAAGGCGCTAAATACCAGTCGCAAGTATGCTATTCCTTTTCTGGAGAAACTCGATCGCGATCGGATTACGAGTTTCGATGGTGAGTACCGAACACTGGCAACTGGAAGTTAACTATGCTGATTGAACGCAAACCCAGCCTTATCCTGTATAACGGCAACTGCCGCACACTCTCGAGCCCGGCGGTAGTTCAAGCGATCGCTATCTCCGATGATAGAATAATGGCGATGGGGAGCAACAACGAGATTAGAAAGCTGGCGTCGCCAAAGACCCGTATGATGGAGCTTCGCGATTTGACTGTCCTGCCCGGTTTTACCGACTGCCATCTGCATCTTTATAGTTATGGAGCCTCATTATCCAGGTTGAATTTCAGGCTTTATCCTACATTACAATCGGCCCTTGAGGAAATTAGGAAACGTTCCGCTGATTTGGCGGATGACCAGTGGCTTCTCGGCAGGGGATGGGATAAGAACTACTGGGATTTGCAGGAGTTTCCAACCCGCCGCGATCTCGACGAAGTCTGCACTAATCCAGCCGCATTCTTTTCCCATGATGGCCATTCCCTCTGGCTCAATAGCAAAGCTCTTAAGCTTCTCGGCATTGAGAATAGAGACGATTTACGGTCGAACGATATGTATCGCACCGACGAAAAGGGGAGATTGACCGGTATTTTGCATGAGGGCGCCGCCTACAGCGCCGACAAGAAGATTCCCGCTGCATCCTTCGAGGATAAATTGATGTCCCTGATGCTGGCGCAGAAGCGAGCTTTTCAAATGGGCGTAACCGGCGCGCATGATTTTGATGAAGATAAGGATAAGTACCGATTACTGCAGTACGCTTCCCTGAACGGCAAACTCCGACTAAAAGTACTTTGCGCTGTTCGATACGAGGATTACGAGGAAGACCGGCAATTCCCCGTTGTTTCGGGATTCGGTTATCCAGACTTGAGATTCGGACCGTTAAAACTTTATGCCGATGGAGCCCTGGGGAGTCAGACTGCTGAAATGTTCGAGCCATACGAAGGATCAGATAACTTCGGTATCGGAACTCTATCCGCAGAGGAGCTTACTCGGATTATCACCGATGCCGAATCCAAAGGGATATCGTGTGCTGTCCATGCGATTGGAGATAAAGCCAACTTTAATGTTATGAAGGCGTTCGACTCCAATAAATCACCGTATACCCCGCTTCTTCACAGAAGAATCGAACATATTCAACTTCTGCGGGCGGAAGACCTTCCGCTTCTTAAGCGCACCGGTGCAATCGCTTCGGCGCAGCCCTCGCATTTGCTTGCGGACCGCGACACTGCCGACGAATACTGGGGGGGGCGCTGCAGGTATGCCTATGCATTTCGGACGTTGATAAAGAACGGAATCAGGTTGTGTTTCGGTTCCGACGCGCCGATTGAGGAGATAAATCCGCTTCAGGCGATAGACGCCGCAGTCAACCGATGCGAACCGGATGATCCTCGAGGGCCATGGTATCCGGATGAGCGTATCACTGTCAGGCAGGCAGTAGAGGCACTCACCCGAAACGCATCAATTCTTGGAGGCAACGGCCAGCAAACCGGAAAAATCACTCCCGATTATTTGGCTGATATGGTAGTATTGACGGATGATATTTTCAAAGTACGCAAGCGAAATATCCATACAATTAGAATTGCAGCGACTATCTCTTCAGGAAAAGTAGTATTCAACAAAGAAAAACTATAATCCGGTTAAATCATAAACATAATTAGCTATATCCGAAAGTCTGCACACTGGCGACAACTGCGGATTCCCCGGGAATCCGTATCGGCAGCAGGCTGCCGATTTACTATTTGGAGAAGCAGCAAGCAGCTTAAAACCCTTAACTTTGGATACCCCTTTTGATTACCTTTTTACACATAATTATTGACATTACCCTCCGAAGATATACGCTCCAATGCGGTGTTGCAATTCGATTGCTTTTTTCCTATCTTAATGGTGAATATATTAACAGGAGATTCTTATGAAACCGATATACCTTGATTATAATGCTACTACGCCGATAGATCCACACGTCGCCGAGGCGATGATTCCGTACATACGTGAGCATTTCGGTAATCCTTCCAGTAACCATTTCTACGGAAGAGCAACCAAGGATGCTGTAAATAAGGCGCGCAAACAGATCGCTGATACGCTGCATAGCAGTCCGGAGGAAATCATATTCACCAGCGGCGGCTCGGAATCCAATAACCTCGCTATCAAAGGCGTTGCCTACGCTTATCAAAAGAAGGGCAATCATATCATTACATCCTCCATCGAACATCCCGCAGTGAGCGAAGTATGCAAATTTTTGGAAACCAGGGGATTCGAAGTTACTTACGTGCCGGTTGATGAGTATGGTTTGGTTGACCTGAAGCAATTAGAAGAATCGATCACACCAAAAACCACCCTTATAACCATCATGCACGCCAACAACGAAGTAGGGACGATCGAACCGATAACCGAGATCGCCGAGATCGCTCACAGGAATGGGATACTGGTTCATACCGATTGCGCTCAATCTGTTGGCAAGATACCGGTTCATGTCGACGAGCTTCGTGTGGATTTGCTGTCATTGGCAGGTCATAAACTATACGCTCCCAAAGGTATTGGAGCTTTATATATCCGTTCAGGAGTGAAGTTAGAGAAACAGATACACGGCGCCGGACATGAGATGGGATGGCGCGCCGGAACCGAAAATGTTATTGAGATAGCAGGGCTTGGTGAAGCATGCGCATTGGTCGCCGACGAATCCGAGGGGACACACTTGCTGACTAAAAGCCTGCGGGATAAATTGCAGAGCAGGTTAAAGGAAAGATTCCCCAACATAAGGATTAATGGGCATCCGGAAAAACGTTTACCGAATACCGCAAGCATCAGTTTTCCCGGCATTGCTGCAAACGAAATCATAGACGGGCTGAGGAATATCGCAACATCGGCAGGAGCGGCATGTCATAGCGACGGGGTCACTATCTCTCCCACTTTAAGAGCGATGAATGTTCCCCCTGAATATGCCAGGGGAACGATACGCTTTTCAACCGGTAGGTTTACCACCGAGCGTGAGATAGATGAGGCTTTGGAGGAAATAGTCGCGGTCGTTAAGAGATTAGCATAATGCCGTTTTGCTTTGCCGCCGTGAACAAATTAATATGAACAAACATAACGGGAGTCAACAGTTTAGGTTGACTCCCGATTCAGTTGAAGCACGAGCAGAAAAAGAGTTCCCGCGTCGAATTCGTTATTTTGCCGCCGCTTTCTTTCCAGTCGGCATCGCTTTCCAGATTCTTATCGCTAATAAGAATCCAATGACCGTGAATGGTATCAGGAACGGAGGCCAGTAGCTCCAATTGGCTGTGGTGAGATAACCCAGAGAAAGCGATTGAAACCCGGTGCCCAAATACACGAATCCGTCTATTAATCCGACGGCGGTGCCGGCAGCCTTTCTTCCCCCGAAATCCATAGTAGAAGTCCCCGACAACATCCCGTGCGTTCCGATCACGCAGACGGACATGAAGGCCACAATTAATCCCAGATACAGCGGATTATTATTGAACAACATAAAGTTCATCAGCACGGCGCCGAAGAACATGGAGCCATACAATAACGCCGCCACCGGACCTCGGCGCGATCCGAAAACTTTATCCGAGAGGAAACCTGCTGTCATTCCGCCCATAACGCCGGCGAGCATAAGCAGCAATCCCCATCTCTCCCTCATGAAATGGTCGGGTGAGAGTTTTAATACTTCCTTGGCGAATATGGGATACCAGTGCATAATGCCGTTGCGCAATACGCCGGTGCAGAATTCGATGAAGGCAATCGTGATGAGTATCTTGTTGGTGAAAATCTTCTTAAGAATATCCTTCAAGCTGAATGGCGCGTCTTCTTCGCCGGAGGAGGCGTCAGCCGTATCGAAATCCTCGTATCCCGCGCCGCTGGGGGAATCCTTAAGTAAGAAAAGCTCGATAATCAACATCACACCCAGTATCATCGCCGGTATGAAAAATACCCACCAGGTTTGGTCTATAGAGGTATTGGCAGCTCCAGTGAGGCTTCGTATGAGTCCCTGTACAAAGCTCAACTCATAGCCGGGAGTAATTTTCGTCGCCTCGACGATTGCAAAACCCCAGTCGAAGGCGAAGTAGATCCCCAGGGAGATAAGTATCCCGAATATTCCTCCGAATATTCCGCGTTCTCGCACATGGAACCAGGAGGCGTTGACTTTGACGATAGCAACCGCCCCATAACTCTGAAAATACATATTCATAGCGTAGATAATAGAAAATGTCAGCGTGAGATCGAGCTGCCAACCGGAATTACGGATGCCGTAGGTCAATATCCCCAATAGTGCGTTGGCAATTGCGGCGCCGGTCAATCCTATCAACATCCCCCGTTTGCCGCCTATTCTATCGGTAAGGGGTCCATTGATCAAGAAAGCGAATGCATAGGTTATAGTACCTGCCGCAAAAATAATCCCGAACGCTTCCTTACTCATCAAGTCGCCCAGGGCGACTTTGGACACGGTTAGATTATATCTTCCCATGTAGAGAAATGCATAGGATAATCCTAAGGGAAACCAGTTCCAGAAACGTCGAATTCTGAATTCCTTCGAATGCGCAATCGGCATTGGATCTGCCATAAGTCTATCTCCTGAATTCTGTTATTGTTTACTCTCAGTAATCCTGCTAATAGAGCACATTGCAATTCCGATAATGGATAGGCTTTATCGCTTTGGAGGTTATCTACTCCTTGTGTTAATGCTCCTCATCCTAATAGTTATAACAGATGTATATTCAATGCGAAACGATAAGCCGATTCAGATCCCATTCTGACTATCCGAAAAATCATGAAGACGCAGCACCGACTCCCTTGGCTCAGGCGCGTTTGGGGAATGAAGGCTAATGATCAGTCCCACTACCGCATCCGGGAAGTTATCAGCTAATATATTCACCTCTCCCGGTTCGTTATCGAATGCGGCAACCACTTCCCCGAGCTCCTTAATCGCCTTTATGCTGGTATTCTTATGCTCCCAATTATCATCCTCGTATTTCGGTTTAAGCATAAGAACAGCCTTCTCCGGCTGCATAGGGAATCCATTTTGTATAAGAGCCTCCTCGGTGCCCTTTCCCATCCGAGGCACATCTCTCCCGGTCAAATAAACTATCTTGATACCCTTATCTGCAAGTTTGTTTACGAATACAACCGCTCCGGAAACCGGCTTGTCATATTTTAGATACTTATTGTCGAAAAACCACCTTTCCCAGAAGTTGTATATGTATTCCCGAAGACCCGGCATATCGATATCGTATTTTTTCAGGGTGTCCAGCACCAGGTATTCGTATTCCGATTCGGGGATATTCTCGATGAGAACCCTTGCCCCCGGGAATTGGTTGTCTTTACCCTTCATGGCATCCATAAGTATGTTTCTTACTCTCTTGTGGTAGTGGAATAAGGTGCCATCAAGGTCGAACACCGCCAGCGGTGTTTTAGTCGAAGCTCTGGCAGCTTCTGCTTTCTTTAGAATGTCATTGAGTAATTGTGTATTTATCATAGCGCTTGCCAATATATTAGTAAACAAATAGAAACACAACAAAATATTAGAACTTTTATTTTCTGTTAGGATATTGTTTTATGTTGGTGAATCTAAAGGTTTAACAAACCGGGCAAGAAGTCAAATTGTAGTATTCGGACACGCTGCTTACTTCGATAATACTATGGATTATCGATTGTGATTCTTCCCGGCGCTATCTTTGGGGGAGCAGAATTGCCGGCTCTATCTGTAAACCTGCCTATAACCAAAGCATCCTCGGCTTCAATACCGGGCTGGACAATATAATTGAGCGTGTAGATGCCGTCGACCGCTACACTGTCTCCGTTTGTGCCATTATCGTAAAGGAGGAGGTCCGTGACAACTGTATCTATATCCACTGAAGCGAAACCATGAACCTCGCCGGCATAAACCATGAATATGATGGTATCGCCTGCTGACTGCGCTTCTCCGCCGGTATCCTCGGTCACAGAATCTATAGCGGCGAATTGGTCCAAAGTAATAGAATCATGGGAATAGCCAATGGTATGATTATCATCCCTATCGCGATATTGCACATAAACCGGGTGGCTGCCATCTGTCGGCTCCAAATACCAGGTGCGTTCCGCACCGTAGTTTTCCCATATAGCATCAGCAAAGGACGGGTCGTCCGATATCATCATATATCGGGTGGAATCCGGCGCGATCATGCTCAGCGTTACGCTTACGGAATTCGTTACGCTGCTTCCATTCTCTATTACCACGCCGAACACTTCCGGAACGCCGGACAGGGAATCAGATGGGTATCCTTCATAGTTCCGGTCAGTCACCGATGATATCTTGTAATAATATCTCCGTCCGTTGATCAAGCCGGTATCGGTGAAAACTTTATCGGCGCTGGAACCGATTTTTTCGAAATCCATGCTAACCGAATCGGTTCGATAAATATTATATCGCGAGATTCCGGATTGGTTACCAATTCCCCAAATTAATTTTAAACTCCCATCGCCAACAGAAATCGATAGATCAGCCGGAGTTGGGGGATGCGATCCAATCGTGTACGGTGAATCGGGCGAATCGATCGCTCTGTCGCAAGCAGCGGTTATGAGTGTTATAGCAGCTAAAACCGATATTATTGAATATATGCAAGCGATGAATCTTATTCTCTTCATTGCCTTTAATCTCCCGTCAAAACTTCATCGATATAATGATGCCCGGATTTTTGCCTACCACGGTGGTTTGAATGGAAGCTTTCAAGCCGCTTAGTTCGCCGCCATGGTAGCTTGGAAAAAACAATGCCGAATCGATGATGTTGTATGCCCATAAGCCGGCTGTGATAATCGTGAAAGTTCGTAATGCGGTTTCAGCATCATAAGCCGTTTCCCGCCTGTCGTTGACAATCGGCAGCAACTCTTCTTTTCTCTCCACGGAATTTGCATTTAGAAATCTATTTCGAGCAACTCGATAATCGTGGTCCTTATTGTTATAATCCTCGAGAACGGCAAGTGCAGCCGCGGCGCATCCGAAGGTGGCAACCCCAAGGACCACACCCTTGAATTCCTTGCCCGAATAGAATTGACCCCAACCCGGAATTACAGTAGAACGCAGCATAGACTTAAACCGCGTTTTCGGCTTCAATTCGATGTTAAGCACAGACTCCTGGTCAGGCTGTATAAGGACTTTTGATTCCCAGTTCTCATAACCGGGTTTGGAAGCCTTCACCTTATGATAACCGGATAGACTACTCTGAACGAAACATGGGGCTACGGCGGAGATCGTGCTCTCGCCTTCAAGCGTTACCGCAACGTTGCGGGGCGTAGATAGAATCTGAAGGTTCCCTTTCGTACTCGAATCCGCGGCGTCAGCAGCCCTTACCATCAGTATTCCCAAGAGCATAACCGCCAAGGATATAGCAATTCTAATATTGGACATGATGTGCATAAAATTCCCTATCTGTAATGCTGTATATTTTATCGGCTTTATCCTCAAGAAGTTAATTAAGTATGTATGCCACTGCGGACTTTTCGAGCGTTATATCGTTAGTCGAATAAATTATTAATATTTTTTCAACATTAGTCTTGACATTTGTTAATAAAACATGTTATAATACACTACGAGGGGATGGTCTTTGACGATTACCATTTTATTTAAGCCTTTTTGCATATTCCGGGATATTGATTTCCACATCCCGAGAAGAATAGTTTGGACGGATACAGACGTATAACGGGCTGTTTGTTTCTAATTTAAAGGACGCACATTAATTTGTGCGCCCTGCTCGGGGCGGCATACGGATTTGCCGCCCTCTTCATTTTATTTCGAATGCATAATCTACAAGTTTACATTTCAATCAAGGCAAGCCCCGTAATTTTAGTCCATAAAAGGAATTAAAGCAAAGGAATTATCCAAAAAACAGCGCGGGATATATACATCGTGATCAGAAATTACCCGCTATCGAATAGAATAACAAATTAAATTTAGCGCCTTTCTATCAATAGTATCTTACTGTCCATGTTCTCTATCTCGACGAAAAGCCCTTCGGTTAATTCTCTGGCTGTGCAAGACCTTTCCTCGTCGCTGAAAACATCGTAAAGCTTAAATCGAGCGCTTCCGGAGCTGCCTATCAGCGAGGAATCGATTTTTATAACCACCCGTCGGAGATTATCCGGACTGGGAGAGTGATAACGCTGATTGTGGTTTATTAAATATAGGCTATGATGTTTCTTCTGATCGCTCTGAGCGATCACATCGACATCCGGTTCCGATGATACAACCGGCGTGGTTATCCTGTGGGTAGAAAGAAGTTTACCGAGTATTTCTATTTTGGAATTATCGTAAGTCAATCCCGGATCGAAAGTGAAAGCATAGCAGGAACCTTTACCCAATTTTCGATACGCCCCTACAATTTTGTTGCCGAGCTTAGCAAATATCCGCCATGAGGAGTTCTTCTTGGAAATACTTCCGAAAAGTTGCGTATCGTACGATTGCGATCCGATCTGAATTTTACCAAATCCGCCATCCCGTCTGGTCGAAATCCCAAGGCTTTTGCTAAGGATATTGGATGATCTGAAATATTCATTGTAGGCGGGCATGGTGCCAATCAGAATAACATTCACGCCACTCTTGATAACATCCACAATAGATTCCTGAATCTCCTCGGGCATATACTCGGCAATCGGGATAAAAATCAACTTAAGTCCCTCGAAGTCTTTTAGATTCTGAGTATCCAGCACTTTATAGTCATAGTTTAGCTGCCCAAATCCGCGGCATGTCCCGGGTATGCAAAAATCAAGTAAGTAATTCAAATACTCATAAGGACCATCCGCTTTCAGGTATTTGTAGTATAGCAAAGATCGATCATAAGCTATCCCCACCGATGCGAAGTCCTTAAGATCCTCAAGTTTCATTCTGGGGATAACTTCGTTAAGCCTGAATAGTAACTCGTAGGTTCCTCTGACCGCGCCGTCCTCGCCAAGAGGCGAACCAAGCCAGCGATCATGTTCTACGAACATGTAAGAAACAAATCCTTTAACCCCTCCCGAAAGAGCTGTCGTTAGCAAAAATCTCAACGCCCGTTTATCGTCATTATCGGATTTGTTATACTCCCGAGTTTTCCCATTCGGCGATCCGGAGATAAGCTTGGACGCCCAGTTGAAATTCGATGTCGAGTTCAGATAACGCAGCATGCGGGATATCTGATAATAGTTTTCGTTCTCCTCCAAACTCAAACCCAGGGACACCTTATGGTCTGTTATACTCTTCCAGTTCAAAGGCATGCCAAGCTCGGGATCAATCGAAACGCCCGTGGAATACAAGGCGCCGACTCCCAGTGATTCTAACCTCTCCCTCACCGTTCTTACATGCTCGTTTAGGGTCTGTTCTTTGAACTCTATCCAATCGAAATACGGTAACAGCTCCTCAGGCTTTTTAATCTCAACTTCCTTGGGAGCCTCAACTTCGGAAAATTTCTTGAATTTCTTCCCGTAGACAATATTTATGTTCCCTATCTCCCCGTATTTACTCTCTAAAAATGAGACAAAACGTTCGTTGACGGAAAAATCGCTGTAATCACCGTCAAAAACCCTCTTGTTTCCCCCAAAATCGAGATTTTCGTCTATATGCATTAAAAAAACCGGACCCTTGGGATAAATATAATTCTGAATGGATTCCACCAAGACTGTGAAAAACCTCTTAAAATGATTCAGATAATTGGGGTGAAGATAACTCTGTACGAAGCCGGATGGTTCTCCTTTGGTCGATACAATTTTCAACGGATCGCCATTTGAATTTCGCGCCAGTATGTTGGAATCGGAGAACACGAAATTAGGAATTCCTCCATTCGGTAAGTCGGAATCTGAATATGGTCCGCATCTTAAGATAACCTTGAAACCGAACTCCCGGGCAAGTTCAAGAAATACGATAAGGTCTTTACGGGGATCATTTATTCCGACGAAATCGAATGAGCCTATCTCCTCCTCATGCAGAATCCACGGCACTACAGTTGAGATCATGGTAAAGCCAGCCTTTTTTATTCGCTCAAAACAGATTGCCCAGTACCGCTTATGAGTTCTAAAATAATGCATTTCTGCGGCAGTACAGTAATATTCTTCTTTACCGATGATAAATTTATTATTTACCAATCCCAGCATGAGTTCCACCCTTGTTTATTAATTTGAGTCCGAAATTTTGCACCAACGTTCCTGAAATGTTTTTCACACTTATTCAATAAATTAAAACAATACGCTTACAAAAAAGTCGCGATCCGCTCTCGGGAGTTAATAATAAATCTTAAAATTTAATATCATTTTATCTGTTTGTCAATTAATATTTTGCATCTCACTGCTATTTAGCGACTTACAAAAGCAAATATCCTTGGTCGGGTTTCGTGTATAGATTATCCGGATACCGGTTTTCATCTTACAGATTTACATATTATTCTGAGAATAATGGAGATCACAGGGTTCCGTTTCTGATGTAAGTTATATTTGCGAAGCAGACTAATTTCTTCCCATAGCGGTTCAGTGTCTTTAAGCAAGTATGCAAATCCATTTACTAAATTTTGAAAAAAGGTTGTTATTCCTTAAACTATTCACTTTATTATTCCACTGAACCCGATTAAGAGGAGGATATTATGAAATATACCGAAAGAGCTCATAAAAAATATGAATCCCCATGGAATAAAATGTTATCCCATTCATTCATCAGGGATATGCAGTCCGGAGAGATCGCTGTCGAAACGTTTAATTTCTGGGCGATGCAGGATTATGTTTTCGTGCGGGAGGCGATCCGTTTCTTCGGGGTGCTTTTGGCGAAATTCCCGAGGAAATACCAGCAGCCTTTTGAGCAGAGTATCGCCGGATTAGAACATGAACTAACTATTTTCGAAAAATATGCAAGAGGTCAGGGAATAAATTTATCAGAGGTTGTGCCCACCCCTATTTGTCGAGCATACAATGATTTTCTGCTGTCCTCGGCATATAATGCAGATATCGATAGTAATTTTGCTATCCTTTACACTGCGGAAAAAGCGTATCATGAAGCCTGGAAATCGGTACGACAATTCCTGAAACCGGGAACCCCCTACGAAGGATTTATAGAAAACTGGGCAGGCGACGCTTTCAGGCAATATGTCGAATGGCTGGAAAATGAATTGAATAAACTGACAGCAGACCTTCCTGAACATCGCTTGCAGAAGATCGACGAAACCTTCCTGATGACGGTACAATATGAATATTTATTCTGGGAGATGGCGTATAACAAGCTGCAGTGGATGTAGTCTGCGGGTCGGGTTTTCCCCGATAATTCGGGGGACGGTATTCTTGGGGGCGGTCAGACGTCTCCGTCCGACCGCACCGACCTATAATAAATGAAGGGGCACGCTCCGTCGTGACCAGGGGATGCTAAGGACTAAGGGGCGCGACAAAGCGCGTCCTTCCGTGTAAACACGATATCGGGGTTTATCCGCCTCAGGCGGGGCAAGCCCGCCGAGCTATTTCAGCAAAGTCATACGCCTTGTGAACACCTTATCGCCTACTTCCAATTTATAAAAATAAACGCCGCTGGAATATCCCGATGCATCCCAGTTCACAGTATGGTAACCGGCTTCATTAAAACGGTTGATTAGTGTTGCTACTGTCTGCCCCATAAGGTTGTAAATATCTAACCTCACTTTCGCCGCTACCGGCAGTTGATACGAGATCGTAGTGATGGCGTTGAAAGGATTGGGATACGCATCACTGATTTCGATGTCGGCGGCTATCGCTTCGTAACCAAAGAAGCTGCCTTCTATCGTCCATCCTGTGGCTCCATCGGCAAGACGCGCGCCGGCGACCGTAAACGGGAATTCAGCGGAATCGCACTTGGTATCGGGACGATCACCGCAATAAGCGATATATCCATAACTTCCGGCGGGAGCGAATCCCGGCACGTTCTGCCATGTATGCGCTGTTATCGATTCACCCGGATCGAGCGGGATATTCGGGAAGCTGAATTGCTGGTAAAAATCTCCCTGGTACAGCACGCCGCCCCACACGTCTGTGATTATCGATTCGGAAGTGTGATTACCGATGTAACCGGTTAAACCGAAACGCCCGCCCGGTTCAACAATTACCGGATCGTCATCGGGAGTCATATCCACATCACAGCACAGCGGAATCTCCAGAATTGTTACATTATATAGCTGGTCATCGGTGGAGTTATTATCATCAGTACATCGGATTGTGAATTCGAAGTCGCCGGTGGAGCTTGGGTGTCCGGTAATTTCGCCGTCAAGTGCAAGGTTTAATCCGGGAGGAAACTCGCCGCTGTGAACAGCGAAGCCGTAAGGTTCGGCTCCGCCGCGAGATTCCACGAGCGCGTTATAATCGGTGTTCACATATCCATCGGGCAGCTCGGTGGTTACAATGTTTAAGCTATAGTTTTCGCTCTGGACATATCTAAGAATCCAGTCGTGTTTGTCGAAAGCCAGGCTGCTTGGATAACCATCGACAATGAATCGGAAATCATCTTCGCGGCTGTCATTAAATACCGTGATAAGCGTATCGACACCGTTAATGCGAGGATAAATTTTAATGGGCATGGTGAAGACATCGGGGGCGGGTGAACCTTGAATCTGTCGGATATGAAGGAAAATTTCGTATTGACCTCCGCCTATATCTTCTTTAATCCAGGAGTATCGGTATTGCGGACGGTTCATACCCCATATCCACTGATCGAAATACCATCCCAGACTATCGCCGTAAGACTGCTCCATTATCGCCTGAAATTCGCGCGTAGTAATGGTTCCGTACACATGGTCGGGATCGTTGGCGTAGTTATACATCCCTTCAAAGAAAGCCTCATCGCCCATTACACCGCGGAGCATGTGCAGCGCCCAGGCGCCTTTGTTATAAACAGTATTTCCGTCAAAAAGCGGATCAGGATCGTAGATAGGCCCGCTGGGATCATAAACGTACTGGTCGTCAGTCATGTAATCAAGGTAATCCTCCAGACCGCCCAGATATTCAAACCATAATGCTTCACAATATGAAGCAAAACCTTCATTCATCCAAATTTCAGGCCAGATATCGCAGGAAATAAGGTCACCGAACCATTGATGCGCCAGCTCATGAACCAATATCCAATCATAATAATGGTTCCCATGGATAAGGATATCGCCATAGCTGGTATTACACTGGTGCTCCATCGCTCCTCCCCATGGGAATATGGAATGCCCGTATTTTTCATTGATGAATGGGTATTCGCCGAACATATCGGCGTATACACCTATCGCCTCGGCGGTTATATTCAAGTCTTCAACGGCGTCATCATAATGCTCGGGATAAACATAATTAACGATCGGCATCGAATCCTGACGGGTATAATGATACCAATCGGTGAAGGGCTGGTAATTAGAGATAGCCAATGAGATAAGATAAGTAGTTATCGGATAAGAGCTATGCCAGTGAAATGTTCGAGTGCCGTCACCATTATCGATATTACTCACCAGGCTGCCGTTGGAGGTTCCAACCAGATCATCAGAAATTGTAATGAGAACATCGGCGGAGTCGGCTTTATCATGCGGCATATCCTTACATGGCCACCACTCACGCGCTCCTTCCGGTTCGGAAAGGGTGGATACAATAGGTTGTCCGTTATGGGTTTCCCAGGTAAAAGAACCAAACCCGCCGCCCGGCGGATGACCATGGTAGTATACCACCGTCGTGAATTCTTCGCCGACATCATAGGGCTGATCCAGCGTGATGTTCAGTATATTGGAGCCGTGAGACCAGCCCACGGACTGCCCGTACATAAATACCGAGTCGACAGACATCTGCGAGTGGAAATCGTAGTCGATAGAAGTTAATGAATTTACCATCGATTCCGAAGTCATCGTTACTTTTCCGGCAACAATCTCACCATCGATATCGGTAACATCAATGTCCAATTCCCAATATTTCACATCGAAATCTGACTGATCGACGATATCTCCGGTCTGCAGGCGATCCTGCATTTTCTGCCAATGAAGGGATTTCATCTGCCATTCGGCATCTCGTATCTTCTCCTTTTCGAGATCCTGCGCATAGGACGAGACAACCAGAAGTAAAAAGCAGAGGAAAATAATCAATATTCGGAACATAATTTTCTCCTTTATTGGAGTTGAGAACAAGTAGTGAAGAACTATAGGAGAAAAATAGCAAACAAGAATGTTGGTGTCAATCAATTATCTTCAGGGAGAGGAATGAGCGCTGATCGGGGCAATGACAGTGTTCTTTCTTTAAGTTTTCTTATCCAGCGACCAATTGTACACAATCCCATACCGGGCATACCTGCGCGCAGAGCGAACATCCGGTACATTTTTCCCTATCGATAATTGGGAATCTATCTTCATCCACCGAAATCGCCTGATATCCGGCGTCCCGGCAGGAGATGAAGCAAAGGTCGCATTTTACACAGGTTTCTCGATTAACGCTGGATATCTTCTTGATATCTCTACTCAATCGATTGTGATCTGTCATTTTTAGCGCCGAGATACCGATGAAATCATCTGTCTGAGCAAAATCATGCTCCTCCATGAATCCTGTTAAGCCATCGCACAACTCGTCGATTATGCCGAAGCCATGGAACATTACCGCGGTGCAGAGTTGAACGCTACTCGCTCCAAGAAGGATGTACTCAGCCGCATCCCTCCAATTTTCGATGCCCCCGATTCCGGAAATTGGAACATCGATTGAATTAAACAAACTGCTAACAGCCTTAAGCCCTATCGGTTTGATAGCCGGTCCGGAATATCCTCCGGGCGTTGAATAACCTCCCACATCGGGGAGTGGATTCAGGGTTTGCAGGTTAACTCCCATCACTGCTCCAACCGTATTGATAGCGGAAATGGCATCCGCTCCACCCTCTATAGAAGCGGTAGCCGGTACGGTGATATCAGTTATATTCGGAGTCATTTTGGGCATAACCGGAATAGAACAGGCGGATTTCACCCACGCGGTAACCTTTCGACATATATCGGGATTTTGCCCTATTGCCGCCCCCATCCCCTTTTCCGGCATTCCATGCGGACAGGAGAAATTGAGCTCCAGCATTTTAGCTCCCGCATTTTCGCATGCCCTTGCCAGATCCTGCCAGCTTTTTATATCGTCCCCTCCCGCCATTATAGATGCGATCAGGAGTCTATCGGGATATTCCTTGACTGCTGATTCAATTTCCCTTAACCAGTCATCAAGTTTCCTGTCGGTGATAAGCTCGATATTCTCCAAACCGTAGAGCTTTCTCGGCTCATCCGACTTGCCGGGAAATGAGAGGCTATGAAGCCGGGGCGTAACATTCGCACCGATATCCTTGTCCATAGCCAGCGTCTTGGTAACAGCGCCTCCCCATCCCGCTTTAAATGCCTCCTTAATCATATCACCGGTCCCCGTGGGCGGCGCTGAAGAGAGCAGGAAAGGATTGGGAATCTCTATCCCGCAAAAATTCGTTTTCAATTCCACATCGGCAGCAAATTTCATTTTCTATCTCCCGTTTTTATTTCAACCAACTTATTGCCGCGTATATTTAAAGTAATTGCGAGGATTCCCGCAGAATGCGGGACGACGAAGCAATCACCATGGCACAAGAACCGACCGTTTCTCCTCTATTTTAACTTCATCTACAAAACTGCAAACTTCTTTCCTATCGATTCCGCAGCTTTCCGCCCTTCAGCTACCGCCTGTACAACCGTCGTCCCTCCGTTAACAGCATCCCCGCCGGCATAAACCTTCGGGTTGGACGTGACCATGTTTTCGGGATCAACCAGTATAAATCCCCGGTGATCGGTATTCACGAGAGCGGATCCGCTAAATGTGGGCGATTGCCCGATGGCTATTAGCGCCGAATCGATGTCCACCTCAAATTCAGATCCTTCTATATCGATAGGTAGAGGACGTCCCGAACTATCAACTTCGCCCGGCTCAGTCCTTATCAGTGTCACTGACTTGATTTGATTGTTATCCCCACGAAAAGCGACGGGACGATGGCAGTGCTGTATCCTAATTCCTAATTTACGGCAATAATCGATTTCATCCTTAAACGCCGGCATGACTTCCACCCCCCTGCGGTAATAAAGCATGACATTTGGGCAGCCATCCAGAACCGCACAGGATGCCGCATCCATAGCAGTGTTCCCGCCTCCGAAAACAGCTGCCGTATCTCCCAGCTTGATATCCAATGGTATGCCCCGCCTATGGGCTATACTGCGCTGTTTGAGATAATCGACAGCTTGAAAGACTCCCTGCAGCTCTTCACCGGGCAGATCGATTTTCACCGGAGCATAGGCGCCCATGCCTATGAATACAGCGTCATACCGTTCAACAAAATCCCCCAGGTCAACAATCGGTGAATCGGTATAAATAGTTACGCCCATCTGCTTGATGAACTCTATTTCATCATTCACCATCTCAGGAAGCAAACGGCTATCGGGAATCCCGTAAGTAAGTATCCCCCCAGGAAGTTCCGCAGCTTCGAAAACCTCCGTCTCGAAACCGAGACAAACGAGATAAAACGCCGCCGATAATCCGGCAGGTCCCGCGCCTATAATTCCGACCTTCTTTCCATTAGGATGATACTTCTTAAACTTCCGGAAACCTGTCTGCCGCTCGTATTCGGCGACAAATCTCTGCAGTTGGCCGATCTTGACAGGTCTTTCCAACTTGGCGCCGCATTTCATTTCACATGATTCCCCGACCGGACAGATATAAGCGCAGGTGCCGGCAAAAATATTAGCCTCCCTGACTGTCCTGATAGCTCCGCGGAAATTTTGCTGAGCTATCTGCCGGATGAACTTGACTATGTCATTTCTCGCAGGGCACCCTTGAATGCAGGGCGCGTCGGAGCAGCCCAGACAGCGCGACGCCTCCGCCACTGCTTCTTGTGCTGTCATTAATGGGGGGATGTAATTAGTATCGGTCATGCGCATAATATGGGTACCTGAAGGCTTGTCCTTCGGAATTTATAACTATCTCTTGTGTCATTGCGAGCGAAGCGAAGCAATCCCCGGGTTCCATGACAGGAGATTGCTTCGTCACTTCGTTCCTCGCAATGACGTGTTTACGCCACGTCATAGTACCGCTTCGGCCTTTACCCTTTCCAGCAGGTCAGCCACTTCCAGCGTATTTGCCCAGTGCTCCATATAAGTCGCATCCAGGATACCTGCTTGCACCTCGTACACACGCAGCGCATCCGTAAAGTGCTTCTCGCTTCCACCGCAGAGCCTCACCCAACGAAGCTTCATTAAGATGGTATCTTCCGGGCTGGGAATATATACATTTGCTCCCGCAAACTCACCGATTTGCCTTCGAGAAAAGCGGGATTTGTCAAAAGGTTCATCTGTTAGCATCCAGAAATCAATCTTATATCCTTCGCTCATGTCAAGGGCATTGAACATGTCCTTATTCTTGATGGCAGTCACAGCGCTCTGACTGTCTATGTAAAAGCCCGGCTGTGTGAATGCGCCTGTTAGTTTTTGGGCATCCGACAAATCAATCTGGATTACGACATCGATATCATGTGTTGCCCGAGGTTCTCCCTGCAGACTGGAAGCTATGGAACCGGTAAGCATGTAGCTAACTCCCGCATTCTCCAAAATGAGAGCGACCTTCTTTACCAATTCCTGTTGTGACATTTATCCAACCGTTCGAATAGTAATTTTCTGAAGTCTTTTTCACTTAGCTCCGGGTGAAGCTTGCGCAGCCCCTGAGCGAAAAGCTCCCTTACCGAATCGGACATCTCGCAGGCGATCCTAAGCCGCTTTTCCGGAGTCATCTTCCGAAGGAGATTGATATATACTCTGTGGTTAAGGTCCTTCTTAAGATTCATGGCTATCTCGATTCCTCATTCCGTCCGGAAGTTTCTTCAATACACAGAACTTAACCCGATTCAATTCAACTGCACTCCTGAATGCGCGATTTCCATACTCTATACTTTCCCGAACACCTCATCCAAAATCTCCACGCCTTCATCCACATCGCCTTTGGTTATATTCAAAGGCGGGGCTATGCGGAGTACATTTCCATAAAGGCCGCCCTTGCCGATCAAGAAACGCTTTTCCTTAGTAAGCTCGAATATCTTTAATACCGTTTCCGCATCCGGCTGTTTGTTATCTTTGACAATCTCGATCCCGATCATCAATCCCTTACCGCGAACATCCCCGATGAACGGATACTTTTCCTGAAGCTCGTATAACCTGTCAAAGAAATACGCGCCTACTTCGGCGACATTTTCCACTAAGAACTTCTTTTCAACAACTTCAACCGTAGCCAGAGCCGCAGTACAGGAAACCGGATTGCCTCCAAAGGTGGAGATGGACAAACCGGTCATCGATGCCGCTATCTCATCGGTCGTGATTGTCCCGCCAATCGGGAAGCCATTTGCGAAACCCTTGGCGAATGTCATTATCTCCGGCTGGACTCCCCAATGTTCGATGCCGAACATTTTCCCGCCGGTGCGGCCGAAACCGGTCTGAACTTCATCGCAGATAAACAAGCCGCCATACTTGTGAATAATATCCACCGCGACCTTGAAATATTCCGGCGGCGGAGTGATAAAACCTCCCACGCCCTGAATCGGTTCCGCCAGGAAGCAGGCGATTTTGCCCGACGTAGTAGTAAGAATCAATTCCTCAATATCTCTGGCGCAAGCCATATCGCAATCAGGATATTTCAGATGCATGGGACAGCGATAGCAATATGGGCTCATGGCGTGCTTGACGCCGGGGATATTCGAGCCCGGCTGTTTCCAGTTACTATGACCGGTGAGGCTCATCGCCAGCGATGAACGGCCGCTGTAAGCGTGGCGCAGAGCGATAACATCCTCGCATCCGGTATGCTTTTTAGCCATCATCACCGCGGTCTCGTCTGCTTCGGTGCCGGAGTTGGTGAAGAAGCTTTTCTTCAAGGCGCCCGGAGTTATTTGCGCCATCTTCTCCGCCAACTCCACCACCGGAACGGTCTGATACAATGTCGAGGTATGCTGCAGGCTGCTGATTTGCTCCCTGACTCGTTTGTTCACCTCCGGATGGGAATGCCCCAGCATGGTGGTTAAGATGCCGCCGAAGAAGTCAAGATATTGAACTCCCTCGGCATCGTAAACAAATTTACCCTGCCCGTAAGTCAACACCAGCGGTTCCTTATAATAATTAGCGACGCAGGGAAGCAGATACTCACTATGCTTCCTGCGAACTTCAGAAGGATTGATATTTTCGTTCATGTTGTTTCCTTATGGTAAATATCTATTTGCAATCTACGTAGGTTGGGTTCCCCCGATAAATCGGGGCGAAGCGGAGAAACCCGACATGTATCATTTTTTATCCGAATATTCATCCTTTATTCTGGTGTGTCGGGTTTCTCGCTCACTCCGTTCGCTCGGAACTAAACCTTACCTACTCTGCTGCTCTGCTTACCGTAATTTATGTGATAATCCAACCTAATTTGTCATGCCATTTTATTTTCTTATATTCTTCCAAATCCGGGCTATTTCCGCAAATGTTAAGCCTTCAAGGCGCTTTTTCTGACAGAATAACTGCCATTCGTTTAGTGTTTTCTTCTTTTGTATTTGATTGTCTATCCGCTCTGTTTCTTCAAGCAACGATGATAATTCGATAACTTCAATTGATCTTGGACACTGCGTCCAGTTATGAATCCAGCATACGATGACATCAACTTCCGATGGATCATGACCATGTTTTTTAAACGAACGACTGTCATATTCGAATTCTATTCTAACTTCCTCCCAGTTATTTTTACCAACTTTTTTTCTGGCAATACAATCCGGATAACCAGACTGGATAGATTCGATCTTAAAATCAAATGTGTCATGTAAAACGCCAAATAGGTATACGACGCCAAGTTCATTAACGGGTGCGCAGGAAAGCGACTTGAACACAATTCTATCTCCAAATTTACGTTTGCGTATTGAATCAGTCATAATTGTACACCATCTAACCGCATATTATAACTCTGCAAAATCCGGGAGTTAAAATGCACAGTTTAGTAGGTCGGGTTCCGGAGCGCAGCGGAGAAACCCGACATGTATCATTTTTTATCCGAATATTCATCCTTTATTCTGGCGTGTCGGGCTTCTTCATTTCGCTTCGCTCCGGAACCCGAC
>CAZLVS010000051.1:0-26662 GCA_964563085.1 uncultured Ignavibacteria bacterium | reverse complement strand
GAGATGTTCCGCGAAGGTGAAGACCTGCTTTTTGTGGAAGGGAATTTCAGCATTCCCGACAGGAATGAGGAGCTTATCGTTCGAAGGGAGCTTCATCGGGGCGGCAGGAGCTATGCGTTTATCGATGATAAGCAGGTGACGCTGCAAACGCTGAAGGACACCACCGGCAAAATTGCGGAGCTAATGGGGCAGCATCAGCATCAGACGCTGTTGAATCCTTCCAATCACCTCGCCGTAATCGACAGATTCGGCGATCTGGATGAACAGCGGGAATCCTTTTCCGAATCATACAGGAGATGGAGGAAACTGCGGTCTGAAATCAATGATTTAGTTAATTCCAAACAGCAGAGATTGCGGAAAATAGACTATCTCGAGTTCCAACTATCCGAGATCGAGGCGGCGAGATTAAAGCCTGATGAGGAATCGGAACTGAGTAGCGAGCAGAAGATCTTCAAGAACGCGGAGACATTGAAAGAGCTTTCTTCGGAGATTTATAGCTTACTCTATGATGAATCCGGCTCGGTTTTTGAAAAGGTGAGCCAATGCCTACATAACATGCGTAAGCTGTGCAATATCGACACTAACTATCCCGTACAAGAGGACGAACTTAACAACCTCAGTATCCTGTCGGAGGAAATCGGCAAGCAGGCGGCGGCATATTATGAGAGCATCGAAGCTGATCCTCAAAGGTTGGAATGGATTGAATCCAGGCTGGATACGATCCAGAAACTGAGGAATAAGTACGGTAAGGATATCGATGAGATACTTCGTTATGCTGACGAGATAAGAAAGGAAATTGATTTTTCGGATAATTTCGATATCAGAATCGATGAACTCAGGAAGCAGCTCCAAGCTGAAACCGGCAGTTTGATAGAATCAGGCAGGAAACTGGATTCTGCGAGGATGAAGGTGGCAGGGAAACTATCATCGGAACTGAAAAAGCTGCTGTCATATATAGGCATGGGCAAGATGAGTTTCGAAACCCGTTTTGATAGAAACGAAAGCGGAGACGAGGTCGAATTCAATAATTCCGACTATGTGATTAATGAAAACGGTTTGTCTCAGCCCGAATTTATGATCTCCCCGAACCCGGGAGAGGGCTTGAAGCCGCTAAGTAAGATTGCCTCCGGCGGCGAACTCTCGCGAATCATGCTGGCGATAAAAACCGCGTTGGCGGAAAAAGACCACATCGGACTGTTGATATTCGATGAGGTCGATACCGGTATTGGCGGTGAGGTTGCCGCCAAAGTCGGCGAACTGCTGCGGAAACTCTCATCAAGTCATCAGGTAGTCTGCATAACTCACCTTCAGCAAATCGCATCCAAAGGAGAAAGCCATTTTGCGGTTTACAAAAGGACCCAAAAACAACGAACCAAGACTTACGTGCGGAAAGTCGAAGGCAAAGAACGCGTAGAAGAAATTGCTCGGCTGCTTTCCGGCGATACTGACTCCGAGGAAACCATAGCGTTCGCTCAAAAACTACTTTCCGATTCAGAAAGCTAAATTATGCTGGGGATACAGGGAAAGTTTCTAACGGCTGCCAACCTGTTGACCATGTCGCGGGCTATTTTAATTGTCCCGACTATATACCTGGTTGTGCTTGGAGAGCCAATTCATCTTATTTTTGCCGCTGTACTGGCGATTGTGATGATCGCAACCGATATTCTCGATGGTTACGTAGCTCGTAAAACAGACACCGTCAGCGAATGGGGCAGATTACTGGACCCGCTAATGGACAAATTCTGTATCACGCTGGCGGTTCTTGCCGGAGTATGGTATAAAGGCTTTCCGGTTTGGATGGCGGTAATCGTAATCGGCAGGGATATTCTTATTATTGTTTTTTCCCTTTTTGTCCGACAGAAGATAAAGAAGACATTAATGTCCCAGCCGCTGGGAAAGGCGGCTGCATTTGTGATATCTGTTACTTTGATAGCATATCTTCTTGAAGCTGATGTCGTTAAGGTTTACCTGCTGTATCTATCGCTGATACTGTTGATAGTATCCGGCATTTATTATGCATATAGAGCTCTTGTAGCGGTAAAAGGTTGAATTGGTGGAACGTATTCCGAGAAAACGCGCAAAAATGTACTGGGGGTTAGGCGCCGGAATATCCGCGATTTTAGTCACGATAGTCTTAGGCGAGACCCTCCTTTTTAACATCCTCTATTCTGTTGAAGCCAAGACTATCGACTGGAGGTTCCAGTACAGAGAGAGATTCGAAGGCGCTGAACCTGTCATTGAGGATATCGTAATACTGGATATCGATGAAAGGAGTCTCGAGAAATACGGACAATTCCCCTGGTCGCACAATTTTCACGCAGATTTAATCGAATATCTACATAACGATGGAGTTGTGGGAGTAGCTTTTGATATATTATTCTTTGATGCCCCGTTGGACACGACCGGGCAAAACAGGTTTATAAATGTCGTAGGAGACAAAGGCAATGTTCTTAATGCGCTGGTGCTGTATCCCGAAGAACGCGACCGGTTTCGATACAAGTCGGAATCGAATCCATACGAGCAGAATACTCCTCCCACCGAGGGATTTAATGAACTCTCCTGTATTAAATTCGACGTCATAGAAGGACCGCCCGTAAAGTTGGCGGACGCATCGGCATACCTTGGATTCGTTAACTTTATTCCGGACCCGGATGGGATAACCAGAGAAGTTCCATTGGTATTGAAAGCGGGAGGCGATTATTTCCTATCCTTATCGTTGGCGTCCCTGTACATGATAACAAATGGCGGCGCGACCCCCGTGAAATATTCCGATGGTTCAATTTACCTGACCGATGAGATCAAAATACCTGTCGATAAAAACGGATTCTTCAAACTCAATTTTTTGGGGTTGCCGGAGAGTTTTCGTTATGTATCGTATTACGATGTTAATGAAGGCCGCTTACCACCGGGATTTTTCGAGGGTAAATTTGCCCTGGTGGGTACATCCGCTCGAGGGCTGTCCGATCTAAAGGTGGTGCCGCTGTCCAATGAATTCCCCGGAGTTGAAATACATGCAACCGTTATTCACAACATACTTACCGAGCAATATCTGTCAGCCGCCTCTGATTATATAACCTTTCCCATACTGATCGTTCTGACCTTGCTTTTGGGTATACTTTTCTATCAAAGCAGCGCATTCAAAGGATTTCTTCTTTTTGTTGCTGTAACCATAGGTTGGTTCGCCATTGTCGCCGTACTTTTCATAGAGTATTCCATCATTCTGGAATTGGTCAGGCCCTTTTTAACTTTTTCTTTTACCTATATTCTGGTTGTTGTAAATCGTTATTTCGGTGAGGAGCAGGAAAAGAAAAAATACCGCGGCATCTTACAGCATTATGTGGCGCCGCCGGTAGTCAAGAACCTGGTCGACAACATAGAAAACCTGCGATTAGGGGGCGAATCCCGTGAACTTACTATACTGTTTTCAGACATTCGCGGATTCACAGAAGTTGCAGAGCGCCTTACGCCGCAGCAATTGGTTCAGTTTCTCAACACCTACACCACTATCCAGACACAGGCTGTTTTTGAGTATTATGGCACATTGGACAAATATATCGGAGATGCTCTGGTGGTGATTTTCGGCGCGCCGGAAGCCCAGCAGGAAGTTAATTACGCCGAAGGCGCCTGCAAAGCGGCATTGAAAATGAAAGAAAACGACCGCTTGCTTTCCGAGAAATTCAGATATCTGAATACCGGGGAAATCTTCACTCGTATCGGAATCAACACGGGGGAAGCGGTAGTGGGCAATATGGGTTCCGATGTTCGTTTTTCCTACACAGTTCTCGGCGACAATGTTAATCTTGCTTCTCGCCTGGAGGGATTAAACAAACAGTATCAGACTCAGATTATGATATCTGAGATGACTCGGAACAAAACCAGCAAAAAATTTATCACGCGCGAGCTGGATTTGACCCGAGTAAAGGGACGAAGCCAGCCTGTCAGAATCTACGAGTTGATCAAATACGGGGAAATGGACGAACAAACCGGGCGCTTGATTGATATGTTCTCACGGGCATTGAGTAGTTATCGCAGCAAGGACTTTGTGCTGGCAGAAAAATTATTTAATGAGATTCTTGAATTCAAATCGGATGATGGTCCCTCGATGGTGTTCAAAGAACGCTGTTTACAGCTTCAAGTGGACCCTCCCCCGGTGGACTGGGATGGCGTGTGGACGATGCGGACAAAGTAAAACAGAATCTATATTTAAATCGTATGCGGCATATTGGGAAAACTGCAGTCAACTATAAGCTACACAATTCGATTGCCGTGAAGAATAATAATTGACTTTTAGGTGTATTTTGTGTAAGAGTATGAAAAAGGAGGAATTATGAATAACCTTGGTAGAGCATTCACATTTATGTTCGAGGATAAAGCCTGGCCCGGCAAATTCGTTCTTGGTGCAGTCTTCGCGTTGTTATCCTGCGTAGTCATCGGAATTCCTTTTCTTCTGGGATATCTGTTGGAATTAACTCGTAACGCTCACGAGAATAAGGAAATACCGTTGCCGGAATGGGATAATCTAACGGAGAAACTTAATAAAGGGCTAATGTTCTTCATCATACTGATCATATATTCTATCCCTGGATTGCTTTTCTACAATCTCCCATGCCTGGGAGCATGTATCGGCGCTATTTACGGGATTGCAGTCGCGCTGATTATTCCCTATCTGATGGCTAATTTCGCGCTAACTAATGACTTTAAAGCAGCTTTTGATTTTCAGAAAATAATCGATTTCACCAAAGACAATATATCAGATGTTCTGGTAGTAGTGTTGTTATCGCTGGGAATGCAGATAATAGCATCATTAGGTTTGATAATACTGGTAATTGGATGGTTCTTTACGGTTTTTTGGGCGGCGCTGGGCAAAGCTTATTTGATCGGAAAACTCTACGGTCACGTCCAATCGAAGCAGATCGAGATTCCGGTTTAAATTGGATGCAGGTTATTCAGCGGTGCAGGTCAACGCCTATCTGAATAGAATCCTATACACCACAGGAAATCTGATCAGCCGCTTAATAACTCGTTACCTGCAGTATATATTACTGCTTTTATTCTCATTGCCGCTGGCGCTTACTTTGGCGGAATTCCTCTTTAGAATGAACGGTTCAATCGAGATCGCTGATTTTATTCGTTATGTTTATTCATTCAATTGTCATCAAAAACCATCCCGCTGCCCAATCCTCTTATCACAATCTATGATAATCTGCTATAGATGTTTAGGGATTTATAGCGGTTTGGTTGTCGGTTGGGTGTTCGCCAGATTGGTGAGGATAAACATTGTAAATCAGCGTATCCTGTTGTTGCTTATAGTGGCAGTAATCATCAATTTAGCCGACATTATGTCCGGAGCGATAGGATTTTGGCAAGTGCCGGAATCAATAAGGTTTACGCTGGGAGCCCTATTCGGTTTCCCTCCGGGCTATTTTGTTACATATCAAACCTATAAGATGTCAAAATCCCATCAAAAACAGCGTATTATCTGCCGATATTCCTAATGTAACCGGGGAAAAATGAAATTCCCGGTTATTCTTAGTAACAACAGCGGCATCCATTCACTCAGCGGAATGGGTATCAGCAATCAGTCGGATTTAAACGTAAATTTATGAGTAAAACTAACTATAATAAACAACCCGCTGAATCATTACATCGACGTAAATCTCAAACTCAAAGTATTAGCGGGGCGCCGCGTTCCGGATTTACGAATATCTTTACAGTCGATGTTGAAGACTATTTTCATGTTAGCGGTTTTGAGGATACGGTTAAGCGTTCCGATTGGGATAAGTTCGAGAGCCGCGTGATTTCCAATACGAGCGTACTACTGAAGCTTTTGGATAATTACGATATAAAGGCTACCTTTTTTATCCTGGGCTGGATTGCAGAACGTTTTCCGGAAATAGTCCTTTTGATTCACAATAGGGGACATGAAGTTGGGTGTCACAGTTATCACCACCGCTTGGTTTACAGGATGACCCCGGAGGAATTTCGTCAGGATACTATGAAGGCAAAGGCTATTCTCGAAGAGATAACCGGCAGCGCCGTTAAAGGTTACAGAGCCCCCAGTTTTTCGATTGTTGAGAGGTCTCAATGGGCATGGGATATTCTCTATGAGCTCGGTTTTGCCTATTCATCCAGTGTTTTCCCTATCAAACATGATCGTTACGGTTTCCGAAGCGCACCCGCTGCGATATTCGATATCGAACTGGAATCCGGAAATTCTATCACGGAGATACCGGCGACAACCACGGAACTCCTAAACACGCGTATTGGGGCGGCTGGAGGAGGCTATTTCCGGTTATTCCCATACTGGTTTACAAGTAGGATTATTCGCAAGCTAAACGAAAAGTCGGCGCCGGCTGTAGTATATATTCATCCCTGGGAAATTGACCCGAGCCAGCCTAAAATCGGCGGCAGCTTTCGCAGTAGATTTCGGCATTATACTAACCTTCATACAACGTTGCCTAAATTACGGAGGCTATTCTCGGAGTTTCATTTCTCTACTGTTTATGATTATCTTGCGAAACCAAGCAAACGGGATTCGGTAAATATTAATCGCTCCCAAAAACCTATCCTAAGCCGGATAATTCATAAAACCCATTAATCCGCAGCCGAAGGCTTATCCTTCGGGAGTTCAATAGAAGCAGATCGTTTACAGATTGAAATTGAGTATTACAAAGAAACGCCGGAATCGCAAGGCTTCCGCTGCCGATAACTAAATCTGTGAATAATGCAGGCTAAAATAAAGCCTTATTATGGTACTTCACTTAATTAAACTCAACCGTATGGTTGTGGTCTTTTCGTCCTCATAGAGTCTCGCCAGGTAAATGCCGCTGGGAAAGCCGCCAGCATCCCATTGCACCGAGTATTCACCCGCATTTAGGTTTTCGTCTACAAGAACCGCTATTCTCTGACCCAATAAATTATAAATCTCCAGCCGTGCATAACACTCGGAGCTTAGATTAAATTGGAAGTTTGTTCGTGCATTGAAAGGATTGGGATAACTGACCATCAGGCTTGATTTATCGGGGCTTGATTGGAAATCAAAAGCCGATTTGTTAAACCATGTACCGCCTCCTCCGGCGGATATACCTTCCACAATCGTGAAGGGAAACGAGGTTCCGTCACATAAATAATTCGGAAAATCGCCGCAATAAGCCACATAACTATAAGCGCCCGGCCGAGCTTCGAGGGGAACCTCCTGAGCCATGCGGCGTGTTAGGGTTTGCCCCGGTTCGACGGTTTGATTGAGGTTTCTCGCCAACGGACCATACATTCCATATCCGGGAATATCCACCATCAGCCAGATATCCGTCACGACCGGATAAACACACATATTCAAAATAGAACCGGTAAACCAGAATGAGTCCCCCGGGCTGACAATTACCGGGTCTTCGTCCGGCTCCATATCAATGTCCAGACAGCAGGGCTCATCCTCATATTCGAAATCATCGATAACGAACAGATCTCCCGAATTATGATAGATAACATAGGCGATTCCTACCGAATTCACCTCGACGAAATCGGTGCTTCCGTAATTGGCAGGAGCCGAGGCGGAAACCAGAAGACTGTCATTGCCATCGTATGCCTCGACGTGGAACGTGAAATAGGATGTGTACCACATACCTACATGATTGGTGTGAATTGAGAAATCAACTCGCGTATACGAGGTTCCGATTGTCCCCAGTACGCAATTACCGGAATGAGGCGGGTATCCTTCGGAGTTATATCCATAGATAACACTGTCGAGTATCACTGCGTGTGGTCCGAACTCAACCCCGGGATAATATCCATCGATATTCTCATTTCCTCCATAATAATAATAATAGTCCGGAAGCCCTTCGAAATCAAGCACCTGCATTGCATTACCGCACCCATATATCATCAAGCAACACAGCGCTGTAAAAACCGCGTGTCTCATTTTTGACCTCACTAAAAAACCTGCGTTATCGGTTTAAGATTAATACTCCTGAATGGTTAAGATAGATGAAGATTTTTCATAGCGCGTTTCCGAGTTAATGTTGCAATTATACCGCTGGAAAACACCGCATTGTTCGGGACAAGTCGAGAAATTATCGGTCATAAATGCCCAATGACCTGATTTCATACATATTAAGAAACGAGTTTACCGATGGTTGTCAAGAAAAAGTTGTTTTCGCTGGTTCCAATATTTATTTAATCGCATTTCTATCACCCGAACGTAAGCACTTGGTCCGTCAAATATAGCCATCAAAGGCGGATTAAAAATGACCTTGAAACCCGATGATTTACTTACGGTTATTAATCAAAGATGCAGGCTTATATTGCTTAGCCCCATATTCTACTTGACATCTGAGCATTAATCTCTATTTTTCGAATATAATAAGTCTTCTTCCCTTTACACTGGAACCCGGCAATTGATTAGTCGGCTATGGAGATCATGTAAGGGATCTACTCCGAACCTGTAAAGGGGTTAGTGCAATTGGTTTATCCTCTGTCGATTTTTCGGGGTTTTCAACCCGCTCCATTAAAAGCTTGAACAACGGTGGAGATGATCCGTATCAAGGAACAGAGGAAAGATATAGCTGTGTTATAGAAATGAACGAAATTGCTCCTGCATCTAAGTTCGAAGCCGTCTCGCTTGCTTCGAAAGTTATCGCTGAATTACCTATCAGTGTCGGTATAGGGGAGGTTTGTGAGATACTTGCCACTCAGCTGCCCGAATGCTCCGTAGGTTGTTTGGTGATAGACGGCTCCGGAGCATCGACGGTTTTATCGGTCGGCAAGGAGGATTATCTGGAGGAGACAAATAATATCCTTAATAACTACCGCCGTTCAACCGAGCATATAGCCGGAGAGAATTACAAATTGGATATAGATGAAGCCGATTTGATCCTTACGGGGCAAGATAAGCTGAAGGCGAAGTGCAGAGGATTGATATTCGGTAGTTTCAATTATGGGCTTCTGGTAGTCCTTTCGCCAGATTCCCGAAAATTGCAGAAATCCGAGAACGATCTTATCGATATATTCGTAAACCTGATCTCCTCGGCGGCAGCAAAAGGGCTTGGCGTTGGCAAACCGGAAGCAGCCGGGATTATTAAGATAAGCAAAAGCCCCCGGTATACCGTTGATTTATTCTCCAAAGAGGTTTCTAAAATAGCGGCGCCGGTAACATGCGTTATCGGGTATCTGTTTCCGGGTGAAACCAATGCCGAGTTATTTTTCAGCGCCGAGGAAAACTCCGGCGCTATTAAATCCGAATTCAGCGCGGATTTAACCGTCCCGAGAGCGCAGTTTGATATGAGGGTGATTCAATCGAAATGGTGCGCTTCTCTGACAAAAGCAGACCTTCCCCAATCCCTGATTTCCGAGCTGGCTAAATATGATGCACGCGAGATATTTTACTACCCATTAAAAGGTAAAAGGGATAATTTCGGCTTCTTCATCATCGGATTTTTCAGAAAGCCCCCTATCGAAGTCGAAAAAAATATCGATGATCTGGTACAGCGGTTTAATCCCGATTTCGCCCACTCGGCTTCGATGCATTTGATCCTCGCAGGTTATAGAAAGCTTCTGGATTCGGACAAAGCCGGGCTGGTCAGGCTGACCGCGGCTACGGTAAATCATCATGTAAACAATCAACTTTCGGTGGTATTGGGAGCAGCTCAGCTTCTGTTACTCAAAGATGAAGAAGAGCTTCCCGTGGATATTCGAAAGAAAATCGAGCTTATAGAAAGTAACGCTCTCAAAATCAAGGAAGTAATCTCGTCCTTATTAAACATTGACGCCGTAAATGTTGCCGAATATACGGCGGGTGATAAGTTGATTGATATATGATCGAGTGCATTTATTCAATCATACAATTTATAGATTAACGTTGATTAGCAGTAGCCAACAATATGGGCGAATAATGAATTAGGAAATTTTATTGCATTTTCAAGCTTATTGATTTTAGTTTGTTATGTGACAATATATGTCGCTATTTACTAAAATGCTCTCTGTGTTTGCGGAGCAAAAAAAACATCAGGAGGATCTAAATGGATATCTATAAAAATTTAGTTGAGGCTGTGGAAAAGGCATTAGAGGAATTAACAAAGGAAGATAGGGAGGATAAGCGGATAAACGGAAAAGATATTCAGAAATGGGTGAAAGACAATGCACGTGAATTTGAATTTGATGTCAACGATCTTCTTGCCAGTTGGGGAGCTTATCTCACAAGGGCAACAGCAGATCCAAATAATAGAATCGCACGAGAACCGGGAAAGTATAGCTTCATCTTGCGGGATAAAGAGAAGGATACAGAGGTGCCCGGGATTTTGGAAAATGAGGAAAATGCAAACGTTAAAGTAGAGGAGTCGCGAGACCAATCAGGGAATCAAAAGAGAGAAAATATTTTATACGATTTATTCGTTGAGTGGTTGCAATCAAGAGGTTATAAAGCGGACATAACGGCAATGAGGAAGACCGGAGGTAGATGGGGTAATCCAGATGTTACTGGACTTTTATTAATCGAAGACCCATTTGGTAGACAGGAACTTGAAATTGGTACAATTGAAGTAAAAGTCTCCGATTCAGACTGGAAAAAGGACTTTTTTGAGGCGGTATCTCATAAGAGGTTTTCCCATAGAGCTTATTTTGCATTTCCAGTACTCTCGGATGAACCTTCTATTGAGCAAATCAAAGGATATGAGGAATTAAGGAATTATGGAGAAAAGTACAATGTAGGTATTTTGGTTTTGTTTTTACCAGAGCAGGATTACAATACACTCAATAATGGCCATGCATCACAGCTTGATTTATCACTTGGTGACGTACTTGTACAAGAAATATGGCCCGCGGTCTACGAAGAAGTATCTCCTATAGAAACAACTAATTTCGTTAGAACGGTACTTGGATTGGATTCAACGACTAAGATAAATAGTTTTGGTACATCAAGTTAGTATGTCCTGTGTCGTGACTTGGTATTGTAAAGGACTATTACTGCTTTTTTAGTTGGATGCTTCCATGATTAATTAACCTTAGGGATAATGATAGTCTAAATCACAACCCATTGATCCGTGATATGTAACATATGAGAAGCCAGAATATGCTCTCGGAGAAGACTACCAAACTATGACCAGATCACTCTTAATAGATGGAATTCAAGTTAATAGGACAACATTACTTGAAATCGCTTTCCATTTGGAATAAAATTCATTATATTTGTTTTATCTAAGCAATAGAAACGATTCGGTAGTGATGCGATAGATCATTGTAAAGCTGTCGCCAAATCCGGTTTTTCTTCTCTATCAAAATTAACTTGTGACAACAAATTTCAATTAAACGTCCCCGAGGAGGAATTATGTACAAAAGTATTTTGCGTTCTCACTGGAGTGTCATAATGCTAATTTTGTTACTGTCGGTAACATTTTCGGCATCCATAGGGTATTCAGCCTTCGAAGCCGCGCCCCAGAGAGAACTCTATCTTCCCAAATCGCAGGAGGTTATCGAACCCCAATTGCTTAATATACCCGATAACGATAGGGTAAAGGTTTGGATCTATTTCACAGATAAGGGAGTATCATCTCAGGATGAGTTGAATGACGTTTTGGTGGAAGCTGAAAAAGCGCTCACCGAAGCCGCATCAAAGCGACGCGCTAAAACACGCGGAGATAATCTCGTCGATTTTCTCGATGTGCCTATAAATGATGAATTTGTTAATGAAATAGGAAATAGAGGCGTTGAAATTGTGCATCGTGTAAAATGGTTGAACGCTGTCTCCGCGTATGTCGACGCAAAAAACCTTGAGTCTGTTTCCTCCTTGCCTTTCGTTCGCAGGATCGAGAGGGTAAAAGCGCTGGGAAAAAGTATAGACAGGATCGACAGCGCTGATAAATATTCCAGATTCGGGGATATTACCGAATACAGCTACAATTATGGTCCCTCGGAATCTCAATTGCTACAGATAAATGTTCCTCCGGCTCATGAACTGGGCTTCGACGGCACCGGCATTATCGTATGTATGCTCGATACTGGTTACCGCAAAGGGCATATAGCATTCGATGAGATATTCAACGACAGCCGCTTGATAGCGGAATGGGATTTTATTAATAACGATGGCGATACTGATTGGGAAATGGGAGATCCTTACGATCAGCCAAATCATGGAACTTATACCTGGTCTGCGCTGGGAGGGGAGTATTCCGGTTCACTATATGGTCCTTCCTTTAATGCGGAATTCCTGCTTGCCAAAACCGAGGATGTCTCCCAGGAGAGACATATCGAGGAAGACAACTGGGCGGCTGCTGCTCTGTGGGCGGATTCCGTCGGCGCACAGGTGATTTCAGCTTCGCTGGGTTACCGTTGGTTTGATGAGGGTCAGGGAGATTATGAGTATTCCGATCTCGACGGTAACACGACTATCGTAACCGTAGCCGCAGACCTTGCCGCATATAATGGAATTGCAGTCTGCACCGCAATGGGCAATGAAGGTTGGATGGGCAACGGTTCACTAATCGCTCCTGCCGACGGCGACAGCGTTATCGCCTGCGGCGCGGTCAACTCCGAAGGCGAAATAGCCAGTTTCTCATCCCGAGGTCCTACTTATGACGATCGCACCAAACCCGAAGTTACCGCCCGAGGCGTTGACACCGAGTGCGCAAATCCTTATAACCTCGACGGATTTACAGATGCCAGCGGTACCTCACTTTCCACGCCATTAGTGGGGGGAACCGCAGGCGCTATACTATCGGCTCATCCCAACTGGACACCGATGATGGTGCGCGAAGCTCTGATGATGACTGCGGATAATGCGGATAATCCAAATAATACTTATGGATGGGGCGTGGTTAATGCCGCCAAAGCGATATATTATCATCCGGAAGGGGATATCGTCTTCGACATGGTTCCTCTCCCCTACGTGGCTCCGCTTAACGAAGCTCATTTTTCGGGTGAGATCACCTGTTCGCAGGGTATCAACCCATCCAGTGTCACTCTATACTGGAATCACGATGGTTCCCAGAATTATAATTCCATCCAGATGAACAATGATCAGGATACGTATTCGGCTGACATCCCGACACCTGGTATGGGCGAGTCCTTATACTATTATGTTTACGCCGAAAAGACCAATGGTTTGAACGAAGTATATCCGGTTGGAGCGCCTAATAATCGTTTTATCACCGAAGCATCTACTCCGCAATTTGTCGATGATTTCGAAAATGGTCCGTTTAACTGGGAAACAGGCGGCAGCAATGATAGATGGGGACTATCGGCAACACATTCCAATTCCGGTAATCTCGCCTTTCATGACAGCCCCCAGGGGAACTACGCCAATAACGCGGACTGCTGGATGGCGATGAAGGCAGGATTGGATTTCACCGATGCGTCGAACATACAGTTGTCATTCTATCATCGTTACAATCTCCAGAACGGTTCCGATTATGTTTATATCGAAGGTTCGGACGATGGCGGCAATAACTGGACTCAAATCGGCAGTTCCATAACCGGTACGCAAGAGTCATTTGTACAAGCGATACATTCTCTCGATAGCTTTGCCGGAGCCTCGGAGTTCATGCTCAGATTCAGACTGGATACTAACTCCTCTACAAGCCGTGATGGCTGGTTCGTGGACGATGTGATAGTTACATGGGAACTCCCTCAACCGGATTGCTGCTGTGATGTGAACATGATCCCCGACGATGATCCGGTAATTGTTCCGCCGGGAGGTAGTTTCGGTTTGACTGGAATTATAAGCAATGTTTGCGATACCTCTATAACAACCGATGTCTGGGGCGGAGTTATTTATGATGGAGATTTTTATCGGCAGTTCGGTTACAATAATCTCCCTCTTGATCCGGGACAGACCTTGAGCGCTCATACGAGTCAGCATGTACCGGGATTCGCTCCGCAAGGATCGTATGTCTACATAGCGTACTGCGGTGATCGTCCCGACAATAAATGTGACTCCGCTCAATTCGATTTCACAGTTTCCGGGGCTATTTCAAACAATCCCGCTGACAGCTGGTTTATGGAAGGGGATTTTGTCGGAGAGCATGTCCCATCGCAATATTCATTGATTGGAAACTACCCGAATCCGTTCAATGCTCAGACCAGCATCATTTACACACTTCCTCAAGGTGCAAACGTGAAATTGGATGTGTATAATCTCGCTGGGCAGCAGGTAGTAAGACTTTTTGAGGGGTACAATAATGCCGGAGAGCATTCGGTTACCTGGGATGCGTCCGGTTATTCCTCGGGAATTTATTTCTACAAATTATCCGCTGGCGATAAAGTATTCACCAAACGGATGACGCTGTTGAAGTAGATAAAATATAGTTCTGTTTTCAAAGAGGAGGGAATTCTAATTCTCTCCTCTTTTTGCTTTGCCCGGTCTTCCGCAAACATTATATTTCTCTTATTAAGCCAGGCCTTCCGATTCTATCGTGCCCAACGGATTAACGTTTGAGTGAGGTAAAGCATGAAAAGACCATTCAAATCCCTACTAATATTATTCATAATCAATATAATACTAATCTCTTGTGGTTCACCGGTTAAGAGAGATATCTCCTTTATACCCGAGGGTGCAAAAATCATTGAGATTGAGAAATCAGAGATCATTCTTGATGACGGGGACACTTTTGAGTACAGGGGCAAGGGGATCAGGATACTGGGTATGGACACGCCAGAGATTTCGCATCCGGAGCATGGATTCCGCGAGGATCAGCCTTTTGGAAGGGAAGCATCCGCTTACACAGCAGCATTACTCCATAATGCCGAGGTTATCTCATATCTGCCTTATCAGGATGATCGTTATGGTAGGATGCTTGCGCACGTGTTTGTTGATGGGAATTTGCTTGCAATACAATTGATTAAAGCGGGGCTGGCTTATGAAACTGTTTCATACTATGGCGATAATGGATTCCCTGAATTAGCGGAACGAGTATTAAAGGCGGCAGAGAATTCAGAGGTTAAAGAATTTATTCCCCCGTATAAATGGCGAAGGGAACACAGAAGAGTTCCGCGGAATTGATAGGATTAGCTTGTTGACAAAACAGAATACCGTGAAGGAGGCTTCGAAACCCCATCCGCGATGAAATCGGGATGGGGAGGATCGCTCTTCTAATAACGACGGGTTTATAGCAGTGAATAAAATAAAGCAACTTCAGAATGCACCGGTCAGCGCTCTCCCGATTATGCTTGGAATGGTGGATTTTCATTGTGGTTTGCGGATGTCCTGAGAGTGTTGAAAAACCTGTACCGCAGTCATTGCGAGGAGCCCGAAGGGCGACGCGGCAATCTCTAACACCTTGCATGATAACAGTAATCGATTGCTTCCTTTTCGCTTGCAATGACAAATTTACAGGTTTTTCAACACTCCCGTCGAAGCGCCCCAAAAAAGAACCGCCGATCAATGGTGACGGAAGGTTCAGGAGGAAAGGAATCTGTCTCACATAACCATCAGCATTGAGAATAGCCGCATCCGCGGCATACAATACATCCTGAATCATGCTCCAGCTTACAGTTGCACTCCGGGCAAAGGTCAGTTTCTATATCATGCTCCCGCTTTGGTTCTTCGCCATTTCCGAAATGATGGTGAAGAACCTTGGCAATGGCATCCGGAATCGACTTAACCAGACCGCCGTTTTCAAATATCTGGGTAGCGCCGCCTATTCCTCGAAGCTGATCGATAATATCGTTTACGCCGATACCGGACCGCAGCGCCAAAGAGATAAGCCTTCCGATAGCCTCGGTATCCGCCATAGTCGAATGCCCCGATTTACCAATCTGCGCAAAAACTTCAAAAGGCTTACCATCCAGCATGTTGATGGTGACATACAAAACGCCGTAGCCGGTCTTAATCTTTTCGGTTATTCCGGTTAACACCTGCGGGCGGGGTTCGATGGTCCGTCTCTTAGTCGCCAATTTCTCTTCATCCTCTTTGCGTACTGAAAGCACCTGCCCCTTGCGGCAGCCGTCACGATAAACAGTTACCCCCTTGCACTTCAATTTGTATGCAAGGCGATAAGCATCGGCAACATCCTCCCGAGTGGCATGATTGGGGAGATTGATGGTTTTGGATACGGCGTTATCGCAATGCTTCTGAAATGCCGCCTGCATCCTGATGTGCCACTCCGGTTCGATATCATGCGAAGTTACAAATATCTTCTTTACATCTTCAGGCACTTCATCGAAATCCTGAATGGAGCCCCTTTCTACCAATTTCTTTACGAACTCCTCGCTGTAAAATCCACGCTCTTTAGCTTTGGCTTCGAGAATGGGATTAATTTCAGACAATTTGGTTTCGTCCATAACATTGCGTGTATATGCCAGGGCAAACGCGGGTTCGATGCCGGAAGAGACTCCCGCTATGATACTTATGGTTCCGGTAGGGGCAATGGTGGTGACGGTGGAGTTGCGCATCCGCTTGGAAGGTGTCCCCGGGCTATTATAGATGGAATCCTTCCAGTTCGGAAAGACGCCTCTGACACCTGCAAGTTCGGACGAAGCGGCGTGGGCTTCTTCCTGAATAAAACTCATTACCTTCTCCGCAAGCTGCAGAGCTTCTTCCGAATTATACGGAATCTCCAATCTGAAAAGCATATCAGCCCACCCCATTACGCCTAATCCAATCTTTCGATTCGCCTTGGTGGATTCGTCTATCGCCTTGAGCGGATATCTATTGGCTTCGATTACATTATCAAGAAAATGAACTGCGCTTCTCACAGCTCTCTTCAGTTTATTCCAATCGATTTCATAACGGTACATCGAGGAACGATTGTCGGAATCCACCACCGCGGTCAACATCTGAGCGAGATTTACCGAGCCCAAGTTGCAGCTCTCGTAAGGTAGCAAGGGCTGTTCGCCGCAGGGATTGGTGCTCTCGTAAAGCCCTATTTTCCGAACCGGATTCCCCTCGTTCATTCGGTCGATAAATATAACGCCCGGTTCCCCTGTCATCCAGGCTTGATCGACTATGGTCTCAAATACTTCACGTGCTTTCAATCTGACCGGTTTTCCATCCACGAAATAAGCATCCTCGGTGCGGGGGTCTATGAGCGGATAGTCATCGTCGGTCTCAGCGGCGCGCATAAAATCATCGGTAATACATACCGATATGTTGAAATTTGTTAACTCGCTGAGATCGGATTTAGCAGTAATGAAATCCATTATATCCGGATGATCGATCCTCAAGACACCCATATTTGCCCCTCGGCGCGTTCCACCCTGTTTGACCGCTTCCGTGGCGGCATTTATAACTTTCATAAAACTAACGGGACCCGAAGCTACTCCTGAGGTGGATGCCACCTGCGAACCGGCAGGCCGCAGGCGAGAGAATGAAAACCCGGTTCCGCCTCCCGATTTATGGATCAATGCAGCCGCTTTGACCGCATCGAAAATAGATTCCATAGAATCATCGACCGGAATCACAAAGCATGCGGACAACTGCCCTAATTCCCTGCCCGCATTCATAAGAGTAGGGGAATTGGGGAGAAAATCGAGGTTTGATATCATCTCGTGGAATTTCTCGGCGATTCTGCCGACTTCATCCCTGTCAGCGCCGAGGTTTTCGTCCGGAGCCGCAATGGCATTAGCTACTCTCCTGAAGAGCTGATTCGGATCCTCTATCACCTTACCGTTCTCATCCTTTACCAGATAGCGCCTCTCTAATACGGTAATTGAATTCTGACTAAGCTGCATCATTCCTCCCTCTTCCGAAATAATATTCATAGAGTATTATTCATCGAATACCCTGATTAAAGAACCTACTAAATCTCCCTGCATAACATGCTTTATACTTCTGCCTTTTCTTCCTGAATCAGGTGTGCTGACTCCGTCTCCGAGTCGATCTCAAAATCAGCAAAAACAATCGGCGCCTCCCTTTTCATAATCTCTAACATCTTCAAACATATTCTTCGAATCTCCCAATGAGCCCTCGGATTGCACCTTAACGTGAAAATATGACGTAACTCCCGGAAATTGGCGGTGATAACTATCTCCGACTCGGTGCCGCCGGGTAGTATATAACGGGCATCTTCAGGCGGTACTCCTGCCTGCAGCATCTGTTCGTATAGCTCGTAACAATCCTGCATTATTCGAGAAAACTTCTCGGATGCGCTGGCGCCGTTTCCGTCCAACGAGGAGTTCTTCACAGTATCCGGAATGATACAGTTGTAATCCCTGGTCTTTTTACGGTTCGGTTTGTCGGCGTAACAGACATATCGTTGGCTTTCCTGTGAGGGCGATGCGAACCGATGTCTGACCATTTCGTGAGTAAAAACCCGGCTTCCGCCTTTGATTCTGAAAGTGGCTGCGGCGTGTTCGAGTACAGAATGGTGTCCTTTGCGTATCACTTTCCGGATCAATTCCCGAGTTGAATCCGGCGGATTATACCTGTGAAAACTCAGATAACATGTTCGGCAGGCTTTTTCTATAATATCTTCACCTTTGGGCGTAATCGCCATTAACTCAACTTCCATAAACCTTCCTTTCGAGCAAATTATTCCTCTATATATAACAAGCCCATTTTACCGAAGATTGTTTGCAGCTTTTTGCTCCAGCCAAAGAGCGGTTTGTATAGTAGAGTTCAGGCAAAATTATGTCAAGCGCAATTCTAACTTTTTTTTAACAGAAAACCAACGCATTGAGCGATAAGCAATTAACGCCTATCCATAATTTGGTGCAATAATTCACAATCTCAGAACCTAAAGCAATTTCTCGAAGTAAGTATCATAACCCGTTACAATATAATCTGTTAACACCCAAAATATTTTTAATTCATATATCCTATTCACATCATAGATTGTATGAATTTAGAATTTGTTCTATGCAATACTTCTTTATATAGCTGGTATACAATAGAATAGATATAATCATCTTTTTGCATCATATTTCCTGTGCTTTCGTTTCAGAATAATCTTATAAGAATTGTTGACTTTATCTCCAGTCAATTGGATATTGTATCCTGCATTCTAATTTAGGAGAAAATTATGAGTATTAAATTCTTGTTTTTAGAAACACGTCCACAATTTCTATTGCTCTCGCCGATTTTAGTATTTCTCGGAATGGCTATAGCCTTAACCAATGGAGCTTTCGACCTCCTGCATTTTATATTATTGACAATCGGACTGATGCTGCTGCACACAAGCGTTAACACATTAAATGACTACAGCGACCACAAAACGGGAATCGATTTCAAGACAGAGCGCACACCTTTTTCCGGCGGATCAGGATTTCTGACTTCGGGGACTGTAAGCGCTAAGTCAGCTTACGCCTTAGGAATCGGTTCTTTCTTGTTGGCGGTTCCGATAGGCGTGTACTTTATAATAACCAGGGGCTGGTCGTTGCTGCCTTTGTTCATAATTGGCGCCATTTTCGTACTCTGGTATACCAGCCACATAACCAGGTTAGGAGGCGGTCTTGCGGAAATATCTGCCGGATTGGGTTTGGGAACGCTTCCCGTTTTCGGCACTTTTTATATACTCAACGGCGGTTTTACCTGGGAGGCGTTATACGCCTCGGTTCCGTCCGGTTTTCTTGTTTTCAATCTCCTCCTCTTGAATGAATTCCCCGATGCCGACGCAGACCGTGCGGGTAAACGTCGAACCATTCCTATAATCCTGGGTCATAGAAAAGCGGCGTATATCTATTCGACCGTGATTATTCTCACTTATGTATGGGTATTAATCGGAGTTATAGGCGATATAATGCCTGCGTGGGGATTATTAGCGCTATTGAGCCTTCCATTCGGACTGAAGGCGGTATCCGGTTCTTTGACATACGGTTCTTTCAAAGACCTGGTGCCGGCACAGGGCGCAAATGTTATAACTGTGCTGACAACACAGCTCTTTTTGGGTGTTGGTTACGTACTATCGTATGCGTCATAGAATACAGAACGGATTAATGGCGCCGCCTAAATAAAATGCCATGCGCACTCAGGCGGTCAGCCCTTTGGGCTGACACCCCTTGCTTGGGCTTGTCGAAAGAAGAAGCCGAACCTTCAAATCCCGAGAAGGTATAGCCTTACTTAATTTATATGACGCTAAGAATGATCGACAGGGTATAGACAATCGCCAATATCACTATGGTCGGCGCCGCTAATTTCTTCAGCATGGCTCTGATAGAGATATTGAAATATTGGCAGGTTACCACCAGGCAGGGATGTACAGGGGAAGTTACGTAACCAAAGAAGATCGCTACGTAAATCAATACAAAGGCGATTGGAGTAATGTCAATTACCGAAGCCAGATAGACCGGTAGAATAATCGAGGCGGGTAGATGTACTCTCCCGGTGGCAATCCCCAGCGCAAATCCAGCGGTAATCGACAGGATCAAAGGAGGAAGCGGAATGGATTTTATCAATTCGCTTACACCGGACTCCTGAAAAACATTCATGTAAAGAAACATGCCGAAAATAATGAGAGCGAAATTCCAGGGTTTCATCGATTTAATAATCCCGCCAAGATGAATCTTCCGTTCGCTGAGGATAATAGAAAGGCCCAGGCTGACGGAAACCGCTATTAGGGTTGCAGAATTACCGAAACCCGCCAGCTTTTTCAGGGTAAAGTCGATTGCCGGCGCAATCATAATGATTACCAGCGGAATCAGCAATCCCGCCAGGGAAAAGCTATCATGATACATATGTTGCTTTGGAACCTTTCTGAGGAAGAAAATATAACCCAGGATGAAGGCTGTCAGCAGCGCAGGTAGGAGGTATAATATCGCATGATAGACATCCAGACTGGCGATCTCAGCGGATACGATAAGAGCGGAGCTGAGAGGATACACGAATATTATAAGATGACGAAACCAGTTATTAATCGCCGCCTTAAGATGATTGTCCACACCGGCGCCGCCTTTTTCCAATATCGGCGCCGACAGTAACGCCCCGCCGGGCATCGGCAGAAAACCCATCAGGGCGGTTGATATGGGAAGCAGGTATCTCTGACTTACCCGGATATTGTTAATCAGCTTATCGATCTGCCCCCCCTCTTTCATCACGCCTCCCACCAATGGAATGATACCCATCGCCAGAACCAGAAACAGCGTGGAGGGATCAATGATTGTCGTGAAAATGAGGTTTAGGGATTGATCGAAAGGCAGGGTTGCAAAGCCGAGAAAAAGCGCGCCGCTAATCAAAGCCAGGGGAAGGCTTCTGCGTGATAGAATAAGAATGCCGCTTAACGAGACAATAAACGCAATCCAGGTTGTTATCATTCAGGGAAGCTCCTGATTTCGCTTCGGAGACGGTTTTGAGAACTCAAGCAATTAACTTACTGGAAGAAATTTGCCAAAGCAACAAATTAGTTGTTGGAAGGGTTGAAAGGCTTATTCCCGGAAAGTCGTAATCCCTCGTTATTATCGGCGGTAGAGGCAACCTGCAATGAGCTTACGGAATTATCTTGCGAATCCGATATCCTGGAATAACCTGCATCGGGATCGACCTCATCGCTTATTCGCTTGTCTGGATGGGTGCGATTATCAAGAGAATTCCTAACAGTCTTTAGGATAGAATTCACCGTGAACGGCTTTTTTAAATATTCCACCGCTCCCAATTCAAAAACATCTTTAATCCTGTCCGAATCGGCATAACCGGAGAGTATAATAGCCTTCTGCTGTGGATGGAATTCCAAAGCCCTTCTATAAATCTCGGCTCCGTCTATTTCCGGGTAAATGCGCATATCCAAAATCAGCAAATCGAAGCGATCCCCGCTAAGGAATTTCAGCGCTTTGTTCGGATCACCGGTTGATGTCAGTCGGTATCCATATTCTCTCAATGTCTCTACAATTATCGATCGCTGGATTGGATTGTCATCGACTACCAGTATCTTCTCACTCCCGCCAGCAAACTTCTTTTCCTCCTCCTCACATTCGGCCTGTTCTTCGGTGGGTGGGAAGTATAAATAGAAAGATGTGCCCTCATCGGTTCGGCTGCTGAAATCCAGGAAAGCATTATGGTCCTCGACTACATTGTAAACAACGCTTAAACCAAGCCCGGTGCCTCTTAAACCATCCGCTGACTTGGTGGTGAAAAATGGTTCGAAAATTTCATGCTGCAGCTTTTGAGGGATTCCGCAGCCGGTATCACTCACTGTCAGTTTTACATACTCGCCCTCCGGTACTTTATTATACTTGCGCCATACTTCATTAACTTCGAAGTTCTCGGTTTTGATAGTTAGTTTTCCACCGTTAGTTCCCATAGCATCGACGGCGTTTTTTACTACGTTCAGTATCACTCGGGATATCTGAGAGGCGCCGCCTTTAACTTTGTCGAGATTCGAAGCTAAGTTGGTTTCAATGATGATGTCGGCGGGAAACGGATCGATGCTTTCGATTACTTGCGCGATGATCCCGTTGAGATCGAATGGTTCCTGACTATAGTGCCCTCGCCTCGCCAACGTAAGAAGCTCCTGATTTATCTCTGCCATCTGCAAAGCCGATTGCTCCATTATTTGGAGATATTTCAAACCAGGATGATCCTCCGGAAGTTTGTTTCTAATGAAATCGGGGTAAGCAACGAGGGGCCCGAGGAGATTATTGAAATCATGCGCGATTTCGCCTGCCAGCCGCCCGGCTGCTTCCAGCTTCTGTGCGCGCACCAGTGATTCCTGCATCTTCAAGGTTTGAGTTACATCCCTGAAAACCATAACCACGCCCACCAGTTCGCCGTTCGTCCGATACATGAGAGCGCAGTTTAGATCGATATACTTCTCATCGTTGTTCTTGGTGATCAGTACGGTGCGGCTATTAATATCCTTGTTTTCATCGTGATACGTTATCAGTGTAGCGGGATCATTGATAATTTTCTGGGACTCGGTATCTATTATGGAAATTACCTGATTAATAGGTCGTCCAATTGCTTCCGCCTCTGTCCACTCGGTTATCTCTTCAGCTATACGATTGAGAAGAATAATGTCTCCCCTTGTATCGGTGCTGATAACGCCGTCCCCTATCGCATGTAGAGTAACCGCTAACCGTTCCTTTTCCCATGTGATCGCTTCCTCGGCAAGTTTCTGCTCGGTTATATTTCTGACGATTCCCAATACATTATTTTTTTTAACCGGCACCAATCTACATTCAAAATAGCGGGAGTTGTTCCTGATCCTTAGCTGGTAGTCGTATATCACCATCTCGCCGGAACTGAGGGCTTTGTTGATATTTTTCAACGTGGTGTCAGCTGCATCAGGGGGCAAAACATCCTTGACGTTACGCTCAACGAAATCCTCCGGCGCTTCGTAGAGATCCTGGAGGGCTCCTTTGTAACTCAGAATATCACCTCGCTGGTTTAACTGAAAAATCAAATCAGGTATTGCTCGAATGATAGCTTGCGATTTCATAAAGCTATCCTCGATCTCCTTTTGTTTTTCTAACTGCTTTCGAAATAGACATAGGATGACCAGACCGGGCAGCAGCAGCAAGAACGGTAGGGCGATTCTGAGGTTGAGAATGGTTATTTCAATGGGAAGAATACTGTTCAACTCGGAAAGAACCTTGCCTATTAAAGGTCTAAAATCCAAAAACATATAAGGCACAATGCACAGCAAGCAGACAAAGAGATACGGTATAAGGAAAAGCGATAATAGTTCAAGCCTGCTCCGCCTACCGAATTCTCTCTCGAAATTCCTGCTGAACGCGCTGCAAAATGAATTCAGGTTCTCAAATCCCTCTTTTTTCAACCTGGTGAAGCCCGGGAATAATAACATAGCGTCCTTTCCGCCTCAACGATGTAGATTTATTTTCCAACGAATTTCACACTCCTTAAATTTCTCTCAATTAACTAATCGACAATCAGCAATCGAGATTAATTGCTTTTCCAACGATGTGACGAATTGTGCATTTATGGTTCAATTTCGGTTTGGTGAAATTACCTTTGCGTTAACTACCCTTTTTGATTAATCTTTATTCAAGTTCGAAGATAATGATTTAATTGATTTACCGGAGGTTTTATGGCTGATCCGAGAGTTGCGAAACTGGCTGGAGTACTGGTCAACTATTGCTGCAGAGCGAAAAAGAACGAACTTTTCCTGATAAACGGCACTGAATTGGCAAAACCGCTGATGCTGGAGGTGTTCCGGGAAGCGCTTAAAAAGGGATGCCATCCTTATGTGAGAATGGGCACCGATGGCGTTCAGGAAATCATGCTGAAAGAAGCTAAGAAGTTCCAATTGGAGTATATATCCCCTATTCCGAAGCTGGAGATAGAAAAAATCGATTGCATGGTGGGAATACGGGCTCCCTTTAACACCCGCAATCTTACCAATGCAGACACCAAACGACAAGCAATTCAGCAAGCGGCAAGCACAGAACTACAAAAAAGATTCATGGAGCGTTCCGCCAAAGGCGAACTGAAATGGGTCGCTACGCTTTACCCCACCCATGCAGGCGCTCAGGATGCCAGCATGTCCCTGAGCGAATATGAGGATTTCGTCTATAATGCCTGCCTGCTGCACAAAAGGGATCCGATCGCTGAATGGAAAAAGATATCCAAAGAGCAAGCTAAAATAGTGAGGTTCCTTAATCGGAAAAAAGAGATTCGTATTGTCGCCAAAGATACCGATCTCACGATTGGTACGAAGGGACGAAAGTGGATCAACTGCGATGGCGATAACAATTTTCCCGATGGCGAAGTCTTCACCGGTCCGATAGAAAACTCCGCCAACGGTCATATTCGCTATACATTCCCCGCTATATTTAAAAGCAGGGAAGTTGAAGATGTATACCTCGAGTTCAAAGAAGGTAAAGTCGTAAAAGCGAAAGCCGCCAAAGGCGAGAAATTCTTAAATTCCATGATTAATATGGATGATGGATCCCGCTTTATCGGTGAATTAGCGATCGGGACTAATTACGGCATCCAAAAACATACCAAGAACATCCTTTTTGACGAGAAAATCGGCGGCACCTGCCATATAGCATTAGGCGCGGCTTATCCGGAAACCGGTTCAAAGAATCAATCGGCTTTGCATTGGGATATGATATGCGACCTGCGTGATGGCGGAGAAGTGTACGCTGACGGTAAACTGATACATAAAAACGGAAAGTTCCTGATTTAGCCTGTTCAACTTCCGAACAATCGTTTCATACTTATCCTGACGCTCTGGTTGGAATAACCTGCAGCTACAATCATATTATAGGTGTAATCCGATAATTTCTTGCATATTGCAGCATGATTCATAACTGGTGTCTCGAAATCGTGTCTGCAACTCCTTGTAAAATGGTGCGTTAATAACGGTTCTGTAATTTTCTGCAAACCGGCATAGCCATTGCGGTTACTTCACATTCGGTAGTAGTGAATAATAACAAAGGAATGGGGGTTGCAATGGCGCCTAAAAAGCAAAAGCCGAATTTTAAGATGCCGCCCAAAGTCTGCTGGCATCTTTATAGCTTACAGGATTTGCATCCTGAGAAATTCATCAAGGTTGTAAACAAGATTCTCAAGAAAGAATATTTGCTCATTAAGTAAGGTTAGTCCGAACCCCTGCGGTTCGGACTCATTTAATTAGTATCCTGACCACTTCTGTCGCGCCGATCAAATCCTTTATGATCGCGATACTTCTTTTTATGTAATTTCAATTATATCTAATTGCATACATCCATATTCCGAATTATAATTGCCCCAATAAATAAAATTTTGCGGGTGTTAATATGAAGAAGAAAAAAAGGAATCTCGGCGAGTTAACCATACTGGGTAAACCGGCGAAACCGTCCAAGAAGCTGGAAGCATTTCCCAACCGGTATCAGGACCGGTATTATGTTGTAACGATCGAAACCGATGAATTTACCTGCTTATGCCCGGTAACCGGTCAGCCCGATTTCGCTGACATAACGGTTGAGTATGTGCCGGATGAGAGGGTTGTTGAATCCAAATCTTTCAAGCTTTACCTCTGGTCATATCGCAACCAGGGGATTTTTCATGAAGAAGCGGTGAATAAAATCCTCGATGACCTTGTCAAAGCTCTCGATCCCCACTGGTGCCATGTAACCGGCATATTCAATATCAGGGGAGGATTGGGTATAACCGTGGATGCTGAACATGCCAAGACCCCGGATGCCATTCCGGATATTGTTTAATTAATAATATGCATCAGCAAGGATTCCGCTGGTTAACGCTAATAGCCGGCGTCTTTATTACATCGCTGATAATCTCCAATATCATAGCGGTCAAAATGATCAGCGTATGGAGATTGATTCTACCGGCGGGTGTCATCCTATTTCCCATCACCTATATTTTCGGGGATGTTCTCACCGAAGTATACGGATACGCCCGGGCGCGGCAGGTGATATGGCTCGGTTTCTTCTGCAACCTGCTGGCGGTGATAGCGATATGGATTGCCGGGATACTTCCGGCGGCGGAATTCTGGCGAGCGGGAGTATTCGAGAATCCGAAATCGGCGCAGGATGCCTACCGGGCGATATTAGGATTCACGCCGCGGCTGTTGGTGGCATCCTTTATCGCCTACCTGTTCGGGGAATTTATCAACTCATACGTTCTCGCCAAGCTGAAAGTAAGAACAAAAGGACGTTTTCTCTGGATGAGAACTATCGGTTCCACAGTCGTCGGACAGGGAGCCGATTCGGCGATATTTATCATGATAGCCTTTTACGGTATCTTCCCGCTGAATGCAATCGGCGTATCGATTCTGTCGCAATGGGGATTCAAAGTCGCTTACGAAGCGGCAGCCACGCCGCTGACTTATCTGGTGGTGAATAAACT
>CAZLVS010000050.1:0-26694 GCA_964563085.1 uncultured Ignavibacteria bacterium | reverse complement strand
CACCCTGTAATATCACGTTCTGATCCGGCTTGTTTATCGGCCCCGCATACGGCGCTTTGTCCGGAGTAAAGCTTAAATTCGCGGTACCGGCAAAGGCGGCTCCTGCGAATAAAACTGTAACCAGCAAAGTAAGTACGAGTTTCTTCATCTCTTTTCCTTTCTTTAGTTTATTCTAATTTGCGAGTTATTTTGTTAACTAAATCCATCTAATCAGCAAGAGAACTACAAATAATACACAAATATCCGAAACAAATGGTTTATTTACTAACCGTAATGGTTATATTATGGAGGATCTCTAACTGATATGGAAATATAGTTACTAAAACTCATAATAAATAAAGTAATTCGATGACAGGACTTTCGCTTAATATATCTTGTTTATGCGTAGTGACGACGATAAAATGGGTAATTAGCTTCTATCGTTTAATTGCGCACCTAAATACGAGATAGGGACCAATGAAATTCGGAGCGCTATATAAAAAAAGAACAAGTGTGTTTAAAGAAGATAACCTGATTCACACCATCTAAACCGGTAATAATATATGCGCAGCAGCTAATTCTGTCAAGAAAAAAATTAAATATATCCGTTATTAAAATAATACTAAATGAAATTATATAAAATCGTATGACCTATAAGGAGATACAATATATATATAATTACTACTCAAAAACATAAATTTGTTTGAATCATTCCCCTATTTTATATGGGAACAACCGCAAGCAGCTTAGGCAATTATGATATGATTCTGAACCATAATTCCTATTCCTGCGAAAGCGCTTGGATCGCACGGCTGTTAGTATACATCAAGGGACTTTATTGGTTACGTAGAGTAATTGGAAAATCATGTCATATCGCATATATTACGAGGAATTAAATTGAGATTAGTTTTAAAACTTAGATTCTTGGAGATATTATGGTCACGATATTTACTCTGCTGCTAATCCTGTTAGCGGCTGTCGGCGTTCAGGCGGATGAAGCCCGGCTATTGAGGTTTCCCGATATACATTATGATAAACTGGTGTTCTCCTATGCCGGGGATATCTATCTGGCGCCTCGGGATGGCGGAGAGGCTATCAGGTTAACCAGCCATAAAGGACTGGAGCTTTTCGCTAAGTTCTCACCTGATGGAGAGTGCATCGCTTTCACCGGTCAATATGACGGCGATATGGCTGTTTACACCATCCCGGTTGACGGAGGGGAGCCGAGACGACTGACATACCATCCGGGAATCCAGCGCACCAGCGAGCGGTTTGGTCCTGAAAACGTAGTCATGGACTGGCATCCGGACGGCGAACGAGTCCTGTTCCGTTCGCGCAAGGAGGTTAATGATTGGTGGGATGGTCGAGCTTACCTGGTAAGCGTCGATGGCGGATTGCCGGAACCGTTGCCGATGGCTGTGGCGGGATTTACATCTTTGTCCCCCGATCTTTCTCGAGCCGCTTATTGTCCCATCTACCGGGATTTCCGAACCTGGAAACGGTATAAAGGCGGTATGGCTCAGGATGTTTGGATATTCGATCTGAGTGAACTCGAGGCGGAGAAGATTACTTTCTGGGAGGGCACTGATAATATGCCGATGTGGTATAATGACAAAATCTATTTCAATTCCGACCGCACAGGCGTTTTGAATATTTACTGCTGCGAACTTGGTTCCAAACAGATTCGCCAGGTCACTTCTTTCTCCGATTATGATGTCCGCTGGCCTGGTCTGGGACCCGATGGGATAGTATTCGAGAAGGGGGGATTCCTGTATGTGATGGATCTACCGTCGGAAAATGTCCATAAAGTTGAAATAGAGTTGATCACCGACCTGCACTCAACGCGCACCGAATATATCGATGTCTCCGACAAAATTCGTGATTTTGACATATCGCCGGATGCGATGCGAGCGGTTTTCTCCGGCAGGGGAGAGATATTCACAGTGCCGCAGAAGGAGGGCAACACGCCTAACCTGACGAATTCCTCCGGCGCCAATGATCGAAAGCCAGTATGGTCTCCGGATGGAAGATGGATTGCTTACATCTCCGATGAAACCGGCGAGGAGGAATTCTATATCGTATCTCACGATGGCAAGGAACGAATCAGATTGACGGAGGATGGTTATTGTCGTCGTTATGCCGCAAGATGGTCGCCTGACAGCGATAAGCTGGCATTTTCCGATAAGGAACTGAACTTCTATATATTGGATGTCGACAGTCGAAAGTTAACAAAAATCGATCAAGCTGCCCGCAGCGATATTCGCGATTTTTCATGGTCTCCCGACAGCAGATATATCGCTTATACCAAAAAAGGTGAAGGTGATATCAGCCGGATTTTTATTTATTCAATAGAAGATAAGGAGTTTCATCAGGTTACGCCGGGATTTACCAACGATTTCTCACCGGAATTCGATCCGGATGGCAAATACCTCTATTTCCTCTCCCAACGTGACTTTAATCCGATTCTGGGGAATTACGAATTCTCCTTTATCAATCATTCCATAACCAATCTATTTTTAATCATCCTGTCAGCCGATGAGAAATCGCCTTTCGCTCCTGAAAATGACGAGGTTAAAATAAGTGATGGGGGTAAAAGCGAAAAGGAAGATGATAACGGTGATGAGAGAATTAAGAACTTAGAGATAGATTTCGATGGAATCTACCAAAGACAGGCAGCGTTTGATCTCAAAGCGGGGAATTATCGCGGATTAACAGCAGCCAAGGATGCGCTTTTCTACGCATCTTATCCGATCTATGGTATGAAGGGCAAAGTAGGCAATGACGAAACCGCCCTCTACAAATTCGATATGAAAGAAGAGAAAAGTTACGAATTCGCATCAGGAATTCGCTCCTGGCGCATAACGCCGGATGGCGAACAGATGTTGCTATGGAAAGGGGGAGATTTCTTCCTGACAGGAACTTCGGCTGAAAAGGCGAACCTGGATGAGAAACTCGATCTCTCTCAGATGGAGATGAGACTTGATAGGAAGGCTGAATACGGGCAGATGTTCCATGAAGTCCGGAGGATGCAGAGGGACTTCTTTTACGATCCGAATATGCATGGCGTAGATTGGGAAGCGATGCGCGATAAATATGAAGCGTGGCTTCCGCATGTCGCCCACAGGTACGATTTCACATACCTGATCGGCGAAATGATAGGGGAGTTGGCATGCTCACATACTTATGTCGGCGGGGGCGATCACGAGAGAATTCCATCCAGTGAGATCGGGTTGTTCGGCGTTGATTTCGAGATAGATGAACGCAGCAATCGACTAAAGATAGCTCGTATTCTAAGGGGGGAGAACTGGGAAGAGGATTTAAGATCACCCTTGTTCGAGCCCGGATTGGAAGTAAAGGAAGGAGATTACCTCCTGGCAATTAATGGACACGAGATAACAGCGGCGGACAATCCGTATCATTTCACTGAGAATACCGTGGGGAAGATCGTTACTTTAACTGTATCTGACAAACCCGATTTTAAAAACAGCCGGGAAGTGGAAATCAAGCCCATATCTTCCGAAGAAAGCCTGCGTTATTACAACTGGGTGGAGGATCGCCGGAGCAAAGTCGATTCGGTATCCGGTGGCGAGATAGGTTACATCCATATTCCAGACATGGATAGCTACGGTCTTTATCGCTTTACGAAAATGTTTTACCATCAACTCAGAAAACCGGGACTGATAATAGATGTGCGATACAATGGCGGAGGTTTCGTATCCGGATTAATTCTGGAAAGACTGCGACGCGAGGTGGTAGCCATGGGGGCGTCGCGAACCTATGACGTAGGAAGAGCTCCCGGCCAGGGAATTTATGCGCACATGGTTACGCTTCTCAATGAATTCTCCTGCTCGGATGGAGATTACTTCCCATATTTCTTCCGAGAGTATGAACTGGGTCCGTTGATGGGTAAACGTTCCTGGGGCGGTGTTATAGGTATCAACGGTTACAGACCCCTGGTTGACGGCGGCTATTATACCGTCCCTCAGTTCGGAATTTACAGCCTTGAGGGCGAATGGATAATGGAAAATGAGGGCGTAACACCGGATATCGAGGTGGAAAATTATCCGGGGCGAATGGCGCGGGGATATGACGATCAGTTGGATTCCGCTATCGATTATATAAAGGAAAAACTCGAAAAGGACCCAAAAGAACTACCGCCAATGCCGCCTGCCCCCGAAGAGAGATAGCCTGTATTATTCACAAATATCGTTATTGGCAGCGGAAGCCTTGCGCTTCCGGCGTTTCTTTGAGAAACTCAATTCCAAACTGTCAACGACCTACTTTTATTAAGCTCCCGAAGAACAAGCCTTTGGCTGCGGATTAATGTTTTTGTAAATTATCCGGGATAGGATGACATAAATATTATCCTGAATCCATCCACAGAATAGTCAAGCCTCAAATCAATGTTTGACATTCATTCTAACGAACATGACCAAGGCGTCGCCTTGGTCATGTTGTATATATACCCGATAACTAATGTCTAATGTCGGGATGACTACTTCAGCAGCATCATTCGCTTGGTGAATACCTTTTCGCCAGCGCTTAGCTTGTAGAAGTAGACGCCGCTCGAGTAATTAGCAGCATCCCAGGTAACGGTATGCTGTCCGGCTTCCATGTAACCATTGACCAGAGCCGCTACTTTCTGACCCATCAGGTTGTACACTTCCAGGCTTACATTAGCGGCCTCGGGCAATTGATAAGTTATGGATGTAGCGGCATTGAACGGATTGGGATAGTTGGAATCCAAACCGTATTCGGAAGGTGCAATCGATTCGCCGAAGAAACCGCCCTCGATCGTCCAATCATCGGCTCCGTTAGACAGAGCCGCTCCGCTGACCGTGAACGGGAACATAGCGGAATCGCAAGCCTCCGGCTTTTCGCCTGAGAAAGCAATGTAGGTATAGGTGCCTGCCGGCGCGAATCCGGGGACATACTGATTCAAATGCGCCGAGAGCGTTTCTCCGCCATCCAGCGGTATGTTTCCGAAATTCCAAAGCTGGAAGAAATCACCCAGGTATATCACTCCAACCCAGACATCGGTAACGATCGGATCCGCGTTAGGATTGCCGATGTATCCGGTTAATCCGAAGCTGCCTCCCGGGGGAACGATTACAGGATCGTCATCCGGCACCATGTCAACGTCGCTGCAGAGTATGCCTTCCACACCGCTGAAGCCATACCAGTTGGCTACGTTATTATTATAGTAGGCGTTGTCATTGCCCCAGAGCATGTTGTTGCAGTAATCGAAAGCGTAGTTGGATTCACCGTTGGGCAAGACGAATGTTTGTTCCAGATTACCGTCGAAGTCGTAAACGTAAACGGTATTCCCTGCACTATATCCGTCCCAGGTGAACAGATGAATACCGTTAGTGGCACATCCGAAATCGTTGCCGGAAATACCCTCGATTTGACGAATAGTATTACCTGTCGAGAATTCGATTTCGTAGATGGTGCTTCCATCCTTATCGTACATCAGATCGGTATCAGGAACATAGGCGACGTGGCTCTGGTTGCCGTGGAAACAATCCTGGAGATAAAGCGTTTCCTGGCCGGTGTCGGGATCAATCTCATAAAGATTAATGCCGCCGCTCCATCCGGCGTTTTTGACATAAAGTTTGCCATCGTTTGGATTGTAGAAAATATCGCGCGTATCCAGGACGATATCTATGAACTCGAGGACATTGCCTTGAGCATCGATTTTCACCATGACGTTCTCACCGCCGCTATGACCGGAGGTGGTATAATAGTATGTACCATCAAAGGCGATGCCCATCGGATGACGATGATGTTCATAGGTTAAGGTTATTTCCAATTGGGGATCATAATCGGACGCAATAATCGGAATATCTCCGGCTTCGGTATTTACGGCAAACGAAGTTTCTGATAATTCCGATACGCCGTCGCCGTACTGTACATCCCATTCCCCTTCGACTAACCAGCTATCAGCGCCGCCGGAGTTTCTCGCGCCGGTCACGGTGAATTCAAACCAGACCGAATCGCAAGCCTCTGGTTTATCCCCCGAGTAAGCGATATAGGTATAAGTCCCCGTAGGAGCGAAACCGGGTACACTCTGATTCAGATGAGCGGAGAGAGTTTCTCCTCCGTCGAGCGGGATATTACCGAAGTTCCACAATTGGTAGAAGTCGCCCAAATAGATGACCCCCACCCAAACATCTGTTGTGATCGGTTCATCATTCGGGTTGCCGATATAACCGGTCAAACCAAAAAATCCTCCCGGGGGAACGATAACCGGATCTTCATCCGGAACCATGTCAATTTCGCTGCAGAGGATACCTTCCACTCCCGAGTATCCATACCAGTATCCGCTTCCATAGCTGCCGTCACCTACCCACAGCAGGTTGTTGCAGTGCGACAGGTACCAGTTGCCGCCGCTGCCTCCGTTTGATACGGTGAATTGCTGGGCTAAATTACCGTCGAAGTCATAGGCATATATAGTTGTAGCGCCGTTAAAAGCGAACAGGTGTTCGCCATTGGTTCCGATTGCCCAGTTGGTTCCCTGGAGTCCGCTGAGAGTTCGTAAAGTCGCGCCGGTGGCAAAATCGATCTCGTGGATTCGGTCATAATCACGTTCATAGACGTAATTGGTCTCAGGGACATAGGCAAAATTGCCGTGGCCGTTATGAGACATGCTGTTCGAATACAGAGTCATATCACCCGACCAGGGATCGATTTCGAAAACGTCATGGCTTCCGTAGTGCTTGATATAAAACTTACCGTCGTTTTCATTATAGAATAAACCGCGGTAATAATAATCAAGATAAGTCGTTTGCAGCAGGTTACCATCAAGGTCATAAATTGCGATATCGGCGGGATTGGCGCTTCCGAGCGAATAGTAGTATTCGCCTTCGCTTGTAATCGTTACTTTTAGTCCATTAACAGCATCCGGTATGGTGATCTGCAGGACCGGGTCGTATGGGAAATCCGCTGTTGCGCCGCCGATATTCGGATTATAAACCACCGGTGAAACAGCGTCTAAACCTTCCTCGATATTACCGTTAGTGAAGCTGAAAAATTCGCCTTCCGCCTTCCAGCTCTGGGTACCATTCGCTAATTTTCCGCCGGTAACCGTGAATTCGAACGATACCGAATCACACGCCTCAGGTTTGTCGCCGGAATAGGCTATGTAGGTATAAGTTCCGGATGGCGCAAAGCCGGGGACGCTCTGGTTAAGATGCGCCGAAAGCGCTTGTCCGGCGTCAAGCGGAATATTCGGGAAGTTCCACAACTGGAAAAAGTCACCAAGGTATATAACGCCTACCCAGACATCGGTCGTTATGGATTCGTCGTTGGGATTGCTGATGTATCCGGTTAATCCGAAAGAGCCGCCGGGGGGAACGATAACGGGGTCCTCATCGGGAACCATATCCACATCGCTGCAGAGTATCCCTTCAACACCGGAATATCCGTAGTAAATATTGCCATCACCTGCCCAAAGTAAATCTCCGGCGTAATCGAATGTGTAACCTTCATGTCCCTGCGGTATATCGAAGGACTCCACGAAGTTTCCATCAAAGTCGTAGGCATATACCGTGTATTCGTCCCAGGTGAAAAGGTGTCTTTGATTGGTGGCTATGCGCCAGTTCGAACCCCAGGGACCATACTGGAAGCCGCTCATGGTGCGGATAAGCTCGCCGGTTTCAAAATCGATTTCCCTGACCGTCCCGTCGCCATGCTCATACATCGAGTTGGTTGAGGGAACATAGGCTATATTAGCCTGTTCAAAGGCGAATATTCCCTGATGCACCGGCGTTGAATTGCCGGTTTCGGGGTCAACTGCATTTAAGGTCTGATCCCAGTAATTTTTTACATACAGGGTGTTGTCATTTGGATTATAGAAGCAGCCCCTGGCATTGAGTCCGGTAAAAACGGAATTAACCAGATTCCCATCCATATCGAAAATGAAAAGCTCGCCATAGCCCTGCCCCGCACTGGGATGGACATAATAATATTCGCCGTCGCTCGCTATACCCTTGGAACTCCACGTGTAACTGTAAGTTAAGGTAATTTCATGCACCGGCTCATATTCGTCCGTGTCGGCTGTCACCGGTGGATTGCTGTGACCTGGCTGGACGAATTGCTCGATTCCTTCTGAACTGTAATCTGACAAGCCGTGTTGACTGCTAATGCCAATAGAACTAACGCTCATCGCCAGTAAACCAGCCAATAGTAGTACGATCGCTTTTTTCATAATAACTCCGAATTTTAGAAATTAAGGAATTTAATAAACCGCAGAACCGTGATAAGAATTTTAAAACAACCTCCTTTCTGATCTTTAGCATGGATCATCTTAGATCGTCCTCTTTTCTTTTTTAGCGTTATCTCACTTTGAAAACTAATCTATTGCGTTTTTGTAATCGTTTGGATAATAAATGATATTAAAGAGCGGTATCATTTTTTACAATGTAGATACTGAGAAGATATGATATAATATCAATAAAAAGCAAAATTGTCTTGCTGTCAAGAAAATTAGATGGTGAACCCTGAAAAATTAGATAAGTTTAAAATAACTGTAACGGGAATGGGGCGCAGTGAGAATATTAGAGAGTGTCCTTAAAAGAAATGGCTGCTTTTTCTAAAAGTAATGCGAGATTTAAATCGAAGAATCTACAAAAGCAAAAAAGCGCGGGGAAACCGCGCTTGATGCCTCTGATACTTACCTTTTGCTCTAAGTAAGATACCCCTCACTCGTTAACCGCAACTACTTTCTTCACTTCCGGTATTTTTTCCTTAAGGGTTCTTTCGATCCCCATCTGCAGCGTCATCTGAGACATGGGACATCCGCCGCATGCGCCAGTTAAGCGAACCGAAACCTCGCCTTCGTCGGAAACATCGACCAGCTCCACATCTCCGCCATCAGCTTGAAGATACGGCCTGACCTTTTCTAACGCCTCTTGTACTTTATCTTTTATATTCATCTCAACTCCCATCATTTATTCTTATTTTACTAATCGGAATATAATACAATAAATAAATTTTGCAAACCAATATTGGCATTTCCTTTATTCTGGCATATTATTAGTAAACAGCTCTTTCGCCGCATCACTTTCATCGAAAGGATTACCAATGTTTAAGAAAACCTCCGCACCTATTATATTGTTTTCCCTTGTATTTGTTCTTGCCGGTATCTCTGCACAAGCTTGTACGAGTTTGGTTGTCACCAAAGGAGCATCATCCGATGGTTCGGTCATGATAACATATACCTGCGACGGTGAGTTTCATCCTCATCTCGAATATACGCCTGCCGCTGATTATCCGACCGGAGATTCTCTGGAGATAACCGACTGGCATGGCAATCTTCGCGGTAAAGCGGCGCAAGCTGAACATAATTATGCTGTTGTCGGCTTGATGAATGAACATCAGCTTGCGATAGGCGAAACCACGTTTGGCGGCCGGGAGGAGCTTTGCAATCCCGACGGACTCCTGAATTACTGGGATCTGATGCAGTTAGCATTGGAGCGGGCAAAAACGGCGAGGGAAGCTATCGAAGTGATGACCGGATTGGTAAACGAATACGGATATCGCTCTACCGGCGAGTCTTTCTCGATCGCCGATACCAGGGAAGTCTGGATAATGGAGATGATCGGTCCCGGCGAAGGCGGCAGAGGGGCTCATTGGGTAGCCTTGAAAGTGCCTGATGGATATATCTCATGTCACGCCAACAAAGCGCGTATTGGCGAATTTCCCCGCAATGATCCTGAGAACTGCATCTATTCCGAGGATGTAATTCGGTTCGCCATCAACAAGGGATATTATAATCCATCATCGGGCAAACAGTTTAGCTTTCGTGATGCTTACTGCCCGGCGACTACACGCAGCCGAAGATGGGCGGACGGAAGAGTATGGAGTATCTTCCGCAGGGCGGCGCCATCCCAGCGCCTTTCTCCGGATTATTTCAGAGGAGAGACGGATGCAAAACCCTATCCGCTGTGGATAAAACCGGATGAGAAGATAAGTTTGGAGGACGTTTTCAACCTGATGCGGGATCATTTCGAGGATACCGATTTTGACATGACAAAAGGGATCGATGCGGGTCCCTACGGCTTGCCTTATCGCTGGCGTCCTCTTGATTGGACTATCGACAGTGTCAAATTTTACGCCTGGGAACGCCCGATATCCACTCAACAAACCGCTTTCTCCTTCGTTTCCCAGTCTCGCTCCTGGCTTCCCGATCCAATCGGCGGCATCTATTGGTATGGTCTCGATGATACCTGGTTCACCTGCTATACCCCTTTGTATTGCGGTATTGATGAAATACCGAAATCTTACACAATTGGAAACCTTAGAGAATTCAATTGGGAATCGGCATGGTGGGTGTTTAACTTCGTTTCCAATTTCACAGCATTAAAATATTCTTTCATGATGCCCGATGTTCAGGCGGTTCAGCAATCTATAGAAGGCAAGCTATTGAAATTGCAGCCGATAGTCGAAAAAGCCGCTTTGGAATTATACGAAGATAATCCTGGTTTGATGACTGACTATCTAACCGATTATTCGATTTCACAAGCGGAACTCGCTGTCGATCGGTGGAAGGAGCTGGGAGAGCATTTGGTAGTCAAATATAACGATGGATATGTAAAAAACGAGAAAGGTAGACCCACGGATAAGGGATATCCCGAAAGCTGGCTGAAACGAGTAACAAAGGAAAAAGCGGAGCAATTTGAGATAAAAGATACTGATAAAACAGCGGAATCCGAGCTTGTGGATTGAAAAACCAAAATTGGTTCACCGAATCCTAACAATTTTTGTGCTTTTTCTTATTGAAAATGCTGGAAATATGTTGTATATTACTTCATAGAATAACCGCATTGTTATAAGGAACTGATGGATCGATGATTATTCTGCCGGATTCAAATATCTTCAAATATTTGCCAATTAACTGCATCAGGCGAATAACCTGACGGTTGTTCGTGAAATACTTAACCCAAAAACCGTGGAGGTTTAAATGTATCGTACTGCATTGGCGTTAGCGTTGGTTTTACTGGTTGCGGCAGCCGTGTCTGCGGGCGACAGAGAAATCGTTGACCAGGAAAAGCTGTATTACAGCGGGTATACTTATATGCTGTATTACACAGATAGTAATAATGACTATGCTCATACGCCGGGCGAGGAATATTACGCTTATCCCTATGGCAGCACTTACAATTACGACATGAGCTGCTGGTATGCCAGCGCCTGCGCTATAATGGAGGGGGAAGGTCACGGCAATCCTTATACGGTCGGATTGCGCGACGGAGCCGCATATTCTCCTGCGGTAAGCCCATGGGGCAACACCTTTTATGCCAACAGCGGTAATTACCGCACCTTTGATGATGGAGGTTGGCAGCATTGGGCTTTTGATTTCGAAGGGATGGATTATCAGCCTTTCATCAAAGCTGATGATGAATTTGGAAACGGTTCATGGTCTATCAACCCGGTCACCTGGTCACAGGCTCGAATTGCCGAAGGGCATGGAGTAGGCGTATGCTTGTACTCCGGTAAAATGACCAGGGGAATGCTGCCTTCAGGTTACGATGCTTCCGGAAGATATTATCATGCCATCACCATCTGGGAAATCGACAACAACACAATGATTATTACCGACTCCGATGACCAGGTTTACGGTCCCCGCACCGTGAACTACACCTACAGCGGAAACGACTGGGTTATTCAGGAGCTTTACCCGGGTTCAAATGCTCACATCAATTACTGCGTTGCGTTAGAAGGCGGCGGACAGCCTCAGTGCTGTGATGTTGATATGACACCTGATAACGATCCCGTTATTGTCGATCCGGGCGGAAGCTTCGGATTTACCGGATATATCGGTAATCCCACCTCGGATCCCATTACCGTTGATGTCTGGGGCGGCGTAATCTATCAGGGGAATTTCTATCGTCAATTCCGTTATTTAAACATTTATCTTAATCCCGGCGCTTCCCGCACAGCCCATGGTAGTCAGCATGTTCCCAACTTCGCTCCTCCCGGGACATACACCTACATAGCTTATTGCGGTGACTACAACAACGAAATCTGTGATTCCGCTTCATTCCCGTTCACTGTTTCCGGCGGCGGGCAGGTCGAAGTCATAGACTTCGAGCAAGTACCTGAGCAGTATTGGTATTTCGGCGGCGGGCAGAATCTCGGAGGCTTCTATCCCGGATTGAATTTCGGTTCTTCTGTTACCATTCTGGAAAACCAGGTGTATGGTTACAATGATACCGGTTATCCTCCGCATTCCGGACATCAAGTAGCTTTTACTGCCGATGTCCCCACTATCAGGGTGGATTTTGACGCCCTTGTTAATCATGTTGGCGTATGGTACACCGTTGGCACCGGCGGAACTCTTTATCTTGAAGCCTATAGCTCTGGCGGGAATCTCTTAGATAACACCTCGGGCGGTGAGAATTACGGTTCCAATGATTTCATGGAAGTCAATGCAGCCAATATCGCCTATGTATTGATACATAATTCCGCTAACTTTTATACTATCGACGACTTCGAATACGGTTCCGCTCTGTCACGTCAGTCATTTGATGCCGAAGGATGGGTATTAAAGGGCTTCTTTAATGAAGATTTGCCCGAAAGCACACCGTCTGCCGTAGAATTGCTGGGCAATTATCCCAATCCGTTCAACGCTCAGACCAGCATAAACTTCCACGTACCGGTTTCAGGACAGGTCAATCTTGAGGTTTACAACTTGATGGGTCAGAGAGTAGCTGCGTTGGTTGACGGCAATATGGAAGCCGGCAATCATTCGGTAATCTGGGATGCGCAGAATCAAGCCAGCGGCGTTTACTTCTACAAATTAAGTATCGGCGAAAACGTAATCAGCAAACGGATGACGCTGCTGAAGTAGTTTTTAGTCGTAAGTTATTTGCGGTTGGATTCGAAAAACATGGTCAAGGCTTAGCCTTGACCATGTCAGCCCGGATAATTCATAAAAAAATAATCCGCAGCCGAACGCTTGTCCTTCGGGAGCCCAATAGAAGCAGGTCATTTACAGATTGGAATTGAGTATCTCAAGGAAACGCCGGAAGCGCAAAGCTTCCGCTACAAATAACGATATTTGTGAATAATACAGGTTAGCCCTCGGGGATATCCTTCTTCAATCTAACCGTAACTACGGTCTTGGGTCGCGTTCCAAAGACGGTAGTTATAGCGGCGCCAAAGGATACCGGCAAAACAATCCCGAATAATATTATAATTCCGATAACGGTGAATATCGTGCTGATTCCATTCAAAAAACCGCCTAACGTACCGATTAATGCGCCAACAACGATGAGTAGCTGACATAGAACCGCTCCTGTCAAAACCGTAAGCAGCGGTGATTTTTCCGGCATGCTGATCCATTCAAGGAATCTTTGCCCGATTAAACTGCTGAATGCGGTAAAACCCAAAAGAAGCGCTGCGAAAATTATGAATGGCAGAGCGATTATTACCGGTATCCCTATGACGGTGATAGCCAAAATCGCTATGATAAATGGGACCCCGAGCACATAGAGATAGCCGAGTAATAATGATTTGACCACTTTGTCACTTATAGTGTTCTTTACTTTAAGCACATTGCGGGGAGCTATGGAAATAACCGCCATCGAAAAAATTACCGAAACAAAAAGAAAGACCAGCACGGGACTGGGGAAGTGAATATCCGGTGCGGAGACGCCCGGTAAGCCAGGTGTTTCTATCCTCTCACCCTTGATAATCGCTCCCGGTTCTTTCTCCACCTTGCCGCCGATTGTCGATACGTCTCCATCCACCCTTCCGGTGGAAGTTACCAATATGTCTCCATCCAGTGCGACTATACTACCCCCTACGTAACCTTTAACTATTACATCGGAACCCATCACGAATATATCGCGCAGAACCTCTTCTGATTCCTCGATAATCATGGTTTCATCTCCGGACCAAACAAATTTCCGCTCTCCTTTGTCGGGGGGAAGCGGCATCTGCCCGCGCTCCATCCTGATAACCCCCTTCAGTCGAGGTATATCGGGAACCGCTATCCCCTTGGGGCTGAGGTCGAACTCAATCCACTCCCGGTCCTCGGTAAGTATCTCTACATGTCCGTTTTCAATACTTAATTCAATAATGGTGAGGTCGCCGTTTATGACATCCTCGAGTCTTTGCTTTTGGAGCTCCTCGTCATATATGATTGTTTCCTCTGCGGCTATCGATATCGGACAGATAATCGCCAAAGAGAATAGTTCCGCTACGATGATTGTCAGAATTGAGGTAAAAATTCGATGAGTTTTCATATTAATACTATTCGGAATTCGAACTTAAATCACAATATCCATAATTAATCCCTATTACAGACTAACTATACTATATCCTTAAGTTTCTTCTTCAACAATTCTCGAGCACGAAAAATACGCGCCTTAACCGTTCCGACCGGAATATCCAATTTAAGTGCAATCTCCCCATACGAGCGTTCCTCTTGATGGCGTAACACGATAACTTCTCGGTAATTAGGGGGCAATGTTTCAATCGCTTCCTGAATTAAGTTCCTTTTTTTCTTGGAGTGATAATCTTTCTCCGGATTATGGCTATGATCCGGAAGCTCCAGATTCACGCTGCCGTTTCTGGTCTCGATCGGTCGGTCGATAGAATAGAGCTTCATTTTCTTCTTTCGCAAGTAATCGATTGAGTTATTGGCAGCTATTTTGTACAACCATGTGCTGAATCGATACTCCGACCGGTAGCTCGCCAGCGAACCGAACGCCTTGATAAATGTCTCCTGAACAAGATCGTTCGCCTCTTCGTAATTCCGCACGATTTTCGAAATAATGTGCAAAATCGAAGCCCTGTGGGCATCGAAAAGCTCCCGATATGCCTGCTGGTTGCCATCCAGCGCAGCGGATACTAATTCCCGCTCACGGTCTTTGCTCAATTCAGCCTTTCTTGAGTTTACGTTATACGGCTGCATAAGGTTGCGAACCCAATGAAGTGAAAGATAGCCTTTATTACAGCTATTTTCAAATGAAATTTCAGCTTACTTTCATATCATACAGGTGAAGAAAGGGGATGTTTCTGGATATCCCGATAAAAGAGATACTTCTATTTAATCGGGGACCCCACATTTTTCGGTCCTCGTGCCGTCGGGTGGCCCCACCCGACGGGAAGCGCCAGGTGAGGACACCTTGCGCCACATTCTATCCCCCTCTTGAGAGGGGTGATTTCCCCGCAAAGCGGGGAAATCGGGGTGTGTTATGTTTTTCATGCCGTCCCCCGATCTCATCGGGGTCACCGACATTATAATACTTTCAGACCACCACAAGCGAATTACACAAATAGGGAAATATACGCAATATTTCGTGAAAACAATATTGACAAACAGAGCCCGGATAGTTATATTAAGTCTGATATAAAATGTAGATGCAATAAGTGATTTATGCACGGGCTCCAAAGCGACCAAATTCATAAGTTATTAAGGGGGGGGCGGTTAGGGATATGTATCCGTCAACTATCCGCGGTCCCCCGTAGTGTGCCGTGATTAGTTTTTAATTGATGTAAGTAATTGTACCTTTAAAATTCTGGGGGATTAGAAATGAAATCAAAATCATTAGGATTAGCTATTGGAACTATCGTTACAATTGCTTTGGTTGCAGGTTTACTGTCGCCGAATGCCTATTGCGGAGTAAGAGTAGGAGGAGATGGCATCTATTGGATAGACTGCACATACCATAAGAAAGATAAATGTGAGTTGTACGAGGACGACTATTCCGGCACAGGTGTTTGGGACTATATAAGCCAAGCTGTGCCCCATCGTTACTATTTGGCACACATTAATGGAGATGCAGGATACTATCGAATCAAATGTATTCACTACATTTCTGGTAATGTAACCTGGTACAGAGTTTACCTACCGGAAGATACCTATGTCGAACAAGATGTTTATCCGTGCGCTGATGAGAATTCAACCGGAGGTGATGAATAGTTTGCACCCTCGCATTTTTCGCTACTAAAATTATGGGTGTCTAACTATGATTGAATGCACTCCAATTATTCGAATTGGAGTGCATTCCAAAGGAGAGCAAAATGATTAATGTAAGAATAATACTACTCCTGGCACTTCTATTAATCTTATGCGGTATCTCATTTGCTGAACCGGTACTAATGCCCGGCTGGCCTTGGTATTATCATACCACAGATACGCTGCGATGGTCCTTGGGACCTTACGACGGATTAACGCATATTCAGTCGCCTGATGGTTTGTCTTCGCTCATACCGTTTGGATTAGTGGATTCGACCGTTTTTGTGCTTAACAGTGATGGGGGGGTTCTTCCCGACTTTCCTATTCAATTAGAGGGACAGTTTGGCATGGAGGCTTTATTGATATATGATGCTGATAACGACGGATTAGAAGAATTTATAGGAATAGAAGGGCATTGGGCAGGATGTGGTTTTTATGGTAATACACTGCATGCATTCAACGTCTTCGGTCAGGAAGCTCCGGGATTCCCGGTGGAAATAGAACAGCCGGAAGGCACCACCTTCCCCTGCCGTCCGGTGTTGGTTGAGCTGGATGAAGATACGACACCGGAGATTCTTTTTGCGGTTTATACGGACTCGAATGAGTGCGCGGATACTTCATTTTTGGTTTATAAAATGAACGGGGAAAGGTATACTGGATTTAATGCCAGTATATGGCCCGATAGATTTGTGGCATTTGGACTGGCGGTCGGTGATTTAGATAAGGATGGCTATGCAGACATTGTCTCGATTACCGAAAACCATATATTTGCATTTGACAGATTCGGGAATATCCTTCCAGGTTGGCCTATCCAGTTTCGGCAGAATCAGTATCTCGTTTATCCCGAAGGACATCCGGTTTTAGCTGATATCGACAGTGATGGTTGGTTGGAGGTATTGGTATGCACTTACAGATCGGAACGGGGAGAACCGGAGGGATGGTTGGGGGTTTATCGGCATGATGGTTCTATTCAAATGGGCTGGCCATACTACTGGTCCAATGGAATGCCCGGAAGCGTACCGGTGGTCGGAGACATAAATAAGGATGGTCAACTGGAAATTTTCGTTAATGGACTTGATTTTAGTCATGATTACTGGAATTTGATGTGGGCTTTCAAGCCAGATGGTTCAATGCTCTCCAACTGGCCTGTTGAAATCGAATATATCTTTAGTAATAATTCAATAATTGCTGATCTGGACGGTGATTCATATCCTGATGTGCTGTTAGGCTCACAACAATTTTATGGCGATCCCGATTCGATCTGGTCGCATTACTGGGCTTATGATTATTCGGGAAATTTATTGGAAGGTTGGCCTTTAACCGTTCGCTCTATTAACGGTTCAGCATCGCCCTGTATCCATGATTTCAATGGAGACGGCGCCGCTAACCTGCTTTTGTCTTCTTGCGGCTCGGTCAGCCCCTGGGAACATCTGGGAGAAGAAGCCTATATTTATATGTATGATCTGGGCTTCCAATTCGACAGTTCCACCGTGGAATGGCCTCAAGCTGGGCATGACCGGTGGAATACGAGTAACTATGAATTCCGGGAACCCCCAATGACGAGTGTTGATGATAAACATGACCCGCGGTTGCCCACATATTGCTACTTAAAACGCAACTACCCCAACCCCTTCAACGCCTCCACCAAAATCGAATTCGGCATACCGAATAATGGATATGTCAACCTCAAGGTGTACAACCTGTTGGGGCAGGAAATAGCGGAGTTAGTGGATGAAAAGCTAACCGCCGGCGAATACAGCGTCGCTTTCAACGGGGATAATCTATCATCGGGAATCTATTTCTATCATCTGAAATTCGGTGACAATAAAACCATATCACGGAAGATGCTGCTGTTGAAGTAGAACCGGGCTTGCGCATAGCGGAAGGGGATTGCTTCGTCGTCCCGCATACTGCGGGACGCCTCGCAATGACAAAAACAGTAGGTCGGAATCCCGCGGTTCCGACAACTCATTTGCCAACCGGCGTCAGGTCGGGCGACCTGACGCCGCATTTTAGCGCTATTAGGTGAGGACACTCGATAGCACTACATTAATTATTGTGTCGGGTTTCTCACTTCGTTCGCAATCCGACCTACTTTTGACGGGAGGATTTATCAACAGCTTCGGTGGCGGCTCCCGCGGCGGCTGCCAACTCCGCCGGCGGCACTTTGTTGTCCCTCCCGCAGCGAGGGCATTTTACCGTGTCTTTCTTATACTCCGGCGGCACTTTCATTCGCAATCCGCAGGCGCAGGCGATAAATGCATATTGATCCAGCTTCCGCATCAGGTCGCCCAGATTCCGCTTTTGCTTTTTATCATTCACTTTTTCCGATAGTTGAGCTTCTTTGCGCCTATCTATTCTTTCCTTATCTTTCAACCCGGAAGCCGGAATGATATTATCGCTCTTCCCCTTGATTTTGGCATAAGCATCCTGATAATCCTTATAATTCACGCCGTGCATCATATTTCGGAGAATTTTAATACGCTCTTCGGTAGGCGGATGAGTGCTTGTCCAGGCTGAAAACTGCTTTTTCACGTCGGCAAGAGGATTGATGATATACATCGGCGCGGTAACCTTGTTAGCGGATTTCATCTGTATATTACCCTCGGATATCTTCTCCAGCGCTGACGCTAATCCTTCGGGATAGCGGGTCAGCCGCGCTCCGGTGGCGTCAGCTAAATACTCCCGTTTACGGGATAACGCGAAATATAGAAGCTGAGCCATTATGGGTGCTAAAATCGCAACTGCAATCGCAACCACCATCATTATCATTTGCGCCTGACCTCCATTCCTGTCCCGCGAACGATACCGTCGCGAATGTCCTCCGGTGAACCATAAACTTCGCAAAAACACCTGTGATATCAGAACCACCGCGCCCAGCATGACGCCGGAGATAGTTACATAGAGTATATCGCGATTGGTGATATGCCCGATCTCATGCGCGATAACTCCCTGCAGTTCATCGCGATTAAGCCGCGACAGCAATCCCGCCGTCACCGCCACCGCCGCTTTGTCCGGGCTCCTTCCGGTTGCGAAAGCGTTGGGAGCTTCTTCGTTGATGATATAAATCTTAGGCATTTTGGGAAGGTTGGCGGCTATTTTCATCTCCTCTACCACGTTATAGAGCTGGGGATGAACCTCATGTGTAACTTCCTTCGCCTTACTCGCCATAAGTAGTACGGAATCGCCGGAGTAATAGCTTAACAGAGCTAAACCTGCCCATACGAAGAAAGCTATTGCCATCCCGCCGAAACCGGCGCCGGGAGCATAAAACTCCCCGATTACATACCCCAATAATAGAAGCACCGTCCCCATCAGGGATATCAGGATAAACGATTTTCGTTTATTGGCTCGGATTAATTCCCACATAATCAATCAATCAAAACTTACGCGCGGTACATCCCTCTCGGTTTCATCTTCTATCTCGAAGAAATCGCGTTTACCGAAGTTGAACATACCGGCGATTATGTTGGACGGAAACATCTGTATTTTGTTGTTATAAAACAGCGCCTGGTCATTATATCCCTGTCGCGCGAAAGATATTTTATTCTCGGTGGAGGTCAGTTCTTCCTGAACCGCCAGGAAATTCTGGTTCGCCTTCAAATCGGGATAGTTTTCCACGACTAAATAAAACTGGCTGATTGCGCCGGACAATTCGGTTTCTTTAGCAGATTTATCCGCCACCGAACCGGCTTGCATCGCTTTGGCACGAGCATTGGTGATATTCTCCAGTGTCTGCCGTTCATGCTTCATGTATCCCTTGGCGGTCTCCACCAGGTTAGGGATCAGATCGTGACGTCGTTTAAGCTGGACATCGATCTGTGACCAGGCATTATCCACCTGATTGCGCAATCTTACCAGGGAATTATAATTCCCGATAGCGAATACGACAGCCAGGACGATAATACCGATTATTATTAATGCAGCAATCATGTATATTCTCCTATCTTTCCATTCTATTCTTGAACATCTCTTTAAGCAAATTCAAAACCGGATTATCCGAATCCAGCTTCCCCGATTGCAGCGTCCGTTCCAACTCCCCCGCATCGAACCACAATCCGTCGTCATTGATACACCGGTCTATGAGTATTGTTTGCTCGGTCGGCACCGATACCTTCTCCATTTTCTTCAAACAGATGGGACATTTAAGTGTTTTCTCACCGGACTCCGGTTTCCTGCTGAATGATTCGATAAACTCGATCGCTCTGTCACTATCATCAAAAAGCAATTCGAGCTCCCCGGAATCCAGCCATATACCGCCGCATTCGGCGCAATGATCGATTTCGATTTGGTCTAATTCCAGAGCGATAAGGGGATTTCTACATTTGGGGCAATCCATAGTTCTCTCTTTATCAATGATACACTTCTACCAAGTATAAATTCAACAAGTCCGATATGCAATTAAAAGAAATTGTACAGGCTCAAAACTATGCGAATTTACTTCATTTATCGTAGAGAATGTTTTATACTCGCTGTAGATACTGTGCTGTCGGGTACCCCATCCGACAGCTGTCAAATTTAATTTAAAAACTATGGACCAAAGATCATTACGAGCATTAGAATACCAACGAATCAAGGAAATCCTGCGAGGTAAATGTTACTCCTCCGGCGGAGGCGCCCACGTGGATTCGCTGACGCCGTCCGATGACCGCTGGATGGTGGATCGCCGCCTGAAAGAAACCTCCGAATTCTGCGAGATCAACAAATACGAAAGCGGCGCAGGTCTGGAGCGTTTCCCGGATATAATCGAGCTTCTCGAGAGGATAGACACTTTCGGAACCTTTCTGGATGGCAAGGAAATCCTCAGGGTTGCCGACCTGGCAAGCGTATCATCCAAAGTATATCGCAATCTCTCCTCCAAACGAGACAAATATCCCGCCGTCTGGCACATTGCGTCGGAGTTAACCGATTTCAGAGAACTGATATCCGGCATAAACCGCATCATAACGCCGGACGGAGTAGTCGCCGATAACGCCTCCAAAGCGCTGATGAAAATCCGGCAGGAGATGGATCGAGTCCGCAGTAAAATCACCGACAAGCTCAACAAGTTGATCACTTCCAAATCCTCGGAGGATTTCATCGCCGATCGTATCGTCACCATGCGCGATGGGCGCTACGTGATTCCGGTAAAGGATTCGCACAAATCATCGGTCAGCGGCGTGGTGCATGACCGTTCTTCCTCCGGCGCTACCGTTTTCATGGAGCCGCTGGAAATGCTCCCCATGAACAACCGCCTTCGCGAGCTGCATTCCGAGGAAAAACGCGAGATCGAACGGATTCTCATCGAACTATGTGATAGCATCCGCGACGAAACCGAATCACTGCTTTCATCTCAGGAAGCGCTTGCCCGCCTTGATTTCATCCATGCCCGCGCTCTGCTTTCGGAGCAGTATGACGGAGTAACTCCTGAGCTTACCGAGGAATCGATTATCAAACTCCGCGGCGCGCGTCATCCCCTTCTGTTTATCGACGGCGCTCTTCCCAAGGATAAAGTCATTCCGCTCGATTTCAGCCTGGGCGAAAGCGGCAGGGTGATTATCATCACCGGTCCCAACACCGGAGGTAAAACCGTGGCGCTGAAAACTGTCGGCATGGCCGTCATGCTGGCGCAATCCGGCCTGCAGGTTCCGGCGCGATATGCCAGGCTGGGGATTTTCGAGACCATCTTTGCCGACATTGGCGATGAGCAGTCTATCGCCATGAGCCTTTCCACTTTTTCCGGCCACATGAAACAGATATGTTACGCTATAGATAATTGCGATGAGAAATCGTTGGTGCTTTTCGATGAACTCGGCAGCGGCACCGACCCGGTGGAGGGAGCGGCGCTGGGCGAGGCGGTTATCGAATATATCGTCAAATCCGGTTCGCTGGCGATTTTCACCACCCACCTCGGCGCTCTGAAAACTCTCGCCGGAGATGTCCCCGAAATCCGCAACGCCTCGATGGAGTTTGACCGCGAGAATCTCATGCCCACCTACAAATTCCAGCCCGATATCCCCGGCGCATCCTACGCTATCGAGGTTACCGAAAAACTCGGCATGCGCAAGTCCGTCCTCAAACGCGCCAAACAACTGGTTGATACCGGTCATCGCGATCTCGCCAGTTTGGTGGCGCAGCTCGAGGCTAACCTGGCAAAGGTGAAAAAGGAGCGCGATGAGCTTATCCAGTCCCGCCGCGCCGCATCCGACCTCGAGGAACTTTATCAGACCAAGCTGCAGAAAATGAAGGAATGGGAGAAGGAGTCCGACCGGCTGGCGCTGGAAAAAGCCGAGTCCGCCGTCGCCGATGCTCAGAAGGAGGTCGAGGATTTAATCGCATCCATCAACAAAACCAAAGCTGACCGCGAAACCGCGCGCAATGCGCGGCGTAAACTGCAGGAAAAACAGCAGTCGCTCAAACAGAAGGCGGAAAAACTGGCGCCAAAACAGAGACCGGGGCTAAAGACCGCCAAGCCGGGCGATCGCGTTTACGTCCGCAGTATGCATGCCGAGGGCGAGGTGCTGACCGCGCCCGATGATAGGGGGCAGCTTCAGGTGAGAGTCGGCAACCTGAAGGTGGATGTCCGTCTGCGCGACCTGGAGAAAATGGACGCTCCCAAACCACAGGTGAAATCGGCGGGGGTGAAATATGAACGGGTGCAGTCGTTCAATCCCGAACTTGACCTGCGCGGGATGACATTCGAGGAAGCCGAGCCGCGCCTCGACCGCTACCTGGAGGATGCGGTGCAGGCGGGGGTGGGGATAGTGCGGATAATCCACGGCAAAGGGACCGGCATGCTGCGCAAGAAGGTGCAGATATACTTACGCCAGCACCGCCACGCAGCGGAAATGCGCCTCGGCGAATACCACGAAGGCGGCATGGGAGTGACGGTGGTGAAGGTGCGGGGGTGAAGAATATTTATTGAATTTACAAATTACAGCAAAAGTATTTGACTTTATGGTCGTTGTTTCGTATTTAAGTGATAATCTAAAACATAGAAAGAGAAATGAATCCCTCGATATCTCAGGGCATGAATGAAAAGGCTATTCGCCTGATCGATTACCTGCTTAGATTGGCGTCGTTGCATACGAAGTCGATCCGCGACATTATGGAATACGAAAAGGTTCTTTGGGTGTCGAGCGTTCCCCGCGAGCGAGGCTGTTTCACGCAGGCTTGGGGGCATGACGAGGATTATGATTCTGATGTCTGGATTGAGATTCAAACTCGACGTGAACCCGAATTGCCAAGTATTCCCGATCAATGTGGAGATTGGATCAATATTGGCGATCTTCGAAACAAGGATGATATTCCTGAACTAAAAACGAAGATCATGCAGCAGATTAAGAACCCGGAATGGCAAGAGGGGACTGATCAACCGGAATTTGTTCCAAAAACCAAATACCTTGAAGATTTTCCTGAGATCCGAAGAGTATGGGAACGATACCTCGACAAAAGATGGCTTCCATGGGTTGATGATCATAACGATTGGGAAAGTGTTCACAGGGTATACTCTGCGCTCTTTGCCATTCATCAAGAGCAACTTCGACTTGGCGAAGAATACGAGTTGGTGTTGGCCTTGGGGCTGCTGACCTGGCAAACGCCCACCGGACAGCGAGTCCGCCGCCATTTGATTGTTGCGGATGCCATCTTGGAGTTTGAGGCGCGCCTGGGGAAGTTCACCGTCCGCCCGCACACCGAGGGCGCCAAATTGCGCCCCGAATTCGATATGCTGGATATTGCGGAACAACCAGCGCGGGCCGAAGAAACGGCGAAGACCTCACTCACTCAAGCTGGGGATGATCCCTGGGAAAAGGCTTGTGTTGAAGGCGTGCTTCAAGCCCTCGTTCATTCGATAAAAGCCCAAGGGGAATATAAAGAATCTCTAAAATCAAACGGTGTCAGGGCGTCAGAAAAACCAGTTGTTGAATATGCCCCTGCCCTTATTTTGAGAAAGCGTTCCGCCAAAGGCCTTACCGAAACCCTGAAGAGGATCAAGGAACAGATCGAAAACGGCGAAGCCATCCCCGGCGAGTTCGCGGACCTTGCGGAAATCCGTCCGGAGGATGTCTACGAACCGAGCGACGAAGTGGAAGAGGCCAACATCGCATTCGATGGTGAGGTTTTCTTTCCCAAGCCATCGAACGATGAGCAACGCCGCATTGTGGAAAAAATTCGAGCGGCGAGCAGTGTGCTTGTGCAAGGGCCGCCGGGCACGGGAAAATCCCATACCATTGCCAATCTGATTTGCCATCTGCTTGCCACGGGACAGCGAACGCTCATCACGGCGAAAACGCCGCGTGCGCTTCAGGTTCTTGAAAGGCTTGTGCCTGATGAATTGCGTCCCCTCTGCATCAATCTGCTTGGCAGCGGACTTGAGGAACGCCGCTCTCTCGAATCCAGCGTTGGCGGCATTCTGCGGAAGAATGAGGAGTGGAACGAAGGTCGCGCCGAGCGTGAACGTACGGAACTTGAAAAGCGCTTGCGGAAACTCCGCGAGGAGAAGGCTAAGGTCAACCGGCAGCTCCGCGACATCCGGGAGTCCGAAACGCATACTCAGTCTATCGCGGAAGGAGCTTATCAAGGCACGGCAGCAAGAATCGCCGAAGCGGTGAACCGAGATCGAGTCGACTATGAATGGTTCACGGATTCCGTTTCTTTAGACAGGACGTGTCAGATTTCCACAAACGATTTGCGAAACATCCTTGTAGCGTTGCGCCAATTCACGCCAGAGAAGCGCCTGGAACTGGGCCTTGGATGGCCCGAAGAATTATCATCCCCTGAGCGCTTTGCCAATCTCGTGAGTAATGAGGCAAACGCAATTGAAGAAGAGCAAAGCGCGGCGCGTGGGGCTGATGAACGGTTTGCCAATTTATTGGCAAAAAACAATCGTCCTGTCATTGAGGCGATCCGTGATGCTTTCTTAATGTTTCGGGACGGTCGCAGAAGACTCCTCGCAACGCCGCATACATGGATGAAAGATGCCTTGTGCGATGTTCTGGGCGGCAACTCATCCCTGTGGCATGAACTTCTGCGTGTTACGAAAGACGTAATTATTTCAATTGAAGAACTTGTTGCGACCGCCGACGAGATCCGAGTCGAATTCCCGGACACCACCGATGTCAGTTTGTTGTATGAAGACTCCCGTAAACTGAAAGAGCACATGGAGAACGGCGGGAAACTGGGGTGGGGGTTGTTTCGGCCTAAATTGGTGAAAGAGCGGTTATATGTTATCAAGACTGTGAAAATTGGAGGACACCCCTGTTCTAAGGTCGAGCATTTCTCAAATCTTGCCGATGCGCTACACGTTCGCATTGAATGTGAAAAGGCATGGCGCTTCTGGAAAGGGCGAAGTGAACAGGTTGAAGGGCCGTACACTCTCCAGCTTTCCGCACTCAAATCGTTGCGCGATGCGCTCGAAAACGCTTTGGCGCTTGAAGGGCTCATTGCCAAGTGCCGAGAAGCGATAAGCCAATGCTCAGGCTTGGGCGAACCCGTATGGGCCGACGAATCCCAAATCGAAAAGGTTGTCTCCTCGTGCCGCCTTGCATTGGCTCGTATCCGTAAGCGGCTTGCCGGTGAGGAAATCCAAGGCCTTGAGGCTCCAATTTTTCAGATTGCCGCCAAAGGCGGCGCGCATCCGGTGACAAACGATTTGCTGAGCGCCATTCGCAGCCGCGACATAGATAAGTTTGCTCTGTGTGCGAATACGATTCTGGATTTGCAAAAACAGCGCCAGCGCCTTCAGAAAGTAGACGAATATCTCTCGAAACTGCGCGGCGAGCTTCCGCAATTCACGAAATCCCTGGAACAAACTTGCAACGAGCCATATTGGGAGGAACGAGTCCAGCACATTGGCGACGCCTGGCATTGGGCGCAGGCGCGGTCCTGGATCGAGGAATACATCCGGCAGGAGGAAGTGCCGGCGCTCGCTAAACGAGCTAAGAAGACAGAGGACAAAATAAACGGCATTATCGGGAAACTTGCCTCGCTTCATGCCTGGTCGTTCTGTTTTTCGCGGCTCAAGGAAGACCATCGCCGACACATGGAAGCCTGGCAGCAGTCCATGCGGCGGCTTGGCAAGGGGACGGGGAAGCATGCGCCGCGCCATCGTCGCGAGGCGCAAGGGCACCTAAATGAATGCCGCGAGGCGGTTCCGGCATGGGTGATGCCGCTCCATCGCGTTTGGGATACCGTACACCCCACCCCAGGCATATTCGATTTGATTATCGTTGACGAAGCTTCGCAATGCGGGCTGGAGGGGCTTCCCCTGTTCTACTTGGGTAAGAAGGTTCTCATCGTGGGTGACGACAAGCAAATCAGCCCGGAAGCCGGATTCATCGACAAGAAAGCCGTGTTTCAATTGATGGAGCAGTTCCTGTATGACTTCGACCACAAGGATTCCTTTCATCGTGACGCAAGCCTGTTCGATCACGGGAAACTGCGCTACGGCACGCGGCGCGTCACGCTGCGCGAGCACTTCCGTTGCATGCCGGAAATTATTCGTTTCAGCAATGATCTTTGCTATTCAGATACGCCGTTGATTCCCTTGAGGCAATATGGCCCGGATCGGTTGCCGCCGCTTGAGCATGTTTTTGTGAGCGGCGGGTATCGAGAAGGTTCGAACAATCGGACGATCAACCGACCGGAAGCCGAAGCCATTGTCGAAAGAATCGCCGAAATGTGTGCCGATAGCCGATACGATGGCAAGACGATGGGCGTGGTGGTTCTTCAAGGCGAGGCACAAGCGCGGTTGATCGAAAATCAAT
>CAZLVS010000049.1:0-26737 GCA_964563085.1 uncultured Ignavibacteria bacterium | reverse complement strand
GGCTAATACAGTGCTTTAGGACAAGTTTTCGCCATTCTGTATTCCAGGTGTGTTTAACGGCATTTTCGTCCTCTATCAGGTCCCAGAAACACGTTCCCGTCTGATTATCAGATATCAGCTTTTCCCTGGGCAGGTTTCGGCGCATATTCCGGATCACCCTAAAAGCGATACCGAAAAGCCATTTACTTAACCGTCCCTTATCTCTGTTGTATTTCCCGGTTCTAAATGATTTTATAAAGGTTTGAAGTGTTTCCTGGGCGGCATCTTCAGCGAGTGAATTTGGTAACCCAAGCCCTTTTGCGAATCTAATCAGCATAGGCCTAAAAAAACCGCAAAAATACTCCCAGCCATCTCCGTCATTGGATGACTCTAATTCTTTTAATAATTGTGTTGAAGTTACCCATTCCATATCATAAACCTTTGTATATTATAGAATAATAACCCAAAACAGGACAAAAATCAACCCTTGGATCTGAACAGGGATTGTTTGGGGAAATTGTGATGCGGGTAATCAGCAAAAAAGGTGCTTAAAAATAAGTTGAATTTGGCTCTAAGTTCTTTATTACTAACAGATAAGATTTTAATGTTGGCAAATGGATTTGACAAATGATATTCGGTAAATACTACTATGTTAGATAATGACAAGCTTATATCGCTATTCGGGTATGAATCCGGCTCTTGGGGAATATACGGCCTTCAGGATTTTCCGGTTTTGTTTCAGCGAGCTTTGGACCAGGGTGGAGAAATGCTCGAAGAAGATTTTGCCAAATGGAAGAAGTCCAAAAGAGGTATTGAGACTGAGGATGTAAAAGGTACCTGGGAAAAACGCGGTGATAATGGCCTGGCTTTTCTTATAACCTTTTATCCTGACGGTACATTATTGGAGCAACATCTTGATAGAAGCAGTGAAGCAGGCGAAACTCAAACTTGGCAAGGCAACTGGGAAATCGTAAGCGGATTTTTGAAAACAAGCATTTCAAACTATACCTGTTATTTCCTTGGCGACACGACTCAGAAAAAATGCTCAGCAATAGAGTATGTAGACAAACACACTCCCTATGCCTATTATACCCTAACTCCATATAAACCTTTTGAGGATTAAATTAGTCACTGCAGCTGCTTCCGCACTCCGAACAGTATTTCGGATTGCCGATCAATCTTTTATCACAAACCGGACATCTCCTTGAAAAACTCAACGCCTTGCCGCTGGCTTTAGGTCCTGTAAGCAAAATCAAAAGAGCGACAATAATCGTTACAGCTGTGCCTGTAAGATAATTGCTGCGGATGTGATCAGCAAAATCCGGCAAACCCTTCTCGTTTAGCCAATTGGCAATCAGTACGATATTGCCCATCAGGAAAATCGCACCAATCAGCATCAGTAAGATAATTTTTCGCAAACCAAGTGTCATCATTTTATCCTTTCCAAAATTCAGTTAACAATTTTCAAAACCAATCACTTTAAATTTTAGCGCTACAACCACAAAAGCGCAAGTACTGATCTGAAAAAAAATCAAAAATCTTGTAAATCCAGACTCCGCGCGCATTTAGAACAGTAAAAATTTTGAAATACTCGTCGGTTTAGTCGCATTATCGCCTGGCGTCTGCAAGTGTAATGAACATAGAGTCTTTGTCCTTTGAAGACTTGCATGTATCCCTTAAATCGGTACATTTGTCAGCAAGACGCCTCAGGGATGACTCAAAACGTGTTGAAAGTTTCCACCCCTGTTTGCCCCCGTATCGTGAATTGAAACTGCTTATATGTTCAATAAGACCGAGCTTTGATAGTTTTGCTCTGGTCCTTTGTAGTATTCGGCGAGAAGTGCTGTATTTATTTTCAATATAGACAAGATTTGGCACTATATTGTCTGCCCACTTGAGCTCGAACAGAATACAAGCTGCGGCATGCTGCTGGTTGCGATTGCCAGGAAAAAGCATTTCCACTAAATCTGAATAATCAGAGATTTCCTTGCGGTGATTAAAGCTGATTTTTGTGTATTCGGCCATTTACATTTTCCCCCAGCCTTTTTGTATAAAAGATAGGCTTGGCCGCGGGACATTGTGGTCAAGCCTATGTTAAAAAAAGTGGGCTGGTTTTTATATTTTTCGGTCTGCACCAAAAATCAGGCTATTGCGGGATTTGAGCACCCGTGAAGGTAGGTTGAATGGGAAGACAAGGCTTCCCAATAGGCTTTAATATATGAGCAGACGAGTTAGTTTCGGAGGGCAAAAGCTTTTACAATTGCATACATCTTATGGTGAGTCATATATAAGGTGATTATCGACGATATACTGATAGCACCAACAAAAGTGTATTCTGATGGCCAATTAGGACATACGGACAACTAATCCGTGTATCATAGCAGCAATTACATGGCAAACTATTTAGTTGATTTTTGTATTTTTCATATAGATGTCATTGCAATATTGATGTTAGAATCAAATTACTATTTGCTTGCTAAATTTAACTGTTGTCGTAAGACTCTAACAGTTTTGTTTTAATACCCTCAGAATGAATAATTTATAAAAACATTTCGGAATGTGTCATTAGATTCATCTCTTTATTCAAATAGGTTAAATCCTTTTATTTTGAAGGGACTTGGACGCCACCTTTTTTCTTCCAAGTCGTAATATGGTTCCATGATAGCTTCGACCAAAGCCTCTTTATCTGTTTTTGCTGGATCGTATTGAATATTAATGGGTATCCATCCAGATCTTGGCCGAGCAGTGACCTTCATATAACCTGAAATTTGAGATATATCCTTACGGTCAAGAAAGTACGTGAATAATTTTGCACTTCCTGAACAGCTTACCCCTTCCACTTCAAAAATCACGTTATTTGTTACTGAAGGCTTTATGACATCCCGTGTATATATGAATGTGGGTATGTCTACGAAAATAGATAATCCGGCAGTTGCAAACACGCCGAATAATATTGCGGCAATTATGATGTTTTTGGTGTTAGAGATTTTTATTTTACGTAAAAATACCCATGAAAGAGCTTTATCGGTATCCTCCTTACCAACAGGGCAACTGTTGATACACTCAAAGCAGGAAATGCAATCAGCAGATTTAACTATTTCAGTATTTGCCACATCAATGCTCATCGGACAGCTATTTGTACATTTACCGCAATTGATACATTCCGAAACATCTCTCTCAATTGTGCTAAGACCAAATTTTGAAAAGACATTCTGAACTACAGCAAAGGGACAAATCCAGCGACAAAAAGGCATAGATATCAAAAATGAACCTACCAGGAAAATGACACCAACGACATACGTCGAAAAAACGATGTCATTATTAATTGAAGCAAGCAGATAACAGGGGCTCATTTTACGGTAAAATAAGTCAATAGTCGCTGCTGTCATGATCAGCACCATAATTAAAACTGCATATCTAATCAAAGATAAGCCTTTATCAATTTTGTTTGGTACCTGAAGTTGTTTATATTCGAAGTCGCCGGCCAAAGATCTCATTAATTCCGAAGTTGCACCAATAGGACATACATACCCACAGAAGAACCGCCGAAAAATAAGAGTCATCAAAAGAATCATGCCCAGAGCATAGAAGTTTCCGGTGCCAAGAGCACAAAGCATTTTTCCTTCTTTGATGTATGTATACAGCGTTTCGACAGCGCCGAATGGGCAATAAGCCTCTACATTGAATTTAAAACCATATACTAGTATCGCTATTGCGACAAAAAAAACAACTTGAATTGTATGCCTTGTCTGTTTCATTTGACACCTTATTGATTACTTGGACATGTGTCTTTAAGAGAACAACTATTACAACTGCTTCCGCCGGTACAGCCGGATTGATAGACCTTGCTTTGGGTTTGCAAAGCTGCCTGAAATTTCTTATCTTCAGAAAGATCATGAAATTCTTTTAAGGTTTCGATCATCTTGCGTGTAGTAGTGATCTGGGTAGGACTTGTGTTCTCTAATGCCTTAACTATTTTTTTGTAAGCTTCATTGATATCTCCCTGAATTTGATAGATACATGCGAAATAAACCAAGCACAAGGGATTATCTTTTAGACCAATTTGGATATCTTCCAACTGCTTAGTGATTGAATCCGATGGCGTCATACGAGCCTGAACCAGCAGGGCCAGCGTATTGAATGCCGGCAGGTCTATCTTACCGGCAGTTTGCTCGATAACTTTTTTTGCTTCCTCATTTTTGTCAAGCACAACAAGTGTTTCGATATAATTCAGCTTCGCCTGATCACTTTTGAGTATTTCGACGGCCTTATTATCTAAATCAGGCGACTCTTCGTAAAATCCCTGGGAATAGTAATAAGCTCTAACTGCCTGGTAATAGGATTCCCATTTCTTTAATTCAGTCTCAGATATCTCAGCTGGATTTCCAGATATTTCTTGCATGGCCCTTTTCATTTTAATTACTCGGCGTAAAATCGAGTACTGATCTCGATAGTAAGTTTCATGTGTGTTCTTTCGGGCTTGTTCGGCATATAGTTTCAAGGCGGCATCATAATCATTTTTTTTTAGGATCAGCTCCTTTACCTGCTTTTGAATCTCTAACATTACATCATCTTTTTGAATTTCTTTTTTTGCAGTATGACCATAAACTTGCATGCAGTTAAGAGACGATACTAATACTGCCAGAATGATTAACTTTCTCATATTCTTCCTTTCTTTTGGTAATTAATTTAGAGCTTGGTAGTTATTGAAGGCCTGTTCATAATCGCGACTGTCACGACGATCAGCGTAAACCGCACGATAATATCTTTTGAATTCTAGATAAAGCTGCTGATATTGGCTTAATACCATGTAAACTGTATCTCTTTCAGTAATCTTCCCATTTTCGCCGATATTGTCCCAGTTATTCCACCGCAGGGCATAATATTTATTTTTCTTACGGCAATCGATCTGATATTTTCGAAAATACTGCTTCATCTTTTCGATATCCTGCTGTTTGGTATACAAGAAAAGATAATCCAGAAGCCCCAATACAAAATGACTTTCACCGCAAGCATAAGAATTGGCCCATTTGGCTTTTTCGAGATCACCGTCTAAATAATACAGCCGGGTAATTTCCCGCCAGTGCAGAGGCGACTTTCGTGTATTCTCAGCAACTTTAACCAACAGATCTGCCAGTTTCCTATAGTTTTTATTAGCTTCAAGAATATCTTTTGTTTTTAATTCTAATCTCCGGTTTTGAGGATTTTTTAAATAACACTCAATGATCAGCTGTTCAGCTTCAGTAGTTTTGCCTAATTTATGAGCTAAAGTTGCATTTAAATAAGTAACAAAAACACCATTTCCCAAGATCATGCCATAATCGGTAAAGTCCTCATACAGATACTCAGCTTGATCATCTTGTATCATTCCAACAATTTCATCAATACGACTGTAACTTTGATTATCAGAAACATTCTTATGGATTAGTTCTTCCAGTTCGACATCAATCTGCTGGAGGTCGATATCTGATTCATTTTTCTTAGAGGAGGCAACAACACGTGAATTACGAATCGAGTTTTTCTTTTCAGGAATGGGATCAGAAGCCATTAGTTGATCATGAATTCCCTGAATATCTTCAGGTAGCTTATCATCTGCGGTGATAACTATTCCTTCAAAAGCAATCCGCTTGAATTGACTAAATTGATCCGTCAGCTTTTTATTATTAGTATCCGCTGCTTTGACAATCGAAATTTCATCTGGAATCAGTTTATAGGCCCGGACATAAAGCTCATTAGCCTTTGGAAATTCCCCCAGTATTTCATAATAGCTTGCTGTTTCTATCAAGATTTCTATATCCTCAGGATATAAAGTCATAGCTTCGAGGAGTATGTTAAGTGCCGACTTAAAATCACTGCGTCTTTGATGTATGTCTGCAATAATTAAATAAAGACCCCGATTTTCAATATTAAGCAATGAATTACTGCGAAACAGGTATTCAGCCAGTTTTGTATATCCATTTTCAAGGAATATCTGGCCAAGTTTGATATGCTGATTTGGTGAGCACTTCCAATCCATAAATACCAGCAATCTGGCAAGATCCAAACGCAGTGAAGACAAATCCCCCAGTGAGTTCATTGCTTCCTGAATAAATGCCAGCCGTCTTTCACTTGTGTAACAACTTGCCGAAAGCAGCAAATCCACAGGACTGACAGCTGGATTTATTTCGGAAAGAATATCAATTGCTAATCGGTAAAGGTATATTTTATCCGGTCCGGTTTCTATGCGATTGATCGTTTTTTCATATATACTTGCCAATACATCGCCAGGAGCTTGCAAATTCAGAATTGCATCAGCAAGGACCATGAACTTATCATCTGTCATTTCTTCTTCTGCAAGTAAACTCAACTGACCTACTGCCCAATCTTTTATCTCCGGTCCACATTGACTAGCCTGCTGTGCCCATAAAAGCCATAATTCGAATTGGTCGGGGGCATTTTCGATCAACTTTCCATAAGCTTTAAAAGCATCCTGATGCCTTCCCAGCATAGACAACAGCCCTGCTTTGAATTCGTACCCGACATCCTCACTTACTTCATGGAGCTTTTCGGCTGCATATATCGCATCCTGTTCATGGCCACACTCAACAGATGCTATTGCCAATTGCTGAAGATATTCAGTTGCATTTTGCGGCTCTAATTCGATCAGGCGGCTCAACACTTTGCTGCAATTACTATAAAGTCTGCAGCGACGGTAAATATGATATTGCTTCTTGAGTGACTCAATATTCTGGTCGCCATAATATTGTTTTACAATTTCAATAGGGATAAAAGAATCCTGTATCGAGGTATAAATGTCAATCAGAAGATCAATCTCTTTTGAACTTGCTGTTCCTATTGACATCTTGTCTTCTAACTCGATTATAAGGTCAACGAGCTGATCGGATTTTGATGCTGTATCCACCAGCTGTGGGGTAATCTGGTAAAGCATGAACGATTCATTGATTTGCTGCCAGATACTTCGGTATAAATCATAAGATTGTGTGAAATTTTCATTATTTTCATACAAAGCGGCAATTCGCATCAAGCAGTCCACTGCATTTGTGCGTTCATAGATTTCTTTATGTATTTCAATGGCTTGGTCAATTTCACCGGTTCTTTCCAGAAGAATGCCAATTTCATACAATTGTTTATCATTTAAAAGTGGACTTTTCTTTACATTTTTAACTATCTCTAAGGCTTTGTCTTTTTGATCCAGATCCAAATACAGTTCAAAAAGAAATTCCGTGGCTACATAGAAATAATCGTCATTTTTGGATAGCAGTGCATTAGCTTTCTTTAAAGCAACTTGTTTAAAGCCCAGTTGTTTGAGTGTTTGGCACAACAGGAATAAATCATATGAAGAATGATCTTGATCTGGCTTCGTAGCAGCTATTTGCAGAGCTTTATCTCGATCCCCTTTTAAAACCATGACTTTGATTAGAGCCGCAATATCGTTTTGCTGCTCATAATATTTTTCAGCAAACTCAAAGTCTTGACTAACCATAGCAATATTCAACAATTGCTGGTCCAGATTTTGTTTATCTTGTGAAGAAATCTCAGGGTCAGTTTCGATGAGTTGCCGCAGAGAATGAGCCGATTTAAAATCACTGTTTAAGGCATATAAAACATTCAGCATGGCCGCATTTTGAAAATTCAAATTGCTTAGCAGTTTTTGCTCAACTAAATCAGACTGGCCGATTTTTTGAGATGACAATAATGCCCAAGCAAGAGCATACTTTTTATCACTTTGCTCTCGGGATTGATCACAGGCATTTATAAATACCTTCAGAGCATTTGGATCAGAACTATTGAAAAGTTTTATTCCTGCCTTCATGGTTTCGGGATAACCAGCTTGAACAAATGATGTTGAACTTAAAACTAATAAAATAACCAAGGACGACTTTGGAAACCTTCGAATAACAATATGGGTTAGAAAACAAATCAAACTGACGAGTAAACAAATACCATGAAGATCAAGTGTTCTAATTTTTTCAACCGGCGTTGATGGCTGAATTTGACCTATCTTTTCTGCAATCGCATAATCAGGACTACAGGATTTAATTTCAAACTCAGGAACGACTCTATGTTTAATTTCCATTTGTTGAGGTTTCCTGTACAGATAGCGGCACAAATTTTGGAATAACTTTTCGGTGCCTATTTCCGAAAACAGATCAGAACTGCTGAAGGCCACAGTACCAAGACCTATATTCCAACTTGACAGGATAGGGGTTTCGTCAGTTGTAAGAATCGTTTTAGCTGAAAACTTAGCTCTTGAAGGAATAAATTGGAATTCAGAAGGCAAATGAGATAATACGATATCTTCAAGGACGACTGTTGAATCAGATTTCTCCAACACATGAGTACTTCGGCGAAACACGCCGTTGTTTCTACTGGATAATGTTTTAATATCTATTTCCGGTATAGAGAAACGGTCTGGTGCATGCATGAATTTACCACCGCCATAAAGGCTCATCTCTGACATAAAACCTGTATGAGTTGCAGGCCCAGCTAAAACAAATGACACATTGATATTGTCATCACGGATCTTTTGAAGCAGGCTCATATAGTCCCCGGATTCTATTCCGCCATCTGTTATCACAACGATATGTTTTGATGCAGCCTGAACATTGAGCATGCCGTAATAGGCTTCTTCAATCGCCGGCAAAATCACAGTTCCCCCGCCAGCGGTCAGTCTGTTGATCGCACGATTCAAATCCAGACGATTAGCAGCGGACTGAATCGGAGCGGCCCATTTTCGGTTACCATAAAACTCCACAATCCCAGCCTTATCATAATTGCTTAATCTCTCTATTGAGCTGCGTACAATTCCTTTCGCAAGAATTAAGCGAGCCCCTTTCATTGAGCCGGACGTATCTACTATAAAAACAATACAGCCATCCGGACTGGATTTGATCTCTTGCTGATGCAGCTTAACTGGCAGAATATCCGCGAAATGTTTAAGGCCAAACAGATTGTCCCCGAGCATATTTGGCCCAGGCAATACCAGCAAACCCATACCTTCAGATATTCGTCTCTCAATTTGCTTTGCTGTTTCTGTAGTTATCGTCTTAGTATCACAATCTGCAATAATCAAAAGGTCACAATCAGGAATCTGAGTAAACTGCACATAATTAATATCTGCATACAAACTAATCTTACTTTTGGTTTCCTCAAAATCTAATTCGCTTCCTATGACGCAGACAAAGGGTTTTTGGTGTACTTCCGCGATAATTTCTCGTTTATTATTGCTGTTATAAGTGTCTTTCTCGCAGTGAATTGTTAATGCCGTATTTATCTGGTGAGAAGATGTATCTGCCGGTATGAGAAATTGATTGAAACCTTTTCTTAATTCGATCTGTTTTTTCTGAATTTGATAAGAATTATTATTTTTTATTTCAAGACCAGCGGTGCAATCAGAAGACGACTCTATAACTACTTCAAAAAAAGCTGTTTGATTTATTGTCAGGTATTTAGGAACTGCAACCTTACTTAAAATCACCTCCTGCTTTAGTGTGTAATCAGGTACTATCACATCCAGAGCAATATTGAGGCGAGAAATCTCTCGAATCGCCCTTTCCATTTGCCCCTGTGTTTCCAGCATGTCGCTGATCAGAATAATCCGACCGTTTGATTTAATAGAATTCATTGCCGAGAATAATGCTGATTCAATATTTGTACAACTCAACATATCTTTATCTAAAAGACCCTCTACAATTGGTGTCCGTGCAAATTCAATCATTTTAATTTCGTTATATTTAGAAAGAGATTTGTACAAGTCATTGATCATTTCTTCTAATGATACTGCCCGCATACTTTCAGAACGATCAACTAAAATTACCACTTTATTGGAAATATCTTTCTGCTCAATATAAGGTTCAGGCAGGGCATCCTTGCGTTCGGATATAGAATCCAAGCGTTCAGATAGAGCAAACCAGCGCAAGGATGGAGCATTCAATCGCTCAAATGAGGCATTTTAAATCACTCAATCTTCCCCTGTATCACATTTTCTAACTTCGATTAATTTGTGAACTAATCCAATATCATCAGGAATTAAATTGTGATATTCCTCCACCTTCAGCGGACTTGAGGAAATAACAACGATTTTGGCAGCATAAATTCCTGTTCCTACTGACCATAGATGTAAATCAGAAATACGGTTATCGTCAACAGATTCGATAACCTCCTTTATTTTCTCTCTATATTCTTCCGGAGCCTGTATATCAAGAAGAATATGTCCAGAAGCCTTAAGTAATCCCCATGACCAGCGTATTATCAAAAGGGCTCCAATTATCCCCATACAGGGGTCTAACCAATTTAATCCGAAGTATTTACCCGCAAGTAATGCGAAGATTGCCAGCAAGGATGTCAAAGCATCTGCTAAAACATGAATATAGGCAGACCAAAGATTATGGTCTTTATGATCATGATGGTGTTCAGAATGATGAGAATTACTCCCATTGCCATGCGAATGTCCATGCCCACCCAAAATCACAAGACATATACCATTAACAATCAATCCTAGTATAGCCACTAAAATTGCCTGATTAAAGCCGATCTCAACGGGGTTGAAAAAACGTTTGATACATTCCCAAGCCATAACAATTGCAAAAATTGCCAGGATTATTGCACTTGCAAAACCGGCCAGGGAATTCACCTTGCCAGTCCCGAAATTAAATCTCTTATCATGTGCATGTCGGCGGGTATAATAATAGGCAAATGCAGAAATAATCAACGCGGATGCATGGCTTCCCATATGAAATCCGTCCGCCAGAAGAGCCATGGAACCAAATGCAAGCCCTGCAATTATTTCCGTGATCATCGTCATTAGCGTAATGCCGATAACGATCAATGTGCGGTGTTCTCCTGCTTGTTTTGCATCCTGTCCGAAAACATGATCGTGACTCCACATCTCTAAAGATTTCGTATGCATAATTTTCGATCTTTCAAGTAAATTCCTTTTGCAGTTTCTAAATCTGGCGTTTATTTATATCTGCGTCGGAAACCTGCCAAAACTGCTATGATAAATACAATTATAATGGTAGATAATAAAATTATTGTAAGTTTGTTTTTGGCAATTGTTTGTTTGATTTTTTCCAGAGTCAGATCTTGTTTCTTAAGATGTATACCTTCTACCTGTTCTGTAGCTTTGGCTGTGCGGACTTGCTCAATTTGCTTTTGATACTCTTTAGCCATATCAGGGGAGACATTTTGGGCGATCATTTTACGCAATTTGGCATTATCGCAAACAAAGCCGCTGCAACCTGCATTATGCTCGGCAATAAGCTTTACATGCAGCTTTGAAAGATTTTCTATGATCTGCTTATCAGCTTCCCAATAGCCTTTTCGAATAGTCTCAAGCATAACGGCGGTCATTTCCTGGAGAGCATATGGATTTTTATGTTTGAAATAGTTTTCCATATCAAGGCCTAAACTATCTTCGACATAAACATCATATAATTTTTCCCAAAGTTCATTATCTATCGCTTCAGGCTTCAGTACGTTCCAGGCGTATGTATTACGGAATGCTTCAGCAAAAGTTTCGGCAGCAGATGCACCTTCAGCCTGCAATTCGGATATATATTTCGGGTTCATTAAAGTTGTACGTGATTCTGCCCAGATCGCTTCTTTAGCATCCTGCATCTTTGGATTATATTTATTTCTCAAATCACTAAACATTGCATCCGGCTCTTTCCCAGTAAGATTGCGGACAACCGCATTCATGCTACCCATAAATTCATAGACATGGTCTAGAGAAAGCGGTCCCCAATTATTCGAAGAGCGGTTAAGAACGACTGTATCAGTATTTTGTAGAGCCGCCTCGAAGATACCTGGCTGGTAATGTCCCCAGTTATCTTTTGTATACATTGCGCCCATGTTTTTTAAATACTGGTCGGTAATTTCACTATCATCTTCCCAGCGGTCACCGGATTCTACCATACCCATAATATTCGAACCATAGTTGCCATTGACACCACCGAAAACTCTGGCATTTGAAAAATTACTGGCATCAATTGGTGAAAGACCATTCTGTTTCATTATCTTTTCGGCTGCCAGAGTGCCCTGTTGAACATAGTTTTCGAACTCACCCGAATCGTTGGCTTCCGAGGCAAGTTTAACTGCCTTGTTAATGAGGAACAATCTGGAAGCGGCAATATCACGAGCTTGACCAGATGTCTGGACAACAATATCAATTCGCGGCCTGTTAAGTTTAGACATTGGAATGAGTTTGACATCATGTACTATGCCACGAGAATTTCTGACAGGTTCTACTCCCAAAAAGTGAAAAGCCATAGCAATTTGAGTGCCTTCTGATCGGATCAGCTCACCTCCCCACAATGTAATAGCAATCTTTTGGGGATATTTGCCTGTTTTTTCAAGTTTATTCTGTATTGTTGCTTCAGCGAGCCGAACACCAACTTTCCAAGATTGCTGGGTTGGAGTTTTGTCCATATTGATCGCAGTCAAATTACGTCCGGTAGGCACTGATTGAGGATTACCAAGTGGATCACCGCCTGACGATGGTGCTATATAGCCGCCTGACAAAGCATTATCAATGGCTGCCAGCTCAAGTTTTGTAGACTCTAATAAACTTTTCTCGTAAATAGCCACATCACGTAAAGCATCTCGCAGATTGCGAACTGCCTCTATATATTCCTTTTCTTCAAGTTCAAGCTTTTGATGATGTTGACGAACAATTTTGAGTGAACGAATAATATGTGCTTGACCAAGCCGCAGAATTGAAGCCAAAGCTTCATTGTCCTTTCCACCGGCAACTTCGATTTTATCATGTAGATTTACATGTTTACCGTAAAATTCAAGTATTTCTATATTCGCTAATGTGCTGGGCAAATCCCACTTGGTGACATTATCACTAAAAGATTCCATATTGGCAGTCTGAAACAAAACCGCTTTATATACCGGATCGCATGCTTTTGCTAATATCGAATCAAGCTCCGTTTTTATAGGTTGTTTTTCTTGATCATTGCTTTGTGGTAACGCGGTCGGATTTCGATCATTATGACTTTTATCCCAATCTTCTAAACGGGTAATATCTTCAGATGAAATAAAAGATTGCCATTGCGATTGACCCGTTAGAATTTTATCTATTATCTCATATCCCTTCGGTCGATAAAATTCAGCCAGAACATGTTTGCTTTCATCGTCGTGCATATTATTTTTCAATTCATCCAGTCGGGCGAGACTATGAACAACAGGTTCGATTGCCATCAATGCAGCTGTTTCTCTGGCATGGGCCGGGTCATATTGACGACCTAAGACATATAAGCCGCGAGTAATTTTTTCCATAGCAATCGAGCTAAGGTATTGATGTATTTTTTCGACCCATTCAGGAGTTAGCTCACTTTTTTCGAAATTTTCGAAGCCTAAATCTTTATCAAGCTCAAGCTCTTTAATAATTTCTTTTATGCTCTTTTGATATTCCATTTTGAGAGCGGGGTTTTGGGCAAACGCATACCCTTCGATTGCATCATCTAATTCTGTCAATGGCCCGTATAGTTCTGATTCCATATAAGGCGGGGTGATATGCGAAACCATGGTTGCATAGCTGCGGCGTTTGGCAACAATTGCTTCACCGATATTATTAATAGTATAGACGTAAGGGTGCGGCAAGTCACCAATAAGAGCGTCTGCCCAATCCATATCTGATAGAGCGTTTTGTTTCCATGGAGTAAATTCAAGTGAGCCATGAGTTCCGAAATGCATTAAAGCGTTTGCTTTGAAACCATTTCTAACCCATAAATATCCGGCAATGTATGGATGAGGCGGAGCTTGTTTTGCACCATGAACCAGTTTGTTATGATCATCCCCTATGCCAGGCATAAGCTGTGGTAGAATTACAATATTGCCGAACTGTACACGCGGCAAAGCGATATAGGATTGACCATCAACAACCGTTGACAGATATTCACCCGGTGCCAAACCGTAGGTATTTTCTACCTGCTGATATAATTCGGGCATGAGATTTTCTTTGACCCAGCTAACATAATCTTCGGATTTGATCAGTTCTGGTTGGCCGTTCTGAAGAAAATCCTGAAATGCACCTTTTGCATACGGACCAAGCACAGGCCCTTCTTCCTGAATTCTTCGTTCGAGTGCTTTTGCTGTGTCCGGCAACGGGCCGGTTTGATAGCCTTGGTCTTTGAGATAATTCAATACATTTAGTAAAGATTCAGCTACTTCCATTCCGCTGGCGACCAGAGAATTCATACCAGGACCTTTGAAATAGAAGATGGCTATTTTTTTTTCACTGTTTGGCATTGTTTTTAACTTTAGCCAATTATCGATACGATTGATAAATGTATTCATCCGGTTTTCAATCGGCATTGAAACCATGAGACCGCGATCATCTGGAAACTCTGCTGAAATTGTAAAAGGCTCAATGCCCCCATCAAGTTCTGGCATAACTATACTTTGGCTTAAAATGCCACCGGATAACCCGTTTTGGCTGTTAAGCCATTCTTCATAAGGTTCATGAACATCAATCGGACAGACCAGTGGAATATTTTTCTTTTTTAACCACTCGATTACTTCATCAGTATATCCCACTATATTTAATCTTCCATGAGGGAAATAAACAACAAGGTCCGGCTCGATTTCTTTTATATATTCGAGACGTTTGTCAAATCCGGCTACAGCATAGACATTTAAATTTTTGTCTTCAAGTTTTTGGATCAATGTGTTGATTGTGAAAGATCCCGATGAGCGTGAGCCACTTCTGGATGTAATCAGACATACTTTTGGCCGTTTATTTTTATGATACCCATTTTTTTCATAATATTTCTGGTAAGCTTCAACAGTTGTAAAGAAAGTTTCTTTTTCAAAATGGAACAATGCATTATTCGGTTCGACTTCAGCTTCCATAATTTTGCCAGTGAATGTATGTTTATTATCAAAAATAACTCTGCAGTAATTAAATAATTGACGCAGATTCTTGCTGCCTCCATTTCTCAGATAAGATTGAACTTTTTCGACTTGATCTGCCGTGAGGTTGGTAAACTGATTGTCGTTACTGGTAGATGCATGAACATAAACCCTGGCTCCTTTTTCGATACAGGATTTAATATGGTCTGCCTGCTGGTCTTCCAGACGCAGACCCATACCATTTATGAAAATAACGGCATAATCAGATAAGTCAGTATTCATTAGTTCTGATTCCTGTAGGCGGTCAATATTAGCAACCTTGCGATCCACAATATCAAGCATTTGGGCATATTGGAAGTCACGAAAGTTTATAACGGCGATTCGGGTTGGCGAATAATATCTGCTCCAGATTGAGTATGATATAACTGACAATAATAACAAAGCGACTATGATAGAAATGTATTTACTTTTAAGCATTTTCATTTATTCTCCGTAGGAATGGATTCTGGGACATATATTATCTGACCATTTTCAAGTTCATAAGCAATACCGATGCGTTTACCCTGACCCTGACCTTGACCCTGCTCAGATTTATACTGGGTTATATCATTTCCTTTTTTGACAATAATTTCCATGTTATCTTTACCAGGATTTTTTACCATTGTAACATCTTCCTTTGTAAACATTTCGGTCATTTTGAAATTCACAACCATAGCAACCATCAAAGCAACGGCAAATACCATTGCAATATCAAATAGATTTGCCATACCGGCCAAAGGGTCGTTATCATGTTCTTTAATCGCTAAGGAATGTCTTTTATTTCTTCTCATTTTGCTGCTCCTGTGAAAGTTCGAATAGATAAGCTAAAACAACATAATCAGCCTGATTCCAATGGCTTTTAGCTCGCTGAACAATAAATCCGATTGCACCAATGAATACACCAATAACAGTAGTAGAAAAAGCCACCTGCATATTGGTCGCCATCGATGAAATATCACCAGAAGCAAGACCTGCCAGTGCCGGGCCCATAGGAATGAGAGTGCCCATAAGTCCGAGCATTGGTCCGGTCCGCATAAGAATTGTTGCGAGATTCAACTCTTTTTGAGCTGCAACTTCAAAATCGCTTAATACTTTTTCCCCATGAACACAATGCCACTTGCAGTCAACGAGTTCCTTTAAATGGCTTCCTAGCAGGCTTTTGATTTTTACCAAATCATCTAATTGAAGGTTAGCAACCGGAGAGACACCAGCCTTTTTCACCAGTTGGCTGATATTTTCCCGATTACGTAATCTGCTGGAAAAAACACCATACAAATCACCAAGCAACAATAATGAATAGCCTAAGGCAATCAGAATAAGAATAACTACCGGAATCATCAGGCCGCTGGATATCCAATGTAATAATGTGATCAATGCGTTCATACCTTACTATCTCCAAAAATTGTTTATTATCTTACGCGTACAAAATGCAATAATTGCAATTACAACGAAACAGCTAATACTTATAAAAAAATCCTGACCTGTGTGTTGCTGATCTGCGTGAGCAACATTCATTCCGCCAATAACAAGTGGTAAAAACATAGCGATGACAATCTGAATAAAGGCTAATATTAAAACAAGATCAAAACGTCCCTGCCAGCTCGTAATAATAAACCTCATAAACAGTTGCAACACAGATAAAACAGTCAAAACTATTGTTAATATTACAAAAGTAAGCAGTCCTAATTGCCAACCAGAGACATTATTCAAAACAAATACCAATCCAATAAATAAACCAACTATCCCGCTTAATGACGGAAAAAGGACAATACATTTGCCCCAGGTGATAGCTTTATTTTGAAAATGGCTCCTTAACAAATGAGTAATCAGAAGAAATATTGAGATTGACTCAAAAATCATTATTACGCATATGTTTGCAAGGGTATTGTAGTTATTCATAAAGGTTGAGATATCCTGTATATTCAGGCGTATGGCAAAGGGATATGCCCCACCAACAGCAATTATGACAGCCACTACAGCTAGTATGCTGCAATACCATCGGCTGTACAGACTAAACCTGATGGACATCCCAATTATGTTTATTGCAAATATACATGTTAAAAAAAACCACATCTTACCGATCCCCACCTGAGATTTTATATCTCAGTTTGATTTAAAAAATTTCTTGGATTTGACTTATTAGGAAATAACTAATTTGACTTACCGATTTCTATCCTCCAGCCACTGAATAAGAAATAATTCAAAATCATGGAAATCAATATATCCATCAGGAGGGTTGCTGATATCACATGCGGCATCGAAATTACTATCTCCTGCAACTGACAGCCATGCGGCGCTTAATTGAGCAAAATCAACCAGATCAACTTTATTATTACCGTCAAAGTCACTAAGGAGAGGTTCGACATCTGCGGTAATGATGAGTTTTGGCAGATAATTTTCGGCATCAACCAAATCAGTACTTGCTAAAGTATATTCACCGTCAGCTGATCCGGAAAAAACAAAACCGGCATAATCAGCATCAGCTTCGAGCATAGCCAAAACAGAATCAGTAACATCAATCCAAAAGCTGTATGGCAGGCCAAGACCAGGATCAATAAGTTTGTAATACGCAAGAGAATAATCTGTGATATACATACCATTTTCGGTACCTTCAATCGTCAACCAAACAAATGTGTCAGCATTAGCATGGTCAATTCGATCAAAATCCGCCTGAACATTTTCATATATATTGATAATACCATCACCTGAAAATGAATTAACAAACAGTTGCGATGGAATAAGGCTCATGTTTTGTCCACTTAAAGTCATGTCGATAACTCGATCAATCGTTATTTCAACATATGCAGAAATGAGGTTCTCTTTTTTCATGCCTGCAAGATAAGGACGCTCCAGCTTAAACTCTGTAATAAGCGCGTGCTGGCGATCAGCCGTGCCATCTGCAGGTACACCATTGTTACCAAAATTCAAAGTTCCATCTTCTTTTGTTTCGTTATAATGCATTTTGTGCAAGGTCTCAGTTGCAGCATAAGGGGAAGAATGCAATTCATATTCGCCGTTAACTGTATTTAGGTATAAATACATCAACTCATTGTTAGAATTATATGTATGAACCGGGGGACGATCTGTAGTGCCATTAGGGTCAGCAAAAATATCCCAAGTCACAAAACCGTCACTTTTTGGCCATACATCGATCCTGTCAGGATCATGACCACCCTGCCAGTCACTTGCGGTAATATAAATAGCTTCATCATTTGGGCCATCAAAAGTTTGATAAGGCCGTCCTCCGTGGCTACCTGTTGGCTCACTGGTATCGCTTGACTGCAAACTAAATTCCATTATTTCAGCAAATGAAACATTAGCCATTAAAACCATAATTGTTAATATCAATGTTAACCATTTCATATGGATACTCCTCAGTATGTTGGCCGGCTGGGGATCTTTTTTTCCCCAACCTGCCATTAATGTTCTTTATCTTTTTCTTCGCAGTAATGCTATCGAACCGCCCAGGATAAAAGCCATTGTAGCCGGTTCCGGCACGACCTGGGTTGTGAGGGTTGGCAGATAATTGGCGCCATCCATACTGGTCCAGTATCCTCCCGGTTCGATTTGAAGCCAGCGGAAACCGATATAGTCAACTGAGTTGTCTCCGACAAGAGATGAAATAATATCAGTTACATCAACTTCAAAACCAATATTACCGTACAGCATAAGCTCAGCATCACCCATACCAGCAGGATAATATTCATCAGGCCCGTAAACACCCATAACACCACCTGATGTGCTATATGTCGCATCAGAGCTTGCTGTAAATGTGTAACTCGCGATTCCTGTACTACCCCAATCATCGATCCCCGTTGCTCCAATCGAAGCATTGGTATCATCACCGTCAGCGGCATCAATTATACCATTTGCTGTTGATGTATAGATTTCAAGTGTAAAATTCTGGCTTGTAACCGGATCAGGCATTTTGCTGGCGAAAATAACATCATCAAAGTAAAAGTTGAGAGTTGATGCGACAATATCTACAGAGTTGGTTGAAATATCCTTGATAGATGCAAGTGGAATTTCTGTCACCGCTCTGCGGAAAGCACTTGAATAATGATCTTGATATGTTATTCCTGCATATGTCGAACCGATGTATAGACTGCTGGTTGAGGCAATACTGCTTGACCCATCCTCATCAATATCTATCAAAGATCCCATAGCAAGACCGTTGTCACCTTGTGTTTGAACAATTGTTGCAGCATTTAGTGCTGCACTGAATGTTAATAATATTAATAGAACTAACACGTTTTTAGACAAAATAACTTTTCTCATTTTCCAATTTCCTTTCATTAATTGTTTATTGCTTTTATATTAATAACTCTCGATCCTTTATTTTTCTTTTCACATCTTTGCGACACCTCCTTTCTTAATTTAGTCTGTTATACACATTTCCCCAAAACGCAGGATTCTCTTCTGCAGTAGGTAGCTTTTTCAAATCTGAGACATGTCCGTCAAGCCACAATATATTCATTTTTCCATTGTGCCGATAAGCAGAATTAATCGTCTGGTTTTGATTTGGATAGCCTGGCATTTTATCGAAATGCGCGCCTGGCTCAGAGGCATACATATTCTTTGTCAAAGTTATTGCATCACAAACCCAGGCCCGATACGCAAAATCACAATGAAGCATTACTTCTGATGATCGCCTGAAATGTGTAACTTTATTTCCGCCAACTCCGGCATATTCCAAATCTCTTGAACTTACACTACGTGTAGGCTGACTATTGATAGCATAAGAAAGCCAGGGTTCCGGATTTGCACCATGAGGGTTGAGCATTTTAGGGTAGCCCATTTTGTCCATTGGACATAAAAGCATTTCTTGACCTATGTCGTTAGTCTTAAAACCATGCCCTTTATTATTGCGAGAAAAGTAAGGGCCAAGAGTATTGAACCAGTACTCTCTGATACCACTATCCTGCAAAGCTGGCACCAGATAATCATCAAAATCAAGACTATAAGTTTGGTGGGCAATACCCAACTGTTTCATCTGAGAAGAACAGACAACTTTCTTGGCCAGATTTCTTGCCTTTGTCAAAGAAGGTATAAGAATTGAAAGCAATAACCCAATTATTGAAATTACAACAAGAAGCTCGACCAACGTAAAACCATGGGGCTTACTTGTTTGTGTATAATTTAATCTGTATTTCATTTAATTCCCTTCAGAAAGATGTAGGAAAATACTGCCAAAAAAAAAGGAACGATAGACTGATATTAAATATATCTTCTATCGCTCCCTGGCTGGCATTTAGCTTGCTGGGTTGCAGGTAACTTTACTTTGTTATTTGTTCATTACTAACTTCCCATTACGAGTAATTATGATCTTGTATTCCTCGCCTTGATGATTAATCAGTATTTCTTTTTGGTTTCCAAAAAGCTGGTTTGAAATATATACCTTCTTTTTAGAATCTGCATCCTGGTCCACAAAATCGCTTTTATTTTCTGTGTTCTTCATTTTCAATTATCCAATGTAAACCGTTTGAATCGCTCGGCAAGATATGTACTTTTATTGTTATCTTCCAAGTTAGAATGATTTTGTTCTTTCACATTTAAAAGAGAAGCCATTCCAGCAGGAACGGTAAGAAATACTTCATCAAAAACAGTTCCATGCTTGCATTTTTTCCTTGCTTCGATAACCAGAAAATCACCTTTTCTTTTTACTTTAAGATCATTGACATAAAATGAGGCTTTTGCCATTTTTTCACCTTTCTAAATTAAAGCTTATGTTTTGGTTCGCAGTTCCCGCATTCACCTTTGCAGCCGCAACCTGTTTTTCGTTTAGCCTGTTTTAAAAATATTCTTACCGCACAAAATATCGCGGCAGCTACAATTAAAACTGTTATGGCAATGTCCATTTGATTCCCTTTACTTTATAAATAAAGTCCCGACCTGATACACTATGACAGTAATGATATATGCAACCGCTGTCAAGCCGCCGAACTGAAACAGTGCCCACTTCCATGAATTGGTTTCACGCCTGCATATTGCAAGTGTCGCTACACACGGAGCACTTATCAGGCAAAACAGCATGATGCAGAAACCCTGAAGAGCCGTGTAATTACTGCGCAGCTTTTCTCTGAGTGTCTCAGATTCTTCGTCAGCTTCACCTATTGAGTAAACGATACCCATCTGTGCAACAAAAACCTCTTTAGCAGCTAATGCTCCGATCAAAGCGGTTCCAATTCGATAGTCAAAGCCCATTGGTTTTATTACCGGCTCCATGGCACTGCCAATCCTGCCTGCGATCGAATGCTTGAGTTCAACTTGCTGAGCCTCCTGCTCTGTTAAACCTGCTAATTGATCATCGCCTGCTTTGGGGTAACTTGTCATCGCCCATAGGATGATGGAAATGACCAGTATCACAGTTCCTGCCTTTTTAAGATAAAGCCCGCTTCTCTGCCACATGTGAGTGACAAGACCTCTGATTGTAGGCATTCGGTAGGGCGGCAGTTCCATCAGAAAGACTCCGCTGTCGCCTTTAAGTATCGACTTTCGAAGTATCAGAGAAAGAAGGATCGCAATCGCTATGCCGATCATATAAATAAGCCACATCATAAACCCGTGCATCTGAGGCGAGAAAAAAGCCGGTATTATCAGTGCATATATAGGCAGCCTCGCCCCGCAGCTCATCAATGGAATAACCATGATGGTAGCGAACCTGCTCTTTCTGTCATCGAGTATCCTTGTTCCCATGATAGCCGGTATCGAACAGCCAAAGCCTATCATCATCGGAATGAAACTTCGCCCGTGAAGCCCGATCTTTTTCATGATGCGGTCCATTATAAATGCTGCCCTTGCCATGTAGCCGGAATCTTCGAGAATCGATATCGCCAGAAACAAAAGGATGATATTAGGCAGAAAAACGATCACTCCGCCGACACCGCCGATGATGCCGTCAATTATAAGAGATTTTAAAACACTCTCAGAGCCCTCAGGCCAGAAGCCGGTGACAAAATTCCCCAGCCAGCCGAACCCGGCCTCGATCCAGCCCATGAACGGATCACCCACCCAGAAAGTGAGCTTAAAGACTAGATACATCATTGCTAAAAATATCGGCAGCCCCAGCACTCGATTTAAGAGCACCTTATCAACTATGTCGCTGATCTGATGCCGCTGAGCTGCGGTATGTTTTACTGCCTGTTCATAAACACCTGAGACAAAGCCGTAACGCCTTTCAGCTGCCAGGATCTCAGGAGAGTCACCGTATAATTTTTCAAGATGAGAAACACTCTTTGCCACCCGATCGATCACTTCCTCGCTGTGACCCAGATCAAGTATCTGCTGGTCCTGTTCCAGTAATTTCAAACTAAGCCAGCGAACTCCATATTTTTTTACCAGCTTGTGTTCATTGCTTACAAGTGATGAAATTTGCTGAAGTTCTTTTTCGAAATCATCTCCGTAATGAACGCGGGCACTTTGTTCTGCTGTTTCATGAGACTCTGCCTTTTTGATAATTGCCTCAAGCAGATCTTCGATACCCTTGCCTTTTGAACCTACAGTCAAAACAACTTCGGCATTGAAAAACTTTCCGATTCTTTCGAGATCGAATGAAAAACCCTGCTTCTGTGCCATATCCGCCATATTAAGCACAAGGATCATAGGGACATTCAGCTCAAGTATCTGTGTCGCTAAATAAAGATTACGCTCAAAATTAGAAGCATCTATCACATCTACAACAACGTCAGGCTGTTCGTTAATTATAAAGTCACGTGCCACGATCTCTTCGACCGAATGAGCCGTCAGGCTGTAAGTGCCCGGCAGATCAACGAAATTGATCTCCTGTTCTTTATAAACACGGACGCCTTCCTTTTTTTCCACAGTGACACCAGGATAATTACCCACATGCTGCCTTGAACCGGTCAAGGCATTAAAGACGGTTGTCTTGCCGCTGTTGGGGTTGCCTGTCAACGCTACCGTTATCGATTTCCTATTCATTTCAACTCCACTTATTAATTAAGGCTGGTCTTAGTAATGGTTAAAAAAAATTATTGCTTTTCAACTTCGATATTCTGTGCTTCTTCTTTCCTGATCGAAAGATGATATCCTTTCACCTTGATTTCGATCGGATCACCCAAAGGTGCCACACGTTCTATTTCAATGATCGCACCTCTGCTGACTCCCATTTCTATAAGTCTTTTAGTGGCTGACGCTTTCTTTTTGATACTTTTGACCACACACTTACTGCCGTTTGGAATATCCAGTAAAGTTGTTCGCATGATTGGTTCTGACATTTTTTCTTTTTCCTTTCTTAAATGATTGATTCCACTTGTAAGACACTCCTGGCAGTGATCGGAATCAAAAGACTTGTTTTTTTCAAAATGATCTCGGAACTTTTCAACCATATCATCACCGCAGCGGGGACATGCCTGAATAAATTCAGTAAAAGAGATCAGCCGTTTGATAAGCTTTTCAGGAATTACATGCTCTATCTTACATGCCCCATCTTCAGCCACTTTTGGATCGGCACCGAGTATTTCAACAAAGAAATCTTTCAGTACCTCATGCTTGTGGATGATTTCCTTGGCCTCCTCAAGACCCTTTGACGTCAAGGTTATCACCTCATATGGCTGGTAATTAATATGATCGCTATTGGCCAGAGATTTAAGAGCGACAGTAACGGAACCTGCCTTCACACCAAGGTATTTTGCAATATCTTTGGCACGCACAGCCCCCTTATCTGAAATGATATTGAATATCGCTTCCAGGTAGTCTTCCAAACTCGCACTTAAATGTTCTGCCTGATTCATATCCGCCTTCCTTAAAAATAAGATAACGTTAATATAATAAGACTAGTCTTACTTTGTCAACAAAAAAACTTCAAATAATTTAACTCTTGTCCCTTTTAAGTTTAGGCATTACCCATGTTGCGTCTTAGCCTGAACTTCGATACTTTTTTGGGTATAGATTTCGATAAAGTCTTTTGTTTTATGGCCTTAGGTATTTTATAAGCCTTAATTTGTACCCATGTAATATAGTTTTAATTTTTATTTTTTATTTGACAAACATGTTGTAATGGCTATATTAGTGTGCATGTATGTAGAAAAAGTACCAAACAGAAATTCGCCGCCCTGTGCGTTGATTCGTGAATCTTATCGCGATGCCGGGAAAGTGCACAAACGCACCCTGGCAAACATTTCGCATCTGCCCGACGAGACCATCGAACAAATACGCCTGCTGCTAAAAGGCGGTACTGTCATTGAGGATTTTGACAATAATTTCGAAATCATCCGTTCGCTTCCATACGCCAATGTCAAGGCAGTATTATCAACTCTCAAACAAACCGGTCTTGACAGGATTATATCGTCTTCATCAGACAATAAAAATCATAAACTGGCAATCGTAATGATCGTCAGTAGAATCATCAATCCCTGCTCGAAGCTTGCAACAGTACGCTCACTTAATGATCAGACGTCCTCAACTGTTCTAAGTGACTTATTGGGCATAGATGATATTAATGAAAATGATTTATACCATGCCATGGACTGGCTGTTAGAGCGTCAGGCCAAAATAGAAACATCTTTAGCAAAAAAACATTTACATGACGGTTCGCTGGTCCTTTACGATGTCAGTACATCTTATTTTGAAGGCACCACTTGTCCCTTAGCCAAACGAGGTAAAGATCGTGACAAAAAGGATGGCAAGTTAATAATAGTATACGGATTGTTATGCAACAAAGATGGCTGTCCTGTTGCGATAGAGGTTTTTGAAGGTAATACAGCAGACCCTAAAACAGTAAAGGTTCAGATAGAAAAGTTAATGAACCGTTTCGCTCTTAAAAGAATGGTCATAGTCGGAGATCGCGGTATGCTGACCAGTGCTCGTATAAAAGAAGAGCTGGAACCTGTGGAAGGTATCGACTGGATAAGCGCCCTTAAAAGTCCTCAGATACGCAAAATAATGGCAGATAATGAAATTGACCGCTCATTGTTTGATAAGCAGGACATCGCTGAAATAACGCATCCTGACTTTCCCGGCGAAAGGCTTATGGTATGTTATAATCCATTTCTTGATGACAAACGCAAGAAGACAAGAGAAAGTCTTTTAGAGGCAACAGAAAAGAAACTGCAAAAGATTGTAAATGCAGTATCACGTGAACATAAACCATTGCGAGGCGAAAAAGAAATAGGCATAGCCGTCGGCAAGGTGATTAACAAACATAAAGTCGGAAAACATTTCAAGATTGAAATTACAGAAAACTCTTTTGCTTTTCAACGCAAAAAAGAATCTATCGAAAATGAAAGTAATCTGGACGGCTTTTATGTCATTCGAACAAGTGTCCCCAGAGAACAGATGACTGCTGAACAGACTGTTAAATCATATAAACAGCTTTCGGCAGTTGAGCAGGCCTTTCGAAGTTTGAAAACCATTGATTTAAAAGTAAGGCCGATTTTCCATTATCTTGCAGATCGTGTCAAAGCACATGTCTTTTTATGTATGTTAGCCTATTATGTTGAATGGCACATGCGTCAACTGCTGGCACCGATGCTCTTTGATGACGATGATAAAGTGACCGCAGAATACTTGAGAACGTCACCAGTAAAAAATTCTCAGCCTTCACCAAAAGCAAAAAACAAAGCCATAACAAAAAAATGCGAACAGGATGACCAGCCGGTCCACAGCTTCCAGAGTTTATTAGCTGATTTAGCCACGGTTACGAGAAATACAATAAAGTTATCCGGCAAGCAATTTGACAAAATAACAACCCCGACACCGCTGCAGCAGAAAGCCTTAAATCTGCTGAAAACAAGATTGTAGCCAGTACAGCCAAAAACGTTTTTAACCTAAACGCTGTACTGATAAAGAATTAACTCAAAAACCATTATCGAAGTTCAGCTTAGCATATACCACGAAAAATTCCTGCCAGAACACAGCTCTTATCTGTCAAGTCAGACAATGCCTCACAACCGAAATTGTAATATAACGATCGGTTATGAAACCATGGTAATTGCTAAAAATTAGCACTATTCTGCAAAAAAATCTCATGTTGACAATCATAATATTTGCTTTATAATCCCACATGCTCTTTAATAACAGTTAATTTATGGTTATTTTGCAGTTAATCTAATTTAAGGCATGGATTTTGCTAGTGCCAATTCATATTTAAGCATTTTTTTAATTTATTTATTGTTAAAAATGCCCTTTAGTTTCATTATATGCTCTTGAAGCAATTCTCTAATCTTACAAAAAGCTTCCTTTCGTTTGTCGAAGTCATTTTCTGCTGCCGGATCAGGTAAAAGCCATGTTTCCCTTTTAACACTAACCGGTAAATTTACGCATATTTCTTCGGCACATAATGTAATTACCACATCCACTTTTCCTAGAGGTATATCTGTTATCTGTTTTGGATGTTGGTTTGAAATATCGACCCCGGCTTTATTCATAACTTCTATGGCCATTGGATGCACCTGTTTTGCAGGGGATGAGCCGGCACTATAAATGTTTATTTCCGGAGGCAGCGACTTCTTCGCCAAACCCTCTGCCATCTGGCTGCGGGCTGAATTCTGAACACAAAGGAACAAAATCCCCCTGGGTAATTGAAATGTTCCGGGTCGATGTGTCCTGTGTTCAATATCCTTACCGGTTGTCATGAATACTGTTTTTTCTGAAATATTTTTAGCATGGTCGCCAATTCTTTCCAGATTGTTAATTACTGCCATAATTCGGCTTGCCTGTGAAACTATTCTGGCATCATTCCTCATTTCTTCCAATAATTTTCTGAATAATTGAGCATAATAAGCATCAACTGATCGGTCCTTAAGAATGATTTCTTCAGCTTTTTCTGCATCATGAGACAGAAAAGAGGTCATCATATCGCGGATCATTTCAACAAGTATATCAGCCATTGGCTTTAAATTGA
>CAZLVS010000048.1:0-26798 GCA_964563085.1 uncultured Ignavibacteria bacterium | reverse complement strand
TATTTTCAGCTTGTTTATCGATAATTTACACCAGTATAATATGTTACAATTTTAAAGAGTTTAAATGCCGTTTGACTCGGAATTATACTATGGCGCAATCATTATATTATATTCGTCAGCTTGACGTGGATTGCATTAAAAGACAAAGACTGTTTTAAAGGGGGTTTGTCCTGCTTTGAATATGCTATTTGATTAGCCGCAAATCATTTTCTTGATATCAGAGAATCAGAAGATCGAAGGGCATTTCGTTGCCTTGGGTTTTCCACAAATCCGGAGAGAATACCTTCCCCAAAAAAGAAGGATCACTTTATATCGTGATCCTTCTTACAAGCGTTATCCGGGATATGCTACTTCACCAATGTCATCCTGCTGGAGAAGACTTTATCGCCAATTGACAACCTGTAGAAATATACGCCGGAAGGATATTCCGATGCATTCCACTTGATCGAGTGTTCACCTGCATTCAGGCTCCTGTTTACTAACGTACCGATTCGCCGGCCTGCGATGTTGTAAACCTCCAGGTTCACCTTGCCGGTTTCAGGAAGCTCGAAACGAATGGTTGTGATTGCATTGAATGGATTGGGATAATTTCCTATTACGGCAGCCTCGGAAGGAAGCGTTGAACCTGCGCCCCATTCACCCTCTAATAACCACTCATCGGCGCCGCCCGGTATCGCATCACCGGTCACAGTGAATTCAAAACTGGCGGAATCGCATTTAATCGGTTTGTCACCGCAGTATGAAACATAGTCATAAGTTCCCGCGGGCGCAAAACCGGGCACGCTCTGATTGAGATGCGAATTCACATATTGACCCGGACTGAGATTAATATTGGGGAAATTCCAGAGCTGATAAAATGTGCTTTGATATACTACTCCCACCCACACGTCGATGGTAATCGCTTGGTCGTTGGGATTACCGATGAATCCTGTTAATCCGAAAGAACCGCCCGGAGGAACGTTGACCGGGTAGTCATCGGGAACCATGTCGATATCACCGCACAGGAGTCCGCTGACCACAACTTGATGCGCGTCGGGCTGCCCGATATAAGGATGCGTTTCCACCCTTCCGGAATTATCGGCAGCCTTCAGATAATACGCAATCCGCGATCCTGCCGGCTGCTCAGGAATATAGCCATAAAATGAATCGGGATCCCCGCCGACAGTCATCGGAACACTGCTCCAGGCGCCGCTATTAACGCTGTAATAAACCTTTAGAGAATCGGTAATAAGTCCGGCTTGGGAGCAATCCTGGATCAGCGCGGCAATTTCGTAATTATCCCCCGGAGGCGCTTCATCGGGAAGCGGAACATGCGCTATATGAAGCATTCCCATGTCAGGCACTCCCATCGTTCTGCAATGTAAAGCATCGTTATCCAGCCATGAACCGGTGAAACCCAAAACTTCGTAACCGGGCATGGCTTCCTGATATGTCTGAATCGCATCATCATCCCAACTATTATTGAAAATCGGCACCAGCACTCTGTCATTCAGTATTAGCGAGTTAGTATAAGCTGTACCGGAAGGACAATATACTCTAACCACATTATACGGTCTGCCCCATGCCGACATCTGCTGCGACAATTGCTCTGCCCTGTCATTAAGTTCATCATAACTGGGATCGCTCTGAGGTACATCTTTGACCAGGATCGTCGCAGGACTTAAAAATTTCGCCCAGCAATCTATGTGATGGATTCCCCAGTACTCCACATAATCGAGGACAGTGTAATCATTGCCAAGATACTGATACATTATAGCATCGATCTCAGCCGGAGTTTTATCGGGATTCTCATCATATACCAGTTCCGTTGACATGGACATCCCCAAACCGTCTGACATGTGATTTCCGCCGGTATGTTCCAGATCCATTCCGTAAACCGATATATTCCATTCGTCGCCTATCTCCCAGGGAATCTGATCATCATTGGGTCTCGGTCGATTATAGATATGATCCACAATCCCGATATCCTCGTCCGAGAAGATAAACCAGGGACCATAATCGCGGGTCCAGTAAGTATCAGTAGGCGCATGAATAAACTGGACATTGTCCATGTTCACATTATTGCTCTGATATTGGTTACGGATGTAATTTTCCTGAGACTGACTGGCGCAAATGGTCGTTACCATCACATCCTCGGACATCTCGGCGATAATAGTATATGAGATTCCAAAAGGATAGCGAATGATAACGCCTTCGGACGGTTCCCATTCGGCACAATTGCGGATCGCCCCCGATGGAGGGGAGGTGACCGTATGATACATCCCGATCTCGTGCAGCCTGGTTTTCTCCTCCTCAGTTAACCCGATCGGCAGCTCTTCGGCGCCAAACGCTGCGGCTGTTTGCATAACCATCGCAAGAACAAAGACATAGATGACAGTGCGAAAGAAATATTTGCTCATGTTATAACCTCAATGGTTGGTGAGTAAGTAATACTTGTTTTCATTATCAGAAGACTTATCGGATGCTTCTTTGTAATATAACAAAAATCTATGATTTGGCAATATAATCCTTCTGCAATCTGTCCCGGACGATCGTTACGGGTTGATCAAGGTTGTTACTCAGGCTTTCTTAGCCTGTATTATTCACAAATATCGTTATCGGCAGCGGAAGCCTTGCGCTTCCGGCGTTTCTTTGTAATCCTTAATTCCAACCCGTATATGCTCCACTTCTATTTAACTCCCGAAGGACAAGCCTTCGGCTGCGGATTAATGGGTCTTATAAATTATCCGGGTTAAAGCACCGGATGAGAATGGGAGATCGCCGCGCCCTCGGCAATCCTCGGGCTTGCAATGACTTCTACAGCTGTCATTGCCCCGATTGCATCGGGACACGGCGCTGAGCAAAGCCTCAAAGCAATCTTTTCGATGTTTTTAGACCGTTTGTTTATTTCCTCTCCTCAAACCTTTTCAGCCAGTAGTCCACCTCCTCCGCCGATATCTCTTCGGGCTTCTCGGAGTTCCCCTGATGTTCGGATCTGAGCTGTTCGAGTTGTGCTAAGAATTCATCCGAAGTTTGAAAAGCGCTGCCTATTAATTGGACCTGTTTTCCGATATCTTTAAAATCCGAGGAAACCACCGTATATTCGGCGGGATTCTGCGCCGATTCCACCATTTTAATTATATGTTCATCCGCGGAAATATCTTTGGAGAATACAACCTTGACTCCGGGAGGGGATTTATTCTCGTGGATCACACCCGGTTTACCATCGAAGACAACGGTTATTTTTGCCCCGCGATGAAAGCTGTAGTTGTAAAGGCGCTGTATCAGTTTTTCCCTGGCGATTTCGGGATAATTATCCATTAGCCCGGCCAGTTGCGGATCTGCAAAGATAACATTGTATCCGTCAATAATTAGAAGCATAATTACGATTCATATCTATCCACGATTGCCGCACCTACGGAATCTCCCCAGACATTAACGGTGGTTCGGCATCTGTCCAGAAACCAGTCTATTGCCAGAATCATGGCGATACCCTCGGTGGGCAATCCGACTGCGTTGAGGACAATCACCATTGTAACCAGACCGGCTTCCGGTATTCCCGCAGCGCCTATCGCCGCTAAGGTGGCGGTTATAAATATTACAACCTGTGCGAAGAAATCCAGTGGAACATTGTAAACCTGAGCTATGAATATAGCGGCGACCGCCTCGTACAATGCAGTGCCATCCATGTTGATGGTTGCTCCCAGCGGGAGTACGAACCCGGCGGTTTTATTGCTTACTTTGTTCCTCTCCTCCACGCATTCGATCGTTACCGGAAGCGTAGCGGAGCTGGATGCGGTTGAAAATGCGGTTAAAAGCGCAGGTGTGGTATTACTGAGATATTTTCCGACGCGGCGCCGTCCCAGGATGAACAATATCGGCGCAAGAACAAAGGCTGAATGAACAGCAAGTCCTATCAGTACGGTTATGAAATACTTAGCCATGCGGGTGATCTCAGCCATGAAGCCGCCCGCGATAGTGAGTTCTGCCTCGCCAAGTCTTGCAGCTACCAGCCCCAGAATTCCCAACGGTGCAAAATACATCAGAAGCCGGATAAACTTAAGAAATGCTTCATTTAGTCCTTCGAATAAGTTGATTACGTTCCTTCCCCTGTCGGCGAGAGTAGTGAGGATTGCCCCGAATATGAGTGAGAAAACAATCAAAGGAAGGATGTTATTATTCACCATCGCCGAAACGATATTTTTGGGGATCAAGCCGATTATTACATCTATAAAGGAAAAACTCTTATCCTTAAGCTGAACCTTTATTCCCGTGCCAATTGAATCCGGTTCCACCTTTTTGCCGGAGCCGTCCACCCAGTATACAATCGGGATTGTCTTTCTGCTTATACGGGATTCGGTATCTATAACGCCGCGAATATCCTGATCCAGCAGAAGGACTTCGAATTTCGAAGTGTAATCGGTAGTGATTAGCTGATCATTTTCATCAATTAATTTCAGTACGGAACCGCCTTTGAGGGGAGTGGCGGTAATGCGATAGGCGGCATTCGGATGATAATCCTGCTGCTGATGAATCCCTTTACCCGGTTGAATTATGTTAACCAGGATAATACCGATGATGACCGAAACCGCGGTGGTGAACATATAATAGATGAGGGTTTTGATCCCCAGGGAACCCAATTGAGTAAGTCTGCCCAATCGAGTAATTCCGGTGACCATGGAGGTAACCACAATAGGGACAACCAGCATAAAGAGGGCATTAAGGAAAATCTCGCCGAGAAAGCCGATTTCAACCGCGGTTTCCGGCGAATAATGCCCCAACAGGAATCCTGTAACAATAGCGATGAGAATCAGATAAAGCTGAATATTCCTGGTTTTATTCTGCTTGTTCATTAGAAAATATATAACACTTTTTGGATGCGCCGTCAATCTTTGCTTGAAAAGAATCGTACAAAGCGACTGAACTCGAATTAACGGTTCCTGATTTCTCTTGAATAGCGCAAGCCTATTGTTTATACTCTTGGACATGAATAAGAAAGATGAAAATGTAAAAGTTCTCGCCACGAACCGCAAAGCCCGTCATGAGTATCATATTCTCGAGAAATACGAAGCGGGATTGGTTCTGACCGGTACGGAAGTGAAATCGTTAAGGCAGGGAAAGGTGAGTCTTGTTGATAGCTACGGAGTGATTAAGAACGGCGAAGCGTTTCTGAAAGGGATGCATATCGCAGCCTATGCGCAAGGGAACCGTGAAAACCATGAACCGACGCGCGACAGGAAGTTGCTGTTAAACAAGCGGGAAATTCGTAAGCTTTTTATTAAATCGGAGGAACGGGGTTTCACCATAATCCCATTGCGAGTTTATTTTAAAGGTTCCTATGCCAAGATTGAGCTTGCGGTGGCAAAAGGGAAACATCTCCACGACCGGCGCGAGGATATCAAAAAGCGCGACGCCGAACGCGAGACCCGTCGGGCAAAGAAACTGAATCAATATTAACATGAGATTAATTTCACCATACAGCTTCCTCATACTCATTATCCTGTTTAGCTTTGTGTCCTCAGCGGATGCGGAGATACAGGGGCGGAATATTTTCACGAGAACCGATGTTGATTTATCGACGAAGATGGTGGGTGAGATCGTCTATATTTCCCTCGCCGATTTCCACAAATTAATCGATGCCGAACTCAAGTGGAATCCGATCGAGGCTGCCGCGACTATTACCGCCGGTGAGCGGAGTATCAAGGTTGTGATGCGCTCTCCCTATGTAGTAGTGGACAAGGAGGCTTACAATATCATCTACAGGGCGATTTTCGAGGATGGTTCGCTTTATGTGCCGCTGATTACATTTACCGAGCTGTGCAATAAAGTCCTGAGCGGGGAATTAATTTACTATCCTGACAGGAACATGCTCGATTTTGTACCCCGGATTTATAATGTGCTTGATATAAAGGGAGATGAAAAGATCAATGGTTACCTGATTACGATTTTCCTCACCAAGCCCTTAAATAATGAATATCATTTAACCGATGAAGGATGGTTAAATCTGACGCTGCTCGATGGAGAAATCGATACCGAGAAAGTATCGGAGTATGACCTGTCTCCATTTGTAAGGTCGATAAAATCGTATCAGTTTGAGAACTCGGCGCAGATATCTTTTCGATTGAAAAACCGAAAGGCTAATTTCGTAATCACCGATCAGGATAGCCCTCCCCGTATAACTATCTCGATAAATACCGATACCGATATCGTGGGATTGTCGGGAGTACCCACCTGGAGAAAGAACAATATTGAGCTTATCGTTATAGACCCGGGGCATGGCGGCAAGGATCCGGGAGCGGTCGGTCGTAAGTACGGCACCATGGAAAAGGATATTGTGCTGGATATCTCCAAGCGTGTTAGGGATTATTTGATAAAGAAAGGATTGGACGTGCGCATGACCAGGGAAGATGACACCTTTATTCCGCTTGGTGAGAGAACTCAATTCGCCAACCGTTTAGGAGCGGACCTGTTCGTGAGTGTTCATGCCAATGCTTCGGAACGGGTGGAGCCGCGGGGTTGCGAGACATTTTTCCTGGCGCGGGCTAAAAATGACGAAGCTCGCGCAGTGGCAGCGCTGGAGAATTCGGCCGTAAGATTCGAAGAAAAGGGTGCAAGCGGATACGATAACCTGAGCGATCTCGATTTCATCCTTATGGATATCGTCCAGAATGAATACCTGAAGGAATCATCGGACCTTGCGGAGATGATTCAGGTGGAGTTTTCGCGTCATATCAGAGTGCCTAACAGGGGAATTGACCAGGCGGGTTTTTATGTGCTGAACAGGGCTTATATGCCGGCGGTACTGGTGGAGACCGCTTTCATTTCGAACATGGAGGAAGAGAGATTGCTGAGGAGCCAATCATTCAGACAGGATGCTGCCGAGGCGATAGCTAAAGGCATATTGGAGTTTAAACGTAGATATCAATTATCGGAGCGGTAAATGGCTAATGATTCATCAAAGCCGATCGGGATTTTCGATTCCGGCATCGGCGGATTGACAGTCGTTGCGGAGCTAATGAAACATCTTCCCAACGAGGATATAGTATATTTCGGTGATACCGGGCGATTTCCCTACGGCGTTCGTTCGGCGGCGGTAATACAAAAGTTTTCCAGGCAGAATGTGCGATTTTTACTGATGAAAAAAGTAAAGTACATAATAGTCGCCTGTAATACCGCTTCAGCTCAAGCGCTGGATTCTATCAGGGAGAATTTCGATATCCCGATGATGGGAGTCATAGAACCCGGAGCGAAAGGCGCGCTTGTTATGTCAAAAACCGGCAGGATCGGAGTAATCGGCTCCACCGGTACAATCGCATCATCTTCGTATACTAAAGCGATCCATCAGTTAGATGAAAGGATGGAGGTGTTTACCGCCGCTGCGCCGCTTTTTGTTTCCCTGGCTGAAGAAGGCTATATCGATAAGCCCGCGGCTAAACTTATCGCCGAAGATTATCTTATTCCGCTCAAAGAAAAGGGAATTGACTGTTTGGTTTTGGGCTGTACGCATTTCCCGTTACTTAAGGAAGTGATTAGCGAGGTGATGGAATCGAGGATTTACCTGGTCGATTCGGCGGAATGGACGGTTAAATCGGTGAAGGATGATTTATATAAACGACAGCTGCTCAATTCCACAAACAAACCGGGCGTGTATCAATATTACGTGTCAGATACACCGGATAAATTCGTTCAGGTCGGCAATCGTTTTTTGGGTAAAAGTGTCGCCCCTGCCAAAAAAATCGATATAGAGAAGTATTAATGGCTTATCGATACCCGGTAAGAAGCGAATCAGAAGTGTGGATCAAGTCCGCCTGAGGCTTGACATTTTCTGTTACCATGCTCCAAGAACTGCAAATAATGGAAACGGTGTACGACACCGTTGCCGGGGAATATTCGGAAAACTTCACGGGGGAACACGACAAGAAACCGAAAGACCGGGAAATTCTCGGTAGATTTTCAAGAATCATCGGGAAGAAGACCCCTGTCCGGCAGTTGGGCTGCGGACCGGGACATGCAGCTAACCAGTATTATTCATAAATCCTATCACCGGTAGCGGAAGCGCAAGGCTTTCGCTGCCGTGGGCAAAACATATGAATAATACGGGTTAATTCCGTAGGTTTACAGTCGATGGCATATCCTTTACAGGACGGGTAGTATTGCTGAAAGAATTATTATCGGGAGGAATTGGAGGGGGTATAATGGCTCAATTAAATTGAGACATTAACAGGAGCGCTCCGTTTTCTCAGAAAGTTTTCAAGTGATTCCGAGGATAGTGGACGGCTGATATGAAATCCCTGCATCTCATCGCATCTCAGCGACTTAAGAAACCGCACCTGTTCATCGGTTTCCACTCCTTCCGCGATTGTCTTTTTTCCCAGGCTGTGCGCCATCGCTATTATGGCGGTTGTTATGGCTGAATTATCCTTGTCGGAGGGTACGTTCTTTACGAAGGACTGGTCGATCTTCAGCGTATCCACCGGATAACGTTTAAGATAACCCATGGATGAGTATCCGGTGCCGAAATCATCCACGGAAAGACGAACCCCCTTGTTTTTTAAGGCGCGGAGTGTTTCCACAGTATAGTCGAGATCCTGCATAGCGCAGCTTTCGGTAATCTCCAGCTCAAGATATTGGGGATTCAATTTTGTATCATCCAATGCTTTAACTATATCATCGACCAGGTCATCCTCCGAGAACTGGCGTCCGGACAAATTCAAGGCAATGCGAATCGGTTCCAAACCAACTTCCTGCCATCTTCGATTCTGTTCGCAAACTGCACGAAGCAACCATTTTCCTATATTCACGATCAAACCTGTTTCCTCAGCCAGCGGAATGAACTCGGTTGGATAGAGCAGACCGAAGTCCGGATTCTGCCACCTCAGCAACGCTTCGGTTCCTATCATTCTGCCTGTGTTAATATCAACCTGCGGCTGGTAATGCACGACGAATTCCATATTGTCCACCGCATTCCTGAGTCCCTTTTCTATCGTGAACCTCCTGGAATCGATGACATCGATAGTAGGATCAAACATCTGGAAATTATTTTTCCCCTTGGCTTTGGCTCGATACATCGCAATGTCGGCAAAACGCATCAACGATTCGATATCCTCAGCATCCGTGGGAAAGACGCTTATACCGACGCTGGCGGTGATATGAATTTCGTTCCCTGAAATTGATAACGGTTTGGACAGCGTCTCCAGGATTTTCCGGGCGACCACCGCAGCGTTTGCGGCATTATCCAAATTGGGCAGCATCACGGTGAATTCATCGCCCCCCAATCGCGCTACGGTATCGCTTTCCCTGATGCATCGTTTAAGCTTCTGAGCCACTATTTGCAGGAGCATATCACCCTTGGAGTGTCCCAGACTGTCGTTGACCCATTTGAATCCGTCAAGATCAAGAAACAGGATTGCGGTCATAGAATTCGCGCGTTTGGTCTGATTTATGGCTTGATTCAACCTATCGTAAAACAGAGAGCGATTGGGGAGATTGGTTAAAGTGTCGTGATAGGCAAGATGTCTCTCGAACTTACGCATCTTCTCCATCGCTTCTTCATCTTCCTTTCGCCTGGTTACGTCGCGAAGCGTTGCCAGAAACACTGGCTCTCTGCTCCATTCGGACTCCACAACGCGCATCTCTGCCACCGCCTTTCTCCCGTCCTTTCGAAAAATATCTATCTCCGCGGTGTCTTTGGCGACTATCGGAAAACCGAATAGCTCGCCCAGAAGAGCGCCGGCTTCGCAGCCAAACAGCTTACCGGCAGCTTTGTTGGCGAATCTCACAATTCCCGTTTTGTCGATGATAATAATCGCATCGGCATTCCGCTCTATGATATTCCGAAACCGTTCCCTGCTCGCTCTTAGATCGCGTAGATGATTTAGAAGCAGGATCGTTAACTTGTGTTTTTCGATGGTGTGACGAATAGTACGCATCATAATCTGATCATCCAGGCGCCTTCTGAAAAGATAGTCCTGCGCCCCGGCTTTAACCGCCCTGCCTGCCAGACCATGATCGTTATCCATAACGAGCGCGATTATCGGTATTTGGGGATGTTCGGAACTGAGAACCCCGACTTTATGAATGCTATCCAGATCATCGCTATATATATCCAGTAACACAACGGAGATATGATTCGGTTCTAATAACCTCAATCCATCGTCAAACTGTCCGGTGCATGTTAAATTAAATTCCAACTCGCTGTCGCACTGCGCTTGTTTCCACCGCTGGAAAAAATGGGAAAGCTGACATCCGCGAAAATCGTCACCGATATGAAGAATGGACATATGATTAGGTAAATGCGGACTGATTTCGGAGGTTATTGGTTCCAAACCCTGCTCCCCTGCAATTATTTTAGAATTAGATGCGGTAAACTTCTTCCTTGAACAGCCCTTTAAGTCTATCCGATTCGGCATTATCAAGCTGCATAGGATTACCGCTGAGGATTCCGCTGACGTTTCTGAATGGTTTACCTATACTCATTCCCTTATGATCGATCGAGAACTCCCTGATATCCTTATCATGACGGGAGCCGCGCATTTTCAGTATCATCAGACCCCTTCGCATCTCGCCCAGTATCTCCACGTAGCGCAGGAGGATTATCGAATCGGTCATAGTGGATATATGAGTTTCGGTGACGGATGTTCCGCCCACAAGTGTCGGAGTTGTTGCGGTAAACAGCCCGGATATCTCTTGATGCTTGATGTATGAGGATATCCCGATAATAAACTCGCGGAATCCCTTGATAGTAGCTACCCTCTCCAGCGCGGAAAGGCTATCGACCGCCATTCGTTTAGGTTGAAACTCCTCGATCTCTCGCTTTATTACGACCAGATGGTCTTCCAGTCCCCTGCATTCCGGATAGTCGCAGATAACTTTGAGTAATCCCTTTCTTTCCAAAGCCTCAAAATCGACACCCCACCCGGAAGCATTGCGGAAAAGCTGATCGCGGCTTTCCTCGAAAGCGAAGAGCAAACTACGCTCGCCTGACATGGCGCCGTGAGCTATGAACTGCGTGACCGTCAGAGTCTTTCCGGTACCCGTAGCCCCGGACAGCAGGGTCACCGAGTCGCGGAAGAAACCGCCTCCGCACATATTGTCCAGCTCCGAGATACCCGAGGATATTCTAATATCCGAAGATCTCTGCTTCAGTTCTATGTGAGAGATCGGTATGACAATTAACGCCTCGTCTTCACTGACAGTGAAGGGATATTCCCCTTTCTGGTGTGAAGCTCCTCTGAGCTTCAAGATTTCAATGGTGCGGCGCCGTTTTTCACCTTCGAGAAGGTTCCGCAAAACGATTACATTATCGGTTACGAACTCCTCTACCCCGTATCGCGCAATTTCTCCGTATTCTTTTGACCTCTCGGCGGTTATGACGGTGGTAACTCCCATGCTCTTAAGAGCCGATGAAATGCGGAATATTTCGTTACGCACAATCTCCTTGTGCGGGAATCTACCGAAAACGGCGCTTAGCGAGTCGACGCAAACCCTCGTCGCTCCTGTTTTCCTGACAGCATGCTCAATCCTCGCCAGCAGTGCGCCGAAATCATAATTATCCAGTATCACAGCGCTATCATCCACCTGGAAGGAGGCGTCGACGAATTGCCATTTTCGCCGTTTCTCCCATTCGTTAATATCCCAGCCGAAACTACGCATATTTTTCTTTATATCCTCGGGGTTTTCCTCGAGCGTTACGAATATCCCCGATTGATCGAATTGTTTAATGCCCTCTGCCAGAAATTGACAGGCGAAAATAGTCTTGGCGCTGCCCGCGGTACCGGAGACCAGGGTGGTTCTTGATTTGGGCAGTCCCCCCAGAGATATATGATCGAATCCGGGTAATCCTGTTTGTAATCGTTCAAGCTTGCGGTTTTTAGCTTTTACCGATTCAGCCATGTTTGCTTTTCTCCTTTTTGCTGCTAATAATGGGACGTTGAAGGTCAAGTCCCAATAACACTTTTTCGATATCGGTTAGATCTCCGATTATCTTTCTTATCGGAGGCGGTAATTCTCTAATCAATGTAGGCGTAGCGATTATCCTCTCGTTTTCAGCAAGTTGCGGGCGTTCCAATACATCTACTATCCGTATCTCATATTCACCATCGAGCTGCTTATCACATAGATTCCTCAAATTAGTGATTGCAGATTCAGATTTTGGACTCTTCCCCGTGACATACAATTTTAGTATTACTTTGTTCATGTCTGCCTCTCCACTTCCGCCAGATTCCGGCGGCCTGCTTCCATCGCGTTCGGTATCTCAGGCTTACCTCCCGATATGAAATAATTTCTGTAATACGATGCCAAATAACCCATTAACTGCACCAGCATTATGCGCCCCTCTTCCAATACAGCCTCCGCTTTCTGCGGCGTAACTCCGTCGATCAACGAGCCTACCGAATCGCTGTGCAATTCAACCACATCCCGCGGGCCGGCTTTAAGCGAACCCAGTTGTTCGGAGATATTTCTCAGTTCCTCACAGATGCAATGTTCAACTTTGTAAATCCGTTCCTCAATCGCTTTTTCCAGCAATTTGCTGAATTCCCTGGTGAGGTCAGCGAACAGCTTGGGATATTCTGCGCATACAGGTTTTAATCTCAATGCCTGCGCAGTGACTGGAGAGAGCCGGGGACCCGCAAGTAATTGCCAGGCGTCCACCTCTCGATTCTGACGTTTTTTGATACGGATTCTCTCGATCTCCTGAACCAGTCTTGCTCTCTCGATACCGTACCTTATTGAACGGGTTAATATTTGCGTATCTATCTGCCCCTTGGCCAGATAATCCTGCGCTCCCTTTTGGACCGCCTTTATGCCAACTTCCTCATCATCCAATCCTGTAAGAACGATTACCGGAATCCCGGGATGTTTTTTCCGCAACTCCCTGATCGATTCCAATCCCTGAGAATCCGGCAATCCCGCATCGAGCAGAATCAGGTCTACTGCAACCGCCGAAAGCTGGCGCTCAGCCTCGGAGAGTTTACTGGCGAAATGAAGTACAGGTGTGAACTCGGTTGTCTTCTTTAGATATTCTTCGATTAACTCGATATCCTGAGGATCATTCTCTACTAACAGTATGCTCAGTTTTTGTTCTTTCATGTTCCTGTCTTCCTTGATATTTGACCACAGTGAACCGGAAATCCTCGATTGATTCCGCCACTCTCGTAAATTCATCCAATCCCGCCGGTTTGGTGATATAGCAGCTCGCTCCTTTGCTATATGTGCCAACAATATCCTCATCGGCATCAGATGTAGCGAGTATGACCGTCGGGATTGCCTTCAACTTAGTATCATTTTTAACTCCTTGTGACGCGATTTTATTCTCAAGATTCCTCTTTATCATTATCGTCATTTTTTACATTTTCTAAGCTCCTGGATATGCAAAATTAAAACTTGGCTCCTTTGCCGGGTTCCGATTTTACCCAAATCCTGCCGCCTTGCCGTTCCACAATTTTCTTGCAGATCGCTAATTGACATTCTCAGAAGTTCGTCCCGGGAATATCCCAGCATACTACAGTGAGTTATTGACATCAAGGAAACGCCTCATTATATCGCATTTCCAGAATCCATCAAGAGAGGTCCGGATCAGTGTTTTGTATTCATCGCGAGGGATATCCGGCTCTCTCAAGTCGCCTTTGTTCGCCTGAGCAGCTTAAGACGGTTTGCACACTTGGTATGTACTGTCATTAAAACCTTTGAAAAAGTCGTATAATCTCTGATAGCTGCCTGTCGTATAGAAATGTTATCGAATCGTAGGGGTTTCCCTTTATATTTTTAAAAATAATAGTTGGCGTTCTCTTGGCGATTGTTGTAGATTTGCTGCAGTATGGAACCTGTAGATCAGGAGGAATATGATAAAGAGCTTAAGTTTACTTACGATAGTAATAGTTGCTATTGCCGTTTCCCTGACATTTGGAAGAACCAATCATATCGGATACTCAGGAGCTCCCGGATCCAATGGCTCCTGCGCTTCAACCTGTCACGGAAGCAGCGGCGGCGCTATTGAAATCATCGGCTTTCCTTCGGAATATCTGGCAGAAGAAACTTATGAAATCACCATCTCTCATGATGGAGGATACTCCATCGCCCAATTCAACGGAAGCTGCAGAGCTGGCGATGGTTCTGAAAATTCCGGTGAATTATCCGCCGGAATCAATACCGAAACATACAATACTTCCGGCGAAACCAACGGAATCCACTTCGCCTCATCGAATCAGGATAGCGGTACTTTCCACTGGACAGCCCCCGCCTCCGGAGCCGGGGAGGTTAAATTATACATTGCAGGCTCCCAGGGGGGATTTTCCGGTCCTAACTCCGATATCGTTCTTTCAGCTACGGAGCAGGTTTCCGGTATAGAGGAACACTCGGAGATCCCTGACTTGTTTAAGGATATCTCCAACTATCCTAATCCATTTAATATTTCCACGGTCATTGATTTCTATTATAATTACGAGAAACCATCGAATGTAAGATTCGGTATTTATAGCCTGGCAGGACATATAATTTACGAAAGATATATTTATTGTTCTCAGGAAGGTATTTATCATCTTACCTGGAACGGACTTAACGAGCAATCCATTGAAGTGCCGTCAGGAATTTACTTCTATCGTTTGGAAAGTATCTATGGTGTGACAACCAATAAGATGGTGCTCCAAAAATAATGCGACAATAACGATGCGCGTAAATATTCCTAACCGGATTAGATCCTTGATAATCGTTAGTTGATATGGCTGCCCGACAGAAGAAAACATATTACGAAGATTTTATTCGGAGTATCGATAAGGCATCGCCAAAACCTGTATACCTGATAGGCGGACCCGAGGAATTTCTCAAATTCCGCGCTCAGAAACTGCTTCTTGATAATTTCGTTGATCCATCCACCCGGGATTTTAACTATAATTGTTTTTCAGCATCCGAAATTGGCGCCGATGATTTAATCGCCGCCTGCAATACGTTGCCTTTCGGCGCCGGCAGGAGAATCATTCGTTTAACCGGAGCCAATCGGATATCTCCATCATTCAGAAAAGCGTTATCCGGCTATTTTTCGAAGATACCTGATAGTACAACTTTAATTATCGTGATAGGTGAGATAAGCTCAATAACGAAATTTCACCAAGCAGCCGCTGACAACGGCGTCCTTCTTGATTGCCGTCCGCCATTCCCAAACAGGCTTCCTGCTATGATTAGTGGATTCTTAAGTGAGTTCGGCATTAGAGCTAATTCGGAGTCTATACAAACACTTATAGACACAGTCGGAGAGGACCTATATTCTCTATATAATGAGATACAAAAAATATCTCTTACGCTGCCCGACGGTAAATCATTAACTCCGGAATTTATCCGGGATACTTCAGGCGCCGGAAGCGGTTCAGTTGTCGACGAGTATCTCGACGCTTTGGGCCGCAAAAATACAGCCAAGGCGATAGCTCTCGCAAACGGTAGGCTTCATCTACTTGATAGCGCGTTGTCGGTTGTTTTTAGAATCGCTTCCATGTTCAGCATTATATACGGTTGTCTTGCGCTCCCTAAAAGCGAGTCAATAGATGTATACCTCAAAAGAAGAGGGCTGGCTTTCAAGCTGCATAGTTATAATGAATATTGCAGCAGCTTCAATAAGGACGAAATCGAAAAGGTTTTCTCCCTGATTTTCTATGCGGAATGGGAATCGAAGCTGAATCCCACGCCTTCACAGCAAATCATGCAAATACTGAGTTATTATATTTGCAATCCGGCTTTGTACAATGGGTCAAATCCTTTCCCCGCTCTAACCAAATACAACTGATTTTACAAATCACAATCCATACTCAACTAACCCGCATTATCCATAGGTTTTGCCAACGGTAGCGGAAGCCTCCCGTTTCCGGCGTTATCTTGAAATCCTCGATTCCAATCCGTAAATGATCTGCTGTTTATAAATCCCGAAGGACAAGCCTTCGGCTACCGACTAATGTTTAGTATGAATTATCCGGGCTAATACGTAATTCGCCTTGCGCTTTGCGAGAAAATTATTAGATTTAAGAGTGTTGACAAACACAACAAGCTTGGTTTAGGAATGAGACCCCACGTTTCAACGCGGGGAGAATCACCATTGTTAGTAACGACGGGTTTTAACCCGTCCTGCATCTCTTTGCCGTACTTTTTTATTACGAGGAAAAAAGCCCTCGGTTATTAAAAACTGTGAAACTACTCGGACTGAAGTCCAAGGTCTCAATTCTTTTAATCCGCTTTGTCATCAATCTGATTTGTACTGATTGGTAGTGAATAAACAAAAGTTTGACTATTTTGACAATAATTGTTAATAAGGCGTTAGTAAACTAATCGATTCTTAATGCAATGCTAACAATAGATGATTATGCATTGCCTCCTAACCATTAGGAGGTGAAAATAAATGGCAAAAGAAACAATACTAATTATTGAAGACGATCGCGATATCCTTGAATTGGTCGATTATAACCTCTCCAAAGAGGGCTATAAAACCATCTGCCTTACATCGGGCGAGCAAGCGGTAAATATAGCCAAATCGAAAACGCCGAATCTGATCTTGCTCGATTTAATGCTTCCGGATTTGGATGGATTGGAGGTATGCAAGCTAATCAAGAATGATCCGAAAACATCCCATATACCGATTGTCATGTTAACCGCAAAAGGCGAAGAGTCCGATATCGTGACCGGATTAGAGCTTGGAGCCGATGATTATATCACCAAGCCCTTCAGCGTAAAGGTGTTAATCGCCAGGATTAGAGCCGCCTTCAGGCGGAAAATATCTCCAACCGATGATACTTCGCCGATTAAGATAACCGATCTGGTGATTCACCCCGGAAGACATGAAGTGATGATCAAGGATAAAATTATTGATTTAACTCTAACCGAATTCCGGCTTTTATATCTTCTGGCGCGTCGCCCGGGTTGGGTTTTTACCAGATATCAGATAGTCAACGGAATCCATGGCGATGATTATCCGGTTACTGACCGTTCGGTTGATGTTCAGATTGCCGGTTTGCGGAAGAAACTCGGTAATTACGGCTCCCACATTGAAACCGTACGCGGAATCGGCTACAGATTTCGAGAATAGGTAATGGGCAGAAGAAGGCTTGTCTGGCAATTATTCCCTACTTACTTAATCCTTATTATCTTAGCGTTAATCGCTACTATCTGGTATATCTCCAACTCATTAAGGGACTTTTATTTTAATCAAATCGTAACGGATTTGCAGGCGAGGGCTATATTGGTGGAAAAGGAGGTTTCACGTCTGTTGAAATCCTCCCATACCGCCAGAATCGATGTCGTCTGCAAGGAACTCGGGCGAAAAACCTCAACTCGCATCACCGTCATAAATCCTGCAGGCGTAGTCCTGGGCGACTCGGATGAGGATCCTGACGTAATGGATAATCATGCTGCTCGGACCGAGATCATGGAGGCGTTTTTCGGTTCGGTGGGGGTGTCAAAAAGGTTCAGTGATACAATAAAGAAGGAGATGGTTTATGTCGCCCTTCCTATTATCGAAAACAATGAACCAGTGGGGGTTATACGAACGTCTATTCCCTGGAAATCAGTAGACAGTATTTTGAGTGATGTCCGGTCGAAGATGGTTATGGGCGGATTTATCATTACTGTTCTGGTTGGCTTGATAAGCCTTTTTGTTTCTCGCAAAATCTGTCAGCCACTGGTAAAAATGAGGGACACGGCTCAGCATTTCGCTAAAGGTGAACTCGAATACAGATTGCCGCTGGGCGGTTCCGAGGAGATGAGCAGTTTGGCAAAAGCGATGAATGACATGGCCGTGCAGCTCGATGATCGCATTCGCACGGTCATAACGCAGCGCAACGAGCAAAACGCCGTGCTTTCCAGTATGGTTGAGGGTGTAATAGCGGTAGACGTTGCCGAATGCCTTATTAATCTGAACCAAGCTGCCGCCGAAATGCTGCATGTAACCGAAGAAGAGGTGCGGGGACTATCTATCCATGATGTCATCACAAATGAACGGTTGAGAAAATTCATCACCGATTCCCTTTCGAGCAGGGAGACGATTGAGGAGGAGATTGTATCTTATGGTGAAGATGGTTACAGGTACCTTCAGGTTCATGGTACGGTGCTGAGGGATGGTCAGGGGCGGAACATCGGCGCGCTGGTAGTTTTACATGATATCACCAGGCTGCGGCGTCTGGAGATTGTCAGGCGGGATTTCGTCGCCAACGTCTCCCATGAACTCCGCACTCCGATTACTTCGATCAAGGGTTTCGTCGAAACCCTCTTGGAAGGCGCCATGGAAGAACCTGAGGATGCTAAACGATTTTTGGGTATTATTTTACGGCAAGTTGATCACATGAACGACATCATCGCCGACCTGTTAACACTCTCGCGACTGGAAAGAGATGCCGAGAGGTCTGACATCGAACTTAAGGAAAGCAGCCTGCGAGAAGTGGTTCAAAACGCTATCCAGGTTTGCGAGGTTAAAGCCTTCAAAAAGGATATTTCGCTGGAATTGGTTTCAAAAGGTGATTTACGAAGCAGATTCAATCCCGCTTTGGTTGAACAGGCAATAGTAAATCTGATCGATAATGCCATAATTCACAGTAATCCCAATAGTTCTATTCAGGTGGAGCTAACGAAAAACGGTCCGGAGGTCGAAATTGCCGTTATCGATCACGGTGTCGGAATCGAGGGAAAACATATCCACAGGATATTCGAAAGATTTTATCTTGTGGATAAAGCTCGCAGCCGCAGTATGGGAGGAACCGGTCTGGGCTTATCCATCGTCAAACATATCGCACTCGCACACAGCGGGAGAGTATCCGTGGAGAGTAAGGTGGGGAAAGGAAGTACTTTCAGGATACATATCCCCTCGAATATCCCCTCGGATTGATATCGCCCCACGCTTCACTAATATAAATCTAACTTCCCGCTAACAAATATAGTTCGATAATATTCGCAATTTAGAATTCCTTATCGGTGTTGGCTTTAACGCCATAAGTAATCGTTTTGATGGATATCGATAAATATACAATTGCTATATCCCATTGTATTTCAACAAGCTACGCGCCCCCTATGCTTTGGATTCTCAAGTTCTTGCTCGTCCAGATTTAATCTATCTCTAATTATATCCTAACATGCTAAGTATAACATCGCAGGTTAATACGCTGATAATTATAGAGCAATCAGGCAGTTACTTATTAAACTGATGGTGGTATTAAAATTTTTGTAAAACGCGCAAACGGCGGAGGGCTTAGATGCTGCCAGATAATCCGAGGAATAAAGATAAAATGAAAAAACATGCACACAAATTTCAGTGGTTTAGTGCGGGAATATTTTTGTTGTTTTTCCTGAGCTTAGAAAATATCGCCGCAGGAACTCAGGGATACGGGGGAAGAATTACCGGACAGATAGTGGACACGGAAACAGGCGAGTTTCTTTTAGGGGCGACAATTCAATTGGAGGACACGAATATAGGGACCTTCTGTGATCTGGACGGAACCTATACCTTTTCCAGAGTGCCGGCTGGAACCTATGATATGGCCGTTTATCTGATGGGGTATTCCAAAACCATCATACAATCAGTCAACGTACGCGATGGCGACGTAACCAAGCTGGATGTTGGTCTGAAGCCTGAGCCTATCATGGGGCGGGAGGTTGTGGTTAAGGCGCGTGCCATTGAGAACAACGAAGCGGCATTATTAAAGAAACGTCAACGGTCGAATTCGGTAAGCGATGCCATAAGCGCTGAGGGGTTATCCCGCAGCGGAAGCGGTGATGCCGCTGACGCTGTCAGTAAAGTCACGGGGGTTTCGGTAGTTGGCGGTCAGTATGTATATATCCGCGGTTTGGGTGAACGATATTCAAGCGCGCATTTGAACGGCACCGAATTACCCAGCGCGGATCCGGATAAGAAAGCTTTCCAAATGGACATATTGCCGTCAAACCTACTGGAAAACATTACCGTAATAAAATCATTCACGCCCGATCAGCCGGGCAGCTTCTCGGGCGGTATTATAGATGTTGGGACCAAATCATATCCCGAGAACCTAACCGTTAAATTCTCCACTTCCGCATCGTACAACAACCAGGCGAATCTCAACGGTGACTACCTTACATATCAGGGGAGCGATTGGGATTGGCTCGGATTCGACGATGGGCTGCGAGATATCCCTGACAACTTGAAAAATGCCGATATCCCCGACATCAGCACAGCTTTTGGCGATCCGGACAATGCCTACAGACTGGATGCATTATCGGAATCATTCAATTCAGTGATGTCGCCCATCAGAAAATCCCCCCCGTTAAATCAGAGTTACTCTTTAGCGGTCGGGAATATGGTTGATTTCGAGGAAAATCGGCAGTTGGGCTACCTGGTCAGCTTTAACTATAACCGCAAGCATAGTTTTTATGACGAGGGCGAAGTGGGACGCTGGAGATTGGCGGGCAACATCGAGGAGGCTCAATTGCTCGGCAAGGATTTCTACCTTTCCGACATTAAAGGAACCGACGAGGTGTTATGGGGTGGATTATTTACCGGATCATACAAGCCTAATCTAAACCACGAGTTCGGTATAAATTACATTCATACGCAAAGCGGTGAAAGTATGGCGCGCTATCTTACCGGTAAATTCTACGATGGGAACTTGCCGGAAGATGCGGTATACGAAACACGGGTATTGAAATACACCGAAAGGACCTTGAATTCGATTCAATTAAATGGCGATCACCAATTAAATTCTATCTTCGGAATGAGGGCAGAATGGAAAGCCGCCTACACCGCTAATACCCAGGACGAACCGGATTTGCGATTTTTCTCCAATCACTATACCGTTACCGAGGACGATACATTCTTCACCATAAGACCTTCGCATTACACGGTACCGCAGAGGTATTTTCGAAACCTGAAAGAAGACAATCTCGGATTTGATCTTAAATTGGCTCTACCTTTCGATCAGTGGTCCGGTTTATCCAGCAAGTTCAGCTTCGGAAGCTATTTTTCCGCCAAAAACCGCACTTTTAGAGAAAGGGTTTTCGAATACCAGAATCAGAATGCCAACGCTTATGACGGCGATCCGGATGATTTCTTTTCTGACGAAAACTGCGGAATCATAGACAGCTCATCCGGCTATTATGAGTTTGGAAACTATGTTGTAGATGCCTCGGAGTTACGAGCTAATTATAATGGGGAAGAACAGATCACCGCTGTGTTCGGTATGGTGGAACTACCCCTGAATAAGAAACTAAAATTCGTGGGCGGTATAAGGTTTGAGACCACGCAAATCGATGTGGTCACTCAAGACGTCAATTACGAAAAAGGGGAACTTGATGACAGCGATCTTCTTCCGTCGGTTAGTCTAATCTATCGTCTGACTGACAATATGAACCTGAGAACCGCTTATGGAAAAACTCTGGCGCGACCCACCTTCCGCGAATTAGCTCCTTTCCCGTCCTGGGACTTCGCAAACGGGTTCTTCTTCATTGGAAACACCAATCTTAAAAGAGCCCTTATAGATAACTATGATATCCGATGGGAATGGTTCAGCAATCCGGGAGAAATACTGGCAGCCAGCGTTTTTTACAAGAATTTCGAGAATCCTATTGAGAGAGCGATCAAAAACGATAATGGTGAAATACAATATCAAAATGTTGATGAAGCAGTCGTATATGGCGCTGAGTTCGAAATTCGAAAGAAGCTGGATATGTTCCATTCGTCTCTGTCGAATTTCGGCTGGGGCTTAAACCTTTCACTCATCCATTCTCAGGTGGATGTGCCTGAAGATGAATTGATTATCATCCGCGCCTATGATCCCGATGCCAGTGACACCCGTCCTTTGCAGGGACAATCGGCGTACATTCTCAATATCGATATAACTTATAACAATACGGAATCCAAAACGCTTGCGAGCCTTACATACAATGTTTTTGGTGAGAGGTTGTCGGAGGTGAGTTTGGGAGGAACGCCTGATATTTACGAACAGCCTCGGCCTATATTGAACTTTATCTTTCATCAGAACATAATGGGCAATATAAGCTTAAAGGCTTCGGTTAAGAATATTCTCGATTCACCTGTGAAGAAAATCCATGAATTCAAGGGCGGCGAATATATCTATCAAAAATATCAAACCGGGAGGAGTTTAACTCTTGGTTTAAGTTATGAATTACAATAGCAAGTGATATTAACGAATCGGCAGCCGGCCATCAACCGAATTCTAATAATATGTCTGTAATGTTGGCGACTTGGGATTAATGGTCAGGTTAGTATTAAGAAATAAAACAAACAATCAATAATAAGTATCCAATAGGAGGATAAGTTGAGTATTAAAGTGAACAATCTGTTTAAACTGATGTTAGTGGCGTTCGCTTCGCTATCAGTGATCTGGTTCGCAGGCTGCAGCGATGATGATAGCAATCCGCTCATAACCGAGGAGGGCGACTATTTCTTTGATGACGATATAGAGCCCGGCGATACTGTTACATTAACTGCCGATACCGAATGGGTAATAAGTAGTTTCGTTTTCGTTGAAGAGGGCGCTGTTCTCAACATAGAAGCCGGAACCGTTATCAAGGGCAGACCCGGCCAGGGCGTAAATGCCAGCGCACTGATTATTTGCCGCGGAGGTAAAATATACGCGAACGGGACGGCTGATGCGCCGATTATCATGACTGCTGAAGCTGATGAGATCGATAATCCCAACGATATCCCCGTTTTCTCAAAAGGATTGTGGGGAGGTCTAATATTATTAGGAAACGCAACCAATAATAATCCCGCCGGTGTTGGCCAGATCGAAGGTATTCCGTCGGATGAACCGCGCGGCGAGTATGGCGGGAACAACGATAACGATAATTCCGGTATACTGCGCTATGTTTCCATCCGCCATGCTGGATCGGAAATCGGCGCCGGGAACGAGATCAATGGTCTGACTCTCGGTTCGGTCGGCAGCGGAACTACTATCGAATATATCGAAGTGTTTTCCAATCTTGACGACGGGGTAGAATGGTTCGGCGGTACCGTTAATTGTAAGAACATGGCTGTTGCATTCTGTGGCGATGATTGCTACGATTACGATGAAGGCTTCAGAGGTAAAGGACAGTTCTGGTTCTCGATACAGTCTTCTGAAGAAGGCAACCGAGCTGGCGAACATGATGGAGCCACCGAAGACGAATCAGCTACTCCGTATGCGCATCCGATAATTTCGAATGTTACCTATGTCGGTTCAGGCGCTAATTCCGCCAACGCTGACAATGATCATACTTTCAAGATCAGAGACAATGCAGGCGGTGAATATCACAACAGCATATTCTATGGTTTCAATGGTGACGGCGTAGATATCGAAGACCTGCCTGATTCGGTATCGACTCAGGATTCCCGCAAGATGCTGGAAGACGGTTTGATCATCTTTGAAAACAACGTCTGGTACAGCTTCGGCGAAGGCAATACCGCTGCCGGAATCTGGAATCAGGATTTTGTCAGAACCTACATGAACAACACGGGAACTAACGACATTGAAGATCCGCAGATTGCGAACATTACAAGGACAACCACCGGCTCCTTGGATCCTCGCCCTGCCGCCGGCGGCGTTGCCGGAAGCGGAGCAGCGATTCCTTCAGGAAGTTTCTTTACCAACGTAACTTACAAAGGAGCGTTTGATCCCAATGGCGCCAATTGGTTGAAGGATTGGACCGCGTTGTCCGCATACGGATTCACAGAATAAGCAATGATTTTGGATAAAATCTAATTTGGCGCTAATCAAATCTGAAGATAAATCCCTATAATGGACTATAGCACCCCTCAATACGGCAGCTAAATCAAAAAAGACCAACCAACTTGCCCCACCCCGCCCTCCGTAGTTTTACGGATCGAGGGTATGGAGAAGCCACCGCTCCATACCCTCTTGTTTTTTATACACATCAGTTTTTATATATGTATATTATAGAAAGTCCGTGGATATATTAAGATGCATGGATGAACTTCATTAGCGAATTTCGAAATTTAATATGGTTATACAGGAATCGATTGGAATTCCAGGCAGAACAGAATTACCGCGATTTTCGGAATTTCCTCTCGAATGTAAATAAGTATTACGATATCAATTACCGGAATCTCAGGATTCTTGAAATCGGATGCGGACAGCGATATCCCCATGCATTGCTACTGGCTCAGGATAATGAAGTACATGCTATCGATTTGAATGTGATAATCTACAGTTGGTCTCCACTTAGAATTCCGAGGATGTTCTTAAAGGACGGAATAATAAGGGGAATCAAAACTGTAATTAGGAAGGCGCTTTTTTGACAACAAGTATCATGAAAAGCTCGCCGATAAAATCCGAGAAGAGTTATCGGATTACACCGAACATGAATTATTGACCTTGGGCATGGGGATAATCGGGAAAAAAACCAAGTAATCCTATACATCCCTGACTACTTATCAATCAATGTCAAATTAGCGAACTTGGTTATCAGTCTCTTTTTACCGTGGCGGAGGAAGCTTACAATAAGAATTTCATTCTCCCCCTGCCCCTCAACTGACAAAACCACGCCGGCTCCGTATTTCCGATGCAGCACATCGGCGCCTATAACGAAACTCCCTTTACGTTCCTCTTCATATCCATATCTTCCTTCACGCGTGGGAAGCTTGGGCTTCTTGATGAACATCTGAGGGTCAGTGCTCTCAGTTAACGTATCCGCAGGTATCTCAGCCAGAAAACGGGATTGTTGATGGAAAAACGAGCCGGTGTAATGTCTTCTGAATCGGCAATTTGTCAGATACAAATACCGCTTGGCGCGGGTCATGCCGACATACATCAAACGCCGCTCCTCTTCGAGTTCCTCTTTGGATATCTGCCCGGAACGTATCAATGGGAATAATCCTTCTTCAAGACCGGTGATAAACACCACCGGAAATTCTAAACCTTTGGCGGCGTGAAGTGTCATAAGCGTGATTGCATCGGAATTCGGGTCCCAGCGGTCGATATCTGTCAACAGCGAAACTTCCTCCAAAAACTGCTCCGCGGTAGCTCCCGGATAACGATGTTCAAAAGAAGCTGTTCCTGCCACCAATTCCTTGATATTATCCAGGCGGGCTTCCGATTCCGGAGTATTCTCCTGAAGCAAGACCTCTTCATACTTAGAAAATTTGATGATTTTCTCCATCAAAGTCGGCAGCGGTTCGCCCCTGCGCTTGATTCCCTCCAGCTTTTGAATCAAGTCAATGAATCGCTTAATCTTAGCGCCGGGAACACCATCGATTTTATCCTCGACAGCATGAAAACACCCTTCGAGAACATTGATATTATTTGCCTGCGAGTATTTAGCGATTCTCTCGATAGTTACATCGCCAATCCCCCGTTTAGGTACGTTGATTATCCGCAATGTTGCCACATTATCGGCGGGATTGACCAGAACTCGCAGATATGCCAGAAGGTCCTTAATCTCCATCCTCTCATAAAATCGGGTGCCTCCCACGATCACATACGGAATCCCCGATGTCCGGAATCCTTCTTCCAGCGCGCGGGATTGAGCGTTGGTGCGGTAAAGAATCGCGAAATCGGAAAACCGCAGTCCTTCCTCTTTCCGCAGATGAGTTACATGGTCGGTTATGGATAGCGCTTCCGATTCCTCGTCGGAGCATTCTATCCGCCGCAGTTTATCGCCTTCCCCGAGGGAAGTCCAGAGTACTTTTACTTTCCGTCCGCGATTATTGGCGATCACATTAGAGGCGGCGGTCAGGATGGTCTGTGTGGAACGATAATTCTGCTCCAGCTTCACCACACGAGTATTCGGAAAATCTTTCTCGAAATTCATTATATTGGTAATATCAGCGCCGCGCCAACCGTAAATTGACTGATCATCATCGCCCACCACCGTAACATTCTTATGCTCGCCGGCGAGATGTTTTATCAATCGGTATTGGGAATGATTGGTATCCTGGAATTCATCCACCAGAAGATGCTGGTAACGGCTTCGGTAGAAATCTCTGGTATTCTCATGTTTATCGAAGATATAAACAGGCCAGTAAATAAGGTCATCGAAATCGAAGGCGTTCAGTTCCCTGAGCCTCTTCTGGTATTCGGTGTAAATTATGGCGATATCCCGCATGCGGGGAGACTGTGCTTGAGAAGCGAACGCCTGAATATCCAGCATATCATCCTTGGCGCGCCCGATAACATATTTCACGCCCTTGGGATTGATATCGCCGGACTCAAGGTGCTTTTCCTTTATGATATTCTTGATAACAACGTTGGATTCTTCCTCGCTGTATATGCTGAAATTCTTTCGGTATGAGATAAGCTCGTGATTTTCGCGGAGCACCCGAGCGCCGAAAGAATGAAAAGTTGACACCGTCAGCGAGAGGAAATTGGTTTCCAGAATCTGCTGAAGCCGTTCTTTCATCTCGCCCGCGGCTTTGTTGGTGAAAGTTACCGCCAGGATATTGCGCGGGTTTACGCCGTAACGCTCGATTAAGTATGCGATCCGGTAGGTCAACGCCCGTGTCTTACCGGAACCGGCGCCGGCGAAAATCAGCAACGGACCCGGAGGTTGAGTCACCGCTTCGTATTGCTTGGGATTAAGCAGCTTTTTGTATTTATCTCTGTCCATGTCCTGCATTCAGTGTGATTATAACTCCGAAGATTAAAACCTAAAGAATGCACATTCACCCATGGTTTCACAAGGCATATTTTGAAAAAAAGAGGGTGGAAGATCGAAATCCTTTAGCTACCCCAGACATACCTCGTGGTTTCGACATAGTATATCCAATTAGATGATATGACAATGTTAGCGGGTCAAGAATAATGCTATTTATACTTCCCCCCAAAAACTGGACAGGAGGTTAAGGTGGATGTAAATTAGGAGAG
>CAZLVS010000047.1:0-26897 GCA_964563085.1 uncultured Ignavibacteria bacterium | reverse complement strand
TGTACACCTTGAGGTTGACATATCCATTATTCGGTATGCCGAATTCGATTTTGGTAGAAGGGTTAAAAGGATTGGGGTGATTACTCGTTAAATAATAGCCTTCAGGTTTGGGATTACGTCTGTCATCGACAGAAGTTTGAAAATCAAACTCATAGTTACAGGTATGCTGGGGATCATGCATCGACATTGGCCACGGGATTAGCTCCTCATCGTAGGGTACATTTAATGAATACACCCAAATCCCCCGCAATCGTTGGTAGTCAACTGTTCGTGTCATAGTTAGGCAACATAAATCCAGTATATTATCGTTGTTTATATCACCCAGAGCTGGGGCGCTATATCCCGTAAATCCCTTTGGTCGCAATGGAAAACCATCTACCATCGATCCGTCTGCTTCAAGCGCCCAGATATAACCCGTTGAGTCGCTGGGATCCATGTTATTGCTGTCAAACAGCACTTCGATTTCACCATCCCCATCCACATCGCCGAAAACCGGCTGGTCAAAAGAGGAACCACCATGCTCCGGTTCAAAGGGCCAGCCGGGCAATGAATCCGCGAAAGTATCAAGTAGATAATATCTTGGACCGCCATAGGTAGCCAGGGCAATTTCCATATTTCCTCCCGGTATGATATCGCAAGCGGAAGGAGCGCAGCTTTGTAAACCTCCCAATGTGATCGGCCATCCGTCCATATGTGCCCCATCATAACAGACTATATCTGATACATTATCGTATGATCCGCCCCCATAGGAAATACAATGCCTGAAAAGTATCTCCTGGAATCCGTCTCCGTCTATATCAATCAACGGGGCTGCTGCTTTGAGCAGAAAAGCGCCGTCTACCACATATTCCAACGGAAATGGCGGTTGCATAGATCCATTGAGTTCAAAGCAATTGAGATGAACCACGCCCGATGATGCTTGGGATGAAAAGAGAATCTCCAGTGCGCCGTCTCGATCTATATCGCCGATCCCCGGATTTCCCCAGGGTCTGTTAATTGAAACAGGCCATCCGGGGTAGTTGTTACCTTCCCCATCAAGAATTACTATCTTGTTGTTGTTCAAATCTCCAACTATTATTTCACACTTATGATCATTATTGAGATCATATAAAACCGGAGGTTCCGGTCCCATTGCCAACTCATAATTGAGGAGCATTTCTCCCTGTCGGTTCCATGCATATAGTCTGCCACGGCTATAATACGGATCATTAACTGTGGCTACAACGTCCATGTAGCCATCCCCCGTAATATCGCCAATTGCGGGCTGTTCAATCACCAAATATGCGGTGGTTTGAGGCCAGCCGCTTATCAAGGCTCCATCGTAATTAAGAACATAAATACCATTGTCGATACCGGTGATAATCTCCAACGTGCCATCCCCGTTCATATCAACCAGATTCGCACTACCTATGCCAGTTGTGAATGTTGGATTGTCCTCGAACCACTGAGGCCAACCGGGGAGGAGTTCGGGCTCAGCTTGAAGCTGAGGAATGCAAAAGAGTAGCATAATCATGAATATGGCTAATCTAAAAAACATGCCTTCTCCTCGGGGCGGCAATCGCCGCCCCCGCTGTTAAGAGTATACGCAACCAGCTTATTATTCAGTAGGATCATAAGAAACAAAATACAGGTTTAAGTCCACGTTGTCAGCGTATATCTGAGACTGGTGGTTTCCCTTGTAGGTAGCTCTGTAGAGGCTATCGTTACGAGTGAAAGTTGCTACCAGTTCATACTGACCTATGTCACGCACATCGCAAAGTCCATAGTTACCCGCTTGACCATCATCTTGAAATGAAGTACAATTGTCAGTGCACATCCCACTTATTACTACATAAACACCATTAGTTGCTTCCCCTCCAACGTATGTAATCCCGTACACTGCGACGGCGTCTGCATCAGTATCCGAAACTGCATTTATGTATACGACCAGAAGCATGACCGCTAAGGCTAATCCAATAATATACTTTTTCATCGCTTTTATGTCCTTTTATTATGTTTTTGTTAACTGCTTGTTTTAAAAACCTGCATGAATAACAGCACTGGCGGTCCGCGGGCGATCGATTCGGGCATATCCCTAACCGCCCCCCCCTTAATAACTTATGAATTTGGTCGCTTTGGAGCCCGTGCATATTACTCTAAATCAAAATAGTAACAATCTTTATAATAATATAATTTTTACACACGATATTGTCAAGGAATTACTGTAATACAATTGAATATTGTTACAGTATTTATGATGGCTGTTTATTTGTTTCAGTTTCATATCGTCAAGACCGCAGGGGTCTTGACCCACGTCTTCTCCAAACAGCGTTATGTGAAAATGTCAATCCGCCATAGTAAATATGCCTGAATGACAAAAAGTATGACAATTCCGCTTATCGCACTGCCAATAAGGCAGTCTATATTATTTATGCAATTCATTTCTATGAAGAGGTAAAATCCTAACTCATTTAAGTACTGTATGTTAGGAGAGAGCATGCAGTTTGGTATAACGATTGCTTTAGATTAGGGTGAACCTAAATTTGGTGATAGAGAAATCTGAACCACAAAAAAAGGAGGTGTAATTATGGCTTTAGTAAGTTTAAGAAAAAGGAACCAGTTAGAACCCTGGGATATGATGAATACAATGTTCAGGAACTTCTTCAACGAGGAGGATTGGCCCGGTCTGAGCTCTCAGTGGGCTCCGGTAGTCGATGTCAGCGAGAACAGCGATGAGGTAATCGTTCGCGCCGAAGTACCCGGTATGACTAAGGAGGATATCAAGGTTACCGTTTCCGACGGTACATTGACCCTTACCGGTGATAAGAAGCAGGAGAAGATCGATAAGGAAGAGAATTACTATCGCAGCGAACGGAGTTTCGGCTCATTCGCCAGAACCTTCTCCCTGCCTTCGACAATCAACGCTGACAAGATCAAGGCGCAGTATAAGGACGGAGTTCTGACGGTGCACATGCCGAAAGTTGAAGAAGCCAAACCCAAGCAGATTGAAATCGGCTAATTGATAAGCTAACTGGATAAAATATAATAGGCTGTCCCCGATTTTTCGGGGGCAGCTTTTTTTTCAACAATCCGATAAAAAAATTCTCCTTGACAAGCCATCTTTAAAAGATTATAATATATATGTATTCATAAAGCGGAGGTAATATGAATCCTAAATCAATTTTGATTCTCTGCATTCTTTTCTGCATATCAGTTTTCGTTTCTCATATGGCTTCGGGCGTGAGCTTCAAAGAAGACCAACTGATAGTTCGCTTGAAGCATGGTTATCTGGATTATCCGCAAGGTCAAAATAATGTGCCTTTGTACCAGTGTGACATAGAGGATTCTTTATGGAATCTACTCACTAATAGTCGAGTGGTATCAATAGATAGAGTTTTTGGCAATTGCTATCCCGGTGATACCATCAGAGTGGTGCACAATAGAAACTGCCGCGTACCTGATTTATCCCAGATATACATTTTACATCTTCAACATGGTGTTGATGTTCTGGAAACTATAGAATGCATCAAGGAACATTACGCGGTTCTATATGCGGAACCTAATCATACCGGTATTACATTGCTATCGACTCCTGATGATTCGCTGTGGGATGACCAGTGGGCTTTGCATGATCCAGATGATAGTAGTAATTTCGGCATCGGTTGCCCAACGGCTTGGAATCACACTACTGGGGATTCATCAATCAAGATAGCTATTATAGATAGCGGTGTGGAATATACCCATGATGATTTGGGCAACTCTCCAAGTGAGAACATATTCAATTGCAAAGTTGTTGGCGGGTGGGATTACGAGGCAGAGCCAGAGGATTCATTCCCTTACCCAGGTCAATCCAGAAGTCATGGGACCAATTGTGCTGGAATAGCGGCAGCAATCACAAACAATGATTACGGTATAGCGGGAGTAGCTGGCGGATGGTGGGACGAAAATGACACCTGTGATACAGGAGCGCAAATCTATGCTTTTAGAGCTAATGTCGATGATGAGGAAGCAGCAGGAATGGCAGAAATATTAATAGATGTGGCGGATCCGAACGGTGATTACGGATGTCAAATACTCACTCAGTAATAGCTGGGGCTTTAGAGATTATAATGAAACGTTGCGCGCTGCCGTCAATTATTGCTATTGTGTTGGAGCCAGTATTCTTTCGGGGAAAGGATATGGAACTACTTCAAGCAGTGATCCATTATACCCAGGAGACTATACAGATAATAATTGGATTATTTGCGTTGGTTCTTATGGCGACAATGGATATAGATGTACAAATGATGGTGAATGTGGTCATGCGTTGGATTACGGACATGGTCTCGATCTTTTAGCGCCGGGTGATAGCCTAATAACAACTGATAACATGCACCAAGAGGATTTTGTTTACTTTTCAGGTACATCTGCCGCCACACCCTTAGTAAGTGGTGCCATTGCATTGCTCAGAAGTATCAATGATACGCTTTGGAGCGATGACTATGAATGCATGTTGAAGTATTCTACTTGGGATGTACGATCGGATACAAATGAATGGACCTGGGATAGTCTGTATGGTCATGGGGCTATCAGAATATCCACTGCGATGGTTAGATTGGATTCACTTTATGATTTATCATCCTAATACGGCAAACGGAGGTTCTATAGCTGATTCGAGCGCTCTTGATACTTTGTATTTCTACAATTTAACAGGTGACACTTGCGTATCATCAGGGGAGTACCCGGCAAAAAGATTTACTATAAACAAGGATATAACCTATTCTCAATCCTATATTGATACTCCGTATGTGTGGGGCGTAGGTTACGATAGCAAAGGTTGGTCTGATTCGGATACGAATTATTGCACTGGATATTGCTCAGTGGTCGATTCTTCAGCGGATGGAGATGGGTGTCAACTTCAAACCTTTATTTACAGGTTTTATGACCCTATTACTTTAAAAAGCCTTGGTTGGTTTCCTTGCGAGGCGGATTCGGTTAGCTACAAGTATCGAGTATGGGGCGAATTGTCCAATGAACGAAAATGGACTGACGATTCTAATGATATTAATATCCCAACTCAATTGCGCGTTTTGGGAAATCACCCAAATCCCTTTAATTCAACTACAACTATAAGATTCGGAATTTCCGAAGCAGCGCATGTGAAAATATCGATTTACAATTTACTCGGTGAAAAGGTGACAAGTTTAATCGATAAACATATGGTCGCGGGAAGTCACTCCATTATATGGGATTCAAGAAATGATAAGGGGAAAAGGGTGGCATCTGGGATTTATTTTTATACAATTGGAGTGGACAACAAACTCGAAGTAAAGCGGATGACATTGCTGAAGTAGAGAAAGGAGTTTTAAGATGTGTATTGAGCAGATTAGAATATTGCCGATTGCCATAGTTATATTAGTGGCTGGCAGTGTTAAATTCGGTTTTAGCGATGAACCTTTAAATAAATCACTTGATAAGAGATTACTACTTCAGGGGGGTGACACAATAGAAGATGCCATAGAGATACCGTCAATACCATTCAGCGGTATGGGAACAACGATAGGATATAACCACGATTATGACGAAATTTGCCCCTATGGTGGTGGGGAAGCACCGGATGTTGTTTATTTCTACGAACCATCCGAATCACTGAATATTTCACTACATTTATGCGCTGGTTCAGACTATGACACTAAACTTTACGTTTACAAAAACGGGCCCTATTTAGTTGCTTGCGATGATGATGAATGTGTGTCACCTAACTATCCTGCACCTTATGTTTCAAGTATCGAATCAGTTAGTGTAGAACCGGATAATATATATTATATAGTTGTAGACGCTTATGGGTGGGAGCAAGGAAATTACACAATCGATATAGCAGAATCCGGTTCTCTTTGCTGCGTAGTAGATATGTGGCCTGACGAAGAGCCCGTCATAGTTAATCCCGGGGAGCGTTTTGGACTAACTGGTTATATAGGTAATTCAACGTCTGACTTGATCGTCACCGGTGTCTGGGGAGGTGTACTATACCAGGATAATTTCTATCAGCAATTCTCGTTTGACGATATCTCGCTTGAGGATGGTGAAGCCTTAACAGCTCATACCTGGCAGAATGTGCCGAATTGGGCGCCGCAGGGAACTTATGGATATATCGCCTACTGCGGTGATCGACCCGACACTAAATGCGATTCCGCGGAGTTTCCCTTCATGGTCTCGGGAGCGCGTCTTGCCAATGGTTCAACCAAATGGTCAATCGAAGGCGGCTTTTTCGGGGAAGAGCTGATCCCAACCGAATTCGCTCTGGATAATGCTTATCCGAATCCATTTAACGCTGCCACAACTATTGCTTATCAATTACCGGCAGCAAGCAGGGTGAATTTGGACATTTATAATGTTCTGGGCCAGCGGGTAACATCTTTAGTAGACGGAAATGTTGAAGCCGGAAATCACAGCGTAACGTGGGATGCATCGGGCTATTCCAGCGGTATTTATTTCTATAAGCTGTCTGTCGGTGATAAGGTGTTCACCAGGCGGATGACGCTGCTGAAGTAAGATTCGAGGGTGCCATGCTTCGCTCGCAATGACGGGTGCGGCGACCGGACGGCACATAATTATGTGATCCCGAAGGGCGACGGTTCGGCTGCGGAGTATGTGGATTGCTTCGTCGCTATGCTCCTCGCAATGACTTCAGGGGACAATACTCTTCGATGCGGTCAGACGTCCCGGTCTGACCGAAGGCGTCAAACGGGGACGTTTGACGCCGCATAAAGAATCCATATCAGGGGGATAAGCCCCCTAACCTACCCGCTTTACGTTGAGGCTCCGATGAATCCGCGACAGCACGAATCCTACGGTTGTCCCGCCATCACATGTGCCGCTATGGCGGAGTTTTTATACATGTCATCGAATTTGATATATTCGTTGGGGCTGTGTGCGACCTCATCGATTTTAGTGTAAACCGCCACCGGGAATCCTTTTCTCCTGAAGAAGGACGCTACCGTACCGCCGCCGATTCCCATCACTTTTGGTTCGGTTTTCAACACATGTTGAATAGCCGACCTCAATCTGTCCACAACCTCACTGTCCTCGGGAGTTGGCGGGGGGGCGATTACCTCCTGCAATGACGAGATATCCACAGTCACCCCATACTTTTCCACGATCTTATCCACATTCCGGCTTATAAATGCCATCACATCATCGACCTTGTAATCAGGCAGAATCCTGCAATCGAAATAGAAGATATCGTCACCGGGAATGGTGTTGACATTATCCACATTCCGTTCTTTTTTGGTCGGTTCAAAGGTGGAATGCGGCGGGGTATATAGCGGATCGGTTTTTGAGAATTCCTGATGCAGTCCGTCCAGGGAGACTATCAGCTCCGCGCCGGCTTTCATGGCGTTGATGCCCAAACTGGGGCGGGAGGCGTGGCACTGTTTGCCCTTAATCTTGAATTTCAGCCACATAATCGACTTTTCGGCGATTTCGATAGCCGCGCCTTCGGGCGAACCGGAATCGGGCACCCAGAAAAGGTCATCCGATTTGAAAATATCGGTGTTCTCCAGAACATAGTTCAATCCCCGCAGCGAACCGGTTTCCTCATCGGCGACGAAGAGCAGTCCAATATCGCAGAAGGGCGTAATGTTGTTATCCGTCAGGTACTTAGCGCCGATCATCGACATGACGATTCCGATATGATTATCTTCAACTCCTCGCCCGATAACGCGATCGGATTCCACTTTGAGCACGAAGGGATCGCTGTCCCACAGTGATAGTTCTCCGGCAGGAACTACGTCGAGATGGGACATTATCCACAATGTTTTGGACGAGTCTTTGCCCTTAATACGCCCGACGAGATTGGGGCGGACCTTGTCGGGAACCGTGTCATCGGGGCAATTATATTCCTCGATATCATTGATTTCGTATTCATTTAGAATTTTAATCATCTCGCGTGATTTTCGATACTCTCCGTCGCCCCCGTTATCTGCGGATAGAGCGGGAATTTCTACCATCCGGCGTTGTATATCTATCATATCATCGCGATATTTTTCGAAACGTTCAGGTGTTATGACCATAAAATCTCCCAAATTAAATTTTGGGAAATCTACATAAGTTGTAATTGGAAGTCAAGGAAAGAGAAAAATAAGGTTATGGATGGGGATTTAATCCCGGTTGGCTTAAGGCTGCAACTTCTTGGATTGATGTAAATCCTCACTCGGGAATCTTTCAAAATATTATGGCGTAAAATCAGTTGACCATTACAAATGTAATTATTAAGTTATGAGTTTAAAACTATTTGCAATTGCGAGGTTGAATCGTTGCAAACCAATAATGGAGAAGTTCGAGCTTTACCGAGAGACAGGGTTAACCTTATAATCTCCGGTATTGTATTTTTAATTAGCTCCTGGACATATCTGAGCACGATGGCGCCCACATTGAGTTTCTGGGATTGCGGGGAATTCATAGCTTGCGCTAAGATATTGGGGATTCCGCATCCGCCGGGAACGCCGTTATTTATCCTGCTGGGAAGGATTTTTATCCTTATCCCTATATTCGAGGATCTGGCAGCGAGAGTTAATTTTATCTCAGTGTTTTCATCTGCGATTGCAGTATGGTTAGCTTACGTAATAATCGTAAGGGTGGTGAAAACCTGGGTAACGCGGGATGAAGCGGAAAGCTGGACTAACAGAATAATCGCTTATTCCGGCGGTGCGACCGGCGCCTTGTTTCTGAATTTCTCCTCGACATTCTGGTTCAATGCTGTTGAGGCGGAAGTATATGGCATAACGATGATGGCTATGCTGCTGGTGACTTATTTGATCCTGATATGGCTGGAGAAAAGGGATGAACCCGGAGCGGATAGATACCTGATATTGATATCGTACCTGCTTTTCCTTTCGCTGGGAATCCACATGACGACTTTTCTGATATTCCCAATAATATTTCTGTTAATATTGATGGTGGACAAAGAAAAGCGGCTCGATTGGCGGATTTGGGCTGCGATGTTTTCCATGCTTTTAGCAGCCAACTTCCTGGTTCCATTTATGATTGCGGTATCAGTATTATTTATAATCTCCGCAATTATGCTCATTTACGTTAAAGGAAGAAGAGAAGTGTGGAAGCTGGTTTTCATGCTAATGACAGTGACGATCATAGGGTACTCGGTTCAGGCTTATATCCCTATCCGGGCGTCTTTGGACCCGGTGATCAATGAGAATGAACCGGATGATTGGGAGTCGTTTAAAGCATTTCTGGAACGCAAGCAATACGGGGCTGAATCTATGCTCTCCCGGATGTTCGATCGACGGGGAACCTGGGCAAATCAATTCGGGGCGCATAAGAATATGGGATTCGGCGGATTCTTTGTCGAGCAGTATTCGTCAAGCGGTTTGCGGTTTGTTCCGTTCGTACTGGGGGTTTGGGGAATATGGGAATCATTGCGGCGAAGATGGAAAGTTGGCTTGACTTTCTTCCTGTTATTTCTGCTTTGTTCGGCAGGACTGGTTTTGTACATGAACTTCTCGGACGGAACCAAAGGGGAGAGATTGGAGGTGAGGGAAAGGGATTATTTCTTTACTCCCGGATTTATGTATTTCGCTATTCTTATGGGATTCGGGCTTTCGGGTTTTATCTATTGGATATTCGATATCTTCGGTAAACGGATTACGGAAAGAACTCGATTGGGTATCGCGGCGCTCATAGGAATAATAGCGGTATCGTTTCCATTGACCAATACCCGCGCTTATCACTGGGAGTCTCACGACCGCACCGGTAACTACATCGCCTGGGATTATGCGTATAACATCCTCAATTCTTGCGATGAGAACGGGATAATCTTTACTAACGGCGATAACGATACCTTTCCGGTATGGTATCTGCAGATAGTGCCCGAGGTGCGTACCGATGTAAGGGTTGTTAATCTGTCGCTTCTTAATACACACTGGTATATCAAGCAGTTGAAGCATCAGATGGGGGTTCCCATCAGGCTTTCCGATGCTAAGATAGATAAATTAACACCGAAGATAACCGCCGACGGCAGGGTTATACGCGTTCAGGATACGATGGTGGAAGAAATAATACGGGCTAATAATTTCAAGTCGCCAATTTATTTTGCGGTCACGGTGTCCAATGATAACAGGCTGGGGCTTGATGAACATCTTCGAATGGAAGGAATGACATACCGGATTGTGCGCGAGAAGGAAGCCGGGCAGATAGCGCCCGAGATACTGCGAAAAAACCTTACCGAAGTATTCAAATTCAGGGGGATTTCGGATCCCGATGTTTACAAGAACGAGAATGCACAACGTTTGATTACCAATTACATGAGCGCCTTCCTGCAGCTTTCGGAGTATTACAGAAGCCAGGGGGAGACCGAGGAAGCGATTGAGGTTACCGAGGCGGCTATTGATGTTTATCCTCACGAGTGGCGCACATACGCATTCCTTATTCAGGTGTACGGAGAACAGGGAGATATGGATAAGATCGCGGAGGTAATTGCGCGGGGTCCGGAGAAGGAGAGGGAGCGATTATATCTGAATGCTGCATATACACTTACCAATGCCGGAAATACCGAGGGCGCAATCGCGGTTTATCGGGAGGTTTTAGAGCGTAATCCGAAATCGGAATCCGCATTTAAGCTCATGGTGTCGCTAATGTATGAAAATGAGAGGTATCAGGAGGCGTTGGAAGCGATTGATGAATATATTGAGAAAGCCAGTCCGGATCCAAACTTGGTATCAACTTTGCAGCGGCTGAAGTTAGAAATAGAGCAGGTTATGAATAAATGATATTTGTATGGAGAATAAAATGAAGATACTGATAAGCGGTATAACCGGACAGGACGGATATTATCTGTCTCTGTTAGCCTTAAAAGAGAAACTTGATGTTCATGGAATAGTAAGGCGGAATTCACAGAAAACGTACGGCGTGTGGGAATATGATCCGAGCAGCAAAGAGAAAATCAATTTTTATTATGGTGATGTCTCCGATAAAACATCCCTGGATTCAATTTTTAGGTCTGTGAAGCCGGAGATGGTGTTCCATTTAGCCGCTCAGAGCTTCGTGCAGGAGAGTTGGTCTAATCCGGAGGTTACCTACGATGTCAATATTAAGGGCACCCTTAATATGCTTAACAGTTTCCGGGAGTATGTTCCGGAGGGGAGGTTTTACAATGCCTGCTCATCGGAAGTGTACGGCAAGGTGGAAGACGAGATACAAAATGAACGAAGCCGTATGTGGCCCAGGTCTCCCTACGGAGTATCCAAACTCGCCGCCTATTGGACATGCATAAATTACCGTGAATCTTACAATCTCTTTGTAAGTAACGGGATACTTTTCAACCATGAAAGCCCGTTCAGGGGAGTGGAATTTGTCACCCGCAAAATATCGCTGGCGGTTGCGAAAATTAAGCTCGGTCTGCAGAAGGAATTGAAACTCGGCAACCTGGATGCCAAGCGGGACTGGGGATTCTCCGGCGATTACGTTTCGGCGATGTATAAAATGCTTCAGCGGGATAAGCCGGATGACTACGTGGTGGCAACCGGCGAAGCGCATTCGGTGAAGGAGTTCGTTAAGACCGCTTTCGAGACTGTCGATTTGGATTATAAGGATTACGTTGTTACAGATCCGAAATACTTAAGACCGGCTGAAGTTCAGTATCTGCGTGGTGATTCGACCAAAGCGCAAAAGACGCTCAATTGGAAACCGAAGGTGAAGTTCGAGGAATTGGTTGAAATGATGGTAAAAGCTGACTTAGAAAGACTATCCAAGCATGAGGCTTCTTGTCGTTAACTGGCGTGATTATAGACATCCATTCGCTGGCGGAGCTGAAGTCCATATTCACAATATAATCACACGACTATCGGAAAAATACGGTCATAAAATTCTTTACGTTTGCAATCGCTGCGGGAAAAAACTCAGCGAAAGAGAAACATACGATGGTATTGATTTTCTGCGTTTCGGTAACGAATACAATTTCAACTTCATTTTCACAAAGCGGATTAAAAGCATCGTTCGAGAATTCAAACCTGATTTGATTGTCGAGGATGTGAATAAGGTTCCTTTCTATTCGCCTTTGTATCTCAAGATTCCGGTTTTGCTGATTGTTCCCCATCTTTTTTCCAGGGCTATTTTCCGCGAAACCAATCCACTGTTCGCTTCCTATATTTATGTACTTGAAAAGTTGATGCGTCCGGTTTATAGGAATTGTCATCTTCATGTTATTTCGAATTCAACCAAGGAGGATTTAGTAGGGATGGGCTATCGCCGTGAGGACATCAGCGTCGCCGAATGCGGAATAGACCATCAGGAGTACTTCCCGGATGGAAAGAAGGCTTCGATCCCCATAATCTGCTACACAGGTCGGATAAAGAAGTATAAAAGCATCGAACACTTAATTAAAGCGGCGCCCCGGATACTCGAAACCGCTCCGAATGCTAAATTCATCATAATAGGCGGTGGGGAACGTCTGGACGCCCTAAAAAGATTGACAAAAAGAATGGGATTGGAAAAGAGCGTCGATTTCCCCGGTTTTATACCGCACAAGGATAAAGTGGAACTTCTCAGGAGCGCATATTGTCTGGTTTATCCTTCCATCAAGGAAGGCTGGGGTATTTCCAACATAGAAGCAAATGCATGCGGTACGGCTGTTGTTGCCGCGGATGTGCCGGGATTAAGGGACTCGGTTAATCCTAATTCCTCCGGTTTGCTTTATGAGTATGGCAATATAGAGGAATTAGCGCAGAGCGTTATTTCTATTATTACGGATAATCAACTACGTTCGCGGCTGGAAAAGGGAGCGCTGGAGTGGGCTAAACGGTTTACATGGGATAACACCGCCGAAAAATTCAACGATGTTTTACGGATCAGATTCGGCAATATCTACTATCAGGAGCAGAATTGAATAGAAAAATAACGGTAACCATCGGGATTATTATCAGCGCGGTGTTTCTTTACTTCTCCGTAAGGAACATCGATTTTACGCAAGTAAAGCAAGCTTTTGCAACCGCTAACTATTTTTGGGCTATTCCGACCGGCGCCTTGATTATTTTCACTATGTGGATACGGGCGCTCAGATGGTATTATTTGCTGTCGGGAATAAAGAGGATCCGCCGATCCAGCTTGTTTTCGTCGGTTATGATCGGCTTCATGGCAAATAATGTATTACCGGTGAGGTTGGGGGAGATCGTTAGAGCTTTTTCCATTGCTCAAAAGGAAGGGATATCCCGAAGCGGTTCATTTGCGACTATACTGGTCGAGCGCATCTTTGATTCGTTTGCGATTCTGTTTATTCTGGCAGCTTGCCTGATTCTGTTTCCGTTCCCTCCCGCTATAAAAAAGGTCGGGTATATGACATTTGCGGCGAACATTGTCGCCTCCATAATCCTGTTCTCATTATCACGATGGCCTGTGGAGACGCAGAATCTCATTTCCAAAATTACCGGTATATTTCCGGTCAAGATTCATTCATTTGTGATGAGATTATTGGCGCGCTTTATGGAGGGTTTAAGTATTTTTAACGAGGGCAGGGATACTCTAATAGTAATTCTATATACAGCAGCTTTATGGATCACCACGGCTCTTTCCAACTTCTTTATATTTTTCGCATTCGGCATATATCCGCCGTTTATTGCGCCCTTTGTGGTTCTGGTGGTGGTTGCGCTTGCCGTAATGCTGCCGTCGTCGCCCGGTTTCATAGGTACCTTTCAGTACGGATGCACCATAGCGCTGGCGTTATTCAGCATTCCCAAGGAGATAGCTTTTCCTTTTTCAATTGTGCTCTGGTCAAGTCAGTATTTCCCGGTTACCTTATTGGGTTTGTATTACTTGCGCAAGGAATCGTTCTCGCTGAAGATTGCAAGAGATGAGGAATTGGTCTGATATAGCGATAAATTATCTCTCGAAATCGGAGGCTCCATTTGGGTAAGATTAGGGCTTCCGGCATCGTATTGCTGCTCGGTGCAATTTTTATCATTTTTGCGCGGGTATATCTTATCAGCGCCGATACGCCTGTAAATCTGACCGGTATGCAAGGTCCCGCCACGGATCCCCCGGTTTACACATCTTATGCGCGTAATCAGGTATTATTCGATGATGCGCAGCCTTTTGGCGCCGAAAGGTATATTCTATTCGTAAATTCCCTCCCCACATTTATTGGCAAATATTTTTTTGAGCTCATCGGCGCCGGTCGAGAGCAATTCAACCTGATGGCAGCTTTATTCAATTTACTCGGATTGCTGTTTTTCTTTCTTACACTCAGAAGGGGCGGATTAAGGCAGTACGCCGGATGGGGAACGCTTATTCTGGGAATCAATTATGTGTTCATGATGTTAAACAGGCTTCCGTTTCTGGAAAACAGCGTTGTTACGCTCTTACTCATAGGAACATATTTCTTACTTAACTCCAAACGAGGAGTCAACATATTGGTTGCCGGATTATTATTCGGAATTTCAACATTTTTCGTGAAAATGCTCTCGGCTTTTATCATACCTGCATCGATTTCATACCTGTGGATCAAAGACTATCTCGAAAATAGACGTCCGAAAACCTCTATTCTCAGTATTGGAATGTTACTGATAGGTTTCGCATCGGTTGCGATTGTTTGGATATTATCGATATATCTCCCCAATAAGGAATTAGTTGATATCTACCTTGCGGAATCAACCACGGCAATTTACGGTCGCCCCATAATATTGGATGGAATCAGGATATTGATAGAGAGCATAATGAGATTCGGTAATGACAATTATCTGTTTCCGTTAATGCCTTTCACCGCTTCGGTTGGGATTCTTTTCTTTATATTTTTCTTTGCCGCTCCAAGAAGGGGAGCATTCAATTTAAGTAGGTTTAAAGAGCTGCCGGCGGAATCATGGTTTTTCATCGCCTGGTTGGTTTTTGGGGTCCTGGCGCTTTTTCCGTGGAATTATCGACCTTTGCGTTATGCCATGCTGCTGATTCCTGCGTTGACGGGGATAATCGTATCAGTCCCTCTATGGCAGCCGCCAAAAGCAGGCAAAAATATCAAAACCTCTCTTCGAGTCTTTCCCTTATTTCTGTGGATGATTCTGATTAATTTAATCGTAACGGCGGTAATATTTCATTTCGAGAAACCGTATCAGATCCCGCCGGTTTATCCCATAGTAATATCTTTGGGAGTACTGTGTTTCTTAGCTGTTTATTGGTTTCTGCGGAATAATCCCGGTTACATTGAGAAGTTTTATGAGAGGAGTTCTGTAAAAACTGCTTTTGCAGTTGTAATGATAATAATATTAGCTTTTAACATATATCTCTATGTTAATTGGCTGCCCAGAGCTCAATTCTCCTCGGATGCAGCTTCAAAGGATATCGCCAGAATAGTTGACGAAAAAGCTGTAATCGCCGGTTCCTATGCCGCCGCGCTGACGCAAAACAACAACCTGAGGAGTATCCCATACTTTTTCGGGGTAACTTATAAACATGATCCGGCTCTCTTTGATAAATATCCGATCACCCATCTGGCGATGGATATCGGTCAAAACGATTTATTAATGAAATACTACCCTAAAATCTCCAAAGGCAGTACGTTGATTTATACTTACTGGATAAGAGGTCAACCGGTCTGCGTTTATAATATTGCTGCCGGAAGCGAGAATCCCGAGGCTCGGCAATATAATTTCTCGTTATTCGAACGAGCTGTAATTGATTACAAGATGGATAACATGGAAAAGTCAACCAGGCATTATAAGGAATTCAAACAAGAATACCCTGAGAGCCAGGCTGGTTATTATCTTGGCGGCTTGATATGCTTGCGTCGGGGGGATATTGATGGTTTTATTAAGTACAATGAAATGATCATCGAAACCGATCCTACCAATGCGCTGCTTTACGCTCAGTTCGGTGGTTTTTTGGAGAAATTAGGTAAGAAGTATTACCAATTGGCTTTCGAAAAATACCGCGAAGGGCTGAAATATGATCCTCACAATGCTACTTTACTTGAGGCTATCTCCAGAATACAATCCAGGTTATGATCCGAGCGTCAATTAATATCATAGAAATCAATTGACATACCACGATTGTTGCAATAACTTCATTTGTTTATTTGGGTTTTTGATAATTATAAGATGACAATAGATGAATTAGATTCGCTGCTGAAGAAGGAATTCGGGAACAAAGTACCGCAGCCGCATGGAGATCCTGTGGGGGAATTGGTGAGAACAATTCTTTCTCAAAATACTTCCGATGCAAACAGAGATCAGGCTTACAAAAGACTGCGGATGAAATTCCGGCAGTGGGAGGATTTGTTAATTGCAAGGACAACATCTATTCAAGCGGCTATCAAACCGGGAGGTCTGGCGGCGATAAAAGCTCCCAGGATCAAGAAGATTTTAAAGGAAATTGATAAGGAAAACGGAGGTATCGATTTATCCGGACTAAAGAGGAAAACGGTTTCACAGGGAATGGAGTATCTGATGTCATTTAACGGAGTGGGCGAAAAAACGGCAGCCTGCGTTCTGCTGTTTTCTTTCGGGAAAAAGATCTTTCCGGTCGATACGCATATATATAGAACAGCGCAACGGTTGAGTCTGATTCCGGAAAATTGCGGGCGGGAAAAGGCATTTGAAATACTCAATGATACGGTTCCCGAGAAGTATTTTTATCGATTGCATCTTAATCTGATAGAGTTAGGTAGGAAAATCTGCAAACCCAGGAAACCGAAATGTGTAGAATGTACTTTGAGCAAACTTTGTCCATCGGCGTTCAGTTTTAAGAATTGAGTAAATCATGGTAAGGTCGGTTTATTTTCATCCGGACAAGGGAATGAGGATTATCGAGGGAATAGTGGATTTCGCTACCCTCATTGAGGAGCCGAATACGGTTCTGTGGGTGGATATGGAGTCTCCATCCGACGAAGAAGCCTACTGCCTTACGCATGATTTCAAGTTCCACCCTTTAGCGGTAGAAGACGTTATTACGCGCCAGCTTTCGCCTAAAGTGGATGAGTTTACGGATCATCTGTTCGTCGTGTTTCATACGGCTTATTATAATCCCGGTGAGGAAGGCTTAAGTTCAAAAGAGATATACATATTCTTCAGTCAGAGGTATATTGTAACCGCTCGCTACCGGGAGTTTAAGTCATTGGAAAATCTCTTCGATAGGTCGGTTAAGGATGAACGGATACTTTCCAGGGGAGCTGATTTTTTACTTCATAATATACTTGATTACCTGGTCGACGATTATAACGGGGCTCTGTCGCTGTTCGACCATATAATACAGGAGTTGGAAGACGAGGTTTTCCATGATCCCAAAAAGGAAATACTGAGGCGGATATACGAGTTGCGAGAAGATATAATACACCTCAAGCAGATAGTTAGCCCGCAGAGGGATATCCTGAGAAGCTTCACGGTTGGTCGCTACAAATTAATCAGCGAGAAAACCTATATCTATTTCAGAGATGTACTCGATCATTTGACTGAAGTGGATAATAGAGCTAACAGCTACAGGGATTTGCTGGCATCGGTGCTGGAGGCGTATTTCTCGGCGGTTTCCATGAAGACCAATGAGATTATGCGGGTTTTGACCGTATTCGCTTCGATTTTTATTCCGTTGACATTTATCACCAGTTTATATGGCATGAATTTCGAATATATGCCGGAGCTGGAATGGCCGTTCGGATACTTTGCGGTTCTCGGCCTTTGCCTTATTGTAACCGTGTCGCTTTTGATCTTCTTTAAACGAAAGAAGTGGTTGTGAATTTTTTAACGCAACATTAACGCAAAACAATCGTTAAATAAATCTTATTTCATATTTTCGGGTAACAGGTTGGTATTAAAAAGAACATATCATAAAGCGGACATGTGCATTAAGTATCTGTTTTCGATATTATTCTTCGTCGTTTGTCTTTCGGGATATGGATATGCAGAAACACTCACCATTGAACAAGCCCTTGATATGGCTTATGAGCATAATCGTGATTATCTGAAGGCTAAGAAGGATTTTGAGAAGTCAAAGGCGCAGATAGTGGAGGCTCGCGCCGGCGCTCTGCCGGCAATATCTTTTGCCGGGGAATATAACCGCAATTGGGAGCCAAGTGTATTTGTTATCACATTCGACGGGCAGCCGCAGGAGTTAAAGATAGGTACTGACAATTCCTTCAGTGCGGGTTTCAACCTTACTCAACCGATATATTTGGGGGGAAGGGTCGGTACTGCGCTAAAAATAGCTAAAATATACAAGAAGTATTCTGAGCAGCAATTAAAAGCTGTATATAACGAAGTACGGTTGGATATTTACAATAGATTCTATGGGTACATTTTAGCTAAGGAGCTGGTGCGGGTTGCCGAGCAGTCGTACTCGCTGGCGAAAGCGAATCGCGAGGTGGTTGAAAGCATGGTCAAGCAGGGCGTGGCTTCCGAATATGATCTTCTCCGAGCTAAAGTTGCCGAATCGAACAGCCTTCCGGCGCTGATACAGGCGAAATCCGGGGTTGCGACAGCAGCCGATGCTTTGAAGTCGGCGCTCGGTGTGGAGTTTTCAGAAGATATCGATCCGGTTGAGAGCTTCCGGTTCACGAATCTCGATACACTGGTTGCGCAGCCTGTTGAATACTATCAGAGTATGGCGTTAGAGAGGAGAGCCGATCTTAAGATGCTGGATTATTCTATTCAAATGCTGGACAAAAATGTGAGTCTGGAAAAATCCGCTTACCTGCCTTCATTAACCTTTTCCACTAATCTCATGTGGCAGCTTCAGCGGGATGATTTCGATTTGGATCCCGATTACTGGGTAAGAAGTATCAATAGCGCCTTCAGTCTGCAAATCCCGATATTCGAAGGATTCGGACGTTCGGCAAAGGTGAAACAGGCGCGATTGGACCAGCAGCAGGCAGAATTGAGTTATCAACAGCTTGTTGACGGAGTGAAGCTGGATGTGAAGTCTGCTCATGGCGACCTTTCGGAAGCGATAGAAAGGTATAGCAGTCAGGAAGAGACGGTTTTGATGGCGAAGGAGGGATTGAGGATATCCGAGCTCAGGTTTAAAAACGGGGTGGGTACCCAGCTTGAAGTTATGGATGCCAGAACCGCTCTTACGCAAGCGGAAACGAATTTTGTGAATGCCAAGCATGATGTTATCGTGTCCCTGGCGAAATTTGAGAAATCGATTGGTATAGTGAAACCGGAAAATGATTAGCGTGGGTAAACAATGAAAAGCAAATTGATGATATTTATGATACCCTGGTTGGCGATACTCATCTTCGGATGCGGCGGTCAGCAGACCAATGTAGAAGAGCAGATAACCGCACCGATGGCGGTGAATGTAGCGCCGGTAACCCGAGGTGACTTTGAAATCAAGAAGACGTTCGGCGGCACCGTAGAAGGTGTTGAGCAGTCCGATCTCTATGCTCAGATTCCGGAGGCGATTGTCGGAGTGAATGTCGGTTTGGGAGAAAGGGCAGCTAAAAACCAGGTTCTGATAGAGCTGGATAAAAGGGGACCTAATTCGCGATATGTTCAGACGAAAGCCGCTTACGAAAATGCGAAAAAAGACTATAAGCGGATGAAGCATTTGTATGAAGAGAAAGCGATTTCCGAGCAGGAATTCGACCGCGCCGCCACCGCGCTTGAGGTTGCCGAGGCGGATTATAACTCCGCGGCTTCTCTTGTAAAGCTGCAGAGTCCTATAGATGGAGTGGTCACATCCCTATCAGTTACGCTTGGCCAGCCTGCGGTGCCGGGCAAACCGTTGGTCACCGTTGCCAGAGTTGACAGTGTCTTCGTCCGTTTTGCGGTTGGCGAGATGGACGCGCGGAATTTGAAACGCGGTTCATCAGCTCAAATTCTATTGAAAGACAGAAATACGGAGCTAAGGGGCATAGTAAGCAGGATTTCGAATTCGGCTGATCCCGGCACCCGCGGTTTTGAAATTGAGGTTTTGGCTGATAATAAGCGCGGACTCCTAAAACCGGGCACTTTCGTTGAGGCAGAGCTGACGTTGGGGGAATTCAAAGATGTAACGCTGATTCCTTCAAATGCTGTATTCATTCGCGAAGGACAGAAATATGTGTACAAGAGCGAGCAGGGAAAAGCTGTATTGACCCAGATTGAAGTCGAGAGGGAATCGCAGCAATATTCCTATGTAGCGGAAGGACTGGAAATCGGGGATACTATAGTCACCAAGGGAGGTAACTTGATTGTCGACGGTGACTCGCTTATGGTGGTCAACAACTAATTGGACAGGATATGATTTTAGCTGATACATCGATAAAAAGACCGGTTTTCGCCACGATGATGATTCTGGCGCTGCTGGTTTTAGGTTATACATCATTTCTGCAGATGAATGTGGATTTATTCCCGGAGATAGATATTCCGGTAGTCCTGGTTACCACACTATATCCAGGGGCGAACCCCGAAGCGATTGAATCGGAAGTAACAATCAAAGTTGAGGATGCGGTAAATCAGGTTGCGGGATTGGATAGAATTCAATCGATTTCGGGCGAGGGTTACAGCATTGTGGTCGCCGAATTCGAACTGGAAGTAGATGGCGCCACCGCGGCGCAGGATGTGCGGGAAAAAGTTGCGGCTATACGTTCGGACCTACCGGAAGATGTGGATGAACCGGTGATCGAAAGGTTCGACTTCGACGCGCAGCCGATAATATCGATTGTGGTCTCCAGTGAACGTCCGATGAAGGAGGTTACCGAATACACCCGCACTAACATCAAACGGAGAATCGAATCCATCTCAGGTGTCGGGGCGGTGCGTCTGGTGGGCGGAGCTTTAAGAGAGATACTTGTCGATATCGATCCCATGAGATTAGAGGAATACGGGCTTTCCATTCAGCAGATTAACCAGGCGATCGCCATGGCAAACCTTGATATACCCGGAGGGAAAATCGAGCAGAGCGAATCCGAATTGATTCTGAGAACTTCGGGACGACTTGAGAGAGTCTCCCAGTTCAACGACATAATCATAAGCAACGAACAGGGAAGACAGACCTATTTATATGAAGTTGCCGCTGTCTATGATTCCACCGAAGAGATCACATCGGTGAGTAAATTCAATGGGAAAACGTCGGTTAGTCTGGAAGTCATCAGACAATCGGGAGCGAATACGGTTAACGTTGCCGAAGCGGTCACCAAAGAGGTGGAGGAAATCAGCGAAGGTCTTCCGGAAGGACTGAACATCGAAATCGTGAGGGACGATTCCGAGTTTATCAAGGAATCGATTAATGATGTTCTTATAAATATTATTTATGGGGGCACTCTGGCAGTTCTGGTCATCTTTTTATTCCTGGCGGACATAAGATCAACATTGATTTCAGCCATAGCGATACCGACATCGATTATCGCCACATTCACCTTCATGAGGATGCTCGGCTTTACCATAAACTTTATGTCTCTGCTCGCTATGTCTCTGGCTGTGGGCTTGCTTATCGATGATGCAATTGTGGTTATCGAGAATATCTACCGACATTTATCGAAGGGAAAATCCGGTTGGAAGGCGGCTTCCGATGCCTGTTCGGAGATCGGACTGGCGGTCACCACCACCACGCTAACGATTGTGGTGGTATTCCTGCCGGTTGCATTTATGCGCGGAATTGTCGGACGGTTTTTCTACCAGTTCGGTCTGAGTATTGCATTCGCCGTATTAGTTTCGTGGTTCATCGCTTTTACACTAACTCCCACGTTATCTTCTCGATGGCTAAAGCATCAGGAAGGCAGGAGCTTTTTCGAGAGGCTATTCAGACCGTGGAACCGCGGTGTAGAAAGGTTTTCCGGGTGGTACTACCGCGCTCTGAGCTGGTCGTTACGGCACAGGATTGTAGTCTTGTCGATTTCAACCGTTTTGTTTTTCGGTAGTTTGGCAATAGGCGGTCTTCTCGGGCAGGAGTTTATGCCCAGAAGCGATAGGGCACAGTTTATTATCAATTTCGAAGCTCCGCCTGATTACTCGGCTGTTGCTACCGAAGCGATGACTGATCAGATTGTTTCGATGTTGCGGGAGCATCCGGAAATCGATGATATTCTAACCAGTATCGGCTCTGGCAATAATCCGCCCAACGAAGGATACATATTTGTTAAACTTGTTGATAAATCCGAGCGGAGTATTACCGACAAAGAGCTGCTATCAACAGTAAGAAAGCAGTTGACTACCATACCGGGCGTCGAATTTTCCTTGGTCACCGAGGCAGGAGAGGGCGGGGGAGAGAAACTCGTCGAGTATTCCATCAGGGGACCGTCGGGTCCGCGTTTGACCCGGTTAGGCGAGAGAGCTTTAAAGGAATTAAGGGCGGTGCCATACAGTGTTGACGTAGGCAGTTCCGAAAAATCCGGGAAGCCGGAATATCGCGTGGAGGTGGACAGGAAAGCGGCTTCGGATTTGGGTTTGAATACCGGTTCTATCGCTATGACCCTGCGCGATTTGATCGAGGGTTCTGTTGTGAGTAAGTTCAGGGAGGGAGACGAGGAATATGATATTCGGGTGAAGGTATCCGAAGATGAGGTATCGGATTTGAATGATATCTCCAACCTCTACTTACCTTCCACCAAGCAAATTAACGGAGAGGATATAATGGTGCCGCTAAGCCGGGTGGCATCGGTGGAAAAGGGAGTAGGTCCCACCGAGCTGCGGCGTTTCAACCGGCTTCGCGAGATTAGGATCGGAGCGAATGTAGGGCTGGGCGGATTCCAGGGCACCATAGCGCAGGATTTTGAAAGTAGGATGACTCAAGTAAATATCCCTCCAGGCTACGAAATCACAACCACCGGTTCCACCGAAATAATGAACGAGGCGTTTTCCAATATCGCTCTTGCCCTGGTGCTGGCGGTTATATTTATATATCTGGTGCTGGCGTCGCTGTTCGAGAATTTCCTGGATCCTTTCTCAATTATGCTCTCGCTTCCGCTGGCGGTGGTTGGCGCTATGATCGGCTTATGGATATTCAATTCCTCGGTATCGATTATGTCCCTGATAGGAGTGGTTCTATTGATGGGGCTGGTGACTAAAAACGCTATCCTCCTTATAGATTTCACCAAACAACGGCGAGGAAGGGGAATGGAGCGCAATCAGGCGCTGCTGGAAGCCGGACAGATAAGGCTGCGCCCCATCCTTATGACATCATTATCCCTCATATTCGGAGTGCTTCCTCTGGCATTGGCGATAGGACCCGGCGCGGAGATGCGCGCCCCCATGGCTCGCGCCGTCATCGGCGGGATGGTGAGTTCTACCGCGCTAACCTTGGTGGTTGTCCCTGTTGTTTACTCAATCATCGATGATTTTACTCACAGCAGGATAATCCGCCGGATTTTCCGGATTAAGAATGAGGATCAGGGAACTGAATCCGCCCCGTCCGGTGTTACAGATTAAAACCGCTGAGGAGATTTATGATTGAGACGTTAGCTATAGAGACAGGCATCAATTTCAAGACCGACTTCATCGATTATCAAAAATTACCGGAAATGAAGAAATTATTTCTTGATTTCCTTGAACACAAGCAGCCAGCCCAAAAATATTACAAATGGGATTATCGCAATCCGGATGATTACCGCTCATTATCCGATTCGCTGCTTGAAAGGAAATACCCGCGCCAGAAATTAGCCGATATTTTATGGGAAACAAACCGCGGATTCGGATGCTCGGACAGCATCAAGGATAATATCGACCGTTTTTCCGATTCGGAATCGATGGTTGTTATAGCAGGTCAGCAGGTGGGAATATTCGGCGGACCGGTTTTGACCTTTTATAAAGCTGCCGGCGTGGTCAGGATGGCTGCAAAGCTCTCCGAGGAGTTATCGAAACCGGTGGTTCCGATGTTCTGGATGGCTACCGAAGATCATGACTATGATGAAGCTAATACTATTCGGCTGGTGAATAAGAAGGGTGAACCGGTAGATATCGTTAATGAACCGCACAACGGTCAGCGCGGCAAATCGATGTCTCAAATCCAGCTGGATGAAGGAATCAGCACGGCGGTGGATGAACTGGAAGATGTCCTGATTCCCACTGAATTTACCGAACCGCTTTTCTCCCTTCTCAGGGATTTTTACAGACCTGGCGAGCTTATTTCAAGCGCATTCGCCAAATGGCTTACCAGCCTTCTTTGTGATTACGGGCTGGTGCTGGTGGATCCTTCCAATCCGGACTTTAAGAAACTGGTTGCTCCCATCTATGAAAGGGAGATTAGCAGACCCTTTGATTCGGATGCTCCCGACCAATTCTCGGCAGATGAAAGAATAACCCGTGACGGGTATCATCTTCAAGTGCGGCAATATAAGAATGGAATCAATCTGTTTTACTCCCATCCGCATCGAGATAAAATCCTTCTGGATGAAGACGGTGAATTGTTTAAACTGGAGAACTCCGGCGAGGTTATATCGAGAAGCGGGATGAATGATTTGTTGCGTGATAAACCGGAGAGTTTTTCATCGGGAGTATTACTCAGACCGCTGGTGCAATCCAAGCTGCTGCCGACTGTCGGTTTTCTCGGCGGCTCTTCGGAAATCTCCTATCATGCGCAGTTGATTGAAAGCTATAAGTATTTCGATGTAGAACCGCCTGTTATATGCCCTCGACCGTCTATCAGCCTGATAGGCAAAAGGGTCAATTCGATTTTGAATAAGTACGAGATAAAGCTGCCTGAGCTGTTTCAGGATCATCATAAGGTCATAAATGATGTACTGGCGGAGTTTTTCCCTGCAGACTTGGAAAGCAAGCTGGATAACGTTCGAAATGAAATCGATGGTTTACTGGAGTCGGTAACCTCCGAAATAGGAAGCTATGACGAGGGATTGCAGAAGACCTTCAAAACCTCTACTAATAAAATCGGCGGTGAGTTGAATAAACTCAAAGGAAAGATGTTTCAGGCGCACAAAAAGAAAAATTCGGAAGTTACCAACCAGATAACCAAAGCGTATGAGTCGTTGTTCCCGGGCGGTACGATGCAGGAAAGGGTTTTGCCTATGATCTATTTTCTCAATAAGTATTCCCCCGCTTTTGCCGGTAAGCTTTTTAATGAGATAGATATCGATAAGAACCAACATCAGATTATCTATATAAGCGTATCCTGATGAACTACAGAAAAATGAAAATAGGGATCACATGTTATCCGGTAAGGGGGGGATCAGGCGTCGTCGCAACCGAACTCGGCTTGCAGTTAGCGCGCCGGGGGATGGAGGTCCATTTCATCAGTTATAACATTCCTTTTCGTTTGCAGGAATATATACCGAACCTGTTTTATCATCAGGTCGAAGTGATGAATTATCCTCTGTTCAAATACCCGCCTTATACCCTGACGCTTGCAGCGAAGATGGCGGAAGTTACCCGGGGTTGGGGACTGGATATATTGCATGTACATTATGCTATACCGCATGCCGCTTGCGCATACCTCGCCAAGGGGATTATCGGCGAGGATCCGCCCAAAGTGATTACAACCTTACACGGCACGGATATTACCCTGGTTGGAATAGATGAATCATTCAAGAGTATTACCGAGTTTTCAATCAATAGCTCCGATGGAATCACCGCGGTTTCGAATTATCTAAAAGTACAGACGGAACGAGCTTTTCAAGTGAATCGTAATGTTGAGGTCGTTTACAATTTTATCGATACGGATAAATTCATTCCCAGGGAACGGGAATGCCAGCGGAAGCAGTTCGCCGATGAAAATGAGAAAGTTGTGATGCATGTCTCCAATTTCAGACCGGTCAAGCGCGCTGAGGATATTATACGGATTTTCGACCTGATTTCCCGCGAGATACCTTCCAAGCTGGTTCTGGTTGGCGACGGTCCGGATGCGACCAAGGCATTATCGCTGGCTGAGCGTTTGGGGATAAAAGAAAACGTAATATTTTTAGGGACCCACAACGCGGTGGAAAATATTCTTCCTTGTGCAGATATATTCCTTATACCTTCGCAGGAGGAGAGTTTCGGACTTTCCGCGCTGGAAGCTCTCGCTTGCGGAATCCCGGTTATCGGTTATAGAGCGGGAGGTTTGGTTGAGGTCGTTGAGGATGGTGAGAGCGGATTTCTCGTTAAAATCGGCGACGCTGTAGCGGCTAAAGATGCTGCTGTGAAGCTTCTCAAAAATCCTGAGAAGCTCGAATATCACAAGGAGAAAGCAAGAGAGCGAGCTGTAAATAAGTTTAATGCCCCGGAAATAGTGGAGCATTATCTTTCCTATTATGAGCGCGTGTTGAATGGCAAAGGATAATAGAGTAGATGTTCTGGCGGTAGGAGCCCATCGTGATGATGTGGAAATCACCTGCGGGGGTACGGTTCACAAACTGGTGCAAAAAGGTTATAAGGCAGCCATCCTGGATCTAACCATGGGTGAAATGGGCAGCCGCGGTTCCGCTGAGCTTCGTGAAAAGGAGGCGGAATGCGCCGCTAAGATATTGGGGGTGAGTGCGCGGTTTAACCTCGGCTTACCTGATGCCTTTATCGAAAACAACGGCGAAAATAGAATGAAGGCAGTAAAAATATTGCGACAGCTTAAACCAGAGCTTCTTATATTGCCATATACCGAACAGCGTCATCCCGATCACAGAAAGACGCCTCAACTACTGTACGACGCCTGCCATCTGTCGGGATTGTCTAAAGTTAAAACCGGGGATTTGCCACCGCACCGGCCATCGAAAATAATTTATTCGACTTCCTTTTTACAAATCAAACCTTCCATTATTATCGACATTACCGAGCAAATGGATGTCAAACTAAAAGCTGTTGCCTGTTACGATTCGCAATTCAAACCGGATCCGGATAAACCGGTGGTTTATCCGCCGGCGTTCGATATCAGCGAGTTTATCCTTACGGATGCAAGGTACCACGGTTTTAGAATTGAGAAGAAGTATGGGGAGCCCTTTTTTGTCAAGGAAACGATACAGATCGACGATCCGGTTAATCTATCGGTTCGTTCAATCTAATATATCGATTCTCAAAAGTAGTTGCATTAACATTTAAAAAGTGATATGA
>CAZLVS010000046.1:0-28686 GCA_964563085.1 uncultured Ignavibacteria bacterium | reverse complement strand
GTCAAGGATTATTTTAAGATTGTGCGGAGAATGGTTTTTCCGCTGTCGGGTGCGGTTAGACGTCCCGGTCTGACCGAAGGTGTCAAACGGGGATGTCCGCCGGGCACGAACGGGGACTCGGATTGCTTCGCTTCGCATTCGCCGCGTCCCGATGTGATCGGGGCAATGACGGTTTTGAGACAATGTCGGGTGCGGCGACCCGACAGCACAATATTTATTTCAGCAATGTCATCCGCTTGGTGTACACTTTATCGCCGGCGGTTAATTTATAGAAATAAACGCCGCTGGAGTGATTCGAAGCATCCCAGGTTACCGAATGATATCCGGCTTCCTTAACACCATCGACCAGCGCGCTGACTTTCTGACCCATAAGGTTGTATATATCAAGCCTGACAGCGCCGCTTTGCGGTAATGTGAAGCTGATTTGCGTAGATGCATTGAAGGGATTCGGATAAGCGTCCATCAGGGCATAATTCAACGGCGTATCAGCGCTTGTTTCTTCGCCAACACCGAATAGACCGCCTTCGAGATACCATTCATCAGCGCCGTTATCTACTCCCGTACCTTCGACAATGAACGGGAATATAGCCTGATCACATATTACCTCCGGACGGTCGCCGCAATAGGCGATGTACTCATAGGTGCCGTTGGGGGCAAATCCCGGTACATGCTGCGAGGAATGCGCCGACAATGATTGTCCCGGATTCAATGAGATATTCGGGAAATTAAACTGCTGGTAGAAATTGTCTCCGTACAGAACTCCGCCCCAGACATCGGTAACGATCGGTTCATCCGTTGGGTTGGCAATAAATCCCGTGAAGCCGAAATTGCCGCCCGGAGGTACTATGACCGGATCATCATCCGGTATCATATCCACGTCGCAGCAGGGCTGTCCAATATCCGCCCATTCGAAATCATCGATTACGAAGAACGATTCCGTATTGTGCATTTGAACAAAGGAGATATTATCTTCAAGCGAATAAACCTCAACATAACCGTTCATGCCGTAATTCTGAAGCCCAAGATCAGTATAAAGCAAGTTGAAATCGGCGTCATACGCTTCCAGATGGAAATCACCATCCCCGCATGTATACCATACGCCGACGTAGTTAGTGGGCATTGCAAAAGTAACCTCTATATATGGAATGGTGGGTGAGAATAAAACGGCGTGCCCGGAATGCGGAGGATAACCTTCGTCATTATAACCATATATCTCATTTTCCAAAATGTTTACTTCGGGACCGAAGCATAAATCGGGATAATAACAACCGAGATTCTGTCCGCCGCCATAATACCAATATTCCTCCGGAATATTCTCAAATTTAGTGTCGCTTTTTTTCTTCTTTTTGGCTTTTTCGGCGTCAGCTTCCATATGTTCCGGCTGCGGTTCATTAGATTCCGCGGTTTGGATTGGACCATCATAATCATTCTGCCCGCCCGCGGTAACCTTATTAACCGCCCCTTTTGCGGTCACGCCGAAGAAATCGGCAATTTCCTTCAACTTCGAAGCGCCATCATTACAGGAACCGACATTGCATCCCCAGAGATGAATGGTGGCGTTGTCGCAGAATCTCCCCTGCAAATCAGCAAAAGCCGTTTTCCATTCGGGGTCATTTCCGGTGTTTATGTGCTTGGATGCATCATATCCGACCCCATCGCCCACACCCTGGACCCCCGGCGCCGCATGCCCTCGAAAATGAAGCTCTTTGATACAATCGCCTTCTTCGAGCTGATCGAGAATTCCCTGAGCCGCTTCTTCCAAATCACCCGCCGGAACACCAACCGCTCCATCCGGAAGATTTTCTCTGTTATGTTCATGGTTTGTCTTATCATCGGGATCATCGGACTTCTCGTAAACCACTATCTCCTTTTCAGCAGCCCAAACTAACGCCTCAGGCGATATTGAGACCGCAATCAGGGTAAGTGTGACAATTATGGTGAGTAATAGTTTTCTATTCATGTGAAACTCCTTCTATAATTATAGTCATTAACATTTATTGCTGTGCGTTATCTCTGAATAGTGTTTGAGCATCCGGAGAAACATAGTAACAGTTGCCTCGAACGCCCTTGAGTGAAAAATGCGACCAGCGGAGAAAGAGATGATATACCTGCCTGGTTCCATTATCGAATTTCGCATAGATATATGCGCTGTTCTTAGCGTCCAGGCCTGAGCAATCCCTCAAAGTGTCCGCTTCGATACCATTAAACATATCAGCGATAGTTGACGGACTTACTACATTGTAGTTCACAAGACTATCGGGTAAATCGTCGCTGGTGTTTACCGAAGCTTCGTAAACCGCCACCGCCTGAATGGTATCAGGATCAGGGACTTCTGCAGAGGATGTAGTTGTCATCACAACTCCCGTTAGTAAAATAGTAAATAGGAAAATGGTTGGTATTCTGAGACTATATCTCATGTTAACCTCCTTAATCAGTTAGGTTGGTTTTTTAGTTTTCGCTTAGATTAGCGAAGAGTTAGCTTAGAGCTTTTGATTGCTTTATTCATCTTATGTAGTCGTGTAGTTTATTAATTCGAGCGAACAGGCACGGGACCTGTTCGACTCGAATGGTGAATATTTACTTCAGTAATGTCATCCGTTTGGTTATTACACTACCGTCAGCTTCAAGCTTATACAGGTAAACACCCGAAGAAAACTCAGAAGCATTCCAGGGAATGGTATGATAGCCGGCATCCATGACGCCATCGACTAACGTGGTAATCTTCTGCCCCATCAGGTTATATATCTCCAACGATACCTGACCTGTCTCCGGCAATCCGAATGAGATATTGGTTGTAGCATTAAACGGATTGGGATAGGCATCCATAAGAGCATAGTTTAAAGGAAGCTGATCGGATTCAATCCTCTCCAGCCAGCTACCGTCATAACCCCACTCGGTATAACCATTGTCGATTCTCGCCCCAACGACTCTGAATGTGAAGCAATGCTCACAAGCCGGTTCCGGGTATCCGTTCGCATAGGCGCAATACTGATATTCTCCCGGAGGAGCAAAATTAGGCACCCGCTGATTCAAATGACCGGATAAAGTCTGTCCCGGTTCGATACAGATATCTTCGAGTAATCCTTGCTCGTAGAAAACCCCCTGGAACTGAACGCCCCACCATATATCGGTACAAATAGTTGTATCGCAAATATTGCTGACATTGCCGGTGAATCCAAATGAACCGCCAGGTTCAACGACCACCGGGCTTTCATCCGGAACCATCCAGATACGGCAGCAGGTCGGCATCTGAGGAGTAAGGATAGCTTCGTTGGTGAAAACCGAAATCCCCTGGCCATCCGGAGCGGTAACCGAATATTGCACAATTAAAGCCCCTTCTTGGGGAAGCGGATCGGTCCAGAGAGTTAACGGTTCGCCAACCATCTGTTCCGGTTCCAAAACCCTCCAGTCCAGATTCATGATCTCGGGATTATCCTGAGTTAAATCATCCAAAGGGAAAATCACTTCGGAATATGCCCACTGGCGCTCGATCGTCCAGGGGAATTGCGGATATTCAGGAAGGCTGTCGGGGGGCCAGATTATATCGCCTACGGGGCATTCATCCGTTTCTTCCCAACTCTGACTGGTGAAGGCTATTGTCGCCACCACATCTCCATTAAATGTCCAGGTGGCCTGCTCAGCTACCACATCCTCGAATCCCGAATATAACTCGTATCCGATATGGACATAAGTACAATGAGGAATGGGAGTGTTAGGATCGCTCCAGGTAATTTTTATACGACCATTGCCGAGATCCTCGCAAACGGGCGGACCGTTGAATGTTCCCCATCCGTTATAATAACCTGCCACGTCTGCGCACGTAAGGTTAGGTCCCCGCAAAATTAACTCGAAATCGTTAACTTCCTGATCGGTGAAATTGTGAAGGTCGAAATTGGACAGGGTTCCGTAAATCCGAGCCGCATCGACTTGAGCGCCTATTATTAGACTTACCCCAATAGCAATGGCAAATGCCAGAATTGTTTGTTTCCAAAATGATCTTTCCATTTTGTAAACTCCTTTTTTAAAGTATTTAATGATTTATGCCGCATTACTCTCAAAATAATGTGCATGGCATGAGTCAGTGACTGCGGCGGGAGGCGCAATATAAGGAAAAGCCTCGACGGCTCAGAAAGGAGAACTATCTATTACTATTCAAATCCTTGTTGAGCGTATCTGGTATAGAAATTCCTGACTTTTTGCGTCTAAGCTACGTCGCAGAACAAATCGAAGTTGAAATTCCCACCGCGCCAATACTATACTAAAACCGTCAAGTATCTGTTGTCAAGGATTTACTTGCCTTTATTACCGTATTACTGTAAGCCGGCCCAAAATACATGATTATACTGATAAGAATTTATGGATAAATAAAAGAAGGGCTGAGACCAAACGCCTCAGCCCTCATTTGAAGGAAACCGGAGCTTTTATATAAAGGTAGATCAGTTAAGTGCGCTTTGTTTGATTATTCTTCCGGCGGACCGGTGTGCTTTATCTTCTCCCAGAATGTTTCATAATCAAACTCCACATAAAAATCATTGCCTTCCGGGATATGGCATTTTAAACAGATTTGCTCGTCGGGGATAATCAATCCCGCCGCCATCGCCGCTTCCCTGTCTTTCATAACTTTCATGCTCTTATAGTCTGATCCCGGTCCATGGCACTCCTCACACTGCACGCCATCGTCCATGGAATAGGTTTTAGCTTTGGCTTCGACAGGAGCTTCGTAAGCGGTTACATGGCATTTAAGACATTTTTCCGATTTCTGAGGATCATCGATTCCGTGCTTCTTACCGTTCTCCATAGCTTTTTCGGTGGCGAGAGTCTCATAGGCTTGGGAATGCTTCGATTCCATCCATGCCGACCACTGATCGCCGTATTTCTCCATCTTATGACAGAGCTTACATTTCGATGCCCCAACATATTGATGATCGACTTCCGCGATAGCCAGAGCGAACGCAGATAGAACCAGAACAACCAATATGAAAGAAATAGAATGCTTACTCAACATAGAATTCTCCTTATTAATTCTTTTTCCTAATAGTACCGATGATACCGCTGTTAGTCAAGTAAATTATAAAATCAATTCAAATATATACAGCTGCTGACACCTCTTTTAACTTCCACCTAACCTGCCGACACCATCAGATCACTGATCAATTTCGTGAATTTAAGCGGATTCCTTGGCACCGCGCCGGCGGTCAACAATGCCTGATCATGGAGAAGTTCTATATAATCCGACAGTTTGGGGTCGGATTCGTTCTTATCATACAACTCCTTTAACTTCGGCAGCAACGGATGATCCGGATTAAGCTCCAATATCCGCTTGGAGGGCGGTATGTCCTGATTCATCGCTTTCATAAGTTTTTCCATGGTAATATCCAAACCCTCTTCATCGACAACCAGGCAGCATGCCGAATCGGTCAGCCTGTTGGAGAACCTGACCTCTTTAACATCGGATTCGAGCTTTTTCTGCATAAATTTCAGAAGCCGTTCATACTGCTTTTCCGATTCCTTGAGTTTGGCTTCTTTTTCCTTTTTCTCCTCTTCGGTGCCAAGGTCAATATCTCCCTTATTGATCGACCTGAGTTTCTTTCCGTCGTATTCTGTGAACCGCTGGGCGCTCAATTCATCGATGGAGTCGATAAACAGCAGCGCCTCGTAGCCCTTTTTATTGAATATCTCCAGGTGAGGTGAACTAAGCGCCGCTTCCCGGGATTCGGCAGTTAGGTAATAAATCTCTTTCTGTTCTTCAGGCATCCGTTCCACATACTCTTTCAACGAAGTCGGTTTATCCGGCTCGGCTTTTGTGGAGGGGAAAAGTACCAGCTCCTTGAGCTTGTCCTGGTTTTCGAACTCGAAATAAAGCCCTTCCTTTAACACCCTCCCAAACTGCTTGTAGAAATCATTGTACTTGTCGCGTTCCTTATCCTTTATCTCTGCGAGTGTGTTTAAAACCTTCCCGACCACGTTTTTCCTGATTCTGCGGATGATAGCATCGTCCTGCAGCATCTCCCGGGAGATATTCAACGGCAAATCACTCGAGTCCACCACACCCTTGACAAAACGGAGGTATTCCGGTATCAACTCCTCGCAGTCATCGGCAATGAATACATTTTTAACATAGAGACGGATTCCTCTCCGGCTTTCGCGCCAGAAAAGATCAATAGGCGCCTGCGAAGGGATATAAAGCAGCGCTTTGAACTCGGTGGTGCCTTCGCCGAAATAATGGATTACCTTGAGCGGCTCCGCATAATCGTGGCTGATATGCTTGTAGAACTCGTTGTATTCCTCCTCGGTAACCTCATCTTTGGACTTCTTCCAGATAGCCTTCATGGAATTAAGCGTCTCTTCGACCACTTTTTCCACTTCCTTGTCGTCCTTCTCGTCTTTTTCCTTTCGAACCACGTCCATAACTATCGGGAATGCGATATAATCGGAATATTGCTTAACTATGTTGCGGATACGCCATTCATCGAGATATTCATCCATTCCTTCCCGCAGATGCAGCGTGATATCGGTTCCATAGCTTTCCTTCTCAGAAGGTTCAATCGTATAGGTGCCGTCTCCCGATGATACCCACTTTATCGCCTCCTGATTCTCTCCGGCGCGTTTGGTTATCAGGGCTACTTTGTCAGCTACCATAAATGAAGAATAGAAACCGACGCCGAATTGTCCGATAAATTCCAAATCGCCCGCTTTATCGCTCTGCCGAAGCGCTTCTAAGAAATTTTTCGTTCCCGATGATGCTATCGTACCGATATTCTTTTCAACCTCTTCAGGACTCATCCCTATACCGTTATCCGATACGGTGATGGTCCTCGCGTTCTTATCGGCGCTGATTTTTATCTTCCATTCGGGACTTTCGCTAACCAGAGATTTATCAGTGAGCGACTCGAACCTGAGCCTGTCAATTGCATCCGAAGCGTTGGATATCAGCTCTCGTAGAAAAATCTCCCGTTTGGAATAAAGCGAATTAATCACCAAATCCAGCAACTGCTGAACTTCCGTTTTGAATTTCCTGGTTTTCTTAGACACAACTAACCTCGCTAATTACATTGACAAACAGTTCCAACTTTACTCCCAGAATTAATTATATATTTTTCGGAAGACAAAACAATAAATTTGATAATACTCGTCCCGGATACTAATACCCTTGCCCTTTAGATTAGTTCCCATCTATAATCTATCACGACGGGAAGGGGACTTACAATACCTTCGGGTGCGGCGATCCGAAGGTTCTTATATCGCAGGGGGCCCGATATAATCGGGGGAGCGCTGACCGGCGGCGGGTGAAGCTTCAGTCGAAACTAACTTGATTTTATCCGGGAGCTCTGCCGGAGATTTCAATCTACGAAGAATATAGCGGTTTCAACACCCAAAGGGAACTATCCTAAAAGACGATAGTATTAATAAGATTATGGGTTCACAAAGAGTAAATGAAGAAAAAGTACGCGATCTAATCGATAGGTTGCATAATTTCCTCACAGTCGAGGCTGTCTACCAGGGTGGAAACCGGCTGGTGATTAAGGGTAGGATTCCGCCGGGCGCTTTGTTCCTTGAATCCGATATTCAGCACTTTTTCCGCGAGGAGGGCTTCCAATGTCAGGTGGAAAGAAGGGATGACACTATCATATTGGCTGTCGATCTCGATGCCCAATCATCGGAAAAAACCGAACGGATTCCGACTCTAAACATCGTTCTCTTCATAATCACATTTATTTCGGCAACAATGGTGCAGGCGCAAAGCTGGAGTTTTGAGGGTGTTCTTGCCGGCCTGCAATTTTCCGTTCCTCTGATGGCTATCCTGCTGTTCCACGAATCGGGACATTATATCGCTTCAAGGATTCATAAAGTCAAAGTTTCATATCCGTATTTCATTCCGGCGCCGACTATCATAGGTACCCTGGGCGCAATTATCAAGTCGAAATCACCGTTTTATAACCGGAGGCAGTTAATCGATGTCGGAGCCGCCGGTCCGATCGCCGGATTTATTGTCGCCATCGCAGTTACCATTATCGGTTTGTCGTATTCACCAGTTATGCCGATAGGGAGCGATATGGTGGGGATTACATTGGGTGATTCGTTGATATTTAACGGATTGGTTGCGCTGATTGTCGGAAATGTCCCTGACGGCTACGAACTGATGCTGAGTCCTATGGCTTTTGCCGGGTGGGTCGGTTTTTTCGTCACCATGCTGAATCTTCTTCCGGTGGGACAACTTGATGGAGGGCATATTGCTTACGCCCTGTTTGGAAAACGTCATCGGTTACTGTCGAAGGTGATCGTCTTTGCGCTATTGCCGCTCGGATTCTTGTGGATGGGATGGTTTATCTGGGCATTCTTGCTGCTCTTTATTTTGAAAACTGCTCATCCCCCGACAATTGATGACAGCTACCACCTCGATAAACGCAGAAGACTGGTTGGATATATATCCCTGGGGATATTTATTCTTACATTCACGCCGGTACCGATTTCGATATAAAAAACAGCCCGTCCGAGCGGACGGGCTAAATCTAAAGGAAAGTAAGGGGAGGACTTTCCTTTAAAAGGGGTATTATAAGATAACAATGCAGTGCCTGCTTGTCAAGGGGATTTATAAAAAACTTGGCAATTTCGTGATATAGTATTACTGTAACGTGGTTCTATATTGGTTCTTTTATGCCGGCACGCTCCCGTTTTCTATTCCACCAGTCCTCCAACTTCGGTGCGTACCAGAGGGTTAGAAAGCATAATGCAAAACCCGCGATTAAATCAATAACATAATGATGACGCAGATAAACCGTTGCCAGGATCAACCCGATTCCGAACGGTAATAGAATCCAGAAAAGCCATCGCAAGTATCTGTAAGCGAATATCAGCGATAGAGTTGTAACTGCGGCATGAAGCGATGGAAAAGCGCATCGGGACGATTGCGGCAATACCGCATTTATTGCCGAATCAGTCGATCGACTGATAATACCGCCGGAAAATGTCCTGGTGAATTCGTTTATCAGCACATAGCGCGGGGGAGCAGCGGGGAAGAGCACATAGAGAATATAACCGGTGTAGAAACACAAGATAGTGGTAATCATCACATAACGGAACGCCCGGTATTTTTTCTGAAACCAAAGGATAGCCGCAACCAGCGGCGCGAAAATGAAGAAGTTGACATAACAGAACGAGAAGAATTCGGTCAATACCGGATGGTAAAACTGCTGCGCCCACATACATGGCTGAACGCCGAACAACCAGTCATCTATTGCAATCAGTGAAAAATGAACATCGTGCGGATTGACGAAATGAACCGTATCGTGAAGATTGGTATAGATAGCGATACAGATCCCGAACGGCAAACCATCGCGGATAATCCGCCAGTTTGGTTTGTATTTAGCAACGGTATAAAGTAGACCGATGACAGCTATCAGAGCCGCCCATCGCCATACGGCTCCTGTAATTATATTGTGCGATTCTCCGATACTTTGGAAGTAAAAGAATGCTTTGAAGGTGAAATAAGTCATTATCGGGAAGAAGATGAGAGCAATAAGTTCTTCCAGACGCAATTTAAGAATGAAGTTTTTTATGCTGTTTAGAGGAAATGCCGATGATCCGGCTATTGTCTTCAATATGTTATATTCCATTGTCTTGCGTTTTTTGTTTACCGAAAGCAGATCAAATTTTCAATTCACCCAGGAGGTGCAGCCTTAACATATTAAGCGCGGCCGCAGCAGCCCTCTGACGATTTATCTCCCGGTCGGTTGCGAAATGGAACTCCCTGGTGACAACTCCATCCTTTGAAGCAAGACCTATCCAGATAGTGCCTACCGGCTTGTCATCGGTGCCGCCGGTTGGACCGGCGATTCCTGTTATGGAAAGGGCATAATCGGTTTTCGCCGAGTTTATCATCCCCTGAGCCATCGCCACCGCAACCTCCGAAGAAACCGCGCCATGTTGTTCAATTAAGGATTGCGGTACTCCCAACGCATCGGACTTGGCTTGATTACTGTAACTGACTACGCCTCTCTCGAAATAATCTGAGGATCCGGAAATGTCGGTTAGCATCTTGGCTAACAGGCCTCCGGTGCAGGATTCTGCGACCGACAAGGTTTCCTTGCGCTCCTTGAGCATATCTGCTATCACCTCCGAGATACTGGTCTCCTCCTCGGCGTAAATGTGCTTCCCGATTCTTTCCCTCAACTCGTCTTTGAAATCGGAGATAAGCTCCAACGCCTCCTGGCGCGGTTTTTCTTTCACGGTGAGCCGCAGGTCAACTCCCATATAGCCAGGGAGAAAAGCCAATTTCACGGTTTCATTGGAAGCGATTAAATCCTTAAGCTTCTCATACATCACCGATTCCACAATACCCGAAGTGCGCAATCGCTTGAAAGTGATGACGGAATCCTCTTCCGATGGAGGCAGTATCGGTTTCAACTCATGGGTGAAAAGGTTCTTCATTTCATACGGCACGCCGGGAAAAGCAACGAAAATACTTCCCTTCTGCTCGATCATTATCCCCGGTGCTGTTCCCCATTGATTCTTTAGTACGCGGCTCCCCTGCGGCAGGAGCGCCTGGGATTGCACCGCCGCCGGCATATCCCGATTTCGGCTTTTATAGCGCTCTTCAATAAACTTAAGCACATCATCAAAAAGCACCAGATTTCTTTTAAAAGCCCTGCAGATAGCCTTTTTGGTGACATCATCATGGGTGGGACCCAAACCTCCGGTGGATATCACCAGCTCGTAATTCCTGGTTAATTTAACGATACTTTCCTCGACCATCTCGATCTCATCGCCGACAGTCTCCCTATAGGTTGGATCATGTCCCATCTCAATTAATTGCTGAGCCAAAAACGTTGAGTTGGTATCGATGGTCTGACCGTAAAGGACTTCGTCGCCTATGGTCAAAATTGCGGTATTCATAAATTCCCCACAAGATTAGTATACAGGTGGTATATAAAAAAGGTTAAGAGTCCGGCGTAAATGCCGGCTATGACATCGTCTGCCATAACTCCGACACCGTATGGAATTCGCTCCGATCTCCGCGCCGGAAACGGTTTTACAATATCGAAAAATCGAAACAAGATAAACGCCATCGTGTAGGTTTCTATCGATTTGGGAATCGCTATTATCGACACAAAGATACCGGCAGCCTCATCGATGACGATTTCAGCCCCGTCCTTGCCGTATACATCTTCGGCGCGATAGGATGCGTAGATTCCGATTAAAGTAACAGTGAAAGCCACCAGAAGCAGCTCTGGGATTTTTACAGGGAAGAAAAAATAGGCTATGACAATAGCAGCAAGCGAACCCCATGTCCCCGGCGCCGCGGGAAGATAGCCGACTCCGAAAAAGGAGGCTATAACCACTGAAAAAGGGCGGGAGGTAACCGGCTTGTCTCCGCGTTCAACCGGTCCTTTTTGCATCTTTTTAAGCAGCGATTTCATTTAACCAAATTCTTTATCATTGGGAAGCTTTTTATAATATAGTCCAGACCGGTATAAACGGCTAATACCATACTTATAAAAATAACGATATCGAAATAAATCTGCATCTTTTCGGTATTGAAATATATGATATTTTGGGCTGCAGGACCAAGGATAGTCTCGCCGTTGATAACTATCAACAGAAATACTATAGCCACCATTTGCGATGCGGTTTTGGCTTTAGCCAGAAAGGAAGCAATTATCACCTGCCCCTTGTATGCCGCCAGCGACCGCAGACCGGTTATCAAAAATTCCCTGACTATAATCGGAAGCACCATCCAGGCCTTAGCGTAGCCCAATCCTACAAATGATATCAAGGCAGTCGATGTCAATATCTTATCAGCCAGGGGATCCATGAATTTGCCAAAATTTGTAGCGATATCGTATTTTCTCGCCAGGTAACCATCGTAAAGATCGGTTAAAGCGGCTGCCGTGAAAACAACCAACGAAATAGCTCGTGTAATTCGATTTTCAATGGTAAAGAAAACCATGAAAACCGGACTGAGCAAGATTCTTGATATGGTAAGTTTATTAGGTAAATTCATAGCTTCCGAGAAATCCAAAATCTCAAATTTAGTTTTTTTGAGAGTAATAGTCAAACCTTTAAAGCTGAGAATCTCCCTCAAAATATAGCCTGTATTATTCACAAATTTAGTTATTGGCAGCGGAAGCCTTGCGCTTCCGGCGTTTCTTTGTGATCCTCAATTCCAATCTGTAAATGACCTGCTTCTATCGAACTCCCGAAGGGCAAGCCCTCGGCTGCCGATTAACAGTCTTTATGAATTATCCGGGTTATCAGTGTGCGCAAGTTGAAGAGGATGCAAAAAAAGGAGGTCTAAAGTGACCTCCTCCAATTAGTTATCTTGTAATGACTGCTTGAATTACATTTTACTTCAGCAGTATCATCTTTCTTACCAAGACTTCGTCACCAGCGGACATTCTATAGAAATATACTCCTGATGCCGTTTCGGAAGCATCCCACTTCACGGAGTATATTCCGGGCTGGTGCGGTTCATCTATCAATGTTGCGACCTTCTGTCCCATCAGGTTGAACACCTCAAGACTTACATTAGTCCGCTCCGGTACCGTGTAACCGATAGAGGTGACAGCATTGAACGGATTGGGATAGTTTTGCCTGATAGCGAATTCGGTCGGTACCGAACCGTTCTCGTCATCAACACTCAATCCACCATAATCTACAATAACCCTGGTGTGCAGTTCGCCGCTGGTTGGCGCCCAGGCGCCGTTTACATATACCAGTGAACGACCATACGGAGCCAGATCATCCATCAGCATTGCCGGGATCGTATCCCTGAAAGCGGCGCCGAGGAAGAAGTCTTCGGTCACCTCTATATCCATACCGCGGAAATCGATATATGACCAGGCTTCCGGATCATCCAGCGTGGACTGCGGGAAGAATTCGAACGGAGTGATCATGTCATCGCCGGGATTCATCCCATTAACATCCCATACATGAATATCAACATATTCATGCTCGTGGTTAGTGTCTCTGTAGAAACGCATGAGACCGGTAACCAGGGTTGCGGGATCTTCGGGGGTAAATCGAGTGGCACAAAGCTGGTCGTTGGCAAACAGCGTATAGAACTCCGGTTCGCCGTCATCATAGTAGACAACGCTTCCCGAAACATAGTGGAATTCGGCTGTGCTTCCCGTATTGCCTTCCGTGTCTGTCGCCGTTATATAATAGTATACATGCGCGCCGGCTTCGATTTGCGGAATGGTGAAGTAATACTCATCATCCACGATATTGGTCGGCTCCAGGTCAATCGGATTTCCTTCATCGACCCAGTAAGTCAAGATGGCATCTTCCACTCCCGAGGGATCGGTGATAGTCGCCATCGGCTCAAATTCACCTGGAATGCTTACTGTGTCATCCGGAGCATCGTAAAGAATAAGCGGAGGACTTAGATCAAGCACCGAACCGTATACTTCGAAGTCATCGATATACATACCATCGACGACATAAGCGCCATCGGTTACCAGATTGAACTTGAACTTCACGGTACCGCCGGCATAACCGCCGATATCGGCCTGGAACTCATGCCAATCAACACCTTCACCGTTGAAAGTATGCAGCAGGTTCCAGGTGTCGCCGTTGTCCTTGGAGGCATACATGTAGACGTAGTCGAATCCGGTCTCAATATCATATTTGGTCCAGAATTTGACTATGGCTCCGAAATACTGGGACAAATCGATAGCGGTTATCAATTCAGCTTCCAGATTAGCGTCATTGGGATAGTTGCCGTCCGGGGAATCGGTGTACGAATATTGAGGAGAGTTGGAATGCTCGTCGGTTATATCCCAATCGCCTCTCCAATCGAATTGCTGATCATCGAAATCCTCCGAGTAAACCAGTTCCATCAATTCCAGCGAATCCCAGGTTACCCAGGCGCGGATGTTCATGTTCCTCTGCAGAGCTGTCCAATCTCCGCTCGGCGTATTCACCTTGCTGCGCTGATCTACGTTGTCATTACCATCGGTTGACTGTATCGGCTGGCCGCTCTGGTTTAATTCCCAGCCTGCATGGAAATCAGTGCCGATGATCTCGATCGGTGTGTCCAGTGCAATGGTCTGCCACTGATAGTTCCCATTCAGGTTGACATTCTGGTTGTGAAGCACATCGCCGGGATTTCCTCCATCATCAGCCCATACTTTCAATACGCCAGAGCCTGAACCCATGGTCGTGTATAACGCCAGCGAGTCAACTGTAACCTTTTCGTCCGGAAAACGGGTATTGGTGAATCTTACAGCGAACTGAGTACCGACCTCGCCATATTCGGTCAAAAAGTATTGCGGATTGCCGTCATACATGATTACGCCTTCGTTCGGTTCCTCGAAATACTGCACATAAGCGCGCGTATTTACATCGTTAGGCAAAACCGTCCAGGCGCCGCCGTCATTACGCGCCATGCTGCGATCCTCGGTATTACCGTCACTATCTGTAGTAGCAATCGGTTTAGCCGCCACAGTCAATTCCCAGGTTACATGGAAATCACCGGCAGGAAGCACAGCGGGTGGCGTAAGCGGGACATTCTGTCTCTGCAAGTTACCATTGAGAGTCAGGTTGTACGGAGAAACCAGATCGTCGCCGGGCTCGCCGCCATTATCCGCGCGAACATGCAATATGATGTCAGCTTCGCCTCCGAAACCGGTCAACTGAACACCCAAAAGCGAACAGGTTTGAGCCGCAGTGAATCGAACCGAAACCTCATCTCCGATGCCGTTATAATCATATAGAATTATGCTCGGATCGCCATCGTATGCAAGCAATTCGCCGCGAATGTCCGCAGGACCGGCAGCCGCAACATTTGCAAATGCAAATATGGCAGCAATTGCAAAGATGAGAGATTTGTAATTGTGGTTCATAGGATACCTCATTAATTATTGTTGTTTAGAGTTTCTTTTCCTATCTCAATTTTCTAAATTTCACAAACTAATATTTTATCAACCCCCTCCCGACTTTGTCAGCAAATATTAACCACTTAAAAGCTGCCCTAACTGCTCGGTTTGCTGTCGATAAATATTCTCTTAAGTCAATTCTGTCGGGTATTTATTCTCTTTTGCAATATATAATGAATTGAAATATTGTCAAGAGTTTTTAAATAACTTAATAAAGAATAAGCAATTACGAGATTTTGCATTATCCGGCTATTTTTCGGTCCAAATATCGCTAATTTCAAAAATTTATTAATTGACATTTATGGTGTGGTTTAGTATATTTTTTAAAACCATGCTTATCCCCGAAGTGAAGCTTGGTTTTTTTTATTGGTCATTCCGATTATTCTTCGAATCTTGAACAAACAATAGATCAACCAATGAAACCATAAAACCTAACACATGGAGAAATTACATGAGAACGAAAAACTGGCTATTTGGCATTTGCCTGGTGGTATGTCTTTTGCTTACGGGCAATGTCTTTGGTCTTACTTCCGAGGAGTATGCCAATACTCAAGCTCTGAACGATTTTAAAGTCGAGTATCCCGGAGTGGAAGCTTATCGGATTGGGCAGCATATCACACGTTTATACGGAGTTGAATTCGGTTACGGCTCCGATCCGCAATCCGCCGCCGAAGATTTCATAATGACTCATTCCGATCTCTTTGGAGTGGATACTGACGATTTAAAGCCTGTGAGTTTATTGGCTGATGGCCGCCATATTCAACCTCTAATGTATGATCGGGAAACGGGCGATTATAAATTTACCCTGGTGTATTACACGCAGCACGAGAACAACATACCTGTTTTCCGCGGCGAATTGCGTCTGCTGGTGCGAAACGAACCGGGTTACCCGTTGGTTTTGGCTTCGTCAGCTTTGCGGGACCTTGGGGAGTTTAATGTTCCCGGCGGTTTAGCGGGCAATAGCCAACTCGCTGTCAACTCCGCTATCTCGTTTGAGAGTAGCCTTAACACCTTCAGTGATCCGAGATTGGTAATCTGGGCAGGATTGAACGATGACCTCGTCGCCCCGAGAGCAGCAATGGAAATTATCGGCGATAACGGAATGTATGCTTCGAGTGAACTGGAGAAATGGCTTCTATTAGTCGACGCCGAAAACGGCGAGATCCTTTACGCCGAAGATATGGTCGTTAATGTCGATGTTGACGGTAATGTCAGCGGAAAAGCTACGGACAACTATGTTCCGGATATATGCGACTCGGAGCTGCCTATGGCAATGCCCTGGGCGCGAGTCTATATACAAAATGGGAACACCGCCTATGCCGACAGTTTGGGTGATTTCACCATACCTAATAGCGGGTCATCTCCGGTGGATGTGTACTCGCATCTCCGCGGCGAGTGGTTCCGCGTTTTCAATGAAGCCGGAGGGGAAGCGGAATTGGATATGACTGTAACGCCTCCGGGACCGGCTAATTTTATGCACAACAACGCCAACTCCAGCGAGTATAACCGTGCCGAAGTCAACGGCTATCTGCATGCCAATGTTGTGAGGGATTTCGTTCTTCGTTACAATCCATCGTATCCCGGTTTACAGCAGACCGAATTCCCCGTCAATGTTAATATCTCCAGCACCTGTAATGCCTATTATGACTACAGCTCCATAAACTTCTTCGGCTCCGGCGGCGGTTGTCCCAATACCGCTTTCGGCACCGTGATTCATCACGAGTATGGTCATCACCTGGTTGCGATGGCGGGAAGCGGTCAGGGGCAATATGGTGAAGGCATGAGCGATGTTATGGGCACGCTCATCACCGATTTGGCCGGAATCGGTTACGGATTCTTCAGTAATTGTAATGAACCCCTGAGAACCGGCGATAACGATATCCAGTATCCGTGCTCCGGTCAAATTCACTACTGCGGTCAGCTATTATCGGGATGCATCTGGTCGATCCGTAATGAATTGACAATGAATTATCCGGATACTTACATGGATATTCTGGCTAATCTGGCAGTCAATGCTATGCTGCTGCATACCGGTGATCTGATCACCCCGCAGATCGCGATCGATTTCCTGACACTGGATGATGACAATGGCAATATCTACGATGGCACTCCGCACTACCCCGAACTCTGCGCCGGCTTCGCCGATCACAATATGGATTGCCCCGAACTCGCGCTTATCGGATTCGAATATCCGAACGGCCTTCCGGAGTTTGTCAATCCCGATGGCGGCACTACGGTACGAGTTGAAGTTTATGGCATCACCGGTTCACCGCAGGAGGGCACCGGCGAATTCCATTATAATAGCGGTTCAGGCTGGGTGACCGAACCGATGACTATCGTATCCCCTAACGTATACGATGCCGTATTCCCGGCAATAGACTGCGGTGACAACGTTGATTACTACTTCAGCGCCGAAACAGGCACGGGATACTATGTTACTGATCCCGGTGGCGCGCCGGACAACAGCTACTCCGCTGTCAGCGCAACCGGTCTTAATATTGTATTCGAAGACGATTTCGAAACCAGCCAGGGCTGGTCTGTGGTGAATGACTGTTCTGACGGCGAATGGGAACGCGGCGTACCTATTGGCGGTGGCGATAGAGGCGATCCGCCGACTGACTATGATGAAAGCGGACAATGTTACCTCACTGATAATGTTGACGGAAACTCCGATGTTGACGATGGATACACCTACTTGATATCGCCCACGCTGGATCTCAGCAATGGTTCCGCCATAGTCGAATATGCGCTGTGGTATACCAATAACTATGGCGCCGACCCGAATAACGACTTGTTCAAAGTCTACGTATCCAACAATAACGGCAGCAACTGGACACTGGCGCAAACTTTCGGCCCGGTGACCGCCAGCGGATGGAACATGCATTCGTTCAACGTGGGCGAATTCGTAACACCTACGGCGGAGGTTAAAGTCCGTTTTGAAGCATCGGATCTCAATTCAGGCTCGGTTGTCGAAGCTGGTGTGGATGCGTTCAAAGTGTATCAGATCGAATGCGGCCCGTTGCCGGATGTTACCGTCGATATGGTGCCGGATGATCCCCCGATCTTCGTACCACAGGGCGGATCGTTCACTTATACCGGTATCCTCAATAACAATACCGATTCGCCGACCTCGACTGATGTATGGGTAATGGTGGGTACACCCAACCAGGGGCTGTATGGACCTGTCCAGCAGGCTAACAACGTATCTCTGGCTCCGAACCAGACGTTAAGTTACCCCGGAGTGATTCAGCACATCCCTAACTTCGCCCCCATAGGCGAATATGAATACATCGCATACTGCGGTGATTATCCGAACACGATCTTAGACAGCGTTTCGTTCACATTCTGGATTACCGCGCCAAGAGGCGGCTCCAATACCGATTGGTCTGTGATTGGCGGATTCGGCGGAGAATCATCAGAGACTATACCCTCTGTCTCGGCGCTGCTCGGCAATTTCCCCAATCCGTTCAATCCGATAACCACATTCAACTATGCGCTGGCAAATGATGCCCATGTGAACCTCGAGGTTTACAACCTGATGGGACGCAAAGTAAGCACGGTTGTCGATGAGTATCAGTCCGCGGGTTACAAGTCGGTACAATGGGACGCTGCGGAATACTCCTCGGGAGTTTACTTCTATAAGCTATCCATCGGTGACCAGGTCTTCACTAAAAGAATGACACTATTGAAGTAACCTCACAATTGCCCCCAAAAAAAAGGCTGTCTCAAATTGAGACAGCCTTTCGTTTAATTGCTTTCTTATGCCGCTTCAGCGCCCCGCTGTATGGCAACCTCGTTCATCTTCAGAATTTCCGGTTTGGCGCGGCTGTAAACCTTTCCGACCGAATCGATCAATGACTTCTGCGCCATCATCCCCGTCTTGTCCACCAGGCTGCCTGCCATAACCATATTGGCTATCTTCAAAGTGCCTATCTCCTCAGCAATTTTGTTGGCAGGAATTTCTATGATTTCTAAATCATCCCTCTTCGACCTCGATGAAACCAGCGATGTGTTGATAAAGAGCCTTCCGCCCGGTTTAATCATCGGTTCGAACTTTGCAAAGGATGGTTCGTTCAAAACTACAACCGAATCCGGGTGTCCAACCACCGGGGAGGCGATTTCATCGGTGGAAACAACCACGGAGCAATTAGCCGTTCCGCCTCTCATCTCAGCCCCGTAAGCCGGGAAGAATGTGACATGCTTTCCGTCAACCATTCCGGCATAAGCGAGAAGGATCCCCATGGAAACAACGCCCTGACCGCCGAATCCGGCTACGATAATACCTTGATACATCATACTCCTCCTTCCTATGCCTCGACTTTTTCTTCTTGGCGTGCTTTAGCCTTTTCTTTCTCTTCCTTCTCCCAATCGCGATAAACGCCGAGGGGGAAATAAGGAATCATTTCATCTTTAAGCCTATCGATAGCGGCGCGAGGGGTCATTCCCCAGTCGGTGGGACACGGAGAGAGTATCTCCACCATCGAGAAGCCTTTGCCCTGAATCTGGGTCTTGAACGCTTTCTCAATCGCTTTCTTGGTCTTTATAACATTAGCCGCTTTATCCAGCGATACTCTTGCCAGATAAGATGCTCCCGGCAATGTTGCCAGAAGTTCGCACATCTTGAACGGATAGCCGTTAACTTCGATAGAACGACCCGAAGGACAGGTCGTTGAACGCATACCGACTAATGTTGTCGGAGCCATCTGTCCGCCAGTCATACCGTATATTGCGTTATTGATAAAAATAATCGTGATATTTTCGGAGCGGGCAGCTGCGTGGATGGTCTCAGCCATTCCAATCGAAGCCAAATCACCATCGCCCTGATATGAAAATACTATGACATCCGGTTTACTTCGTTTGATTCCGGTGGCGATCGCAGGTCCTCTGCCGTGGGGTCCCTGAATCCCATCGCAATTTATATATTCATCGAGAAAAACCGAGCAACCAACCGGAACGACACCCACGCTGCGTTCCCGTACGCCGAGTTCCTCGATAACTTCCGCAACCAGACGATGCGCGATACCGTGTCCGCATCCGGGGCAATAGCGCATTGGTACGCCTGTCAGACCTTTGGTTTCTTCAAATACTACTTTCATAATCCACCTCGCTATTTACCCATAATCTTCTTGATAATTTCATATATCTCTTCGGCAGTGGGGATTCCGCCGGCGGGACGACCATGGAAATGGATCGGCGCCGCTCCCTCAACCGAAAGCTGTACATCTTCGACATACTGTCCCAAACTCATCTCCACCACCAAGATATTCTTTACGCTCTTAGCGGCTTCTTTGAATGCTTTCTTCGGGAATGGATAAAGCGTTATCGGCCTGAGCAGCCCTACCGCTAATCCGTTATCGCGTGCTAACTTAACCGCCGACTTTGAGATTCTGGAGCAGGAGCCGTAGGATGTAACCAAAAGCTCGCAATCATCAATGCCCTCACTTTCCCAGGCGGATTCCTCCGCTTCGATTGTGTCGAATCGTTTTTGCCTCTCAAAGTTCCATTCTTCCAGTCTTCCCGGACGTAGATCATATGATTTAACTACGCGGCGTTCCCTTCCGGACGCATCGCCGATTGTCCAATCGAATTCAGGAAATGTATCGGGATCGATTGGATCGAAATCGAACTCCACCGGCTCCATCATCTGCCCTAAAATCCCATCGGCAAGTATCATACTCGGCACCCGATATTTGAAGGCGATGTCATAACATCTTTTCGGGAAATTCGCCATTTCAGTCACCGAATTCGGAGCCATCACAAACACGCGATAATCGCCGTGACCTCCGCCTCGAGTCGCCTGAAAATAATCACCCTGCGCTGGCGCGATATTCCCCAGTCCGGGACCGCCCCTGACTACATTGGCATAAAAGATCGGTAAATCGGCGCCGGCACAGTAAGAAATGCCCTCCTGTTTCAAACTGATCCCCGGGGAAGATGAAGAGGTCATCACCCTGGTTCCGGTGGCAGCGGAACCGAATAGCATGTTTATAGCAGCTACTTCGGATTCAGCCTGAATGAAAAAACCGCCCTCCTGAGGTAGTCGCCACGACATATATTCAGGGACTTCATTTTGAGGAGTAATGGGGTATCCAGCGAAGAAGCGGCAACCGGCTCTTATCGCTCCTTCGGCTAACGCCTCATTACCCTTCATTAAAGTTCTTTCAGCCATATTATTATCTCCTCTTATCTCTTATTCTTTCCAGACCTTTATTGCAACATCAGGGCAAACGATACCGCAGAGCTTACAGCCCGTACATTTCTCCGCCGCTATCATTATCGCCGGATAATACCCGTTTGCCGAAAACGTATCAGCGAGTGCCAAAACCTCATGAGGGCAAGCTATTACGCAAAGTTCGCACCCCTTACATCTGGTCTCATCAACCTCTATTGTTCCTTTTGGCGGCATAACAACCTCATTATTTAATCCAAATCATTTGTTAACCTTTTATTAATATAGAAAATAAAACTTCAACAGGCAACAGTTTTGTTACATTTTTCACAAACTCAGCGCCGCCCTTCCGCTTGATTATAATCGGGAATTGGATATTAACTCAGGAGCTCTTTTTGATTACACTTGCAGATGCCGACACGATGCTGCTTGTAGTTGTAAGATCCGATACCATTTTTAACCGGTTTTACGAGTAGGGTTCGAGTGATTGCTCCGTTACAAACAGGACAAACAGTTACATGTTTTTCTTTATTCGCCTTATCCGCAAACGATTGTCTCTTAGCCATTTAACACCTCTCGATTTCTATCTTTCTATTATCATTTTTTTCATTAACCTGCAATTCCCTTAACGCCTTTTCTCTTATACCCAACATTAATAATAAAGTTTCAGCCTTTAAGTCCCCGCTCGGACTCCGCTTCCATTCCTCCAGCATCTCTCTGGCGCTTGGGTAATCTCCTTTGAGAATCATTTCCAAAGCTTTATAATATAAATCTTTTTGCAGCTTATGCAAGTTAATCCTGTAAAATAATTTCCGATTTACCGTTAAATCTGTTTGCAGACTGCTGTATATCCTGACTCAATTCAATACTGTTCGCCCGACAATAATTGAGCATATTGATTATAAAGAGTTTTTCGCGAGGATCGGATTTCTCTTTGTAATTCTTGAGTTCATTTTCCAAAATTTCGGATAGCGTAAAATTCGGTTCATAGAAATTCCTTATAATTTCTATCTGATAATCCAGCCATTGCAGGTATTCCTGGCGCTTTTTGTCGCCGAAAGCCTCCCGCTTATCCCTATTAGGTTTGGAGCTTGCCGGTTTAATCAGCCCCAGAGGCGTATACTCCAGCCCCAGTTTATTGGCGGCATCCCTTATGTATTGCTGCGCCAGGCGCATGTTCTTTTCAAGAAGCGCTTTCAGTTCGCTATTTTGGGCGTTGCTCTCCAGATACCACCGAGCTTTAGTGAAACCCTTTAATGATTCCAGTTCTTTTATAATAATTGGGAGTTTATTTGGACCTAAATTATTCTTTAGAAGAAAGACGCCATCGACTTTAAACCAATTCTCCAATGCCTGAAATCTGTCCTTGGGCAGCCACCAATTCCTTTTCCGCCCCTGAACAATATCCGACAATTTCTCAATGATATAATCAGCGTCCCTGTTATCCAGTTCAATTCGGGCTATCGAACGCAAGTGGTCTTCCACATTTTCGACCAATTCACGGAGTTGTAGTGGACTTGCAGAAGGCATATTTCGCTATAGTTTTGAGATGAATTTGGTTACGGTATCATCGAGTTGTTTCATCATCGATTCGAAATGTGAAGTCGTCGGTCTTGCCCCTTTATTCTCAACCACGGATACCAATCCCGCCAGAATCAGCCCCTTGATAATCTTCAGTGCTTCCAGCCTCCCGATTGCTACCTTTTCCAGGATCTCATTGATAGTTGTATACCCGTCGATTGAAGCCAGGATATTCCATTCATCCGCCTCCAACATGATATCCCGCCTCCGTCGGTCCGACGCCGTTTCCAGAACGAGCACCGAATTCAATGGCGGTAGTGTGATCTTAATTCTCGAGAGTTCGTCTATCCGCCTAACGCCTTCCAGTATAATATTTTCAGCGGAAAGGCTGACTGTGATTTTCTCTTCTGTTGGAAAGCGGTTTTCGTAGAATTTGAAAATCCCTTCCTCCCAGGCTAACAAGGAGTAAATTGTTTCCTTAACCTGGAATTTAACCAGCTCCTCCATTTCAGACCGCTCGATGATCTCCAACTCAACTAAGATTTCGCCCAAGCGGCGATGCGTTTTTTTCTGAATCTTTAGAGCTTCATCCAGTTGGTTTCTTGTGATTTTACCGCTTCTTTCGGCAATTTCCCCTATTCGATTCTTGTTTGGGGAGCAAAATGCATATATTACAATACCCTCTTTCAGATAAATCGCTGCAGTTGTTTTTCCTGTTTGAAGCGCTAAAGTTCCGGTTTTCCTGTTACTTGCGAGAAATTGGAATATCTCCGGAAGCCCGAATCGCTCAATATTTCCTTGAAGATCCAAAGCTCGCCCATCCTGTCACATGATTAGTCAAAAGCTTGTGATTAAGATACTTACAACCTCCATAATAGGATTATCGACAGATTTATTCAATTCCCAAGCTTTTTTCGCCTCACAGTGGAATCCAAGAAATCTTCATAATAATACCCGGACCTTTTAATTTATATTTCCTTGAACAATACTTTTATGTTATGTTATCTGATAATTGAGGATTTAAATGGCAAAAGATCACACGAAAAAACTAAGAGTTAAAGCAATAGCTAATCCCTTTTCCGGAGATAAACGAAGTCATCGGGAGTTCCCTAATATTCGGCGTCAATTGGAATCGGTATTCAGTGAACTGGATTTCACCTTAACCAACGGTCCGGGAGATGCCACAAGATTGGCGAGGGAAGCGGTGGTAAGCGGATTCCAACGAGTCATCGCCGTGGGGGGAGATGGCACCGCCAATGAGGTCGCTAATGGACTGATCGGTTCCGGCGTGGTGATGGGGATACTACCCACCGGGAAAGCCAATAACTTTTATAAGTTCATAACTCGCCAGTCGAAGCTAAGCCGGGCGAAAGATATCATAACCAATGGAGTGATTGCTCATATTGATACGGGCAAAATAGAGCAAACCGCCTTTGTCGGCTCGGTGGATTTCGGCATCAGCGCTTTAATTTCCAGGTATTTCCATGAAGAGCATGGCATGGGGATCCTTAAGGGAAAAACCGGTAATATACTCAGGGCTATATCGGATTACCAGCCAACCAATTTCAAATTGGAACTCGATAACATTGAAATTACAGGTTCATATGCATCAATATCAGTAGGTATTGGACCGATTTCTATGGTGAATACCAAAATGCTCCCTTACGCTAAACTTACCGATGGACTTCTCGATGTATGTCTAATAAGACAAGCTGCCAAATTTAGGATGCTGAAAAATCTAATTAATGCTGAAAAAGGGAAACATGTCGATAACCAAGATGTACTGCTTTATAGATGCCGTCAGGTAACTATCCGCACCAAATCTGATGTTCCGATAGTAGTGGATGGCAGTCAGCATAAAATGAACGCAAGAGGATTGACAATAGGTATAAATCCACAGTCACTTAAGGTCCTGCGAGATCGGCAGAAGAAACCCAAGGATTAATGTTCCCCAAATCACTGACATTCGCCGCTTTCCAAACAGTATTAGTGGTATTCCTGCAATTTAGTTATTCATCCGGGGGGGGTGAAATCGGCAATACGGGTGATGAGATCACAAAGAACGAGAAAACACCATTCATAGACACCGCCAGTTCCGGTACAGATAGATTATCGCGCTTCTCATTTCACCGGTTGCAGGAAAATCGGGGCAACAATAATTTCAAAAACCTCACAGCGTACGCGCAGGTTGATATGGATACGCAGGGGAACAGCATCCGGAATGATTCCTCCGGGGTAAAAGCTGAAACGGTCGAATCACAACTTAAATCCGAGGTTCTTAAACCGAATCCTACCGGAGCGCTGCTTCGTTCAATCGCTTTTCCCGGATGGGGACAGTTGTACAATCGTAAATATATCAAAGCCGGAATAATTGCGATTGGGGAGGGATTATTAATTTATTATATGGAGAAGAACCGGGAGCGCGCTAATCATTACCAGGCCGCTTTCGAGCGCACCCTTCAAAAACCGCTTGCGATCAGCTCCATCCCTTCCGATACCGATGTAATAGCATTGGACGAATCGGCTCTGCTGACATTACGCAGCCAAACTTTCTCAAAATGGCAAAAATACACCGACGAACGGAACAAATACATGTGGTTTCTGGCAGCCGCCATATTCCTTTCCATGTTTGATGCTTATGTGGACGCTCATCTGATGCCGTTCGATCGCGAGATGAGCGAAGATCTCAGATCTGAAATGACGATGCCGCTTGGAATTACAATTGTTGTTAGTTTCTAACCCTGATTATTCATAAAACCCATTAATCCGCAGCCGAAGGCTTGTCCTTCGGGAGTTCAACAGAAGTAGATCATTTACGGATTGGAATTGAGGAATACGAAGAAACGCCGGAAGCGCAAGGCTTCCGCTGCCAATAACTAAATTTGTGAATAATACAGGCTAACCGATTTTACTTTCTCGAACCATGTTTATAAAGGGGCGGTTTAACTACAACCGCCCCGACTCTTTTACCGCGAATCTCGACCTGGATGGCTGTTCCCGATTTAGTCGGTTTACCGGAAAGATACCCAAGACCGATTCCTTTTTCCAAAGTCGGGGAATAAATCCCGCTGGTGACCAAGCCGGCTTCCTGGTTATCCCGGAATAATTTATAATCTTTTCTTGGCACTCCCTTTTCTGTTAGTTCAAAGCAAACCAAACGACGAGGGGGACCGTTTTCTTTCATCTCTACGATTGCGTCGCGTCCAATGAAATCCCCTTTGTCAACTTTACAGATCCAGCTCAATCCCGCCTCGATTGGATTAGTGGTTTTATCGATATCATTACCATAGAGTGCATATTTCATCTCGAGCCGTAGAGAATCTCTCGCGCCCAGTCCGATCGGCTCGATATCGAATTCCTCGCCCGATTCCATGGTTTTCTTCCACATCATTTCGCATAGCTCGGGAGGAAGATACAGCTCGAATCCATCCTCGCCGGTATATCCGGTTCGGGAAAACAGAATTTTGTGACCATTCACCTTCGCCTCGGCGGCATGATAAAAGCCGATTGAGTCAAGGTCACAGTCAGTCATCTTCGACATCACTTCTTGAGCATCGGGACCTTGAATAGCCAGCAGTCCGGTTTCATCTGAGCTGTTTTGCAGCGTTACCCCGTCGATCAGGTTCTCTTCCAGCCAGGCGAAGTCTTTGTCGATATTGGCGGCATTTATCACCATGTAAAAACTTTCCGGAAGGCGGTAAACCAGTAGATCGTCCACGATCCCGCCATCGGGATAGCACATGGCGGTATAATGAATTTGGTAAACGCCCAAAGTCGATACATCATTGATCGTAACCTTCTGCAGAAAAGCCAGCGCATTCGGTCCTGATACCTCGAACTCACCCATGTGTGAAAGATCAAAAGCGCCAACCGTTTTTCTAACTCTTAAATGCTCGGCATTGATGCCTTTGTATTGTATGGGCATTTCGTATCCGGCGAACTCAACCATCTTAGCGCCGTATTCTTTATGTATATCATTAAAGGGGGTTCTCTTAACTCCAGTCATACTAATCCTCATTTATTCTAAATTTCATTTGAATATTCGTCGTAAAATAGGTAGTTTTGGCCTCAAGGTCAATCTCTTTAATAGTATAATGGATTTGGAGCAGCGGAAACAAGTGTTGCATAGTAATGCAGTGAGGAAAAGATGTTAAATTTTATCGATAACCTGCGTCTGATGATCGCTCTTACGCTTATGTTATCTGTCTTAGTTTCGTGCGGTCAACAGAACCAAAATAAGGATACGGATATGCAGAATGAAAATGGCAAGTATTCCGAGATTCGGCCGCTATTGGATGAAGCGGATAGCACATTTAATTCGGGTAATTATGAGCAGGCACGGTCTATCTATGAACGTGTAGAAGACAAGGCTATGGCGGTAAACCATGATTCATATATTACGGAAGCGCGAAGTATGATCGCACGGTGCTATCTCATTACCGGTAAAAAGGAGGAGGGGCGCCCCTGGTTAGAGAAAGCAGAAGAGAAGGCATCTCCCGATAATCCTCAAGGTTGGTCGCGGTTTCTGGGCGTGAAAGGTAGATTCCAATGGCAGGATGATAAGAAGAACGAAGCTACCGAGACATTCAAAGGGATGTATGAATATTGTTCGGAGCGGGAACTGCATAACCGAGCTATAGATGCCGCTCACATGGTTGCGATTGCCGGTACGCCTGAAGAGCAGATCGAATGGGCTCTGAAAGGGATCAAGGAAGCGGAAGAAGGGAATGTTACCGGTTGGCTGGCGCCTCTGTGGAATAACCTCGGCTGGACTTATGAAGACCAGGGGAAATATCAGGAGTCTCTGGAAGCTTATCTCAACGCTCGGGAGTATCATTGGAGATACGGAACCGAAAGAAATAAGCTGATTGCGGATTGGGCTGTAGGACATGCTTACAATAAACTGGGCAAACATGATGAAGCCGCTCAATGGCTCAGACCGGTTCTCGCCTGGTGTGAAAGGATAAACGAAGTAGAGTTTCGCGGGCTTACCTGCCAGGAATTGGGCGATATTGAGAGAGCGAACAAAAACTATAAGGCGGCTTATGATTATTATGTCCAGGCTGAACGAGACTTAACCGCCGTGAATATGCCGGAATGGGATGCCGAGGGCTTTAAAGAGCTTAAAGCCAAAATAAGGGAGATGGAAGAGGGGCTGTAGGAAGGATATCAAAGCGTCCTTTCTGTAACCCCTTTCAAAAAGAAAGATGACACACTCTTGGTTGTCTTTGGACATCACCCTTTCGCCCTCATCCCCTTCCCCCTTCTCCCAATAAATGGGAGAAGGGGAACTGGGTGGATATTTTTCATTTATAAAAATCACTTTAATTTATCTTACCTTGTTTCCCTCTCCCTGACGAGGGAGAGGGTGTCCCGCGAAACGCGGGGGACGGGTGAGGGACCCCTACTGCAACAACACCACCCGCTTACTCACCGCCTCATTGCCAGCCTGACGCCGGTAGAAATATATCCCGCTGGCATAACTCGACGCATCCCAATCGATATTATGATATCCGGCTTCAACAACTCCATTTATCAAGCTTGCCGCTTTCCGCCCCTGCAGGTTGAAGATATCCAGCTTAACATGACCCGCTTCCGGAAGCACAAAAGATATATTCGTCTGCGCATTAAACGGATTCGGATTTTTCACACCGCTCGCCTCTCCGACCTTAGCAACAATCCAGTTAACCTAACGGACGGTTAGCGGACCGTTTCTTTGTGATAGGAAAACAGGACCGGCTTTTCGAGTGCCGATAAGGTGCTGTAAATCGCTCGTAAGCTCCTCGGACATTGGAACCGTTCGTAATTTTCCGCCCTTACCCTCGCGGATCTCAACAAGATTTCGCTTAAAATCGATATCGCGAATATCCAGTTTGGCAAGCTCTGCTCTCCGGATAGCTGTATGCGCCAGGGTTTTTAAAAGACAGCGATCCCGGAAGTTTTGGGCGGCATAAATCACCTTCTTAATCTCCGCCGATTTCAAGTGATATTCCGAGTTTTTGAGTTGGTTTTTGGCCATGTTTTCCTTATTACTTACAACTAGGAAAAAGATTTCCTTACAGTTAATTATAACCCACCCAAAAGGTGGGTGTCAAAAAAAAAGATATCCCACTTTATCCA
>CAZLVS010000045.1:0-29985 GCA_964563085.1 uncultured Ignavibacteria bacterium | reverse complement strand
AGAAGCATCTATGGCAACTTGAGTCTCTTGAGCATTAGCATCATGATACGCCACAATAGCGCTGCCGATGTCACGATCTACATGCATTGTAGTATATCCGTCTCTAACACCGGAAGAGACAGGAGTACCATCCTCTCCCCAGAATGGCGTATTTTCTTCTAAGAAATTATAATAGATGAGACGTTCACCGGTATGATCGCGAATACCATTCATCCAACATACATGAACCCCGCAATCATGCTTGGCGATTCGCCGACCGGTGGAACCGTTAGTCTGATAATCATAGAAGGTTTTACCGACAATAGTTCCGGGCGAGTCGCTGGCATCCTCTCCTTTATAAGGGATGGTTTTGTATAAGGAAGCTGCCGGCGCTTTTTCCACCGGTAATCTTTCCATCAATCGGGCTTGTTCTATACTCATCTTCTTAATTTCGCCCGCGAATAAGCCGGTTGTCGATACGAGAATAAATAGGGCACAGAAGCAAATTACTGTAGCTTTGGACATAGGTAATCTCCTTAGAAAAGTATCTTTAGTTTAGCCTGAATTATAAACCTCAACTCATCCCTTATCAGGTTCTCACAATTTACTAAGAGCGGAGGTTCCCGAAATTGTCTGTAGTTTTATATAATATAACAACTTTTCTAAAAAAAACAACCCAAAGACTATGAATATCTGTAAAGGATGTGATTTTAAATGATGTAATAAATGGAATAATTATCCTTGCTTTAAATTCCAATTGGCATATACTATTAAAATTCGTTTTGTAAACTGATATAGCAATCCTCGGTATAATTTTCGTGAGAGTGATGGGATGAAAAATGAAGTTGATGCCACAATCATAATAAACACGATAAGAACATTATCAATGGACGCCATCCAGAAGGCGAATTCCGGACATCCGGGCGCTGCAATGGCTTTGGCTCCGTTAGCATACGCGATATTCGATAAGTTTCTTCGCTTCAACCCTAAGAATCCCGATTGGCCTAATCGCGATCGTTTCGTTCTTTCGGCTGGACACGCTTCCATGCTGCTTTACAGCATTCTTCATGTAATGGGCTGCGAACTGAGTTTGGACGATATAAAGGACTTCCGTCAACTTCACGGAGTATGTGCCGGTCACCCCGAATATGGTCTGGCTCCAGGAGTGGAAACAACTACAGGACCTTTGGGACAGGGAGCAGGGAACAGCGTAGGGATGGCGATGGCGGAAAAATGGTTGGGAGGTTATTTTAATCGTCCCCAATTTCCAATTATCGGATACAATATATTCGCGGTTTTAGGCGATGGGGATATAATGGAGGGAGTTTGTGCCGAGGCGGCGTCTCTGGCAGGACATCTGGGTCTGGATAACCTGATCTGGATATATGATAATAACCATATCACCATCGATGGCGGTACCGAGTTGGTCTTCAGCGAAGATGTAGGAAAGAGATTCGAGGCTTATAACTGGTATGTTCAGCATCTAAATGACGCCAATGATATAAAAGCGCTGGAATCAGCGATCTCATCGGCGCTAAAAGAAGAAGCAAAACCATCATTAATCATCCTCGACAGCCATATCGCATATGGGAGTCCCAATAAGCAGGATACTTCCGCGGCGCATGGCGCACCTTTGGGGGAAGACGAAGTGAGAGCTACCAAGGAGTTTTATGGGTGGGATCCCGGCGCGAAATTTTATCTGCCCGCGGAAATTAATGATTATCGGGACAGGATTACCGATAGGGGCGAGAAACAACAGCAGGAATGGGATGAGCTATTTGAAAAGTACTTAAATGAATACCCGGAGCTGGCACTGGAATTCAGGATGATGCAGGAGGGCAGGATTCCTGAAGGTTGGGATCGGGATATATCCACATTCGCCGCTGATGCCAAAGGAATCGCAAGCAGAGCCGCAAACGGGAAAATCCTGAATGCAATCGCTCCCCATATCCCATGGCTTACAGGCGGTTCGGCGGATCTGGCGGAATCAAACAAAACAGATTTGAAATGTTCGGGCAGTTTCGCTAAGGGGAATTATTCGCAGCGGAATATCCATTTCGGTGTACGTGAACACGCAATGGGTGCAATCTCCAATGGTTTAGCATTAAGTAAGTTACGTCCCTACGCGGGTACTTTTTTGATTTTTTCCGATTATATGAAACCATCCGTCCGGTTGGCAAGCCTGATGAAAATCCCGGTGATATACATATTTACGCATGACAGCATCGGATTGGGTGAGGACGGACCGACACATCAACCTATCGAACAGCTTGCGGGGCTCAGAGCGATCCCCAACTTAGAAGTAATAAGGCCCGCCGATGCTAACGAGCTGGCTCTTCTATGGCGATATGTCGCCCCTCTCAATGACCGACCAGCGGCGTTTGTATTGAGCCGTCAAGCGATTCCGACTATCGACAGAAACCGTTACGCATCCGCCGAGGGTGCGCTGAGAGGCGCTTATATTTTAGCAGGAGAGGGCGACAAGCCGGATGTAATTCTTATTGGCACAGGTTCGGAGGTTCAGGTCTGCCTGGAAGCGCATGAACAACTTGTTAAAGATGGAATAAAATCCCGCGTGGTGAGTATGCCTTGCTGGACGATTTTTGATAATCAGCCTCAAATTTATCGCGATACGGTGTTACCTCCCGATGTTACCGCCAGAGTTGCCGTGGAAGCCGGAGCATCACTTGGTTGGGAAAGATACGTGGGTAACGGGAAGAAATCCCGAGTAATCGGTATTGACAGATTCGGCGCATCAGCGCCAAGCAAGGACTTGTTCAAGGAGTACGGATTCACGGCGGAGAATGCTATCAGAATTGTGAAGGATATCCTTTTTTATGCGTAAAAAACAGGAGATAATATGAATTACTGGACTAAATTAAGTGTTGAATACGCAGAACAGAAATCATATTTAGATGACTTATTTCAAGTTTACCCAACAGTTCCCGAAGGTATCCGGAATATTGATGGTGATAAATGGAAAATCATTGAAGAATCGTTTAATAATAAAGACAATGAAAAGCTTGTAAACGAATTGCTGAAAATGGAATTATTCCCTATTAAAGATTCGTATATTGCTTACCTTAAGAGAGACAAATCTGCGGTCGAGAGGAATCCAAAAACAATAAACAGGATCGCTGGACAACTCTATGAGATGGGTCTAAATAAGATATATGAAAAATGCAGTGAACCTAAAGAGACAAATAGGCAAATAGGTCCTATGTTCAAGCAATGGCTAAAGAAAAAATCACTTGGCATCATGCCAGTTACTATGAAAGAATTCACATCAACCAGTAAAGACGCTATTCTTGATGGGACGGATAATGAGATGATGATTTTTGCAAAAAAGGAACTGAACTACAATCGTAGTAAAGGATTAGACTTTATTGCTAGATTTAATGGTAAGTATGTTATCGGGGAAGCAAAATTTTTAACGGATTTTGGCGGTCATCAGAATACGCAGTTTGAAGATGCTATCAGCACTATAGAGGATACAAATATCAACGCCATAAGATTGGCTATCCTTGACGGAGTGCTTTATATTCGAAGTAATAACAAAATGCATAAATATATTTCAAATCCTTACAAAGATTATAATATACTTAGTGCATTGGTTCTCAGAGAATTTTTATATCAGTTGTAGATAGTTAGGATAGCTAATGGAAAATCATGATGCGTAACCTGCTAATAAAAGGCAATAATATACAAGGACTTAATTACCTCTTAAACGATAAAAAGTTAAAAGGTAAAATTGACTTGGTATATATTGACCCGCCGTTCGCGACAAATGGTAATTTCATTATTGCAGATGGCAGAGCATCTACGATAAGTAATTCGAGATATGGAAATATTGCATATTCTGACAAACTCATTGGTAAAGAATTTATTGAATTTTTGCGCAAAAGGTTAATTTTACTAAAAGATTTACTATCTGAACAAGGCTCAATTTATTTGCACATTGATTATAAAAGTGGACATTACGTGAAAATATTAATGGATGAAATTTTTGGAATTGGGAGTTTTAGGAATGATATTACAAGAATAAAATGTAATCCTAAAAACTTTAAGCGACTTGGCTATGGCAACATTAAGGATCTTATCCTTTTTTATACGAAATCTTCAAAGCCTATATGGAACGAGCCAAGAGAAAAATATACTACAAAAGACGTTGAAAAGCTATTTCCTAAAACGGACAAGCAAGGTAGAAGATATACAACCGTTCCTATTCATGCCCCTGGTGAAACTAAAAATGGTAAGTCTAATCAACCATTTAAAGGGATAATGCCACCAAAAGGCAGGCATTGGAGAACTGATGTTGGAACACTGGAGCAATGGGATAAAGAAGGATTAATAGAATGGTCTTCAACAGGTAATCCAAGAAAAAAAATCTTTGCCGATGAAAGAGAAGGCAAAAGAGTTCAAGACATTTGGGAATATAAAGATCCTCAGTATCCAAACTATCCGACGGAAAAAAGTCAGGAATTATTGGATTTGATTATTCGCACTTCTTCTAACCCTGATAGCATTGTTTTGGATTGTTTTTGTGGTTCGGGTACAACCTTGAAATCTGCATATCTACTCAACAGAAAATGGATAGGAATTGACCAATCAGAGTATGCAATTAAGGCAACTATTAAAAAGCTTGAAACAATTAAAGGATCCCTTTTTATTTCTAAACCGAAATATGAATTTATAGAACTTGATAATGTGTTGACAAATGAATAAGAAACACAAAAAAATCGCTACACCTGACCGCTTTTCCGCTGCGCTCTATAGCGGCAGGTGAGCTTAGTTGAGCCCGGTTGAATATGCGAAAGGTTCAGAAATGAAAATTGACCTTATTTCCATAGGCGCTCATCCGGATGACGTGGAAGTCGGCGCCGGCGGCGTATTGGTTAAAATGAAAAAACTCGGCTATTCCACCGGTATAGTATATCTAACCGAAGGCGAGATGGGTACAGGCGGCACCACGGGAACTCGCAAAAAAGAAGCCGAAGATGCGGCTCGCATTCTTGGAGCTGAACTACTTGAGAGATTGAATTTCGGCGATTGCAAAGTCCAGGATAATTACGAATCCCGGCTGGAAGTAGCGCGCCTGATCAGGAAATACAAACCGACCATAATATTAGCTCCTTACTGGGAAGGCGGTCATGGCAAGCGTCAGGGACATCCCGACCATCTGGCATGCGGTAAAATCGTGATAAACGCCGCCAATTATGCTCGTCTGAAAAAAATGCCGCTTGATGAAGAACCCCATACGGTTAATCAGATATTCCATTACTTTCTCCCGCCCGAGATTCCCCCAACATTCATTGTGGATATCACCGATGAATTCGAAACCTGGATGGCGGCGCTAAAAGCGCATAAATCTCAATTCATGAATCCGGAGAAAGATAGAGATTATATCTGGTCACTGGAATCGATGGCGCGCGGTTACGGCAATCCCATCGGCGCAAAATACGGACAGGGGTTTGTAATCGGCGAGCCGATGCGGATTGAAAACCTATTTTGCCTGGCGCAAAAAACCGGCGAATCGGTCGGATGCAGGTTCCCCCTTAAACCAGTTAAGTAGTTGAATTTCGGGTATGATAAAGTAACTATGATGTGGTTAAGATATAGGTCAAAACCTTTATGGTTTTGACAAGTAACTCACCCCTTCACCTTCGAGAGAACATAGTCCTTTATCCCGCCCTGATTTAAAATATCCCGCATAAATTCCGGGAACGGCACGAAAGAAAATGTTTGCCCGGTGGTATGATTGGTGATGCTGCCTTCCGCCATATCGAAACTGACTTCATCGCCATCACTGATACCATCGACCGCTTCGGGCGATTCGAAAATCGGCAGTCCGATATTAATACAGTTTCGATAGTAAATCCTCGCATAACTTTTAGCGATGATGGCGGAAATCCCGCAGGATTTTATTGAAAGCGGCGCCACCTCCCGCGATGATCCGCATCCGAAATTCTCGCCGGCGACGATCAGATCGCCCGGCTGTACTTTTTCGGCGAATTCTTTATCCAGGTCTTCCAGGCAATGTTTTTTGAGATCCTCCGGTTTATAAAGGTGACACCAGCGGCCGGGGAGGATTACATCGGTGTTAACATCATCGCCATATTTAAAAACTTTGCCTTTGTTAGTCATTATTTACCTCATAATTTAGAGTGGGTCGGGTTCCCCCGATGCATCGGGGCAAGCTGAACGTAGTGAGTGAGAAACCCGACATCTAATCGATTCAAAGCTGTCGGGTGAGGGCACCCGACAGCACTTCAAAAAATTGACCCTCTCCGGAGGGTGTTCTTAGTGGCGTCAGGTCGCCGGACCTGACGCATTTCAAGTAAAAGAACATGCTTATCCCTTCGGGCTAAGCAAGTCACCCATAGTTTATAACTCATCCGGATGGGCGATTCTTCCCGCAATGGCGCTTGCGGCGGCGATAGCCGGATTAGTCAAGTATGACTTGCTGGTCTTCTCGCCCATACGTCCCACGAAATTCCTGTTGGTGGTCGAAACGCAAACTTCATCGGGACCCAGAACCCCCATGTGGCCGCCGATACAGGGTCCGCAGGTTGAAGTGGAAAAGACGCATCCCGAATCAATAAATATTTCAGCCAGTCCCTCGCGCACACAGCTCTGCTGAACCGCCACGCTTCCGGGTAATATGATAACCCGGACATCAGGATGAATCTTCTCTCCCTTGAAAACCGACGCCGCAATTTTCATATCCTCGAACCAGCCGTTGGTGCAGGTGCCGATAACCACCTGGTCAACTTTGATATCTTTCGCCTCCGATACCGGGCGGCCGTTGCCGGGAGAATAGGGAAATGCGACTTGCGGCTCCAGATCCGAAATATCGAATTTATGATGCTGTTCGTATTCAGCGTCTTCATCCGGCTGTAAAGTATTAATTTCTTCCGGGTTTTCTTTATATCGAGTTGTTTCCTTCACGTAGTCGATTGTAATATCATCCACTGCGAAGATGCCGTTTTTGCCGCCGGCTTCGATAGCCATATTGGACATCGTTAGACGGTCGGATATTTTGAAATACTTAAAAGTATCGCCGCAATATTCTATCGCTTTGTAAGTTGCAAATGATGTCCCCAGTTTAGAAAGCGTATAGATTATCAAATCCTTGCCGTAGATGAACTCCCCCGGTTTGCCCGTGTACTCCAGCTTTACGGTTGGGGGAACTCTCATCCAAACTTCGCCGGTAAGCAGCGCCGCGGCAATATCGGTGGAGCCGACACCGGTGGCGAAAGCGCCCAAGGCGCCGGTGGTGCAAGTATGTGAATCGCCGCCGATTATAGTCTCACCGGGAAACACTATCCCCTTCTCCGCGATCACTGCATGCTCGATACCGGCACGACCCTGTTCGTAATAGTGTTTTATATTATGTCTTTTGGCGAATTCCCGGACTGTTTTGGTGATCTTCGCTGCGGTGATATCTTTATTGGGCGTGAAATGATCCGGAATCAGGCAGACCTTAGTCGGATCAAAAACCTTCTCCACGCCCCATTGATCTAATATATCAAATGTCAGCACTGCGGAAAGTTCGTTAGCCATAACCATGTCCAGTTTCATATTGACAATCTGTCCCGGTATAACGTGCTGATTTCCGCTATGAGCCGCCATGATTTTTTCGGTTAATGTCATAGGCATGCTGTAATAATTCTCCTTATCGATCATATATACTTATATAGATCATAATTTCCGCTGTTGAATTCAACAAGCTTATTCCAATTTATTGCTCCGGACAAATCGCAAAACTCTTCAATGAATTGACCGGTAAACCTGTTAATTACTTTTCCCTTTTCCTTCAAAAATGCTTCATTATGTTCCTTAGCTTTGTAACCAATCGGTTCAATAATATCAGTGTAAAGGTTCTTGTCCTCGCTGATGAGATACCAGAAATTCTGTCCGACAACCTTTAGATAACCTCTAACATATCCGGTTTTAGTTTTACCGTAACAAATCCCTAATATTGGATGAATATCTACGCCGCGCTTGGACTGCCTCAGTCTGGTAACCGCATCCTTGAAATCTTGTTCCAATCTTCTCTGCTGCGAGCTATTCCCCCAATTTGGTCCGCTTTTAATAGAGATGACATAATGGGTATTATCATTAATAAACTCTAAGTCAATACCAGGTGCTCCGGATTTATGACCATGACAAGTCCTCTCAGCTATAAAAACCGCCAGCTCTTCGAGAAAATCTCCAAATAACTTTTCCTCTGATGACGAAAGATACGCATCCAGCAAATTAGATATCAGCTCATTGGCAGTGTTAATATATTTTGCCCTGAAAAGGTATGGATTTTTCTTGAGTAGTTTAGCGATGTTCAATCGCTCAAGCGAGTTCACCTTACGTTGATGAAAACCAACGATGTTCTCATTCACGAATTCACTGACTTCATTAAGATTCAATTCTTCCATAAGCTTTCGGTTCAGGGCTCGGAGGGTTACAACCCGGGAAAAATGCGGTGATCGTCAGCTGAATCAGGCAACTTATATTGCATGCATCCAACCTTTTTGCGAGCCAGATTCACATAGCTTTCATTTATATCAATTCCTATATAATATCTACCTAATTTGGACGCTGCAAGTGCGGTTGTCCCTGAGCCCACGAAGGGGTCTAATACCAGGTCCTCCGGTTCGGTAAAGAGCTTTATAAACCATGATGGAAGGTCCAGGGGAAAGGCGGCGCTGTGTCCTCGATTAGCACATTCGGTTGATAGATATAAAACATTCGTAGGGTAAACTTGCTTGCGCCCCACCCAATTTGAGATGTTTTTACCGAATCCGCTTCCAACCTTGGATTCGTCTCGTATTTTATCAGTCTCACTCAATTTAGCCAAACGGTTTTTTGCCCATTCTCCGACCGGCACCATCACTGCCTCTTGAAACATTTTGAATTTCTTTTGCTTGTTGAACTGAATCAACCTCTCCCAACTGTCCCTGAAACGATTGGGCCATTTACCAGGATAAGAATTCTTCTTATGCCAAACGAACTCCTCGGTCCACAGCCACCCATCTTTTCGCATCTGTTGAATCAGGTCGATTACATAAGTATGTCGCTCACCATTGACAACTCTTTCTTTGATATTGAGTATGAATGTTCCGGTTGGTTTAAGAATCCGCTTGAATTGCTTTGCCTTGGGTATAAACCACTCCACATATTTGTCCGGTTTTATACCGCCATAGGAATTTACTCTTTGGTCAGCATAGGGGGGCGAAGTGAAAATTAGATCTATGGTAGCATCAGGGATATCCTTAAGAACATCTTCACAATCACCATGGAATAGCTTGTTTAAGTAATCCTTTTTTTCCATTCTATTCGAAGCTTGGCTAACTCTATAAATAAATCTTTTATACGTTAGTTGACGTTTTTTTTCTTGCTGTTACCTTTTTTGTCGCCTTGGCTTTCTTGCGGGCGAATGCGGACTTTACGCGCGCCGCCTTCTGTTTTTTCGCCTTCTTGCTTTTGGAAATTTTCATCTCTTTTGTCAGACTCTTGACCACATCAGGTTCTATTTGAACTTTACCCGCCGTGCTGAATTTAACAATCTGCATTACCTCATCTTCGGTAAGCACTCGGTTGTGCGATTTGGCGGCTTTGAAAATCTGATCAACTAACTCCTCATCCGGCTTCATTCCTCGTTTTTTCAGCCAGTAGACTATATTGGATAGTCCGCTCATAAACCCAACTTCTATTTTTTGCTGCTGCCCAACCATTTCAGCAGGCACACCGGAATATACACGGTCGGCAAGCCAAGCATCGCCCTTTCTTTCAGCTTTAATAATGGCAGCGGCATGCACTCCGGTGGCAGTTCGAAAAGCATCTTTACCGATCACCGGATAATTTACGGGGATATCGTAACCGACCGCTTGAGCCACTGTCTGACAGTATTCGGTGAGTTTACGAAGGTCCTGCTTGATAATACCTTCCAGCTTAAGATTGATAAGAAGCAGATCCATAGGCGTATTACCTACGCGCTCGCCGATACCCAGAGCGGTGGCGTGAACTCGGTCAACCCCGGTGGAGACTGCCGACATGGTGTTGGGAATAGCGCATCCGCGATCGGAATGCCCGTGCCAGTCAACTTTGACATCAACTTTCATATCATGCAGCATTTTCTGAATGAAGCGCAGCAAATAGAAAACGCCGATAGGAGTGGAGTGTCCGACCGTATCGCAAACGCATATCCTTTCCGCCCCGGCATTTATCGCACTTGTATAAAGCTTTTTTATGGTCCGAGGATGTGCTCGTGTGGTGTCTTCGGTGACATACATTACGGGAATACCGTGTTTGACTGCGAATGAAACCGATTCCTCGGTCAATTTCTGCATCTTGCTCAAGGTCCATTCTTCGGCATATATACGGATCGGTGATGAACCTATAAACGCCGCCGCCTCAATGGGGTAACCAACCGCCTCCGATATCTCAACCAACGGAATCATATCCTGCACCAGCGTCCTTACCGCGCAGTTGGGCCTCAGCTTCATCTTATTGTCGCCTATCTCTTTAGCGATACGGGTAATATCGGCTTTGGCTCTGGGGCCGGAAGCCGGCAGACCGATGTCAGCCGCCTGTATTCCCAGCTTTTCCATCAAATGCAGTATCTTAACTTTCTCTTCAATAGACGGATCTTTAATAGATGGCGATTGAAGCCCATCCCTGAGAGTCTCATCGTCAAGTTCCAAATTCAGATTGTACCGTGATTGCACGGTCTGCTGATAAGTATTCCAATCGTATATAAAGCCCTGTTCGCTTTCATTCGGTCGTACAGCCATGATTCATATCCTCTTAAAATTGGCGATCAACAAGTTATAAACTGAGATCGGAACGAAATGTTCATATCCTTTTTGAAAAGTCCCTTAAGTTAAAAAAAATATATTGAAATCGCAACCCAATAATCAATAAAAGATTAAACAATATTGCGTAAAAAACCCGACAACCTCAAATGCTGTCGGGTCATTTATATATCGGTTGTAAGATTATCTCCCTTTAAATTCAGGTTTGCGTTTTTCCATAAAAGCTGCTGTGCCCTCCTTACTATCTTCGGTAGCACAAACCGCTCCGAATTCTGCCATTTCATAGCGAAGCCCCGAATCCAAGTCGGTATTGGCAGCGGCATTAATACTCCGTTTAGCGGCGGTTATCGCTTTCGGTCCCTTGGATAGAATCTTCCCGGCTATTTTATTAGCGGTATCCTTAAGCTCCTCCAGCGGGATTACTTTTTCAACCAGTCCGATTCGATAAGCCTCCTGCGCATCTACCATATCGCCGGTGAAAGTGAGTAGTTTAGCCATTCCCTTACCGACTAATCTGGTTAGACGCTGAGTTCCTCCGTATCCTGGAATAATCCCCAGGTTAACTTCCGGTTGACCAAGTTGAGCGTTTTCAGATGCGATGCGAATGTCGCATGCCATAGCCAGTTCGCATCCGCCGCCGAGCGCAAAACCGTTTATGGCTGCAATCGACACCATCTCTGAATTCTCTATATTCCAAAGTAAAGATTGTCCTCGTTTTGATAACTCGATTCCCCCCAGCGCATCCAACTCCTTCAACTCGCCTATATCCGCCCCCGCTACGAATGCCTTCTCGCCATCGCCGGTGATAATCACAACACGGATATCTTCCTCGGCCTCCAGCTCTTTCCATAGAGCATATAATTCGCCGATCACTTCGGCATTGAGAGCGTTTAACGCCTTTGGACGCGAAATGGTAGCGGTTGCTATCCCACCCTCTTTCGCCACCAGTATGTTTTTATATTCCAATTTCTCCTCCTATCCTTACGAATTAAACCAAACAGATTCTGTCTAAACCTACCTATCTTACGATGCCGGTAATAGTCTATATAAGCTCGTTTGGACTTTGACATCTAATTTCCTCTATTTGCTGTAATCGTAGAACCCCCTTCCGGTTTTACGCCCGAGATATCCTGCCTGCACCATTCTCTTGAGAAGTGGTGGCGGAGCGAAACGCGGTTCCTTGAATTCCTCGAAAAGTATCTCGCCTATGTAATACATCGTGTCCAAACCGATGAAATCGTTCAATTCGAGCGGTCCCATCGGATGACCGCATCCGAACTTCATACCGTTGTCGATATCCTCTTTGGTCGCCAATCCATTCTGATAAACCAAGATCGCATCGAAAAGGAAAGGCACCAGCAGACGGTTAACGATAAATCCGCCGCCGTCTTTCGCCAATACAGGCACTTTGCCGACTTTCTCGGTGAAAGCCCTGGCAGAAGCTATCACCGCCTCGTCGGTAGCTACGGTTTTTACCACCTCCACCAGTTTCATAACCGGTACGGGGTTAAAGAAGTGCAATCCGATAAATTTGCCCGGACGATTAGTGCCGGCCGCCAACTCGGTAATTGACAAACTGGATGTATTCGATGCCAGCACCGTTTCCGGTTTACATACTCTGTCCAGGGTTACGAATGTTTCCAGTTTGGTCTTGAGGTCTTCGGTCACCGCCTCCACTACCAGGTCGCTTTCTGCGAAATTATCGAGATTCGTGGTGAACTTTATTCGCCCCATTATAGCATCTTTATCCTCGGCGGAAAGTTTTCCCTTGTCGACAGCTCTCCCCAACGATTTCTCGATCCGGGCTTTTCCTTTCTCGAGCAGCTCATCGGTAATTTCCATTGACAGCGCTTCCAGCCCGGCTTTAGCGACTACCTCAACGATGCCTGAACCCATCTGCCCACATCCAACAACACCTATTTTATTGAATTCCATAATTACTCCTTGACTAAGCTCTTATCATTTGTGAGATCTCTTCGAATTACTTTGGATTGCATAAATTAAGCCCGATAGATGTTTCATCTGATAACACTTTATGCGCTTGTTTTATACAATCACTTTTGCAATCACTTCTGACCGCCGAGAATAATCGGCAGACCGGTTTCCGGATTTCCGATCACCACGACTTTTGAATTGGGGGAAGTAGCCAACTCTTTGGTCGCTTCGATCCCCTTCCATTTCAGATACGATTCAGTCAATCCCTGAGCCACGATTTTATTGAACTCCCGGATACCGTCAGCCTCGATCTTCTTACGCTCCGCCTCCTGCCTTTCTTTCTGCAGATGGAAAATCATCTTTTGGGCGTCCTGCTCAGCCGCCAGCTTCTGATCGATAGCCTCGCTAACGTGTTTAGGCAGGATTACATTACGAACCATAATATTCTCAACATAAACGAATTTGTCGGTTATTAGGTTCTTCACTCCTTTCAGCATTTCGGTGGCGATTTCATCACGCTGCGAAGAGTAAATCTGTTCGGGCGTATATCTACCCACGATTGATCTGGCTTCGCCTCGTAAAGCCGGCATCACCACCACGTTATAATAGCGAGGGCCAACTGTCACCTGCAGCGAATCCAGTTTTTCTATGATAGGGCGGAACCAGACCGATACTTCCAGTATTATCGATGCGCCGTCTTTGGATAGAATATGGAGCTCTTCTGTGTGGCTCTGTATCTGTGTCTGATAGACGAAAAATGAGTTCCAGGGGAAATGCCACTGGAATCCTTCGGGATATATTTTGCCCATGGCGGTACCGGCACCGAATTTGTAATACTTAACTCCATGATGCCCTGACGGGATCTGAGTACCGCATCCTGATGTCATTGTCGCAAGCATTACCAAGGCAAACATAATAGCCAATATTACGACAAAGCGACCATTACGCTGCATAATTTGTCTCCTTGATTTGAATTCAAGATTTACTGTTTACTATTAAAACCTTTAACTATTTTCACCATCTGCTCGATCTTTGACAAAGAAGCCTCAAAAGGGATAAAACCGATTTCACATTGCGGATTGACCATGATTCTCTCCGAAGGCACCATCTCGGCAGCCATCTCGATAGCGTCGGTAAGGTCTTCCCCCGATTCCAATTCGGGATTCAAGGCGTCCACTATTCCAAAACTAAGGATCTTATCTTCAGGGAATTCCATCAGAAAATCCCAGTTACGTTCGTTAATTACGAAATCCAATCCTATTATAGCAAACGGCGAGCTGTATATCTTTTCATGAATTCCCCCGATTACCCCAAAATAGGTATAGAGCGCCGTTTCCACATTTATTCCACTTAGCAATATTGGGAGGGTATCGAAAAACGCGCTGTTATCCTCTCTATAATCAACATTCACCAAAGCCGGTTCATTTATGGCGACTTGCGTACATCCCGCCTGCTGCAAAGCGCGCATTTCGGTATTGACACATCGTGCGAAGGCTTCGGTTCTTTTGTGGATATTGTCATAGAAGCTGTCCTTGGCAAGCTTTGCCAGAGAATACGGACCCGGTAGAGCCGCTTTGATAACCGAATTTAGCTGCGGACTCAATTGGCTATAGTCTTCAACCGTTACAGTGCTTTTGCACCTTAGTTCACCGTCTATTTCGTGTTGGATGTAATCTGTGCCTGTATCGAAGTAATTATTGGATGTGTACTCGTCAACCCCCGTGAGATGTTTCATGAAATATGATATCGCATCGCCGCTATGCTTCTGATTTCCAACCAGCATATCCAATCCGGATTTTTCAAGCCGGCGTAGTATCGATAACTCGGACTCTTCACTTGAGAATATCTTTCCATGTATGCCTACAATCGTTGTTTTCATAATATCCCGTATCCTCCAAATACTACTATTTCAAGATAAATCTTGCATCCACTGCACAGCAATTGTTGGGATCGGCGGAGACGATGAATGGATTCACATCGAACTGATCGATCTTCCCGAAATCCGCGATAAGCTGCGATAACCGCATTAGCGTTTCGACTAACGATTCCATGTGAACAGGCTTGCTCCCTCGAAATCCCGTAAGTAAAGGATAACCCATCACCGATTCTATCATTTCTCTGGCATCAAGATCTGTGATAGGATGAATTCTAAAACTCACATCTTTCATCACCTCTACATAGATTCCTCCAAGACCAAACATCATTAACGGTCCGAACGAGGGATCATGTGTCATACCCATAACTGTTTCCACACCGTTCCCAACCTGCCGCTGTAAAAGTATCTCGAACTCATCCCCCGCAGCGAAGCTTCGCTGGAGCATGTCGAACGCTACTCTGGCTTCTTTCGAAGTCCTTATATCGGTAACCACGCCGCCCTGGTCGGTCTTGTGCAATACATGCGGCTTGTTTATTTTCATCACCAGCGGGAAATCAATCTCCTGAACTGCTTTGCTCAAATCAACGATACCCGAGACCAGTTCGTATTCGGGTGTTGGGATACCGTAAGCTTTGAGTATATCTATCGCTTCAGGTCCTATCAGGCTTTTCCGATTTTCCGAGGCAGCCAGGTCGATTATCTCCTTTACTCTGTCCTTATCAACCGAAAATTCGCGGAATGCACCATCCTCTTTAACGATCCATTTCTGATATTTAGCCGCTTTCGACAATGTGTTTGCGAAATACTCAGGGAACATGTAAACCGCGATTTTCTCGTCGATTAATTTATCTGCTCCATCGATATGATCATGAGGCCCCATAAAACAGACATAGACCGGTTTGTGACCCTCTTTGTAAACCTCGATTATCGTTTCGATAACCGCACGATGATCTATCATAATCGGAGGAACGAAAATCACAAAAAGAACATCAATGTTATCATCGCGCATCATCGTCTCCATCGATGCCCTGTAAGCATCGGGACCTCCCGAAGCGATTACATCAACCGGGTTGGATACTGCGGCGACTTCCATGAGGTTCTCCCGAAGATACTCTTGTGATTCCTTTGAAAGCTCGGGAACCTGCAGCCCGTTATTTATGAGCGCGTCAGTTGCTAAAATCGCCGGACCGCCTGCATTGGTGATAACACCGACACGGTCTCCTTCGGGGATATCTCGATTGTAGAGAGCGATCGCCATGTCGAACATCTCTTCGATTGAATCGGCTCGGATAACTCCGCATTGCTCGAACAGAGCATCGACTCCGGCATCGAGATTGGAAAGTACGCCGGTATGCGAACTGACGGCTTTGGCGCCCTGTTCGGTACGCCCCGCTTTGACGCATATTATTGGTTTCTTCTTGGTGATCTGACGAGCGATCTGCGTGAATTTACCCGGATTACCGAAATTCTCCAAATACAGAAGGATTATCTCCACTTCGGGATCATCCTGCCAGTAAGTCAAAATGTCATTCGATGAGATATCCGCCTTGTTTCCAATCGATGCGAACATGGAGAATCCGACATTCAAACTACGAGCATACTCCATTATAACCTGCCCCAAAGCGCCCGACTGCGAAATGAAACCGATTTTACCATACAGGGATTTCATTTTTGAAAAAGTGCCGTCGAGACTGTAGTCAGGCGAGAAATTAGCCACGCCGAAACAGTTGGGACCAACCATCCTCATCTTATGCTTCTTTACAATATTTAATAATTCCTGCTCAAGCTTGGCGCCTTCCTCTCCGGTTTCCTTGAAACCGCCGGAGATAACCACTATCGCCTTCACGCCTTTTGTGCCGCATTCTTCGGCTGTTCCCAGCACGAATTTCCGCGCGACGATTATTATCGCCAGGTCGATTTCATCCGGTATCTCGCTGATAGATTTATAGGATTTCATGCTATGCACCACCTCAGCCTTGGGATTGACCGGGAAAACTTTGCCGGTGAACTCGTTGCGGATTATATTTCTGAAAATCTCGTACCCGATAGAATGCTTTTTGGTGGATGCGCCGATTACAGCTATTGATTTTGCTCTAAAAATGGCATCAAGAGATGAATTCATATCCTCGTCCCGAATTTGATATTATGCTTAAGTAACCAGTATCAACAATAAGCTTTTAAAATGCAAGAAAAGAATTGGGGGAAGGAAGCAATAGTTGGATCAAAGGGTTCGTAATTAAGGCAACAATTGAAGCCCTAAGTAGTGCGATAATAACTGAGAAAGAATACTTCTTGATGATCGTTTCCGAGTTCCATTGAGAAAACTTTATCAAATTTTGTTTCGAGTATATTCTTATCAGACGTTATCAAATCAAGCAATGCTTCTTCAGCACTAAAGCCCTTTCCAATGCCAATCAGTTGGCAGTTTTCGATATCCGGTTCTTCGCTATCAGAACCTGGTTGAAAGGTATATCCTTCTGTAGTAAGAAATGCATATGATTTCACAAACCAAAACTCCTTTCGATGTCGTTGATTTCGTGGCTTTTGGCGTGCCAATCGGATAAGCGGTCGTAACTCAAAAATAGTGTTCTATGTTTAATTACTTCAAACGAACTTAGGGATATTTTATCGCGAAACTCTTTTTTCCTTAATTCATCGGCTACTATATAAAATTTAACATAAAAATCCTGAAGCTCTACAAATTTTAAAAGTGATCGCTGGATATCGGTAGTGTGCTCGATTTCGTAAAGTATAGCTGGGAATTTTCTCACATTAAACCAAATGACATCAATTGTCTGGGCATATCGAATGATACTATCGTAACTAAAATGGTATATCTGGTTTAATGAAGTTAAGTCGCCCAGCTTCTTTTGTAGAAACTTTCTATTTTTGTCTTGATTTGGAATGTAAGTGCCATACTGCTTAAGATTTCCAATTTCCACAAGTAGACCTTGATAGTAGGAGTGATTGAATTCCTCAAGGTTCCGACGCGACTGGTAACCTGTGGGATATATATTCGGTGGAAGTTTCTCCCGGTGAGATTTCAAACCCCATAAACCGGGCTTAATTCTGAAGAAGTATCGATCATCTTGGACTATGCGTCGGATGCTGGCGAATGGAGTTTTACTCCTCCACTCACAATCGGGAATCTTTGTAGCTGTTTTATATAGATATCCCAGTGTTGCAAAGCCACCATTAGATTCCATAGCTTTTATAACCGCTTCTCGCTGATTCACCTTCGAGTCCTATATTGGGATTTATATCATCTTGGTTCTTTACCTATTACTATACCTATTCGGATCCCATTGAGCTATAACGTCACAACTATAATCAAATTCCCGATTTTGTCAAGAGCAATTCACTTTCATAATTAATGGGATAATCGGTGAGTACTAGTAATTTTGATGAGTATCAGGTAAGAAACTCGGCTAAAGAAACATAGAGTTGTAGTTTCTTCGGTATGATTTGAATTTAAAACTTATAAGTCTTACGTCTTCCGCTCCTTCTTCTTCGCTGCAGGAAAGAATACATTATTGAAAGTCAGGCGACAGCAAGGAAAGCAATCCGCCGCCGAATTTATCGTTGAAGATATTTTCTTCAATTCTATTTGGGCGTTCCTCCAATCGCCTTCGCCATAAATCGATGGAGCAGGCTAATGCTGAGTTAGCTATGATAACCGGATGATGATTTTAGAAGAAAGGAGTTGATAGCAAGCAGATTTTGTCTTATTTTTAACCATTAAAAGTCCAATTCACGCTGACCCAGGACACTCGGTCATGTCGTCTATCCGATTTTATGAATTTGATTCATTAACACCTTTATCTAATCCCACCAGCCTCTCATGAAAAACCGTACTCCCCGTCAACTCCGGGTGGAAGGTGAGGGCGATCTTGTTGCCGGAGATTACGCCGGTTACTTCGTCGTTCAGCCAGGCGATCGGTTTTACTTCTTTGCCGAATTGAATAATCTTCGGGGCGCGGATGAAAACCATCTCGAACGGCTGATCGGATATGTCGATTTTACCGCGGTCGATAAAAGAATGCACCTGCCGTCCGTAGGCGTTGCGGCGGATTGTCATATCGATCATCCCCCATCCTTTCCGTTCGGGATTTTGGATATCTTTCGCCATCAATATCGAACCCATGCAGGTGCCCATCACCGGACCTTCGAAACCTGCGATTTCATCCCAGTAGCCTTCTTCGGTGATAATCCTGCGGATGGTGGTAGATTCGCCCCCGGGGATAATCAGGTGGGTCACTAAATCCAAATCCCGGGCTGAACGGACTTCCCGGGATTCGATATTCAATCTCTTTAGTACTATAAGATGCGCCTCGAAATCCCCCTGCACGGCTAAAACGCCGACTACGGGGCTGGAATCCTTCCCCTTACCGCTCATGCCGCGCTACCTTGCCTGGAGCAGTTGGTCTTCCGGTATCTGTTTGATATCCAAGCCTTTCATGGCATCGCCGAGCATCTTGGAAGCATCGCCGATAAGCTTGAAATCGGTGTAATGAGTGGTTGCCATCACTATCGCTTTGGCGCGCGCCTCGGGGTTGGATGATTTGAAAATGCCGGATCCCACGAACACCGATTCTGCGCCGAGCTGCATCATTAGCGATGCATCAGTGGGAGTAGCGATACCGCCGGCGGCGAAATTGGGAACCGGAAGCTTGCCATATTCTTTAACATACTTGACCAAGTCATACGGAGCGCCCAGCATCTTCGCTTCGGTCATCAACTCGCCGTCATCCAGCGTCGTTATGCGGCGCATAGCGGCGTTGACCATCCGCATATGCCTGACCGCCTCCACGATATTACCGGAACCGGCTTCGCCTTTTGTGCGGATAAGCGCGGCGCCCTCGCCTATCCTGCGCAGAGCTTCGCCTAAATTTCGGCATCCGCATACAAACGGAACCTTGAAAGGATGCTTATCGATATGGTTGCTTTCATCGGCGGGGGTGAGTACTTCGGATTCATCGATAAAATCGACCTCCAATGCTTCCAAAACCTGCGCTTCGGCGAAATGACCGATACGGCATTTCGCCATGACCGGAATCGAAACCGCTTCTTTGATTTGTTCGATAACGGTGGGATCAGCCATTCGCGCCACACCGCCTTCGGCGCGAATATCGGCGGGGACTTTTTCCAGCGCCATCACAGCGCATGCGCCAGATTCCTCGGCGATTTTAGCCTGCTCGGCGTTGGTGACATCCATAATCACGCCGCCTTTGAGCATCTCCGCCAAACCGACCTTTACCTTATAATCTTTATCCTGCAGCATATATTACCTCTCTATTCTTGAATTCAGGGATACCTCTCCTAATTTTAGGCAACTTAGCATAATAGTAGTTGGTTCGTACAAAGTCAATCATATTCGGTGCCGAAGATCCAATAAAAATGCACGTATTAGTGTGGGTATTTATGGTTTAATCTGAATTTTCAGGAATGCGGTTCCAATATTTTACTTGACAACGGAATCCGCCGATATATTTTGGAAGATTGTGCTGGCGTAGCTCAGTTGGTAGAGCCACTGATTTGTAATCAGTAGGTCGGGGGTTCGAGTCCCTTCGCCAGCTAAGTTAGCAGATTTGTTTGAAAACTGAATAGATCTCGATGGAGGGGTTCCCGAGCGGCCAAAGGGAACAGACTGTAAATCTGTCGGCGAAGCCTTCGGAGGTTCGAATCCTCCCCCCTCCATATTTTATGCCCTGTATGCAGACCATTGCACAGGGCTTTTTTGTTGATAGACAACAGTTTGCGCGAAATCACGCTTTCAGGGTATGCTATATAATATTACAGTTCATGTGTGTTTTTACTGATTTTGAGCACAGTTTGAGCACAGTGTTTTCCTATCCTGTTGCGAGACAACAGACCTTAGGAATATTTAACCCTCCGATATGCGACTTTTCTAAGATTTGATAACATAAAACCATCAGATTCCGTTGAAATCAAGGCGAATTTGCATCGTTTTGAGCCGGGCTTCTATGTTCAAAATACAGATTACATAGCTTATTATGACATTGCTGAGCGATGTTATTGATAGACCTCAATTCGATTGCTGCCGGTTTTTCTACATACGGACTAATTCACTCACGGGAATTATATTAATGTTGTATAATTTGATTGGATCAGGGTCGGCCATATAGAATTCTGCCTTTACAAAAAGCCTTTTAGAACTTATATTGTTAACGGTGTTGGGAACTGGTATGACTCAAGTGAATTTGCAGCAGTTGGGTAGTGGCGAGATTTTAGTTATTTAGCGTAGAATATGATTTGATGATTCGGCCATGCCATTGCTCTCCGGCGATCGCTTGAGCAACAATCCGAATCGTTTCATCACGCGGTAGACTCTCTTGAGGTTGACTTTTAACCCCAGCCGATTCCTCAGCGAAGTTCGGAACTTGAAGCTGATTGTTTGCATCGCCGCCGCTGTGTATGCGGTATGCATGGCTGCGGTGGTTGTGTGTCGAATTAGGACAGGGAAGCGGAGTAAAGAGAGTTGAAATGCCCCCAATGTAGATCGAGTAAAAGCCACGTTATGAAAACTCAAAGACGCCCAGGGAATGTAGTAAAGCGTTTCGGGCAATGTCTACGTTGCGGTTTTAAATGGAGTACGAGCGAAAGGAGGGATACTTTCAACTCAATTACTCAATCCAATTGATAGTTTCACTAGTTAGGTTCGGCTTAGCCCTAAACAATTCCTCCTTAAACACCTCATTTCGAGAACTCTTATATTAATTAATTTTCTTGATTCGAAAATTAAGATTTGCTAATATAATAAAGTAGTTTAGGGGTATCATTATGGTTACAAGCATAGTATTAATAAATAAGCAGGGTAGTTATGGAGTATTTATCTCACAGTTTGAATGAGATGCGCAGCGTGAATCTTCTGACGGATCATTTACGTGATGTAGCCTCAAGGGCGGCGAAATATGCGGAAGGTTTCAATTGCAGTAAGGAAGCCATGGTAGCAAGTGTGCTGCATGATCTTGGGAAGTATGGAGATCTTTTTCAGAGAAGACTGAAAGGTGGAGTCAAAGGAATCGACCATTGGTCTGCAGGGGCCTGGTTTGCTTTAATGAAATACAAAGCGAAAGGTATTGCTATTGCCCTAACTATCCAAGGACATCATCTTGGTTTACAGTCAGCATACAAAGACGACATCAAGAAAATGGACATTTCCAAACTTTATAGAGAGAGTAGTGCGATCTTGAAGTTGTCCGAAGAGGATATAAATGTGCTGCTAAAAAGATTCGAGGCTGACGGCCTTAAACTGCCTGATGGATTGGAAGATTCAATCTATGATCAACGGCGAGTATCATCGGCTCCTTCTGGCGAGATGTTGGGCATTCGTATTCTCTTCTCAGCATTGGTCGATGCCGATTTTGTCGCTACCGAAGCTCATTTCAACGCTGTAGAACCAGGGAAAAAACTCTTCAGAAAAGAAGGACAAAAATTGAATGTCGGTAAAGCAATAGATATTTTAAACCAGCACATCGAAAAACTGAATGCTAATACATCGGCATCCGAGGCGATGACCGAAATGAGAGCGAAGCTACGGCACGCCTGTTTAAAAGCCGCTGAACAACCGTCAGGCTTGTTTACTTTAACCGCCCCTACCGGTTCGGGCAAAACATTAAGTATGCTAACGTTCGCCCTTGAGCATGCGCGTCGAAAAAATAAATCCCGTATTATTATTGTCTTACCTTATCTAAGCATTATTGAACAAACTGCCAGAATTTATCGCGATATCTTTACGAAAGTATTTGGCGACGATTTCATAATTGAAAACCACAGTCTTTCCGGCAAGCGAGACGAGAAAGACGAAAACGTGAATGATATCAGGAACAAATTCGATTTTCTCGCTGAAAACTGGGATGCGCCGCTTATTATTACAACCAGCGTTCAACTTCTGGAATCGCTTCATTCCAACCGCCCTTTTGCGTGCAGGAAGCTTCACCGATTGGCAAACAGCGTGGTTCTGCTGGATGAAGTGCAAACCCTGCCCTTGAGCATGGCGATGCCCACCCTTGCATCCCTGTCTGCTCTTTCGGTAAAATTCGGAACTACGGTTGTTTTTTCAACCGCTACCCAGCCGGCATTCTCGCATCTGCATGATAATGTTAAGAAATGCTACGGAATGGGCTGGCAGCCGCGGGAAATTGTCCCTGCTGAAACCGGCCTATTTAACATTGTTAGTAGAACTCGATTGCATTGGGAATCCAACGAGGAAAAGGTTAGCTGGTCTGAATTGGCGGAAAGTATCTCAAAAAGTCCACAGGCATTATGCATAGTGAATATAAAACGTCATGCTACTGAATTGTTTGATACGCTAAAAAAATCTGACGGAAGATGTGTTTGCCATCTTTCGACTAATATGTGCCCGGCGCATCGTGAGAACGTATTAAAATGTGTTAAAAGCCGCCTTAAGAGTGAACGGGATTGCATCCTGATATCAACACAATGTGTCGAGGCTGGAGTCGATATCGATTTCCCGATAGTTTATCGCGCTATGGCTCCCCTGGATTCGATAGCGCAGGCGGCGGGAAGATGTAATCGCAACGGCAGGGCTGACTCGGGAAAAGTGGTTGTGTTTACCCCCGAGGATAATCGTTATCCCGATGGCGTTTACGAACAGGCAGCGGCGGTTACCAGTATGCTGTTCAAAAAGCATAACAAAAGATTATCGAACATCGAAAATCCGGAATTGTTTGAAGAATATTACAAAGAATTGTATTCCTTCAATAAGCTGGAAGAACAAAATAAGGAACTACGCGAAGCTATAATACGCCTTGACTTCGCGGATACAGCCAAGCTTTATCGCCTGATTCGCGCCAATACTATCAACATTGTTGTCCCATATAAAATGGATGTTTACAAGCAACTGAAGGCTGAAGCGCAAGCTCACGGCGTAAAGAGTAAATGGATAAAAGAAGCAAGGCCTCACGCTGTGAGTATCTATATGCCCCGCGATGATAATCCGGTTTGGAACTTTCTGGAGCCAGCTCATCCCGATGATATCAAACGTTATAAAATGACCGATGAAAGATGGTATTTCTACACTGATGCGTCACATTATGACGCTTCAAAAGGATTAATTCCGCCTGATGATGATTGTATCATCGCTTAACCATAAATAAGGAGTAGATATGAAACCTAAAGACCAAGTATTAGAAGTATGGGGCGAGTTGGCTTGTTTCACTCGTCCCGAGATGAAAGTGGAGCGGTTTAGCTATCCGGTAATTACGCCGTCCGCCGCTCGCGGCATCTATGATGCCATTTACTGTAAACCGAAGGAATTCCGATGGCAGATAACCAGAGTGGAAATACTAAAACCGCCAAGCTACATCGCGCTAAGGAGGAATGAGGTTGGTCAAAAAATATCCACGAATAATGCACTGAGTGCAATGTCAGGCGAGAAATCGATTAAACCGATAATTGCCGATGATGAAAAACATCGACAACAACGGCAAACAATGGCGCTTAAGGATGTAACCTACCGGCTGCATGCCGAAATCATTCCCCGTGAAGGCTTCGATAGCCGTTTACAGGGATTTGAAGAGCAATTTAGAAGAAGGGCTCGCTATGGAAAATGTGTCTATCAACCTTACTTAGGATGCCGCGAGTTTCCAGCTTATTTTAATCTGTTAGAACCAAATACACCTCTATCTGAAACTGTAGACCTAACCTGGAAGGACTTAGGATGGATGTTATACGATGTTTTTGATCTTTCCAAGGTTGGTTCGAATACAGATTCGGCCAGGATCAGTCTGTTCCAGCCAGTTGTCAATGGAGGAATAATGGAGATACCTCCTTTCGAGAGTCCTGAAGTTTACAAACTGGAAGCAGGAGATTAGGTATGATCCAATTATTAAAAGAGTATGCCATCAAGCACGGTTTAGAGCCGAAGCCTGGTTTTGCTGAGAAGGATATTAAGTGGATCATTAAACTGGATAACGAAGGAAAGTTACTCGGAATTGTTGAAATCGGGGATGTTACCTCCAACAGGAATAAAGGGCAAACATACTCATTTTGCCCGAATCTAAGCCAACCTGAAATGAAAGTTGGAGGTGTAACTAAAAGCCACTTTTTAGCAGACACACTGGATGTGGTAACACTTTATGGAACCGAGTCCGACAAGAATAAGATTCATCAAAAACACAGATATTTTAAGCAACTTCTGCGGGACGCTTCCAAAGTTGCGCCTGAGCTCATGTTAATACACCATCTGCTGAATGATGAAACTCAACTTGCGAGGATTCAGAAAAGTCTTACGGATAGTAAGGCGAAAAAAAACGATAAGGTTACATTCCAAATCGGCGAGGAGTGTGTTCTGGAGTCAGACAGGTGGCATCAATGGTGGTCCGATTTTAGAACTTCCCTTCAAAAGCCGGTCAGCCGCGACATTTCCAATAAGAAATCGGATCTTATGGTCAGCTTCATCAGTGGAGAGATCCGCCGACCTACTAAGACTCACAATAATAAAATTAAAAACCTTTCTGATGTGGGAGGCAGGACTTCAGGGGATGTGCTGATTGGATTTAATCAGGAGGCGTTCTGTTCTTTTTACCTTAATCAATCCTATAATGCCGCTATGTCTGAGGAAGAAGCGGATATTTACACTTCTGCTTTGAACAAACTCATCAAGGAAAATAGCAGCAGGTTGGTTAAAACAAAGATTGTGCATTGGTTCAAAGAACATGTTCCTCCGGAAGATGATCCCCTTCCCTGGCTACATGGTATGAACGAGATGGAGGAGTTAAACGCACAACACAAGGCAAGGGAACTCCTCGGTAGCATTAAAGCGGGTAAGCGATCTGATCTACAGAACAATTTCTATTATGCACTTACACTTTCCGGTGCATCGGGCAGAGTTATGGTTCGTGATTGGATGGAGGGGCAGTTCGAGGAATTAGTTGAAAACGTAAATCTGTGGTTCGATGATCTGTCAATTGTGCACCGCGAAGGAGGGACTCTTGCTAATCCCCCCAAGCTAATGGCAGTACTGGGCGCAACGGTCAGAGAACTTCGCGACCTTCCAGCGCCATTGATTACTAAGATTTGGCGCACGGCGGTAAAAGCAGAATTGATACCATTGGAAGTGATCGCTCAAGCTTTATCCCGGGCAAAAATCGATTTTGTCCAAAACAGTCCCGCAAACCATGCTCGTATGGGCCTTTTAAAAGCATCTCATGTACGTAAAGATAGACTTAACGGAAAGGAGAAAACGGATATGAAACCATATCTCAATGAAGAACACCCTGATCCCGCATATCACTGCGGCAGAATTATGGCAGTACTGTCACACCTGCAAAAAAGTGCATTGCCCGGCGTAGATGCCGGAATTGTTCAGCGTTACTATGCTGCCGCCAGCGCCACTCCGGCTTTGGTTCTCGGCAGGCTTGTGCGCACCAGTCAATTTCATCTTAATAAAATTAGTGAAAAACCAGGTTTAGTGTACTGGTACGAAAGCAAAATTGCTGATATTTGGGGTAGAATTAAGGATGATGTTCCATCCAACCTCACACTTGAAAAGCAGAGCCTATTCGCGCTGGGCTACTATCATCAGATGGCAGATTTGAGATCCAAAAAGGTAACTTTAAACGATAACGCTAAGGAGAAAGAAAATGAGTAATACCATCACCAACCGTTACGAATTCATGTTCCTGTTCGACTGTGAAAACGGAAATCCCAACGGCGACCCCGATGCCGGCAACATGCCCCGCATCGATCCCCAGGATATGCACGGACTGGTTTCCGATGTAGCTATAAAGCGCCGTATTCGCAATTATGTACAAACCGCTAAGGGAAACGAAATGCCCAATGCTATCTTCATTGAGCACGCTTCCAATCTAAATACTAAAATCGTCAAAGCGCATGAGCAAACCGAAGGCGGTTATAGTGGAGAAAAGGGAGCGAAAAAGGGTAAGGTTGAAATGGCTCGTAAGTGGATGTGTGAAAACTTCTATGATATCCGCACCTTTGGCGGTGTTCTCTCCATTGGTCCCAATGCTGGACAGGTGCGCGGTCCGGTTCAGGTAGCTTTCGCTCGTTCGCTTGATCCTGTTTTGCCCATGGATATATCTATTACCCGTATGGCTGTCTCCGAGGATATCAAAGGAGCCAAAACAAGTGAAGTTTATGAAAAATGGGAAGCCGAACAGCCCGAGGATAAACTCCGCACTATGGGTCGCAAAGCGCTAATCCCATACGGCCTTTACGTCGGCAAAGGCTTCATCAGCGCCCATCTGGCCAAAGGCACTGGTTTCTCCGAGGATGACCTTGCGCTATTCTGGGAAGCTTTGAAAAACATGTATGAACATGATCGTTCATCCAGCAAGGGGGTGATGACCGTTCATACGCCGATATACGTCTTCAAACATGTCGGCACGGACAGTGATGAAGAACAGCGCAAACGTCAAGCGATTCTCGGATGCGCTCCCGCTCATAAGCTGTTTGATCTGGTAAGAATAGAAAAGGAGAACGGTGTGGAAGCTCCGCGATCATTTTCCGATTACGCGGTTACTATTGACAAAAAACGGCTGCCCGCCGGAGTTGAGCTGCTTGAACTGGAGTGATTGTATGTATGACGATGATGAACTGCTGCAGATATCCGCTCTGCAGCACCTCGCTTTTTGCGAAAGACAGTGGGGATTGATCTATCTCGAAAATCTCTGGGTGGAAAACATCCTCACCGCCGAGGGAAGAAATCTCCATGAACGCGTCGATTCGGATCTCAGCGAATCGCGAGGTGATATAATCACCTCCCATGGCTTGCGGGTCAAATCGTCTAAACTCGGTTTGACCGGCAGAACAGACGTGGTTGAATTCCATCGCATCGATACCCCCGATGATAATTCGAACGGTGTGCGGCTCAAGAACAATCCGGGATTATGGCGACCATTCCCGATCGAATACAAAAGGGGCAAGCCGAAAATCGACAGATCTGATGAGATCCAGCTCTGCGCTCAAGCTCTCTGTTTGGAAGAGATGCTTGGCGTTCGTATAGAGGAAGGAGCTTTGTATTACGGCAAACCGCGAAAGCGAACGTCGGTTTCGCTGGATATCTCGCTGAGAACCGAAACAGTTAATCTAATCGATAAGCTTAGACGGCTGACGCAATTGAAGCAAACTCCTTCTGCTCGGTATGAGAAGAAGTGCCGTAATTGCTCCCTTGTTGATCTCTGCCTTCCCAAAGCCACTTCGGTAGCCGGTAAAGTCCATAACTATATCGATGGAATAATAAATGAATAGGCTTCAGGAGAATGTGTAATATGAGAAAACTACTAAATACATTGTACGTCACCAGCGAGAATGCCTATCTGGCGCGAAAGGGAGAATCGGTTTTGGTTCGGGTAGAAGGCGAGACCAAATTCTGTATTCCGATTCATACGCTGGACGGAATCGTATGTTTCGGAAGAGTGGGATGCAGTCCTCCCTTAATGGGACTTTGCGGAGATAACAAGGTTAACATATCGTTTCTCAGTCCTCGCGGTAGGTTCCTCGCAAGGGTGCAGGGCCCGGTATCCGGTAACGTGCTTCTTAGACGGTCTCAGTACCGGATTGCGGATGATTCGGAGAAGTCGGTATCGCTCGCTCGCTCGATAGTAACTGCTAAAATTGCTAATTGCAGAAATGTTCTTATGCGAGCCGTTAGGGACGGCAAGGCCAGCCTGAATACCGATGAGCTTCAGAAGACTGCCGATAGGTTGAAAGGAATACTTGGTAATCTCAAAACTATTAACAATTCGGATAAACTTCGCGGCGCCGAGGGATTGGCGGGGCAGATGTACTTCGATGTATTCAATAATCTGATAACCGCTCAGAAGGACGATTTCGGTTTCAGGGGTAGAAACAGACGTCCTCCCATGGATAATGTTAATACGCTGCTATCGTTCATTTATACTTTGTTAACACATGATGTTGTTTCGGCTCTTGAGGCAGTTGGTTTGGACCCGGCGGTGGGTTACCTTCATGTTGACCGCCCGGGTAGGCCCAGTTTAGCATTAGATGTCATGGAAGAACTGCGACCTGTTTTGGCGGATCGACTGGTTCTGACTCTTATAAACCGAAAACAGGTTAGCAAGAGGGACTTCAGGAAATCGGAGACCGGAGCGGTTTCCATGAGTGATGATGCCCGCAAAAAGGTCATTACAGCTTACCAAAAAAGAAAGAAGGAGGAACTGCGTCACCCGTTTATAGATGAGACGATAGAAGTGGGGCTACTGCCTTTTGTTCAATCATTGCTGATGGCAAGGCATATCCGCGGCGATTTGGATGGGTATCCGCCGTATTTAACTAAGTAATATTCGGGAGCCTTCAAATGCTGGTGTTGATAACTTATGATGTAAACACAGAGAGTCCTGAAGGAAGGAAGCGGCTTAGACAAGTTGCGAAACAATGTGAGAACTATGGTCAGAGAGTACAGAATTCTGTCTTTGAATGCCTTGTTGATCCGGCGAAGTGGACGATTCTTAAACAAGAATTGATAGACCTTACCGATCAAAAGCAGGATAGCCTGCGGTTTTACTATCTGGGCAAAAATTGGAGAAAACGAGTGGAACATGTGGGAGCGAAAGAGTCGTATGATCCGGAAGGAACACTAATTGTATAACCGCTCCGCGAACCTATGTTGAACATGAGATTCCGTGATGGATATGCGGAAGGGATAACACAATGTATATCAGGAGATTAAAGCTCAGGCTATACATCGGGGCATTTTTGTGGGCTTTTGGATGCGAGGTTCGCGGAAACGATGTTGTAACAGGAAGGAGGATAATAGGATAAAACCCTTGCGGTCGCCCCCCACGCGGGGGCGTGGATTGAAACAAGAATTGGTGTCAAGATCGTAGCGATGAGCGAGGTCGCCCCCCACGCGGGGGCGTGGATTGAAACCTGTCTTATGTATCGGTAATATAACACTTTCCTTAAGTCGCCCCCCACGCGGGGGCGTGGATTGAAACTAACTGGTTATTATTTTCGTGCTTTTGGTGGGAACGTCGCCCCCCACGCGGGGGCGTGGATTGAAACGCCCCCGAACCAGTTAGCCATTCTCGAAACAAGGAGTCGCCCCCCACGCGGGGGCGTGGATTGAAACTAATCGAAAAGGAGAAGTCCGCAAATGAGTGAGAGTCGCCCCCCACGCGGGGGCGTGGATTGAAACATTAACCGTTCTGGCACACACTCCGAATTCTCGTGGTCGCCCCCCACGCGGGGGCGTGGATTGAAACTCCACGGGACCCAGCGACATCGCCTCCCTCCACGTCGCCCCCCACGCGGGGGCGTGGATTGAAACTTAGAGGTACATATTACACCATCCTTAGAATAACCGTCGCCCCCCACGCGGGGGCGTGGATTGAAACTTAGAGGTACATATTACACCAT